>CANRHR010000048.1 GCA_947630475.1 uncultured Clostridia bacterium | reverse complement strand
AACGGGAGCGAAGTGACGATGGGATGAGAAGCGAGGTGAACGCAGATGCCATGGATTGAATCACACCAAGAGCTGCGAAACCACCCAAAAACCAAAAGACTAGCAAGGGAACTGAAGATTTCCGTAGCCGCCGCCATAGGACACTTACACTGCCTGTGGTGGTGGGCTACGGATTATGCACCGGACGGAGACCTGACCGAGTACGAGGATTGGGAGATCGCAGACGCAGCCTTTTACGAGGGCAAGAATACAGAGAAATTTAAAGATGCGCTTATTTTTGTAGGCTTTTTAGACAACATAAATGGGCGATTGTTACTGCATGATTGGAACGATTACGCAGGGAAGAATCTGCAACAACGACAAAAAGCGAGAGAGAAAACACAACGGTATCGTGACAGGCAGAACGCAAGACTGCAACAGGAAAGGAACGGTAACAGCGCACCGAAAATCACTGAAAATAAAGGATTTTCAAGAGTAACAGACACGAAAAGTAACGGTGACGTTACGGTAACAACACCGTCACAAAACCATAACGACACGGTAAACGTACCAGAACCGTACCAGTCTACAGTACAGGACAGTACAGGACATAACATAACAGTACAGTACAGGAAAGGAGAGTACAAATACCCCCCATAACCCCCCAGAGGGGGAAGGAGCGCAGCAAGCTAATCTGCAGGAACGACAGTTCACGGAATTCTGGAAAGCCTATCCCAAAAAGCAGGGGAAAGGAGCGGCTGAGAAAGCGTGGAAGAAAATCCACCCTGACACGGTTTTACACACAGCTATCATGGAGAGCGTGAAAGCCCATGCGCATTACAACCCGCAATGGCTGAAAGACAATGGGCAGTATATCCCGAACCCTGCCACATGGCTGAACCAGAAACGGTGGGAAGATGAAAAACCGAAAGCGGCACAACAGACGAATGGAGGTGGACACGATGACGGAGGATACGAGGGTGCAAGCTCTGGATTTCAACGAAGCACAGGCTTTAGAAGAGCAAATACGGACCCAGATCCTGACGGCTGAAGAATCACAAGCCTACTTCGGGACAGGTACGTACGCTGGGAACTTCGGTGCGAAACGCTGGTACGCTACAACCTCCCAGATTAAGCGGTTGGCACACAAAAACCGCAACGCAGTCAAGGGACTGAACCTGTGGCAGAATGATGAGCTGGATTTTTACTACAGCCAACTGAAGCCAGAGCAGCTGACCATACCAGAACCGAAGGTATGCGAGTTTTGCGGAGCGGAACGCGAATACCTCGGACTGATCAGCCATAACGGCTGGATCTACGAGTGGGAGGTGGAGCGGTGGTCGAACACGCCGCAACGCTGCGACTGCGAAAAAGCCGTGAAAAAGCGCGAAGCGGAAGAAGTGGAGCGGAAACGGCTGGAGGAAGAAGAACGCCAGCGCAGGGAAGCTGAAGCACAGCGAGAGCGGATCGAAAAGCAATTGGCAGACAGCGGCATGAAAAAGCGTTTTCTCGCCCGGAGGTTTGAGAATTTTGTCACTGACATTCCGGGGAGGAAGAATGCATACCGAACCGCAAAAGAGTATGCAGACAACTTCGAAGCCCACAACGCTAACGGGGACGGACTGTACATAGAGGGCACCTTCGGAACAGGAAAGACGCACCTCGCTGCGGCGATTGCCATCCAACTGATTGAACAGGGACACAGTGTGATTTTTAAGACCAGCGACGATCTGCTTCGGGACATCAAGGCAACCCTTGACGATAATGGCAAGGAAGAGCAGAAAGTCCTCGACAGGCTGAAACGGTGCGAACTGCTGGTGATTGATGACATCGGCAAAGAACAGGCAACAGATTGGTCAACGGCGCAGCTTTACGCCATCATCAACGACCGATACGAATGCCAGCGACCCGTGATCATAACAACGAACTTCAACGAGAACGACCTGATCGAGGTGGAATCGCCGAAAGGAGTGGGAACACACAGAATTAAAGCCATTCTGTCACGGCTGCACGAGACATGCGGGCTGATGACTATGGACTGGCAGGATTGGAGAGGAAACGGATGACAGGATATGGAAACAGGGGCATGACCTTCGAGAGCCTGATCGAGTATGCCAACAAGAGGTACAGGCACGAAGAGAAAGCCATGGTAGAGAAACAGCACACGCTCTGCAAGCCGATTAGGGACAGAACTGGGAGGATAGCAAGCGCAAAGTACGAGGAAAAGGCAACCGTGGACTTCATGGGCAGGATCGGGGCAATACCTGTCGCGTTTGAAGCAAAGCACTGCGCGACAGATAAGATTGACCTGAAGCGGGTGGAAGAACACCAGCGAGATTTTCTACAGGACTGGACGAAGGACGAAGGAACAATCGGATTTGTTCTGGTCAGCTTTGAACTGGCGGCAGTTTACCTGATCCCATGGGCTTACTGGCAAGCTGCGCTGGAAGCAAGGGCGAAAAAAAGCAAAGAGACAGTGGCATTTGCACCAATGAAAACCGAATGGCGAACAACAGGCAAGGCAAGCATCCGCAGGGATGAACTCCCGCCAGAGTGGGAGGTGCGAATCGGTGGTACGACAGGACTGGACTATCTGGCAACGGTCAGACAGCTCTGGCGAATTTGAGAGAAAGCGGGTAAAGCGATGGATAACAGGCATAGGAAACGAAAAAAGTTAAGGGGCATACGGGAAGTAGGGCTGTTAATGCTCTCGGTCGCGGCGATGGCAGCGGCGATGGCATGGACAGTTCCGGCAACAGGACCAACAATCATATCAACAATGGGACCGGAGATTGAGACAAAGCAGGAAGATCCGGAAAAGACCTACATCGGGCAATTCACGGTAACGGCTTACTGCTCCTGCGAGATCTGCTGCGGGAAATGGGCAAACAAACGTCCAAACGGGATCATCTACACGGCCAGCGGAGCTGAAGCAAAGAACGGCGAAACGGTAGGAGCGGCATGGGACGTTCTACCGGTTGGGACTAGGATAGAGATCGACGGGCTGGGCGAGAGGATCGTGCAGGACAAGCCGGCCGACTGGATCGTGGAACGGTATGAAGGCAGAATTTTAGATGTTTACTTCGGCAGCCACGAAGCTGCGCTGGAGTATGGGAAGCACACCGTGGACGTGTGGATCATCGAAGATGGAAAGGAGGAATAAGCGATGCCGGAGATTTTGCAGGAACAGGACAGGAGAGCGAATAAGCCGCACATAGTTAGCATACTGCCATAAGCACCGAAAAGAGGAAAAAGGAGGGACAAATTATGGAAGAAAAAGTTGTTAAAGGTTATAAAGTTTTTAAACCGGATTGGACTTGCCGACCGGAAGGGAAAATATTTCAATACGAGGTTGGAAAGACTTACGAAGAAAATGTAAAACCAAAGGTTTATAATTGTGGTTTTCACTTTTGTGAAAAAGCAGTCGATTGTTTTAACTTTTGCAAATTCAATCCAAAAAATAAGGTTGCGGAAGTGCTTGCACTCGGCGAAATTGATTCCGATGGTACAAAATCATGCACTAATAAAATTCAAATTTTGCGTGAAATCCCATGGTCTGAATTACTTGAAATTGTGAATACCGGACGACGTGGCAATAGCGGTAATCGTAATAGTGGCTATCGCAATAGCGGCGATTACAATAGCGGCTATCGTAATAGCGGTAATCGCAATAGTGGCTATCGCAATAGCGGTAATTACAATAGCGGCGATCATAATAGCGGTAATCGCAATAGTGGCTATCGCAATAGCGGCGATTACAATAGCGGCTATCGTAATAGCGGCTATCGCAATAGTGGCTATCGCAATAGTGGTAATTACAATAGCGGTAATTATAATAGTGGCAATTACAACAGTAGCAATTACAATATCGGTTATTATAATAGTGGCGATTACAATGGCGGTAATTACAATAGCGGTTATTATAATAGCGGCGATTACAATAGCGGTAATTATAATAGCGGCGATTGCAATAGCGGCTATTATAATAAATGTAATTTTTCAAACGGATGTTTTAATACTGTCGGAGGAAAAAGGATTTATATGTTTAACAAATTGTCAGAATGGACATTTTTTGATTGGCTTAAAAGTGAAGCATGTAAACTATTGGACAAGGTTAAACCAAATATTGCTTTTATTGAATTCAGGAATATGACAGATGAAGAAAAGGCTTTGCACCCTGAAGCCGAAACAACAGGCGGATATTTAAAAACACAAAATGATAATCAAAATTATATTGATTGGTGGTATAAGTTAAATGATGAACAAAAAGCTGTTATAACAGCGTTGCCAAATTTTGACAAAGATATTTTTAAAGAGATTACGGGTATTGATGTTGATAAAGATTAAAAGGAAGGCGGTAAAATGACACGATTTGAAAAGGTTATAAAACTGTTGACAAGCACAAAACACCTGTGGCAAATTTGGGCTGACTGGACGTATCTGGCAGCTTCAGCAATTTCAAATTCTA
>CANRHR010000047.1 GCA_947630475.1 uncultured Clostridia bacterium | reverse complement strand
GAACCGTCAATGGGAATAGGAAATTTCTTCGGGCTTCTTCCCGAAAGCATGAAAAATTCTAATCTTTACGGAGTAGAGCTTGACAGCATTACAGGAAGAATAGCTCAAAAGCTCTATCCTGCGGCAAATATTCAAATAAAAGGATTTGAAAAAACCAATTTTCCCGAAAACAGTTTTGATGTTGCTGTTGGAAATGTGCCTTTTGGCGATTATAAGATAAACGATCCGGAATTTAAAGAAAGCTTTTTGATACACGATTACTTCTTTGTAAAGGCTTTGGACAAGGTTCGCCCAGGCGGTATTGTTGCCTTTGTCACATCAAAGGGAACTCTTGACAAAAAGAATGATTCTTTAAGAAAATATCTTGCCGAAAGAGCCGAACTTTTAGGTGCTGTCAGACTTCCCGAAACTACATTTTCAAAAACAAATGTTGTATCCGATATTTTGTTTTTGCAAAAGAGAGAAAATATAAGAGATTTTACAAAAGAGGAAGTACCCGAATGGGTGAATGTAAGTGAAATTGATGATTCTCTTTATACAGACAAATCTCGTGAAAACGGAAGTAAAATATACATAAACGATTATTTTAAAAATCATCCGGAAATGATAGCCGGCAGTTTGGCTGTTGTATCTGTACAATACGGCTTTGACTTAACTTGCAAGCCCTTTGATGATGTTCCTTTTGATAAAACGCTTGATAATGCCGTTAAAAATATAAAAGGTGAAATTCCGGAAATTCAAAGCAATGAAATTTTGAAAATCGAATATTCGGAAAAATTCGACCCTCAAAATTACAAAAAATTTTCATATATAGAAATTGACAACAACATTTACTTTAATGATGTTTTTTCCCTTGAAAAACAAAATTTAAACACAACCACAAAGGAACGCACACGAGGACTTATAAAATTAAGGGAAATCTTAAGAGAGCTTATTGATGCGCAAAAAAATTTCTGTTCCGATTACGAACTTAAACAACTGCAAAATAAGCTGAATCAGGCATATGATAATTTTACTTTAAAATACGGCTTGATATCCTCAAAAGAAAATAAAAAAGCATTTTACAAAGATGATTCCTATCAGCTTATGGCTGCTCTTGAAGATATCGATGAAAAAGGAAACCTTAAAAGCAAAGCGGATATTTTTACAAAAAGGACAATAGTCCCTTACCAACCAGTTAAAAGCGTTGATACCCCGGCTGAAGCTCTTGCGGTAAGCATTGCGGAAAAAGCTTGCGTTGATATTGATTTTATGTCAAAGCTTTGCTCAAAAAGCGATTCGGAGATAATAAAAGAGCTTGAGGGAATTATTTTTAAAAATCCCGTTTCCGGCAAATATGAAAATTTTGATGAATACTTAAGCGGAAACGTAAGAAAAAAGCTTATAATCGCCAAAGAAGCTTCTGTTAATGATGAAAGCTATAACGTAAACGTTAAAGCATTGGAAAATGTTCAGCCAAAAGAGCTTACAGCGGCAGAAATAACGGCTCAGCTTGGAGCGATTTGGATACCTATTAAATATTACGAACAATTTATGTATGAACTTCTGAATACTCCTTACCAATGCAGAAGCAACTCTTTTTATAATAATTCAGATCCGTTTGCCGTAGGCGGTAATAATCAAACAATAAAGATAAGCTTTTATGATTCCGTTTATGGAATAAGCAACAAAAATAATTTGTCAGCAGATAAAAATAACATTAAAGCTATAAATACCTACGGCACAAAAAGAAAAAATGCATATGAAATAATAGAGGACAGCCTTAATTTACGTCCTACAAAGGTTTTTGATTATATCACTGACGAAAAAGGAAACAAAAAAGCAATTCTGAACCAAAAAGAAACTATGCTTGCACAAGAAAAACAGGATAAAATTAAATCTAAATTCGCACAATGGATATTTGACGATTTTAAGCGTACCGAGGAGCTTTTAAAAATATACAATGAAAAATTTAACTCCGTAGTCCCTCGTGAATATAATGGTTCGCATATTATTTTCGGCGGCATAAATTCCGAAATAAAGCTTCGTAAGCATCAAACAGACGCAATAGCGCATACTCTTTACGGAGGGAACACCTTACTTGCACATAGCGTAGGAGCAGGAAAAACCTATGAAATTGTCGCAAGCGCAATGGAAAGCAAACGCTTGGGACTTTGCCAAAAAAGCTTGATTGTTGTACCAAAGCATATTGTAAATCAAACGGCAAAGGAATTTTTGCAGCTCTACCCTACCGCAAATATTCTTGTTCCCACAGAAAAGGATTTTTCCAAAGAAAACCGAAAAAAATTCTGTTCAAGAATTGCATTGGGAAATTATGACGCTGTTATTATAAGCCATAATCAATTGGAGAAAATTCCACTTTCCGATGAAAGAAAAATCAAATTTTTACGAAATGAAATTGATGAAATCATAAATTTATCCGGAGGTGATAAATTTACCGTCAGACAAATTGAGAGCAAGGTAAAGAAGCTTAAAACTAAGCTTGAAAAACTTATTAACGAAAAAAAACGTGACAGAACAATTACCTTTGAAGAACTGGGAACAGACAGACTTTATATAGATGAAGCACATCTGTTTAAGAATCTCTTTTTTGTAAGCAAAATGGGAAGAAATGTATCGGGAATCAACGCAGGAAGTGAATCGCAAAGAGCAAGCGATCTTCTTATGAAATGTAAATATATTGATGAGATAACAAACTCAAAAGGTGTTGTTTTTGCAACAGGTACGCCCATTTCAAACAGTATGGCGGAATTATATGTAATGCAGCGTTATCTGCAGGCTGATGAGCTTAAAAGACGTGA
>CANRHR010000046.1 GCA_947630475.1 uncultured Clostridia bacterium | reverse complement strand
ATATGTAAACTTTTTTGTAGGGAAAAATTTAAGTTAAAAATAAAGAAGTTCATTATATGTTTTTGTACATCTTAAAACTGTAGACAAAAATTATATTTAGCCTACAGTTAGAGAATATTATTTATTTATACCATTATCGGAAAAATCAATTAACCCAATATTTTTCCAATATATATCAATGCTTTGAGTGCGATTTTCTCTTTTGCCAATGCCCTCATGGACAAAGATTTTATCAATAAGTTTGTGAAGAGTTTTTTCTGTAAGCTTATTAGAGAGTATTTCATTTTGGCATTTTCTCAATGCATTTGTAAAATCTTGGATATTAGTTGTTTCTTGTTTTCTTTCTTTAACTTGTTTTTTTATCTCAGAAATTTTATTTTTAAACTTTTCTTCATCATCGGAATAACTTTTGTAAAGTCTGTTAAACTGTTCCGGTGTTATTTTGTCAGAAACCCTGTCAGAATATAAAATTTTAAAAATTTTATCCAATTCATCAAGCTTTTTTTCATATTCTTCGATTGTTTTATTAAGAACAGAAGCCTTTTTTGTTTTCTGAATTTTAAGCTTTTGCTTCAAAAATTCTTCCAGTGAGAATTGCTTATCCAAATTGATAAATCTTTTTAAATTTATCAAAACATAAGCATATAAATCGTTTGTCATAATTCTATGAAAAGAGCAAAGATGATAATTTTTATAAGATGAACATGAATAAAAGTTTTTATAAGGTTCTTTGTGTCTTCTTATGTAAAGTTTCTTTTCACAATCAGCACAAAAAACTAAGCCAAGGAAAATATCTTTATCATCATAAAATTTTCTGACACATCTTTTTGATGTTCTAATATTGCTTACAACATTAAAAATTTCTCTGTCTATAATTGCTTCGTGATGATTTTTGATAATGACTTGCTCATTATTTGCTGCATTAGAATCTTTTCTGTGGGTTCTGAAGTTAACGGCATCACCGACATAAGCTTGATTTGATAATATTTGTAAAACAGTTTGATTTGACCAACAGTATTTTTTTCATCAGGAATCATTTTATGAGGAACTTTGATATGTAAATCAGTAACTTTATAGTAAGTTGGTATAAATATTTTTTTCTTTTTTTAGTAGATTTGAAATTTTTTTAATTCCTGTTCCATTATAATATAAAGAAAAAATTTTTTTTATAATTCCGGCAGAATAATCGTCAATAATCCATTTACCATTTTCATCTTTTTTGTATCCATATGGCGGATTATTGGTCAAAGTTTCCGAGCGCCCTTTGATTTTAAGCTGTGCTCTTATTTTTCTGCTTATATCTTTTGCATACCATTCATTGACAATATTTATAAACGGCGCGAACTCATTTTCTTTGTTGTATCTGCTGTCAATATTATCATTAACCGCAATAAAATGTACGTTTTTTTCCGGAAAGAAAATATCTTTATAATATCCAACAATTAAATAATTTCTTCCGAACCTTGACATATCTTTTACTATAACTGCGTCAATTTCATCATTTTCGATTTTTTCCAAAATTTTTTTAAAAGCAGGACGGTTAAAATTTGTTCCCGAAAAACCATCATCAACAAAAAATTCATAATGCAAAAAATTATTTTTAACAGCAAAGTCTTCCAATAAAATTTTTTGATTTACAATGCTGTTGCTGTCACCATCGGTGCCGTCATCTTTTGATAATCTACAGTATAATGCCGTAATTTTGCTTTTCATATTTTATCCTCCAAAACATTTTTAGTAAATGAAGTTAAAACTATCCAAACAAAGCATACAGATATTATACAATAAACTATCAATAAAAAATAAAATTTCTGAAATAAAAAAATATTAACTGCAAACTGCGCTTTGCTGCGCACATAGGAATTTCACCTTTCCCCATTCCTGTGGGCGAACCGTTCCTCACTGATAAGTTAGCCGAACGGAAGTATCATTATAAGGCTTCAGTATTATCGCAATCCAAACTGCAAAATCGGATTTGTTCCATATTTTTATCGCTTTGCACGTTCATTGCCTGTTTTTATGATGTTCATGATAATTATAACATCCGTAACAGAAATCATATGTTGTTTGCATATTTTATCGTATGCCACATGGTCTTGGCGAAATATAAACAATGGCTACACTGAAAACCAAACGTTATTGCAGTAATTTTTATTCAATTATATAAATTAATATTACAAACAAAATTAGATAATGTCAATAGAAAAAATAAAATTATCCACAAATTTTTGATACTTTATCCAAAAAAGTCATATGAAATGTTGATAAGACGTTATTTTTTATTATTTACTCTTATTGATTTACGGCTTGATTTACGGGAAATATTGACAAAAAGTGTTTTATCATTTTATAATAAATTTAAGATTTTAATTCATTTTTCAATGTCGCAAAATCATACATAAAATAAGGTTTACAAAACTTTGCAAGCATAGCAGTGGGCTAGCCACTGCTTGCTTGTTAGGGCGATTGCCCTAAGACCTATTTGGGGAAAATTCCCCAAACCCCTTGTTGATTTTTTTCAAAAATGTAATTGCAAAAGATAAAAAATAAACAAAAAGGAAATAAAAATTATGAATAAAAGAAAACGAAGCAACCAAATTTTTTTTAGAGTTGACGATAAAGAAAAAGAAATAATTTTACAAAAATTTAAACTTTCCGGTTTTAAAACTTTCAGAGAATTTTGCTGTCATATGCTGATTTTTGGAAGAATATTTAAAGTAGACTTGGACGAGCTTATAAAAATAAATTATGAGATAAGCAAAATAGGGACAAACATAAATCAAATTGCACACAGAGTTAATATGACGGAAAATATTTACAAAGAGGATATTGAAGAAATAAAAAGCAAGTTGACAAACATCGAAAATTTAATAAAATATTATTCCGATATTCTAAAGAAAACCAAAGGAGGATTGTAGCTTGGCATATATAAAAATTTTTCCTATTCACAATGAATCACATTTAAGTGAAGCTATAGATTATGCCATAAAAAAAGAAAAAACAAATAACAATTTATATGCCGATTCGTATAACTGCGGAATTAATACAGCTTTCGATTGCTTTAAATTGACGAAGCTTAACGCAAAAGAAATAAATTATTCGGAGCAATCCAACAGAAAAAATATTTTAGCTTGGCATATAATTCAGTCATTCAGTCCGGAAGATAATATTTCACCCGAACAAGCCTTGGCAATTGGAAAAGAATTTATGAAAGATAAATTTCCCAATTTTCAGTATGTTATCGGAACTCATACAGACAAAGATCATATTCACAATCATATAATTTTTAATTCTGTAAATGCCGTGACACAAAAAAAATTGCATACAAACAAAAAAAATTATTACGAAATGCGTGATGTTTCCGATGGGCTTTGCAGAAAGAACGGACTTTCCGTTATTGAAAAAAATTCTAAAAGCAAAACGGAAAAATTAAAAAATGACATAGACGAAAGCATAAAAAAAGCAAATTCATTAAGCGACTTTACTGCAATTATGCAGGAACTTGGCTACACATTAAAGTTCCCCAAAAATAATATGTACATATCGTTTAAAAGCGCTGATATGCAAAAATTCATAAGATCTACTTCAATAAGCATGAGCTATACACTTTCAGCCATAGAAAAAAGGATAAAATCAAATGAAAAAAGCACACCAAAAAATCATCGTTATGTTTATGAAAATAAAACAAAATATACTACGGTAAGGAAAAAAATTAAAACTGAAATTGATTCATCAATAAAAAAATGCAGCTGCTTTAAGGATTTTATTGACGATATGAAAAGAAAAGGTATTGAGATAAAAGAAAATAAACATATAGCCTTTAAAGAAAAAAACGGTGAAAATTTTATAAGAGGAAAATCAATCGGATTTGATTATGAAGCCGATGTTATAAAATTCAGATTGAAGTTTAAGCAGGAATATGAAAAAATATGCAGAGAAAAAATTCAAAAACTTTATGATATAAACTCTGTATCTGATGGGAAATTATCCAATTGGATGGCAGGAGAAAATTCAAAAATACTTAACAATGCAAAATTATTTTTAAAAGAAAATTATGGTATAAATGAAACAGGTCTGCCGTTTTTTTACAAAATATATAAACAGTATAACGAAGAAAAAATTAAAATTGAGGAAAAAACAGAGGAAATAAAAAAATTAAATGAAGAAATTTCAAAATACATAAAAACAGAAAACGCTGTTAAAAATTATTGGCGACTTAAAATAACTGCACAAAATTATAAAAAAATTTTACAGACAAAATCGGAAGAGCTTAATCCTTTGGAAACGGAAAAATATAAAGCTGAAATAAAAAAATTCAATGAAGCTGTAGAAATAATGAAATATGCAAAAGATAAAAT
>CANRHR010000045.1 GCA_947630475.1 uncultured Clostridia bacterium | reverse complement strand
TCAAGAATTTTTCCATTCTTAAAGCCTAAGTTATTTAAAACTTTATATATTGCATTTATGACAGTCGGAGAAGTGTAATGTGCATCTAAAACAGAAGAACGTGCAGAAATATATTCTTCTTCCGTAAGCAAGTTTTTTAACTCTTGATATTCTTTCGACCATGCGCTTTTGCTGCTGTCAAAGGCATCGGAAAGACCGCCCCAGCCGACATACTGTGCTAAAATCTTTTGTTCTTCCGATGTGGCGGTACGGTTTTCGCCCTCAATATTTTCTAAAGTACGGATTGCTTCTACATTCCTATTGAAGTTCTCTTTTGCCCCGCCAACGCCAAAATTATTGTCGGTTATAACAAAGTTTTTGGGCTTTTCGATGATTGAAATCTGTTCAGTTATTTCCAACTTTGTACCAAGTTGGGACGAAGTTTCGACATTAGCTTTTCTTTTGTCTGTTTTTTCAGCCTGGGTTTTCTTATTGGGTGATAATATATTGTCTGTATAGCTACCGTCTGACATAAGCTCGATCTGTGAGCTGTTTTGAGGAACAATGTTTTCTGTTTTCGACTTTTGTAATATCTCAAATCCCTTTTGCTCCATATCCTCCTGCCAGCCGTCATAAGCAAGGACATCGGAAGTGCCTGCCATTATACCGCCGTAATCGGGAGAATCAAGGTTTTTAAGAGTTATTTCTTTTTCATTTATTTCTTTAACTTCACGTTTTTTGTCCTCATATAATATAACATCACCAATATTAAGTTCTGAAACTTTGGAGGATGATTTTTTTTCGTCTGTTTCTTCAGCCTGAGTTTTTTTAATATTTTTCTCAGTTTTTTCTGCTGCTTCTGTTTTAACTTTTTTTAAAAGGTCATTCCAATCCTTTATATTTTCCTTATTTTGGCATTTGATATAGCTTTCATCTTCCGTTAAAAAATAAGATGATATACCATAATTATTCTTCATTTTTTGGGCAAAATTTTTGCCGGCTTTATCATTATCCACTGAAATAAAACAGTTTTCAGGCTTAAGAGAATATTTTTTTATTGCATTTAAGACAATTATATCCTTAAGTCCTGCCATAGAAATTAAAATGGAATCTTCGTTTTTATGCAGACTGTAGTAACTTAATAAATCTATGGCAGATTCAAAGAAATTTGCTTTTTGAGGATTATTTTTTGCGTTAACGATAAAGGCGTTTGCATTTTTTTCGGTTATTCTTTTATATTTTGCTCCCGAAGTACCGCTTATTTCAGCGCCGCTTAAGTTTCTGTTTTCATCAAAAATTTTAAAAACGGCATTACCCCTTATATCTTGAGCTATTGAGCTGTTTTCCGTAAGCTCCTTTACAATATCTTCATCAATCATTCTTATATTGACAAGGTACGGATAAACCTTGTCTGTTTTTTCATCAAGCTCATAGGGCAAGGGATTATAAGGCTTTTTCTCTTCTGATTTTTTGTCGGTTGATTCCGGCTCTGTTCGGTTTGGCAGATTAACGCCATTGTATGAAAGAAGATTTTTTACAGCGCTCTGAAAATCAAGCCCATAATATACTTGCATAAAATCAACAGCATTTCCGCCTGTGTTTCTTGAGTTCCAAAAAAATTTATTTTCTGAAATTCTCATAGAGTCGTGTGCTTTTAAGGTGTATTCATTTGTTCCGACACGTTTAAGCTCTTCACCGTTTATACTTAAAAAATCGACAAGATTTGTTTTTCTTGCCGTTTCTATTTCTTGAGCGGAAAAAGTTGCTGTCTTTTCTGTTTGCAATTCTTGAGAGTTATTTTTAAGGTTATTTTGGGGCTTGACAATGTTTCTGCTATGATGTATAATAACATCATAGTCAAGATTGTTTGTTAATTCGGACAATTGGAGTCCCCATCTTTCAAACAAAACTTGGCTTTTTATTTTGTCACAAAATAATATATTATCGGTTTCAATAGCTTTGTTGAAAAAATTTAAAAAATTATTTTTTGGATATACACTTGTTATGAAGTTAGCATCTATTTCTTCAACTTCATATTTTCCTTTACCATTTGGTTTAATGCTTACAATTATAGGATTATCATTACTGAATTCAGAAGTAACAACTACGATACTATCAGATTTACTTGTTGAATCAAAAATCATAATCGGATCTGATATTAAATCAGGTAATTTTTTAATTTGCTCTATGTTTAATCCATGATAATGTTTTATTTCATCAATAGGCTTTATAGCATTTTTTAAATGCCTTTGAGTATAAAGCACTGGCAATTTTTCGCAGCCAACGTCAAGTAAAATCTGAGGGGTATCACAAACTTTTAAAGCATTATAAAAAGGCATTTTCCCATTTAACACATCATCAACTTGTTGGGCAAAGCTTTTTTCACTTTTTTGTATCTCATTTTTCGTTATTTCATTTTTTGACATTTCAATGATTTTAACGGCTTCATCGGCTCTGTTTCCGTCAAAAGTAAATGTAATGGTGTCGTCATTGTTTACCCGTCCGCTGTATTTTATAGCTGCTTTGTCAAAATCGCTTGATATTTTGTCAATAACTTCTGCGGATACTTTTCTGTATGTCTTTTTAGGAATATATCTGAAAGGAGTATTTCCGATTATATCTCCTGATTTATATTCAATTTTTTCCAAAGTCGAATTATCATCATCAGGCAGCTTGCTTTTTGCCAATTCAATCAGCTTGTTTGCAGAATCTTCACTAAAACCGGAAAATAAAAGTCTGCTCTCGGAGTTGATTAATTTGGTCATATGATTATAAAATTCAACATTTTCATCTTTAATGACAATTTCTTCGGTATCGGCATTTTCTGCAAGATATTTAAAAAATTCATCTTTATCGGGATATTTCTCATAAGCCGATTTTATTGCTTCAAAACTGAAATAAAGAGAAACATAATCTCCATTCTCATTTTTATAAATAAGATTAATTTCATCTTCATTTCTTCCTTTGTAAAAATTGAAAATATCGTTTTTTACTTCTGTTGATTCTGTTTCAAGAGCTTTAACTTCTTTGCCGATTGCCTTTAAAATTTTATTTGACAGAGTATCCGCAGCCGAACCGATAAAGGTTATCAATCCAAGGCGGCTGAAAAGCTCAAGAGAAGAAAAATCAAACTCACTTTCATTGATTGGCGAATTGGTTCTTGAAGCTACTGTATATTTTACGCTGCTTAAAATTAAAGTTTTTGCTTTATTAAACAATTCGCTTTCATTTAAATCGGATAAAAAATATCCCGAGGATTTTAAGGCTGTTAATTCATTTAAAAATTTTTCAGAATTTACTTCAAAAAGTCTTTCTGTTGTATTAATTAAAATATTTCCTATATCTGTATGTTTTGAGTCAAATCTCTTTGATAATATCTTTGCTATCTGCGTATGATTTTCTGCATTTATTTCCCACTGCTTTATTTTTTCTGTTGCTGTTGTATCGCTTTCATCAAAAATATTGGCATAAATTTTGCCGTCCTTAATTAAAGGAATACTTTCTGTTCCATATTTTACGGGCGTTTTATTTTCATTTTTCCAAAAATCAAATGAAGCACAGATTGTAGCATTGGGACGATAATGCAGTATAAGTAATTTATCGTCAAAACTGTATTTATAAAAATTTGATGATTGTTTTAAAAATTTTTTCCAATTTTCTTCGGAAGAAGCTACTTGATTTTTTTTATTTATTAAAATTTCCGCTACTTCTTTGTATTTATTTTTTTTCATAAAATCACCTCTTTTTAAGCATAAAAAAAACAGCTTAAATTTAAGCTGTCAGATTTTCAAAAAAACTACTTTGAACAAGTAACTTAAAGCGTCGCAGACTTATAATCCACAGGCGGAATTCACTTCCGCCGAGGAAAACAGCGAGTTTCAAGGGATTTTTAATCCCGATGGAATGAGCTGTTTATACATCTGTTTTCTCTCGAAAAAGTCCCTGCGGGACTTTTTCGACACTTAAACATTAAAAATTATCAGTTATTTTCATAAATCTCCGTATATATAATTTTATTTCTTATAACTTCTTCAACTCTGTTTTTTATGTTATTCATTCTGCCTACCCATTCCATCATATCCGATTTTTTTAATTCTCCATCGACACCTTCATCTTTTGCAATTTTATCTGTAAGCTCTATTTGAAGCTCAAATCCGATTTTGCCAATCTCATATAAATGAAAGAAAAGAGTGTTGTCTTTTTTCTTTTTTAAATAAATATCGGGAAAGTTTTCTTTTAAAAATCTGTTTCTTTCACTTCCCCAGCTAAGATAATATGCGGCAACTTCATACTCCAATGTTATATCATCAAGAATAAAAAGTGCATTATCTTCGGTTTTCCATCTTTGCAGAATTTTATTATTTCCCGAATCTATAACCGTATCATTAAAATCAATTACAGCGGCTCCGGATTCAAAATAATTTTCATAAAATTTTTCAATCGATACAAACGGAAAATAAACAAAAGTTTCATCATCATAAACATAGTAAACACAAATATTGCCGTTCATATTTTTCCATTTGGGAACGTATTCATTTATAGCTTTACTGAAAAATTTATCTCTGAAATCAATTTTCATATTTCCTTTTTCTATTTCATCGCAAATTTTTCCCAAATATTCATCTATTTTATAATCAGGTTCGCTTTCAAACATTTTATCTAAAGCTTCGTCAAAATCCATATTAAAGACCTCCTTTGATTATTGATTTTCGTTGATTTTATTTGCCCAATTTGCAAGAAGTTTGTATATAACATCTTCCATTTGTTTTTGAGTATATTCTTCAGGAAAATATTTTTTAAGATTTTTTTCTGTAATATTTATCTTTATAGGCGTTTGTGTTTTTTCTGTCATAACAGCTTCTATTACATTTTTGTCAAGCTTATCTTGTTTGCTGAAATTTTTAAGCCTTACCGCCTGTTTCATTGACGGAATTGTTTTGTACTCAATTATTGCCGTATATAAAATTTTCTGTTCATTTTCCTTTAAATAAGATAACTCGACCGCTGTATTAAAAGGTATTTTATTTGTGTCAACCATTTCAAGCAAATCTTTGTTAAGGCTTGTAAGCCTTATAAATCTTTGTATCTGATTACGGCTTTCTCCCGTTTCTTCCGCAAGCTGTTCATCTGATCTTAACTTTCTCCCAACTTGGGACGAAGTTAAATCGGTTCTTTTTCCTTGTCTTTTCATAGCATCAAGCTTCATTTTATACGAAAAGGCTTTTTCGGATGGAAGAATTTTATCTCTTTGCAGATTGCTGTCAACCATAATTATTGTGGCTTCATCATCATCTAATTCTCTGATTACAGCCGGAATTGTTTTTTTGCCTAAAATCTCACAGGCGTGTTTTCGGCGATGACCCGATACAATTTCATATCCATTATCTGATTTTCTTATAAGAATAGGTCTTAGAACTCCGTATTCTTTAATACTTTCGATTAATTCTTCCATTTTTTCATTATCTGTAATTTTAAAGGGATGATTTTTAAAATTATAAAGATTGTTTATTGGTATTTCAGAAATATTTTCTTCCATTC
>CANRHR010000044.1 GCA_947630475.1 uncultured Clostridia bacterium | reverse complement strand
TTTTGAACCTGTATCAACAAACCTCGCCACGTCCTGCGGTGTGAGTTCGTCATCCGGCATTCTCTGCAGACTTTTCAGGGCTTTCGTAAGCATCGCTTTTGCTATGCCGATATGGTTCTTCAACATAGCGGTTTTCCCTTTTATCAGTTCTTCCTGCACCTGTCTGTCCATCTCTTGGTCGAATGCGTCCACACGCACCTGCCAATTGTGCTTTCTGCTCCACTCTTTCAATGTCCCCACGCTGTAATGGGAACCGTCTTTTTTGGTCAGACTTTCGGCAGTCTTTTGTAAGCTGCGTCGCTTACCGTCGATTCCGCTGTTCCGGTAGGCTGCAAAGGCATTGAACGCCTGGGCTCCTTCACCCGGCTGACGCTCCCATAATTCGGGCGGGTCCGCGCTCGTTCGCTTTCTCATATGTCATCACCTCAGTTCGCTTTCCCGGCCGTTTGCCACGTCGTTTTCCTGCTTCAGCTGCGCATATGGTATCTCCTTTCCGTCCCGAACGCAAATCACGCCGACATTGCCCGTGATCCGAACGTAGCGGTTCACCGTGACGTCTGCGTATTTCGGATCGAGTTCCATCAATCTTGCCTTGCGGTGCGTCATCTCCGCGCCGATCAGCGTTGTGCCGCTTCCTCCGAACAGATCCATAACGATTTCTCCCTCCTGTGTGCTGTTCTCAATTGCCCGTGTCGCAAGCTCGACAGGTTTCTGGGTGGGGTGTTCCGTTCCTGTCTCACGGTTGACTTCCCAGAGGGTCGTTTCCTTTCCCGGAGCGAAAAGATAAACGCCTTTATCTTTATCCACCCGTATGAAGCGGCTTTTCTTATCCTTCGGCGGTTTATCTGTGATGTGCATCTTGCTCCCGTTGCCGTCGGTGATCGTGATTCCTCCGGCTATAGTGGTCTCCATCGTCCCGCTGGCTCTGCATGTCACGCGCCACACGGTGTGCTGTGCGCGATCTCCAAAGAACCGAGGAGCTTCGTTCCCCTTAGAGCAGTAAAAGCACGACTCGTGCGCCCACTGATAGTGCGCGTGTCCGAGGACGATGCCGTTCTTTGCCCAGATGATAGTCTGCCGTTCCTGCAGTCCAGCGGCGGTCATCGCGTAGTAGAAATCCTGCCGTGTACTGCTGGCGTGCCAGATATAAAACGCGGCATCGTCAATCGTGAATTCTGCCGAATGTCTGAATGCCGGAAGCAGAAGTTCCTGCACCAGTGTGTCATCTTGCTTATCATCGTTTTCGAGCATCTCAAATGCGCCGCTCTGACTGACGTAGCTCACTCCATAGGGCGGGTCGGTAAATACCATGTGCGCCTTTTCTCCGCTCATAAGCAGCTTCACGGCTTCGTGATCGGCCGCGCTCCCGCACATCAGTCTGTGGTCTCCCATGATCCACAGGTCTCCGGGCTTCGTCATTGGAAGGTCCGGGGTTGCTGCTTCGTCATCCACGCCGTCTGCTTCTTCTCCCTCTTGGTCTGCAATCGCCGCGAGGATATCTTCAATCTCGCTTTCGTCATACCCGGTCAGGATCATTGGGATTTCTCCCGTATCCATTTCCGCTATGAGGTCTGCTATCTTGGTGTTATCAATTTCCGAAAGTTCGGCGAGGCGGTTATCTGCAATCAGGTCGGCCCATTCCTCCGCTTCACTTGCGTAGTTCTGATAATCGACCGGGACGCACTCAGCTCCGAAACAGAGTGCGGCCGCCAGCCGCCCGTGTCCTCGCACCACAAATCCGCTCTGATTGCTCACAGTTATCGGAGCACGCCAGCCCTGTGACTGTATGATGTGTGCCAGCAGTTCTATCTGCTCCAGCGAGTGCTGGTTCGGGTTTCTCGGATTCCCGACCAAGTCTTTCGGGTCGATCAGCTTGTCGAAAGCGCAGAAAACGGGAATGCCGCCAGCGGTTGCCCGTGCTTCTGCCTCGGTCTGGTATGTTACATTCAGCTTGCCTTTTGCTCTTGTTTTATTCTTTTTTGCCATTTGGCATTCCTCCTTCCCGGTGCAACAAAAAGAGCCGCTGCGCTTTATTATCGCAACGGCTCCCTATGGCACACTTTTGATATTGAAATCATTATATCTCTTATTTGGAAGCCGTGCAAGGCACACTTTTGGAAACGCATTTTGGCATTTTACTCCAAAGCCCCCGCACCATACAAAATCACCGACAAACGCCCTACCAACGCGGATTTGTGCGTCCTCACGGTTCGAGTAGTGCAGTGGATCAAGTCGGCGATTTCTTCGTCTGATTTCTGTTCAAAATACTTGTACTTGATGATATCGTGATATTCATCGTCGGCGATCTTTGCTAGGGCTTTTTCGATTCTCATGGTCTCGTGGGTGTCGTTGGCAACCTGCGCCCTCAAATCCATGAGGATGCCGGCCTTGATTTCCTCTGGGTCCAAGCGTATGCCGCTCCGAATAAACCGGGTTATGCTGTGACTTTTCTCGCACAGCCCGTACATCTCAATCTCTGCGATCATCTCCTTATCGTCCTGGATTTTCGCTAGTAGAAGCGGGTAGGCGTAGAGCCGTTTCTCCGTTGCTTTGAATGTGTCCTTGGTCTCTCTTGCGCAGGACAGGCGCGTTGCCAGCACCGTTTTGTTTATGATTTCCTCCACGGTCGGCTTTTTGTTTTTGGCGTTTGACATCGTTATATCCTCCCTGTCATTTCCTGATGGTTATGGCAGGGAGGTTTTCCCTCGGCTGCCTTGTTTCCTGCTTATCTATACCGCACGGGTATTGTCTTTTCCCTTGCGCGTTCGATCTCTGCTTTCATTCCCTCGCTGATTCCTTCCTCTGCTCCGAACACCCAGACCTCGTCGCATTTCTCCAGCAGCTCCATGCCCATCCTAATTCCGTCTGCACGTTCCTCCAGGTTCTGGTCATCGAGGAATCCGGCGAAGAACAGGTGCGGCGCGATTGGCGTGTATCCATCTGCCGCCACCTTTCGGCAGTATTCTGCCGCTTTCTTCAAATTTTTGTTGTACTTGTCTTTCGTGTAGGGCGGTAGCCCTCGCATTTGCGAACAGATGTAAATAATCATTTTTCCATCTTTCCTTCCTTCCCGCATATCATATTCCTTTATCCCTGCAGCAATCAGTGCGGCGTAGGGCTGTAAAATCATTATGGCTTTTATTCCGGGATTTCCTCCTTCCCTCTGTGTGCGTTGAACAAATTCTCCATGGCTTCCCTGATTTTCGCCATCTTTACCGTTCCGATTCCTTTTACTGTGGCGATCCTAGCCGTAACTTCCTCAATATCCACGCCGGAGACGGATTCCGCTCCGTCCTTGAATCCCTCTAAATACACCCTCGTGCAGAATTCATCAAACTGCGAGTGGTCATACTTCTTGACACTCTTGTAAACGTTCCTCGTAGTGGTATATCTCCCGTTATTCCTGCACTTCATTTAGCATTCCTTCCTTCCTGCATTTGCTGACTGCCGTGGCTACTGCCGCTTTTGTCATGTGTATCTCTTCTGCGATCTTGCCGTTGTCCCATCCGGCGTTTTTGAGAGCCATGATCTTCCCATAGTCTATCTTCCGGCGTTTCGGCTTTTTGCTTTCTTCCTTCATCGGCTTTCCCTTCTTGGGTTCCGACTCTGCCGCCGTAGGTGGATTGTTTACAAAATCCGTGATTTCCTCTGCGCATTTCCTGCAGTAATGTGTCCCCTCGTTTTCTCCTGTCATCCATTCGAACGGCGTATCAAACTCCGGGGATTTGTAAATCCGCACCAGCACCTCCCCGAACGCTCCGCTGTCCGTTATGTCAGCACCGCATCTGTCGCATATGTATTTTTTCATCACTGCTCGCTCCTTTCCTTCAGCTGTTGCTTTCGTTCCTCTACGCTGTCGCTCAGTTCTGCTTCCTGCAACGCCCATTCCCGGCTTCCCTTCGATCCGGGAGCGCAGCAGCTCCATATCCTGACCGCCTTGCCCTTGTATCGATGGCTGACAGCCCATTCCTCTGCG
>CANRHR010000043.1 GCA_947630475.1 uncultured Clostridia bacterium | reverse complement strand
TCAAATTCAGCAGCAGCCATATTTACAGCCTTTTCAACCTGTCTCTCTGTCATTTTTGGAGATGGCTTAAAACTCATTTTTTTCTTATTTGCCTGCCGCTTATGTCGTAGCCTGCCGATACCGTAATTCTGTAAGTGACAGTTCCATTTTTATTTTGTCTTTTTTCTATTGTTGCCATATAATCACCGCCCTAAAATTTTTATAATGGGAATTCAGATGGTACAATTTCACATTTGGATAAAATGTTTATATTAACATTTTCGATATTTTTATTGTTAATAGTAAAACTATCAATTTCAGAGGCTATGGCGGATATAATATCATCTTTCATTTTGCTTTTAAAAAGTTGTGGCATTAATTGCCATATTAATTTACATTTATGTAATTCTTCTTCATAATTATCATCAAATCTATAATAATCCCAATCCACACTACAAATAGAAAATTTGATAGTGAATTCATAAGAATCTTCCTCATTATCTTCCCAAAATGAATTAAGATCTAAGTCAATATCATAATCGATAGATAGACAAAGAGCAACTTCCTCTTTTTTATGCTTGTAAAAGGTTATATCAATTATAAAATCTGGTCGTGATGGAAGACTTATTTCGGTTTCATCGCTTAAATATGCTTCAAATAAAAAGTTAATATATTCCTCCAGTTCTCTTAAATTTCTAAAGTTATTATCTAACCTGATTTCATAGTTGTATGGACTATAAACAAGTAATTGGTTTGGCATAACACCTAAATAAGAACATAATTTATCAATAGTGTCAAATTGTATTCCAGTACCTTTGTTATTAATTAAAGCTCCCAGCGTGGGACGAGATATTCCCGTATCTTCACAAACTTTTTTTGCTGTTAAATTTCTTTCTGACAGTAAAACTTTCAAATTTGATAAAAGCATTTTCACAACCTCCTCTGATAATGGTTTTTATATTATTATAAACGGTTCTTGTTATTATGTCAACAGTAAATCACGTTTACGTGAAAAGTAGTCTTTACATATTGACAAATACTTATTACTATAATATAATAGAAAATAAATAAATGACAATATATATTTTCAAAAAGAAAGGGGTAGCAGTAAATGGAAACAAATTTAGCTATATTATTGGCAATGCGAAAAACCAGCATCAAGGAACTTTCACAAAAAACAGGAATTTCAAAAAATACTCTTTATGCTATTAGAAACGAAAAAAAGAAAGGGTTAAAAATGGATACAATTAATCGTATTTGTGCAGTTTTGGAATGTTCTGTCAGTGATTTATTAGATACTGAAAAAGGGGTGAGGTTATGAAAAAGCTTGTAACTATATCGGAGGCTGCCGAAGCTACGGGATTATCAAAATATGCTTTGACAGTCGGAGCCAAGCGAGGTGATTTCCCTTATATAAAAATCGGCACAGGGAGAGGGCGTATTTTCTTTGATATAGATTTATTAGCGGAGGCGATCCAGCTTCAGGCAAAGAAGAACGCTGCCAAGAATGCTGAGCTTTATGAAGGATATTTACAGGAACATTACCCCATTACAGTATATAAAAGCAAAGGTTAAGCCTCTCCCGGCTTAAAATTATGAGGAAGGAGAGGCTATAAATGGCAAGGGAAATGAAGTATTTTATGCTCTTTTATGATTACCGCACACAGTTGGAGCTTTTATCTGACGAGGAACGGGGTAAGTTGTTAATGGCATTATTTGACTATGGCGAGTTTGGAATTAAACCCAAATTAGAAGGAATGGCGTTAATGGCTTTTTCATTTATTTCGGCGGATATATCCCGAAGTCAGGAATCATACAGAGAGAAATGTGAAAAGAATGCAGAGAATGGCAAAAAAGGCGGCAGACCTAAAAAAGCGAACGGTTTTTCCGAAAACCCAAATAAAGCGAACGGTTTTTCTGAAAACCCAACAAAAGCGAAAAAACCCAAGACAAAGACAAATAAGAATACAAAGACGAATACGAATACAAATACAAAGGCAAATAATATTTCTTCTTTATGCTCCGAGCCTTTCACCTACGGCGAAAGCTCAGAGCAGGAAACAGAGCCGCCTGTTATTTCTTTGGCTTTAAACACAGGAGAGGATTACCCCATTTACGGCGTTGATATAATTGCCTGGACTGACTTATACCCTGCAGTTGATGTTATGCAGCAGCTTCGGAATATGAAGGGCTGGCTTGACAGCAACCCTACGAGGCGTAAGACCAAAAAAGGAATACGGCGGTTTATAAACGGTTGGCTGCAAAAGGAGCAGGATAGGGGCGGCGTGTTAAAGAAGAGCAGCAATAACAATTCCGATAACTGGAAGAAAATGATGGAGGAATGGGCTAATGATTAGCAAGGTTGATTTCCTTAAGATTTTCAACGGGGTAAGGCTTGCGTATCCGAATTTTAAAACTTTGGATTCTCCGGAGTCCTCTGAGCTGTGGTATGAATTGCTTAAGGACATAGATTACGAGGTTTTATCGAATGCTGTTTTGCAGCATATCAGTTTACATAAATACCCTCCGTCAATATCTGAAATTCGGGAGCTGTGCCTTGAAAG
>CANRHR010000042.1 GCA_947630475.1 uncultured Clostridia bacterium | reverse complement strand
TGTAAGCGTGCATGAAATTTGGCAAAATTTTGCAGATAACTTGACAAAAAAAGCAAAAACCTTTTCAAAGAGAAAAAACATCCCTTTGAAAAGGTTTTGTCAATTAAACTGCAAAAATTTTAAAAACTTTTCATCATAAAAACATTTGTAAAATCTTACTCAAATAAAAACAAAGTCTGTCCGATAATTCCAGACAGGATTTGTTTTTATTTATATACAATCACTCCTTCTCATCTGAATCTGTATTTTCGGCGTCTTTGATTTCTTCAATACTACATAAAACTTCCAATATAAGTTCTTCAACAGCATTAAGAAACTCAGCCGTAAAGATTGATGCCGCAGTATATACATGACTGTCTTTGTCGCCGTACAATCTTTCACCGGCTTCAACTATGAGTTATTTTAACTCATCTCTTGACATTTTAATCACCTCCCTTATTTTTATTTACTTAACATTATACAATTAATTGTCTTATAAATAAAGTGACTTATGATATTTTGTTATTAATTTTTTAAGTTGTTTTATTTTATTGATTTATAGCTTTGTTTTTAGATTCTTTTTATCTTTATTATTTTGTTTATAATAAATTCATCAATCCTCAATAGTCACAAAAATGCTTATACTAACACCTTGATAATCCCAAATCTTTTAAGACTTTTGTACAATATCTGTAAAAGGTTTTATTTGATATGTTCATTTTATCGGTAACTAAATAGGCTGGCAACCCTACAACATAATGAAGATATACAGCTCGTCTATGCTCCGAATCTTTAACTGTCTTCAAGGCATCAGTTATTTTCTTCATTTGGCTGATGCATTCATCCATTTCGGATATATAATGCTCTTTCAAACTTTCCGCTTTTGATAATACATTACCGATCTTGTCGATTTTTTTGATATTTGATTTACCCTCTTGTGTAATTTTGGATGCTGAGATATCATAAATCATTGCGTCACATTCCTTTATCTGCTCTTTCAAAAGAGCTAAACTTGCCTTAAGCTTACGGTAATTAACCAAATCATTATAAACTATTTTAGCCATAAGCACCCCTCCAAAATTTTCAGTCATTTTTTGTTATCTTATCAATGGCTTTTTCGGTAACTTCAAGTCCTTTAATCAGAAATGATGGAACCTTAACACCCATCTCTACCAAATTTTCAAGAATACTTCTTATTTCATTAACCAAATATACAGCCAATGTAAACCAGCCGAAAATAACAACAAAGCTTAAATCTATGCCTATTAGCTTACCCATTTCGGAAAAGCTTTTGGATACATAAAACGCAAGATATATAACAACCCAATACAGCACCTTTTTTAACGCACCTTTTGCTCCTGTTTTAGAATTTTCATTGCAGTTAAAATATTTAGCTTTAATAATTCCGGTTGCATAATCAATAATATTGCATATTAAAAAGCCAATAAATAAAAACCAATACTGCCCAAAAAGTGCAGTTAAAGCCGTAACTATTCCCCCATAAATAATATTCACTCTGTTTATAATTTTCTCCATAGTAATATCCCCCTTAAAAAAGGACGGGCTTTAAACCCGTCCAAATAAATTATTCCTTTGAAGCATTAAGAAGCTCTACAAGCTCAATATATTCCTCCTCGCCTATTCTTTCTGCAAGCAAAAATACGTCAAGTTTCTCGGCAGTAACAATACTGCTTTTCTTTTGAATCAAGCTTTTGCATAATTCGTATGTACTCATGACATCACCTCCCTTCAAATATTTTTTGCTATTCATCTTCCAATATGACTTTAATACAACGCCAAATAACTATTAACAGCCATAAAAACGTAATACAAAATCTTACCGCACTGCCGCTTTGTATATAATCAATCGCAGTACAAGCCAACAGCAGTAAACAGAACAAAAATTCAAAGCCCAATTTTTTAATAATTTTTATCATAGCATTCAACCTCAGCTTTCTGTCATTTTTACGGCAGATACAAATTCATAATAGAATCTTATTTCTTTCATATCCTACATAAATTTAGGCAGATAATTAATTAACAATCAGCTCACCTCTTATCGGTATTTCATCGGCGCCAATGCTTAAATTCCCTTCACTTTGATTTATAGTTGTATTTATTATGTCTATAATTCCGGTTATATTTAATATTCTGCTTTCAATACTGCTTATTCTGATAATAATATTTTCTTCATCGGCCCAAGCCGCCCTTAACTCTGAAAGATATTCTTCAACAGCATTTTCTGCGTATGCTTTAATATCATCAATTATGTATCCCGATTTTAATGTAAGCTCGGCGCTTATATTAATTATTCTCTCCGTAACCCCTTCAACCGTAACATTATGCCCCACAGGAGCAAAGCCTACCCCTTGATAGGGCTTTTCTAAAGGCATTACGGCAGTTTGTACAAGCTCTTTCAATTCATTTGTAGGTTTGTTATTTCCCCTTGTTGCAAAAACAAGCTTAACAGTGCCGCCGCCGTTAAATACGGGATAAACCTTAACACCGCCCACACCGCCACGCTGTGAAATTTCATAATTTTCATTAAGCTTCTGCATTTTTTCTTTATAATCAGCTATATTCCCGCCAAATGCAAGGGCCTCAAAGCTTGCGAAATATCTTTTCCTAAAAGCTTCAGTATCCTCTTCATTTTCGCCCTCGTAAAACAAATCCAAAATCTCTGCGCTTTCAAGCCCGCTTATGTTATCTATGGGTATGAGCCTGCCATAGCTTTTGTTCCCGGCTTCGCCGGCTGTTTCACACCTAAGCTTGTAATATTCTCCCTCTGTTTCGCCTGTGTAAAAATAATTCACATCTTCAAGATTAAATCTTTCCCCTCCGTTCAGCTTAAATTT
>CANRHR010000041.1 GCA_947630475.1 uncultured Clostridia bacterium | reverse complement strand
CGGCAAGCGCACGGGCGCTTGACCCCGGTAGGTATATTTTTCATTTAGCTGTCCACTTTTTTGACTATAGTCCACATTAAGGCTTCAAGCTCGGCTGATACTTTGTATAATTCAAATAATTTTCCCATTGCTTTTTCTCCCTTTCTGTTTTATAATTATAATGGTTTTAGTTTGCCGCTTTAAAAAGCGGCTTTTTCTTTGTCATAAATGATATTTATTCATCCTTCCAAGTTTCTTTTTTTAATTGGTTTTATTTTAGCCCCGATTCCTGCGGCATACTCTGACATTGCCATCTCTTCTATTTTTGTAAGTCTTCTTCTAAGTTCTTCAGGTTCAACCGTTTCAATCGGATAGCTTACATCATTGCCTTTAAGCTTTTCTTCCCAATCGGTTATGTATACAGATATTGAAATATTAAGCCGTTTTTTTACCTCTTCGGCTCTCAGCCTCGCCGCCTCTCTGCGCCTTTTGTAATCCTCTTCGTATGTCATGTTTATCACCTCTCTAATACTTATGCAAATTAAAATTTGTACTATAACTTGAACTGTTTTAACAATCTTTTTTTGTTTCTTCATATATTTTTTTAATTTCACTGTTCAATTTATCTTCGGCTAATTTAAAAACTTCATCGCCGCACTCGTAGATTGTAAGCATTTGATCTATACCTATTACGGCATTTGCCAAAGATTCAATCATGATGTTTTTAAGCTTTTCCTTATCCACCGATATAAGACCTATGTTAACCGCTCTTTCTAAACTTACGGCTTTTATAAGCTCTGTCAATTGATTTGTCAATTCATGTTTTTTAACCTCAGCTCCGTAATTTTTTACAATTATCTTTAATTTTTTTGCTAACTCTCTGTCTTCTGCATTCATTTTGTATATCCTCCTTTTATATATTTATATATCTACAATAGTGGTATACAGGCTCTATGTTTCTATCCCTAAAACAAGCTGTAGAATATGTTTCCCATTTTGTATATTCACCCAAATCACATACACCGTTTACATTATCATATGCTCGAAGACACTCGCTGCAAAGCATAATTCTTTCGCCGCAAACCTTGCATAAAGCTGTGTATCCACACTCTACAGGATCTAAATTTAGATATGTATTTTCTGATTCACAATAAGGACAAACCTCAACAACTACATTAACCATTTTGTATATCCTCCTTTTATATTTTTAATTGTTTATCATAAGTAATCTGAAAGTTTCTCTACCTTTTGGCGTTATAAGCGTTTGAGTTCCGCTCCAATTTGTTTTTTCGTTAAAGGTTTCTTTTAATTCAAACAAGCCTTTATTTTTGTCGGCATACGGCTGTAACTTGCCTTTCTTATCTCTGTACACATATTTGTGTGATATGAGAAAGTTTATAAACGCCTTTTCCTTAATTTCAAGCTGCTTTGCCGTTTCCCTAAAGCTTGTAAGAAGATTTCTGTCCACAAGCTCATCAAAATAATCCGCTTTAGGCTTCATGATTGTGTTATCAACTGTCAGCTGTGAATTTATTGACTGCAATGTTTTAATTTTGCTCTCAGCCATCTTTAAGGCTCTGCTCATTACCATCTCGGGGCTGTTCCAATTTTCTTCGATTTGTATAAAGTATTGTCTGAACATCTTGCCTTTTTCGGAACGCTGAAGCATACAAATTTCTTTTGCCATTGGGATTGTAATAAGGTGATCCTGTTTTGGTCTGCCGCCCGTAGGTTTTTCCGAAAATTCGGAAAAACCTACATAATCGATCTTTTCGGTAAATCCGTACTCACGCATACGATTGAACCAATCAACATATTTTTCTTTTACTTCCAGAGCCTCATGTAAATCCCTGCCCAAAACCGTAGGTTTTTCACTGTCGTAGTTTATTTTTATTAAATCCGTCATTTTATAGCCTCCCTTAAAATTTCATTCTGTAAGAGCTTTCATCAGCGTTAATATCTTGATAGCTGAATCCAAAGCATCTATATCACGTTGAAATACGCTATATGGTTCATCTTTGTCAAGAAATGATTCCCGGTCGATCTTCAATTCCTCAAGCTGTGCGATTATTTCTTTAATTTTTCATTTTATAGCCCCCTTTTATGCCAAACCGTTTTTATTTTTTCTTTCCTCTTCAACTCTGTCTTTGTATATGTAATAAGTTGCCCTTTCTTTGTTTTTGGCTATGAAGCCTATGTTTAATTCGCCGCTTCGCATCATAGTCCGCATTTGTTCTATACCCATCCCCAGCATCGCTGCCGCCTCACGGGTGGATATACGATTTTTATCATTCATAAAAACACTCCCTGCGCTGTTTTCTTCGTTTTAAGCTCCCAAATTAAATTTGTTTATAAAATATATCTGTCCTTTTCCCGTTACTTTGGTTGTTTTGCTGATTGATGTGTGTCCGTCTGAGTGGGTTATGGCTGTTTCCTTTACTTCAAATAAACCCATTTCCATTGATTTTTGTGTCGGTGAGTTCCAATCGCTGCCTTTTCGCTTTATCAAATATCCATTTTCCCTGAGCCAAACAAAAAGCCTGTTTGCTCCTATGTCTATGCCGTTTTGCTTTAATATTTTGGCAAGCTCGCCGATAAGTATGCTTTTTTCCGATGCCGCAACTGCGTCAGCAAATATTTCTTTTGGCTTCATTCGTTTAACATCACTTTCAAGAAGCTTGTTTTTTTCCTGCTCTTGCTTAAGAGTTTGACAAAGCTTTATTATCGTGTCGGGGTTCAGTATTACCTCTTCTATTTTTTGAGGTGTCATATATGCCCCGTGTTTTCTGATTGCCGGAAGAACCTCCGAGGTTACCCAACGTTTGAATTTTTTTGCTGTCGGCAGCTTGCTTGAAAGGATAAGACTGTATAGACCGCTTTCGTTGATAAGCCAACCTCCTCGCTGTCCTAAGTCCACCTCAAAACTCGATAGCGTTTTACTATTGAGTTTATCTTCAATATCAATATGCTCTGCAAGAGCCTCTGAAGGATTTGCATATCCCAATATTTCCGCTACATCTTTGCCTACAAACCAAGGTTCATTATTAATAATGATTGTCCTGATTTCTCCAAACTCTTCATTTTTGAAAACTTCTAATTTCTCCATTTTGTTTTCCCTCCTTTAATCTTTATCAACATC
>CANRHR010000040.1 GCA_947630475.1 uncultured Clostridia bacterium | reverse complement strand
TTTTTAAACGCAAACACTATAGATAACATTACAGAAGAGGTTATTATTTCCGACAGATTTAAAGATAAAGACGGAAAAATTTTAAAATTTAAAATCAAGGCTATGACAGATAAGGAGTTTGAAAACGCAAGACGAGCATCAACAAAAATAGGCAAAAGGGGCAAAACAGAGGTTGACAGTATGAAGCTTAATTATTCTATACTTATGAATAATGTTATTGAGCCAAATTTTAACGATTCGGGAAGTATAAAGGCTTTGGGCTGCATAACCCCCGAACAGTATATATCAAAAGTCCTTTTGGCGGGAGAGATACAGGCCATTGTAAAGAATGTAATGGAACTGAGCGGCTTTTCAGCGGATATGAATGAGATGATTGAAGAAGTAAAAAACTGATAAAAGAGGAAGATGCAGAAACAACTTGCGCATATTTTGCGCTTACTAAACTGCATATTCTCCCTCAAGAGCTTATAAAAATGACAAGAAGGGAACAGGCTGTTATTTATGCTTTTATCAGCATATATGCTGAGCTTGCAAAAAAAGAGCAGGAGAAAATAAACAGAAAAAGCAGGTCAAGAAAGAGGTGAAAAGATGGGAACAATCAGATCGGATATTGTACTAACCGATAACTTTACTAATGTTTTATATAATGTGATAGATTCTGTAAATTTAGGTCTTTCGGCTATGGAAGATTTTCAAAGAACCATGAACGATGCGGTAGATGTTGATATAAACATTGATTCTGTAAATCATGCAAGAGATGCGATTAATTCAGCAAATGCGGCTCTTTTGGAATTTACGGAAAACAGCAGTAAAGTAGGTTCAACCTCTCCAAAAGTTTCCAATACACCGACTTGGCAAACGGACAATCTTAAAGTGTTTAATACTGAAAACACTGAAAGATTTAAGCAAGAGATTCAAAGTGTAAATAATATGCTTAATACTTTAAACAGTACACAGGAAAAAATTGCAGCAGCGGCAGCGCAAACCGATTTGTTTCCGGAAAGTGCCGCCGCCGATATGAATAATATGCAAAGCCGTTTGACAGCGATTCAGCAGCGTATTAAAGCAATAGAAAGCAATCCTTTGAATATTAATTCGGATAAAGCAAATACAGAGCTTGAACAGCTAAGAGGGCAGATGGATCAGGCTATACGAGAACAAGAAGAGCTGAATCATGCTGTTAAAAATATGGATGTTGAAGCGGCAAACCGTTCATATTTGAAGCTTTCAAAAACGATAGGAGATACTGAACGATATATACGAGATAATACAAATGAGCAAGGGCGATTTAACAAATCTGTTAAAGATGGAGCTGAACAGACAAATAAGTTGGCAAATATGATTAAGGGAGCCGTTGCGGCATATGCAACGGTCCAAACTGTTGGGAAAATAATAAATATTTCCGATGCCATGACGCAAACTACCGCAAGGCTTAATCTTATTGTTGATGATGGAGGAAGTGTTGAAGATCTTCAAGATAAAATATTTGCATCCGCTCAGCGTTCTAGAGGTGCCTATATGCAGACAGCCGAAACTGTTTCAAAGCTTGGACTTTTGGCGGGAGATGCGTTTAACAGTAATGATGAGGTTATAGAATTTGCTGAACAGCTTAACAAGCATTTTGCTATTGCAAGGACAGAAGCATCAGGCATTGATGCCGCTATGCTTCAGCTTACACAGGCTATGGGTTCGGGTGTCTTAAGGGGCGAAGAATTTAACAGTATTATGGAGCAGGTGCCAACTGTTATGCAAGCTATAGCGGATTATATGGAAGTACCTAAAGGTCAGCTTAAAAATATGGCGGCTGAGGGGCAAATTACGTCTGAAATTGTAAAAAACGCCATGCTTGCGGCGGCGGATGAAACCAATGCAGAATTTGAAAGCATGCCTATGACTTGGTCGCAGATTTGGACATCTTTTAAAAGTACTGCTTTGATGGCGTTTCAGCCTGTGCTTGATAAAATTAACGAGATTGGAAACAGTGACGGTTTTAAAAATATTCTTAATAATGTTCAGAATATGCTGCCGATAATAGCGGCGGTTGTTACAAATATTTTTAATTCTCTTGCGCCTTTAGGCACAGCTATAGTTTCAGTATTTCAGGCTGCATTGCCTGCAATTTTTATCTTGCTTAATGCGCTGAAAGCCGTAACAAATGCCCTTGCATTTGTGGGACAGATTATTGTAAATAATTGGTCTTGGATATCTCCTATTATTTATGGCGTTGTGGGAGCTTTGGGCGCATATTATACAGCTTTGGGACTGCTTAAGACGGCTCAGTTGGCGTATAATGTTGTTATCGGTATTACCAAAGGTATTGAAAATGGCATGATTTTTGTAAAAGGTCTGGTAGCAACGGCAACATCGGGTCAAACGTTGGCAACATTTGCAGCAACGGCAGCACAAGAAGGCTTAAATGCGGCAATGTATGCCTGCCCGATAACATGGATTGTTATAGCGTTCATTGCTTGGCTGGCAATATTGTACGCTGTTGCCGCAGCCATAGCGCACTTCACGGGTGCGGCAGAATCGGGTTTTGGAGTTATTTGCTCAGGCATGAATGTTGTCATTCAGTTTTTTAAAAATTTGGGCTTGGTAATTGCAAATATCGCTGTAGGTATATGGAACGCTTTGAAAGCTGTTGCGCAAAACATGAAGATAGCATTTAAAAATTCGATAAGCTTTATCAAATCTGAATTTTATGGACTTCTTTCAACTGCATTTTATGTAATTGGCAGTATTGCAGATGCTCTTAACAAACTGCCGTTTGTAGAATTTGATTCTGCGGGACTAACTAAGGCGGCAGATGGATACCTAAGCAAATCTATGGAGCTTAAGGGAAATAAAGAGGAATATGAAGATGTGTCAGCTGCTTTTAGCAAAGGAATGAAAAAATATGAAACCTTTAAAGACGGTTGGTTTACAGATGCCTTTAAAAAAGGAAGAGATTTTGGGGACGGCGTAGCCGATAAGGTATCGGGCTTTTTTAATGGTGATCTTTTTAATGATATTTTGGGTAATAACGAAGCTGGCAAGGCAGAGGACTATACAAAATATCTTAAAGAAACAAATAAGCTTTTGGGCGAAGGGAATGATATAAACAGCAGCAAAGATATAGGAAATGTAGGCAATGTTAAGAATATAGGCGGAGATGTCAGCCTGTCAAAGGACGACATCAAAACCTTAAGAGA
>CANRHR010000039.1 GCA_947630475.1 uncultured Clostridia bacterium | reverse complement strand
GACGACGGCGTAGGCACAAGCAACAACTGTCAGAACCTGAATATATGGACTCCGGGAACAGACAATAAAAAACGTGCTGTCATGGTATGGCTTCACGGCGGCGGTTTTTCGTCGGGCAGCGCAAACGAGGAACAGTTCAACGGCGCAAACCTTAGCAAAAAAGAAGATGTGGTGGTCGTAGGTGTAAATCACAGACTTAATGTTATGGGACATCTTGACCTTTCGGCTTATGGAGAAAAATACAAAAATTCCGAAAACATTGGCATTGTGGATATAGTTGACGCTCTTGAATGGGTAAAGGAAAATATAGAGAGCTTTGGCGGCGATCCCGACAATGTAACTATATTCGGCGAATCGGGCGGAGGTGCAAAAGTCCTTGCCCTTATGACAACGCCTTACGCAAAGGGTCTTTTTGGCAAAGGTATTGTAGAAAGCGGCGCTACAGAGGGTATGGGAGTTTATTTTACAGATAAGGAAATAAGCGCAGACCTTGGCGCACTTACCCTTGAAAAGCTGGGACTTACGCCGCAGACTGTTGACGAAATACAAAAAATAAGTATTTCCGATATACAAAAAGCCTCCGACGAAGCAAAAGCCGAAATAGCGGAAAAATATAAAGTACCCGTATCCATAGGCGAAGGTTATGCCTACGAATGGGAACCTGTTATTGACGGAGATTTTCTCCCTACAGACCCTGTTACGGAGAACGGCTTTGCAGAAGCAGGCAAGGACATTCCCTTGCTTATAGGCAGCAATCTTAACGAATGGTCAATGTTCTTGCCTACTCAGCAGCATACGGATATGACAGAGGAAGAAAAGGCGGAATACGAAAAGGCTTATCCCAATGAAGCCCCAGAAACTGCCATGTATGTAGATACCCTTTATAAGAAAGCCTATGCTAAAAATAATGTCCCATAAGGCGGATCAGAACGGCGCAAAGGTATATTCCTATTTATTCACAAAACAGATAAGCGATCAAGGCTCATTCCATACAGCCGAAATACCGTATGTTTTTGCAAATGTGGAAAACGATAAACTTTCCGATACAATGAGCGAGGCTTGGGCAAACTTTGCAAAGACAGGCGTACCCTCTGCAGAAAATTTGCCGGAATGGGAACCTTACGACAGAGAGAATATGGCAACTATGATACTTGACGACGAGTCATATCTTGCCCATAATCACGATAAAAAGCTTATTGAAATGCTTGAACCCGATTACAGGTATTAGTTTTACGGACTAAAGTTAAAAGGAGGAATAATATGAAAAACAAAATTTTATTGTTATTAACATTTATATTATTGATTATAGGCTGTGCTGTTAATGTAAACGCTGCCGATAGTATAGTTATGCACATAGATGACCCTGTAATGCAGGTAGACGGACAAGATGTGAATATTGACAACAACGGTACTACCCCTGTTATTGTCAACGGAAGAACAATGCTTCCTGTAAGAGCTATAGCCGAGACTCTTGGACTTAACGTAGAATGGGATCAGAATGAAAGAGCGGTCACCATAACAAAGCTCCCTGAAAATAACAAAAAAGAAGATATGGAAAAATCTGCTGACAAGAAAATACTTGTAGCCTACTATTCGGCTCAGAACCATACAAAAGGAGTAGCCGAAGTTATAGCCAATGAGCTTAAGGCGGATACATTTGTTATAACTCCAAAAGAACCCTATACGGAATCCGACCTTGACTGGACAGACGATAACAGCAGAGTTAATGCGGAACACAATAACCCCGATACAAGACATATAGAGCTTGTAACCAACAGCCCTGAAAACTTTGACGACTATGATGTGATATTTGTAGGCTATCCCATATGGTGGGGCAGCGCATCATGGGTATTGGATGATTTTATAAAAAACAATGACTTTACGGGCAAAACCGTAATACCATTCTGCACTTCTCAGGCATCGGGTCTGGGAGAAAGCGGAAAAGAACTTGAGAAAGCAGCAGGCTCCGGAAACTGGCTTGAAGGCAAGAGATTTTCCGAAAACTTTGATGAAAAAGAAGTAAGACAATGGGTAAATTCATTGGATATTGATTAAGGAGGAAAAATATATGGAATATGTAACATTATCAAATGGTTTAAAAATGCCTGTACTTGGCTATGGTGTTTATCAGGTAACAAAGGACGAATGTGAAAGATGTGTTCTTGACGCTCTTGAAACGGGTTACAGAAGCATAGACACTGCGCAAAGTTATTTCAACGAAGAAGAAGTAGGTTCTGCAATAAAGAAGTCCAGTGTGCCGAGAGAGGATATTTTCCTTACAACAAAAGTATGGGTTGAACATTACGGCTATGAAAACACAAAGGCGTCTGTTTTAGAATCAATGAAAAAACTTCAAACAGATTATATAGATCTTATGCTTTTGCATCAGCCTTTTTCCGATTATTACGGCGCATGGAGAGCTTTGGAAGAGCTATATAAAGAAGGAAAAATAAAGGCGATAGGCGTTTCAAACTTCTACCCCGACAGACTTGTAGATATTGCCTCATTTGCAAGTATATGCCCTATGGTAAACCAAGTGGAAACTCATATTTTCAATCAACAAATTGAGGCTAAAAAGTGGATGGATAAATACAATGTGCAAATAGAGGCTTGGGCACCTTTTGGCGAGGGAAGAAAAGGTACTTTTGACAATGAGGTGATATCGGATATTGCCAAAAAGTATAATAAAACTCCGGCACAGATAATGCTCAGATGGAACATTCAAAGAGGTGTTGTGGTGTTGCCTAAGTCAACTCATAAAGAAAGAATGGCTGAAAATATAAATGTATTTGACTTTACACTTTCTGATGAAGATATGGCTGAAATAACAGCTCTTGACAAAAACACAAGCTCTTTCTTCTCACATTATGATCCCGGTATGGTAGAATGGTTTGCAAAAATGGTAGAAGAAAGAAAAACAAACCACGACAGTTCAAAAGAAAAGAAAAACTGGTAATAAATCTGAGTGTTGAAAAAGTCCTTTCAGATTTTTTCGAGGTGAAGCAGATATACAAACAGCTTATTCCATTGGGGATTTCAGCCCCTTGGAACTCGCTGTTTTCCTCGCAAGAAATGAACCCTGCTGTGCATTAAAATCTGCTCCGTTTTAAATTGCTTGGTAAAAATAGGGTTTATTGAGAGTCTATAGCAATCCTATAAAATAACGCCCCTATTGATTCCTATTGACAATAAAAATATAATAAAGATAGGGGTGATTAAAATGTTACATAATAAAGCAAGAGAATTATCGGTATAAGCATGCGAAAAAACAGGTAATGCAAGAGAAGCTGCAGAATGTTTTGGAGTTGACACAAGTACGGTATATCGTCTGAATCGCCAAAAGAAGAAATGTGATATGTTTATAAGAAAAAATCTCTTCATGCTTCGGAGCGCAAACGCTCCCGATTGGTTGGTTTTCTGCTGTTGGTTTGAGTAATAATTTATAGGATTGCTATATATAAACGCTTATCGACAGATGAATTTGATTTTAAATATAATGAACAACTAATAGAAATGAAAATGCATATGCTTCCA
>CANRHR010000038.1 GCA_947630475.1 uncultured Clostridia bacterium | reverse complement strand
TTTAATAGCTGTTTTCTATTGTCTAAATATATTATAACATTATAATTTTATAAAGTCAAGTTTTTTTAAGAAAAAATTTGAAACTATCGAAAAATTTTACTTGTGGTAATATGCTATATGCGCCAGATAGATCAAACAGTTTGTCAGTGCATTTTCATTATTTTTCTCCGTATTGGGCATCTTGTGCCGTCCTGTGGTTCGATTCATTGTTTAAGGCATTTTTTTGCTTTAGGTAAGCTGCTGAAGCTTCGTTTAGAAAATCTGAGCGACTGTAATCCGGTTTTGTCTGTTTTTCCAGATATACATATTCGTCAATAGCCTTTCTGATCTCGTCATCAAGGTACATTGTATATCTGGTTCTGTTGTCTTTAAGCTTCTTTGGTCTGCCCATTTGTATGTTCATTATTATCAACCTCTCTTTCCTAGTGACAAAATACCAATCTCATCTTGATTTTTCAGATTGCTCTTTATTATTATAACATTATAATTTTAAAAAATCAAATGAGAAATACACCAAATATCAACTACCGAAATATGTCAAAATCTACAAAAAAATAAGCTATCATTCTATGCTGTATTTCATAGAAGATAACTTATTTTTATTATGTCTATAATTGCTTATTTATTTTTTAACTGCTCTATCAGTCCTCAATAACCGTAAGCTTAGTTACATTGTTATAGCTCACCTTTTTCCCTAGCAATTCTGTCAAATCCCTGACAGCAATATAATTATTCCCGTCCCAATTCACAACATCAAAGGTTTTTGTTATATTTTTATACTTATAATTCCTTTTTACTTTCTCCATTTCATTATCCCCCTTATAAGCTACATTAAAATATTTACATATCCCTTTAACTATGCATTTTGCAGATCTGTCTAAAAAGCTTTCATCTTTTAACAAATTCGCTTCTTTGGCATTGCTTATAAATCCAAGTTCCACAAGCACAGCCTGCATATCAGTTGAATTTAAAACATATAGGTCTTTTCGCTCTTTAACTCCCCTATCTGTCAAATTCAACTCATCAATTAAATTTTGTTGTATGTAATAAGCTAAATTATTCTTTGTGTAACATAATGTTTCAATACCGTTTGCTGATATATTTGCTGCTGAATTGTTATGTATACTTACAAAAGCATCACATTTTTTGCTGTTTGCAATCCTGCATCTTTCACCCAAAGCCACATAAATATCCTTTGTTCTTGTGTAAACAACATCAAACCCACATTCGCTCAAAAGTTTTCCAACCTTTAAAGCCATTTTCAATGTTATATCCTTCTCTTTAAGTCCGTTTCCGCAGGCTCCCGGATCTGTTCCTCCGTGCCCTGCGTCTATACAAATCAACTTGCCCATAAAATTACCCTCCTTAAAATCATTCATTTTTTGTTATCTTATCAATAGCTTTTTCGGTAACCTCAAGCCCTTTAATCAAAAATGACGGGACTTTAACCCCCATCTCCACCAGATTTTCAAGAATACTTCTTATTTCATTAACCAAATATACAGCCAATGTAAACCAACCAAATATAACGACAAAGTTTAAATCTACGCCTATTAGCTTGCCCATTTTGGAAAAGCTTTTGGATACATAAAACGCAAGGTATATAACAACCCAATACAGCACCTTTTTTAACGCACCTTTTGCGCCTGTTTTAGAATTTTCATTGCAGTTAAAATATTTGGCTTTAATAATTCCGGTTGCATAATCAATAATGTTACATATTAAAAAGCCAATAAATAAAAACCAATATTGCCCAAAAAGTGCGGTTAAAGCCGTAACTACTCCCCCATAAATAATATTTGCTCTGTTTATAATTCTCTCCATAATATCATCTCCTTAAAAAGAACGGGCTTTAAATCCGTCCGGATAAATTATTTTTTTAAAGCATTGAGAAGCTCTGCAAGCTCAATATACTCCTCTTCGCCTATTCTTCCTGCAAGCAAAAATACATCAAGCTTTTCTTTTGAATTAAGCTTTCGCATAATTCGTATGTACTCATGATATCACCTCCCTTCAAATATTTTTTACTCAAACAAAAAGCACCTACAACATTATTGTAAGTGCTTTTTGTTTTAAATTTCTGTTTTATACACCTTGTTTACAAGCATTTTCAAAAACTCCGCACGGCTTAAGCCTGTTTCTTCTCTAAGCTCTTCAATTTTATCAAAGGTTTCGTTTTTTAAATCACTTGTCCAACGCTTATAGGTTTTTGCGTTGTATTTCCTTTTTACTGCCGTTGATGTAGCCATTTTAATCCTCTTTATCTCGTTGAGCGCATTCAACACATCTAAGAATAAATATTATAAACCACATCGCCGCAATAAAAAAATTTACTGTTCTGCCGTTTTTTAAAAAATCCAATGTAGTAAATATTGTCAACAGCAGGCTTATAATCAACATCGGGTTTAGTTTTTTTATCATATTTTAGCCCTCAACTTTCTCTTGCCTTTTTTACTCCTTTATGTTAATATAAAGGTGCAAACGGTGGGCAAGTCACCGTCTGCATTTTATTTTGTTCGCCTTGCTCATTTATTTGAGTAAGGCTTTAATTTTTTCTATTGCTTCTTCTTTGTCTTTACTTTCTTTTACAATTTCAAGTATTTTTCTTGTTTGATTTTCTTCTGTTTTTTCTACAAGTAATTCGCTTACATTCATTTCTTCGTCCATTTGTTCTCCTTTCTGCCACTTGCCGACTTACTTGGGTTTATTTCCCTCACCCTGTAATTATATTATAACATACTCTCTAGAGTATGTCAAGCTTTTTTTTAATATTTTTATATTTTTTATACAATCTATCACCGATTTCATATTTTATCCCACCAAAAAAGCACTTTTGTTTTCTCAAAAGCGCTTTTTGTTTTCATAACTCAGTATTATATTTTTCTTTTATAAGCATTTTCAAAAACTCCGCACGGCTTAAGCCCGTTTCTTCTCTGATTTGCTCTACTTGAGCAAAAATTTCTTTTCGGAGTTTTACACGCCATTCATCGTAAGTTTTTTTGTTATACCGCTCTTTTACTGCTGTTGATGTATAGCCCATATTTACTTCAACTTTCTCTTGCCATTATATTGATATTTGGGGCAAAACGTGCTATTATTTTTTACAAAGAGGACGGAGGCAAGCACGCCCTCTTTGTTTTTTTTGTTTCTCTGCTTATTTATTAAGCAGAGCTTTTTTAATCTTCCAGTGTTTTTTGAAGGTTATCGGCAACTTTTTGAAGCTTTGTTTTTTCTTCACTATCTGACATCTTTGCTAAAACTTCAAGAATATCATCAAGCACAAATCTTACAAAGCCGTTAAACTGTTTGTCTGTCATTCCCATACTGTCCATTTTTTCTCCTTTCTACGTCCTGCCCCGTTAACTTGTAAGTTCTTACCTTACTGTAATTATATTATAGCATACGGCGCACAGTATGTCAACAGATTTTTTAATATTTCTTTGATATTTTCTTTTTTATATGTTATAAAAGCATTTTACGCCTAATCAACAAAACAAGCTTTTATTTTAACCCTTTCTTCCTCCGTCAATTTTGTGTAAGC
>CANRHR010000037.1 GCA_947630475.1 uncultured Clostridia bacterium | reverse complement strand
TCACGTCTTTTAAGCTCATCAGCCTGCAGATAACGCTGCATTACATATAATTCCGCCATACTGTTTGAAATGGGCGTTCTCATTGCAACACCTTAACTTTTATTTAAAGCCGATTATTACACAGATAAATTATTTATAGATTTAGTAAGTAACATTTGTAAGAATTGTACAATTTATAGTTATTGTTTAATATTTTTTCAAATCTTAGGTGTTTTAAACAAAAGTTTTGATTACGACAATTTATATCAGGGATTATATATAAAATATTTATTCCTTTTCTATATAATTTACATAGACAAATAAAATAGTAGACTGAATTTGTTAATTCTGTAAAATATTCCAAGAAAATAATTTTGGCAAGTGACTTTTCTTCATAAATAAAAACCTCCAAACCGGTTATATTCATAATACACCGGTTCAGAGGTTTATGTAATCTTTGGCATTTACCCTAAAATTTTTATCCTATTTTCTTTTTATAAACAAGATAATATATTATTGGTACGAATACAAGATTTATTATCATTGAGACTGTCAAGCCTGCCATCATCAATATTGCCATAGGCACAAACAAGGCATCGCCAAACAGTGCAAGCGGCAGCAATCCAAGGACAGTGGTCATTGTACTCATACAAATAGGTCTTACACGTTTTGCTCCCGCTATTTTACAAGCCTCCAGCAAAGTAGCACCGTTTTTCAGCTCACTGTTTATAAAGTCTATCAAAACTATGGCGTTTGCCAATACACAGCCAAGCAGACTTATTATACCTATAAGAGCAAAGGACGAAAGTTTTTCGCCGCATATTTTCAGTGCAAGCACACCTGCTATAACTCCGAACGGAACAGAAACAAACACCATACCAACTTGTTTAAGCGAACCAAACTGTATAAGAAGTATAATAAACATCATTATGATAGAAACAAGAGCAGCCGTCTTTATTGTGCCTACCATTTCATTAAATTTTTTTGCATCGCCTGCATATTCTATGGTAACGCTGTCGGGAATTTCGCTGCTGTTTTCTATACCTTTTTCAAGTGCGCTCTGTATGGCAATACTGCTGTATTGACTTGCACAATAGCAGCCTACAACTCTGCCATGTCTGCCATCCAGTTTGGTTATTTTTTGGGGTTGAGCTTTTAAAGTAATATCGGCAAATTGATTTACAGGAAATTTTGTACCGCTTGATGCCTTTACTTTAAATTCTTCTAACTTTTCCTTTGAATTTATATTACTTTCAAGGAAAATATCATATTCCTTACTGCCGTTTCTGTAAGTAGATACTGTTGTGCCACCTATAGCATAAAACAATTCAAGTTGAGCTTCTGCCTTGGTCAGTCCTATAGTATTGAGTTTCAGAGTATCCATATCCACATAATAACTGTATGTATCCAGTTCGCTGTTGCTTTCTATACCTTTTGTGCCGGGAATCCCCTTTATTATGGAATTTATAACACGTTCGGCTTCGTTCAGATCATTGGTATCTTCTCCGTATATTTCAACAGCTACAGTCTTTGACGGCAAAGACATAACCGCAAGTTCGTCTACAAGTATAGTTGCACCGCCAACTCTATTATCTATCTCTGTTTGAATATAATCTACAAGATCGGCTTGTTTTTCAAATCTGCCGCCTTTTTTTAGGTCGATTTTCCAAAAAATATCACCGACATTGTCACTTGTTGATTTCGGAGAAACAGAAAAATCGTATCTTGGTATACCAAGTCCGACACCGGACAAATAATACTCGCTTTCAGGCTGTTCATCAAGAATATTTTGTATTTCTGTTACTATTCTCTCTGTTTCCTCAAGAGAATTGGCATTATGCGCTTTTACATCAATAGTTATAATGGGTTTTCCGGCTTTAGGTCCGGATTCTCTTTCTATACCTTTATAACCTAATGCGCAGCCTATCAGAAATATAAAAGCAATCACAAAGGTTATTGCTTTATGTTTGAATGCCGCACCAAAAACAACGTTGTAGATTTTTATCAGCAGCCCGTCATTTCCATCTGAAGCCTTTTTCTTTGCTTTAAGCATATAGTAGCTTACAATAGGAGTTACTACCACTGAAACAAAGAAAGACACCACAAGACAAGTTATGATAACCAACGGTATAGAAATGGCAAGTTGTCTATAAACGCCTGTAAGTGTTGTAAGAGCTGCAAATGCCGACACTGTAGTAAGCATAGATATAAATACCGGAACTATAACATTTCCTGCGCCCTCTATAACCGCTTGCTTTCTGTCCATACCTTTTTCAAGATTTGTTTGTATCTCATCGCTTACGACCACTGCATTATCAACAAGCATACCAAGTACAACTATCAGTGCGGCAAGTGAAATAAACTGAATATTTATACCTATAACAGGCATCATAATAAAATTGCCCAATATAGCAAGGGGTATGGCACAAGCTACAACGACTGCATTCCTGAAATTCATGCCGATCATTACGACCAATATAACAAGCAATATAGATTCAAGAAGATTTACAATAAAATTATCAATAGAATCCTGTACTTCGTCAGGCTGAAACACTACCTCGTTCATATGTATATTTTGCGGTAGAGTAGTTCTGTATCCGTCAAGAGCGTTCTTTATGGGATCAGCCATAGATACCGAATTTATTCCATCTTCAAAATATACGGCAACAACATTGGAACGTATGTTATTATATAAATAATGTGCGGAATCTTCCGGTAATCCCTTTTCCACATTGGCAATATCGGATAGCTTGGTCACTACTTTTGATTCGGGATCAGCCGACACAACTATATTTTTTATTTCATCAATATTTTCAAATTTTGCAGAGGAATAAACGGTGACATCGTTGCCGTCTATTTTCATATCACCTGTAGGAACAATACTGTTCTGCGCATTTATAATTGAGGCTATGTCGCTCATTGAAAGCCCATACATATTCAATTTGTCTGTATCAACAGTTACCTTTATTTGTGATGACACATCTCCCTTTATAGTAACCTTTTTTACACCATCGACTACCTTTAAGGCATTTTTTAGCCCTTCTGTACGTTCGGTAAGTTCATCTTCGGAAATGTTTTCACCGCTTATAGCAACAATGACTTCGGCAACATCCAATAAATCTGTAGTAACGATTATATTGGATATACCCGAAGGAAGAGATGACCTAAGATCATCCATTTTATTTCTGAGATCTGCACAGGCAGCATCTACCTGATCTGTACTTACATCAAGATCAAACATTATAGTTACAGTACATACATTATCTGTAATATCCGAATTACAATAATCAAAACCGTCAAGTGTAGTTACTGTTTCCTCTACTTTTTCACATACAAGCGATTCCATATCCTCTGCGGTCGCTCCGGGATACACCACCGTTACGGCAGCCATAGGAATGACAACAGGAGGAAAATGCTGCTTGGGTATTGCTATATAGCTTCCAAGACCGCCAAGTATAGTCATTATAACTATAATAATAACAAGTATCCTGCGTTCAAGCAAAGCTGATACAAATTTTTTAGACATTTTCTTACTCCTTTTTACTGATATTTGACAAGATCGTTTTCATTTATACTTTTTATTCCATCGGTAACAACGATTATTTCCGAAGAATTTTCCATATCAAGTGATATATAGACATTCCCTCCGTCTATATCCAAAACATCTACTTCTTTTTTATACACACGATTATCTTCGTTGACCGCATAGATATAGTCAACATTTTCAGAATTAAATACTGCTGTAAGCGGCACATAATAACACATATTACTATCTATACCGATTTTTATTTCAACTGTATCTCCTGCCTGCACAGAATCGTCTTCTACAAGAATGTCTACATTGTATGTTCTTGTATTTTCGTTGGGATACTTTGCTATTTTGTCTATATTTCCCGAAAGATATTTATTTATCGTTACTTTAGAATCAAAGTTTATCTTATTTATATCCTTTCCGGGTACACCTATTGTAACGATATTTTGTTTTCCCTTAACGGTAACAACAGGTGAATTGGCTCCTATATTTTCTCCTTCTTTGTAAGGTGAACTTATAACATAGCAATCAAAATCAGCATAAAGAATGCTGTCATTTATATTTTTTTGTGTCATATCTTCATTGATACCTGCACTGCTTATTTGAGAATTAATACTATCCACATCCTTTTGCTTTGATACTTTGAGATTTTCAAGTGTATCAACAGCATTTTGTCTTTTTATGTAAAGATCATCAAGTTCAGCACGCTTTGCATCAAGTTCTGCTTTTTTTACACTAATATCAGCAAGGGTTTTATCTATAGTAGTTTGCTGATTTGTGCAAGCGGATTTCGCACTTTCAACAGCTGCATTTTGAGCGGCATATTGAGCCTCTAACGCTTCAAGTTCCTTATCCGATACGATGCCGTTATCATGTAAGATTCTTGTACCTTCAAGCTGTGACAGAATAGTATCTGCCGATACTTGTGCTGCATCGGCATTTTTAATAGCTGTTTTCTATTGTCTAAATATATTATAACATTATAATTTTATAAAGTCAAGTTTTTTTAAGAAAAAAT
>CANRHR010000036.1 GCA_947630475.1 uncultured Clostridia bacterium | reverse complement strand
AGCTCGGGGCGGTTATTTTTTTATGTAGATTATTATCAGTAACATAATAAATAATACCAATACTAATTCTGACATAATAACCACCTCCTCTCTTTCGAGGTGAGGTGAGGAACAACCGCCCGCCGTTCCCTTGCTTATGTTAGATTATATAGCATTTGTCATTTTTTGTAAAGCCTTAAAGTTTGTATATGTTCTCTTCATAGTTTTTGAGATCCAACAAAATATTTTTTTCCCAAATTTCTTTTACTTTAATCATCAAGGGATCATATTGTAAAAACTCAATACCTTTCGGCTTTATATTAATCTTTGCATCCGGCTTAAGCCCTTTTGGCATATCACGCATAGAAACGGCAGCCACTTCTTCTATATAACCTTCCTTACATAAATTTTTAAATATATATTTGTGATAACTGTCGGGAATTCCAAAAACTGCAGAGGAGATGCTTGTTGTCTCCGGCGGCTCTCCATCTTTAAGACTTTCATACAAATAAGTCAATATTCTATATACCAATACAAAATAATCCTTTTCTTCCATATATTTTTCCTCCCATTAAAAAAGCACCTACCACAGTAAGTGCTTTAATACCATCTAACAACTCTTTTATCCGGCATATTATCTAAAGCAGACAATTTTACCAAAGCTCGTCGTACATGATTGCTTCCATATCCAGATTCATAAATTTTTTCATGCTCTATAATTTCTCCATCAGGTATTGAAATTTTCATATAACCTTTATTATTATCTAAATCATAATAATCAGCTTCCATTGTAATTTTAGCCTTTTTTATATTTTTTAAGATCATCATAATACATAGCCGCCTCCTTATCATAATTGTAGCGCTTTGTAGCAAGTTCATGTGCATCATCATGGGTAATATTTGGATTTTTAACCTTTAACTCCATTTCATATAACTCATGTTTAATCAAAGTATAATCATGTGGTTTTATGTTTTTTCCATCCGTTAATCTTTGCCAACTGTGAGCAATTGCACAATCTTCGTCAAATCTTTTCCATGTTCCTGAATCATCATCATATAAAGATTTATCTACAAAAAGATAGTTTTTAATCTTTTCAATATCTTTTACATCAGCTTTAATATTTTCTGCTATCTTTTTGCAGTCAGTTGTTCTGTGCCTTATTTCTTCATAAAACGATTTTGCAAATAACTCAGCTTCTTTGCTCCATAGATCTGTTATTCTTGCACCTGATTTTATTATATCCTTATCTGCCGTTTTTTGCAATCCTGTTTTATCCCCATCAACAAAAGCCTGTTTCCACTCCTTATAGCTCATATCCGCAGGCACATAATAGGTTTTGTCTGTTTCTTCGTCCCTTGCGGCACGCTTACCGACATCGCCAAAATCATCGTCAAAGTAAGGAACGGTTGTAGAACGACAATAAACGTGAAATGGCGGGGCAGTTATTCCCGGCTGATAATCGGCAATCGGAAAATGCTTTTTGTCCATCTCGCGGCATATCTCGGACGTATGTGAATCAAGTGTTGCAAGTATTTCAAATTGTTCAACTCCCAATTCCTTATATGCTTCTTTTTGTGATAATGATGAAAAATAGGCGCTTTCCGTCATCACCAGCCGCCCGGCATTATACTTTGAGGTATCCATTTTTTTTGCAATAATATCTATTGTTTTTTTTGGATTGCTGCCAAGCATTATACTTTTTGTAAGCTCTGTATGTACCTCATTTATAAGCTTATTTTTGTTTCTCCATATTCTGTCCGAAAAGTTATAGCCATCCGCCGCCCATGGCTTTAAAGCCACCTTTTCAAGCTTATTTTGGTCTATGGCGCTTACATCAAAGCCGATATTAAAGCCCTTTTGAATCTCATAGGCTGTATGATAATATCCGTTTTCATAAATATTTTTTATTGTCGAATCGGTCTTATTTTTATACTTCGCAAATAATACTTCAAGGCTGTTTCTTGTGTTTATTTTAAGCGCTTCAAGCTTGGATATATGAAATTTTGCCGAAGCGTTTTCAAGCTCTTTTGCCCATTGTTTAGATATGTCATTTTCCTGACCGTACTTTATGTAATCATTTACATCCCACTTAAATTCCTTTAAATCTTTGCCTGTGAGCCATTGTCGGGCCTCGGTTAGAGTTATGCCGTTATTCTTTGCAAACCTTTGATACCATACTGCTATTTTTGCTTCAATCTCTTTTTGTGCCTGCCTGTAAATTTCCTCGATCTCTTTAAAAGTGTCTTTACCGATTTTATTTTGAGATTTTTCAAATTGTACAAAACGCTGTTTCCAATAATCACTGTTATTCATCGGCATCACTGTCTTTATCCTCATTTAATTCCGCAGGATTATAATCACTTTCATGCTGCTTTTTAAGCCTGTTTAATTCCTGCTGAACATCATTTACCCACGGGTGCATTTCAACAAGGGTTTCGTCCGACAATATACCGACAGATTTTTGTATTCCCTCTATTGCCTCCGTTTCGTTGATTAAAATATCTCGGTTAAATGTGATATTCACCTTTTCGTTTTCAAAATTTCCCTGTCCTGTGTTTGCAAGGTGGGCATTTACAAACCAAAGGATATCCTCAAATGCCGCCTGAAGCTCTGTTTCCATGTTATTGGCGTCAAGATCGATATCGGAATACATAGACTGAATATTCATCTGATTTGGATTTGCTCCTATTTTATCCGACTTCGCATCGTAACCCATAGCATTTTCTATAAGAGCCTTTTTTAACAAATCCAAAATACTCTTATAGTTTTCAGAATTTACACTTATTTGTAATGTATCTATTCCACCTTCGGCGCCTTCAACAGTTCTAACCTTAACAGCGCCATAGGTTGAAAGGTTTTTTCTAAACTCTCCTAAATCCTCACCGTCATAGTTTTTTATAACCAAAATTGTATTTCTTGCATCTTCCTGCATATTGTTTTCAAAGTCCGAAAGCATTGTATTTATACCGTCCTGCAGTGATTTTACTTTCTTTAAAAGCGGCATCTCCTGCTCATTATACTTGATTGGAATAAGAGGTATACGCTGCCAATTAAAGCCATTTTTGTTCCCGTTTTCGTCGGATATGATTATTTGATTTATGTCGTTATCTTCCGATATGTCCTCAATCAATACCGAATTATCTAAAATATAGCGATATATTCCATCTTTGGTATAAATCTCAGCCTTTTCAATAATTACCGGATTTATACCCTCGTAACCCTCAACAAGGTATAATCTAACAGCAAAATCAAGAATTGTATGCTCACTGTCTTCCCAAAACGGCAATATCTCATAACTCGGAAACATGCGAAAAGTAAATTTTCCGTCTGCATCATAATAGGGGTACAGCCATGCTATACCCCCATTTAAAACTTCTCTTCCAACATTTTTCATTGTCCTCATAAAACGTTTGTCGAATATATTTTTTAAAAGACTTATGTATTTTTCGTTCTCTCCCTCTATAACAAAAGGCTTGCCTAATAAATAGTTTGTTTTTTGGTCTGCTATTTTGGCATATTGATTATCAATAATTTTGTTATTCGGAATATTGTTTACTATTGTTTCTTTACCGCCCTCTCCTATCGCCGTTCTTTTCCTTTTAAGAATATCGTGCTCGCCATTATAATACAAATGACCTTTTATTTGCATCATTCTTTGGGGCGATATTTTCCACTTTGCTATTTCATTTTCCAAAAATTCTTTGTCTGATAATCGACTGTTTGCGCCCTGCTTAATGATGTTTGATATTCGTTCTGTCATTGATTCCAAAAGTCCAAACACAGCCGTCACCCCTTACCTTCTCAAAATACTTAATCAAAACTGAATGCTCTGCCTTGCCCAAACTCCTCAAGAGCATAACGCATAGCGTCCATAAGATGATTAAAATCATCAATCGGTTTATTCAGCTTTTTGCCTGTTTTTGTATCTGCAGCCCAAGTATAGTTACTGATTTCAGTAATAAAATTTACACATTTTGGGTGTATAATTATATGATAATCTTGTATAAAATCAATTCCATTGTTTATGCTGTCCTTGCCCTTTCTTGCTTTTTGTATATGAGTTATTCCAAGGCTGTAAAGGCGATCAATACTTTTAGGCTCTGAGGAATCAGCTCTTATTTTCTCTTTAGAATATCCCATTTTAATAATGTTTTTTGCTATATCTTCATTGCTCATACCATTTTTATACATCTCATCAAATACCCATATTGTTTTATTTAATACATCTATTAAGCCGCAAAAAAGAGCCGTCGGATCGTTTGTATATCCAAAATCTAAGCCAAACGCCGATTTAATATTTTTAAGCTTTTTGATTTCACTTATATCAAACGGCTTTTCTTCCCAATTCTCAAATATAAGCCCCTCAACAATGCCCCATTCGCCCAAACCGGCAACACGATAGCGGCGAGGATTATTGATTTTCATTATTTCAAATAAGTTCTTATCGGCTTCGTCCAGCCATTCATTACACATATAATTTGTTGTCATTGCAAGGGTTTCACCATTAGGTTTATCGAAAAACCGAGCTTTAAGCCAATGGTGTTCATTCCATGGATTGAATGTTATTGTTATTTGCTTGAAAAGCCCTGTTTCCGGTGGAATTGCACCACGGATACTTTCATCAAGCATATTAAAATCATCTTCATTCCCGATTTCATACGCCTCCTCAATCCACAGCCAACATAAATAACCGTGTTCAACCGTGATAGAAGTGACTTTCAGAGGGTCATCAAGACCACGGAAGTAAATCTTTTGTCCGGTAGGTTTATATGTTATTTCAAGAGGACTTTCTTTTATATCCCAAAATGCCGAAACAGCTAAGCGGTTTATTGCCCATTTAAGCTCTGTAAAGCAGGAATCTTTTAAGGTTCTGAATACTTTTCTTACAACAAGCAGATTAGCCTGTGGATACTTCATCAGATTAGCTATGTACCATAGCGCGGTTGTTTTGCTTTTTTTACTTGCCCTGCTGCCTTTGCATACACGGTAGCGCCCCTTAAAATTCCAAAAGTTTTTATATCCTTTACCAACAACATCGGGCAAATATATTTTGTTAATCTTCAAGCGAATCCCCACCCGATATCACAATAGGAACAGCCCCGCTCACATCTATATTATCCTTAAACAGACCGTATCTTTTACCAATAAGCTCGGCAGCTTTAAGCCGCTCCCTTGTGGGTATGTCTATTTCTGTAATCTCTTGAATTCCACTGCCCACAAGCCTTAAAACCTCTTCTTTACCTTCTCCTCTCATTACGGCGCTCAGATATTCAAGGACTTCTTGGGCATCGGCTGTATTCTCATTATGTATTTTTTCAAGCTGCTCATTTATGTAATTTTTAACTTCAACATTTTTCAACATTCGCTGACCTTGACTATATGCAGTCTTTTCATTGTAGCCTGCCCTAATCGCTGCTTGTGTTGCATTGCCGTCAATCAGGTATTCATCACAAAATCGTTTTTGTCTTGCATTCATATCTGCCACCACCACCTTTATTTCCAATAAAAAAGGCAGCTTATACGCTGCCGTTACTATAAAAAATCCGATACGTTGAAAGGAGGAAAAAAAGAGGCGTATCCATATCGGATTTTTT
>CANRHR010000035.1 GCA_947630475.1 uncultured Clostridia bacterium | reverse complement strand
ACGACCAAGATCATTCTTAGTCGCTTTGCATAAATTTATTTTTATATTTTTGTCTAACTTTTTGGGGTCAGATCATTATGGCTAAAATAGTTTATAATGATTTGGTTAATTACCGTAAGCTTAAGGCAAGTTTAGCTCTTTTGAAAGAGCAGATAAAGGAATGTGACGCAATGATTTATGATATCTCAGCATCCAAAATTACACAAGAGGGTAAATCAAATATCAAAAAAATCGACAAGATCGGTAATGTATTATCAAAAGCGGAAAGTTTGAAAGAGCATTATATATCCGAAATGGATGAATGCATCAGCCAAATGAAGAAAATAACCGATGCCTTGAAGACAGTTAAAGATTTGGAGCATAGACGAGCTGTATATCTTCATTATGTTGTAGGGCTGCCGGCCTATTTAGTTACTGATAAAATGAATATATCAAATAAAACCTTTTACAGATATTGTACAAAAGCTTTAAAAGATTTGGGATTATCGAGGTGTTAGTATAAGCATTTTTGTGACTATTGAGGACTGATGAATTTATTATAAATAAAATAATAAGAATAGGGGAGTAATTAAAATCCTGTCTGGAATTATCGGACAGACTTTGTTTTTATTTAAGTAAGATTTTATAAATGTTTTTATGATGAAAAGTTTTTAAAATTTTTGCAGTTTAATTGACAAAACCTTTTCAAAGGGATGTTTTTTTCTCTTTGAAAAGGTTTTTGTTTTTTTGTCAAGTTATCTGCAAAATTTTGCCAAATTTCATGCACGCTTACAGTTAAAATGTTTTGGAATAATTTATTAAGACAAGCATATACATTTAATTAAATAAGGCAAAGTTAAAACATAAAACAGGAGGAATTTATATGGGAACGAAGGACAAGCTTAAATTATATTTTGGAAAAAGGCTCAGAAAAAGCTTTTTAGAGTGTGAGGATAATATTTTAGATACCGCCGAGGAAATAAGATTAAGAGCATATAAGCCTATTATATTTAAATTTAATAATGATGAAAAATTTTTGGCGGAGAATGGTTTTACAGATATAATTCAAGAGGCTGTTACAGTGCAAAGAGAGGATTTAAAGCAGATGCTTGAGCTTATGAGCGATTATTCCGTTTATTCGCTGGAGGAGGAGCTTAAAAGCGGCTTTATATCTCTTAAGGGCGGCTTTAGGGTTGGTATAGGAGGAAGATGCATATGTGAAAACAAACAGATAAAAGCAGTAAGATACATAAACAGCATTAATGTGAGAATATGCAGAGAGATTAAAGGCTGTGCAGATACGGCTTTTAAATTAATAAAAAAAAATAAGCTTAACAATATATTGATCATTTCACCGCCAAACTGCGGCAAAACTACTTTTTTAAGAGATCTGATAAGGCAGCTCAGCGATGACGGCAATGATGTCGGCGTTGTCGACGAACGTTCGGAAATAGGCGGATGCTATCTTGGAGATCTTCAAAATGATGTAGGGCTTAGGACGGATGTTTTGGACAGATGCCCAAAAAAAGAAGGAATATTTATGCTTTTAAGGAGTATGGCGCCAAAATATATAGCCGTTGATGAAATAACATATATGGAAACGGAAGCTTTATGCGAGGCTATAGGAAGCGGCAGCGGAATAATATGTACAGCCCACGGCAGAGAAGCAGAAGATATAAAAAACAAAAAAAGCTTTGAATATATAAGAAAAAAAGGCCTTTTTGAACTTTATATAGTATTGGGAAGAAAAAACGGACCGGGCAAAATAATGGGAATATATGACAAGAATTTTAATGAGGTTAATTATGGCACTTAAGATTTTAGGCTCTATTTTGATAATAGCTTCTTCGGGTTTGGCAGGGCTTTATTTTGCATATAAGCCTTATTACAGAAAAAGTGATCTTAACAGCTTTTTTATTGCTTTGGAAATTTTAGAAAATGAAATAAATAACTATTCTTCTTTGATTGAAGCGTCTTTTCAGATAAGCCAAAAGGTTTCGGATAAAAATATTTCGGAAATTTTTTTATATCTTTGTGAAAAATTAAAAGAAAAAAATGGAGAAGAAACAGAAAAAATATGGACGGATTCCATAAATAAGTACAAAAGCAGTCTTTATCTTAATCAGGAGGACTATGACACAATAGCGGGAATGGGCAAAATTTTAAACAGCTTTGACAGAGAAATTGAAATAAAAAATATAGCTGTATTAAAAAGATATATTTTAACAAGTATTGATGAAATAAATATTGAATACACAAAAAATAGAAGGATGTTTCAGAGCATTGGCTTTTTGGGCGGTCTTATTATAGTTATTGCTTTGATTTAGGAGGGCTGATATGGAAATAACAATAGTTTTTCAAATTGCGGCAGTTGGTATTTTGGTGGCTGTTTTAAATCAGGTTTTAATAAGAGCCGGAAGAGAGGAACAGGCAATGATGACGACTTTGGCTGGACTTGTTGTTGTTTTATTTTGGATTATTCAATATATAAGCAATCTTTTTGAAACGGTGCAGACTCTTTTTAGGCTTTAAAAACGGGGTGAAGCTATGAGTATTGTACAAATTGGAGTAATCGGTCTTATTTGCGTTATTTTAATTATAAATATAAGACGAGAAAATCCTCAGATCGCTGTTTTGCTTAGCCTCGCCGGAGGCCTTATTATAACCTTTAATTTAATGCCGATTTTTAAAAGCATTATAGAGCTTATAACTCAGATAAGCGAAAAAATAGATGTTAATTTTAAATATATTTCAATGATAATCAAAATTGTAGGCATAGCCTATATAGCGGAGTTTTGTTCTCAAATTTGTATAGATGCAGGGGAGGGCGCCGTTGCATCAAAAATTGAGCTTGCGGCAAAGGTATTTATTATTGCGGCGTCACTTCCTGTTATATATGGGCTTATCCAAACGGTAAATTCATTGCTGTCGTAGAAGCTGTGCTTTAGGCATCGGAGGTACATATGAAAAATGCAGTATTTATTTTAATGTTTGAATTTTTGTTTATATTTTTTTTAACCTTTAGCGTCTGTGCCGAAGAAAATCAAGCTATGGAGCAGGCAAAAGACTATGACTTAAATGATTTGGAAAGCATAATAGACAAAAATGCATTTGAGTATGGGATTGATTTTGATTTTGACAAAATTTTAAATGATAAGCTTAATCCAAACTTAAAGACAGATTTTGGTTTAAAGTCAATTTTAAAAAATATATTGGTATTGTTTTTTGGAGAGCTTTATAAACAGACAGCTTTAATGAAAAATATTTTTATAATATGTGTTTTAAGCGGAATATTTAAGAGCTTTACCGACAGCTTTAAAACAAAAGGCGTGAGTGAGCTTGGTTTTTATGCCTGTTATATCTCATCTGTCATGCTTCTTATAAATTCGTTTGGGATAGGCCTTGGTATTTTAAAAGAAATTGTTTTGTTTATAACAGAGCTTTCAAAAGCAAGCATTCCTATTTTGGCGGCTATTATGATTAGCTGCGGAGAAGCCTCGGCAGGAGGATTGTTTGCTCCGTTAATTTTAATGGCTGCGAGTATAGTTTCTGATTTTATATCTTTTTTATTTATACCGGGCATAAAAATCTCGGCAGTTATAAGTATTATAAATTATTTAAGCAGCAAAGAAATGCTTGAAAAATTATCAAAGTTTTTATCTTCAGGCTTAAGTTTTATGCTTAAGGCAGGCGCTTTTTTGTTTATGGGCATAATTTCTCTTAATAAAATAGGAACATCTTCAATTGATAATGCATTATCAAAAACAATGCAAGCGGGAATAAATTCGGTTCCGATAATAGGTGATGTATTCTCAAACGCCGCACAAAGTATAGTTAACTGGAGCCGTGTTTTAAAAACAGGGCTTGGTATTTCAGTTGTAATAGCCTGTATTGTTATATGTATCGTTCCGATAATTAAAATTATTGTTCTTATGCTTTTGTATAAAATTACGGCAATACTTACAGAGCCTTTTTGCGACAAGAGGATAACCGGATGTATAGATACAATAGGAGGATATATGGTTATGATTTTATCTGCTGCGGTTACTGTTTTAATAATGTTTACATTTTCTGTTATCATTGTTATTTCGGCAGTGGGAGGATGAATATGAGAGCTGTTATTTTTGATTATGTAAGGAATATTGCTTTATATATTATTTTTATGAATATAATTTTAATTATAACGCCCGGAGGAAGCTATACAGGGTATATAAAAACTATTTTGGGCTTTGTGCTTCTTATTATAATGATAAAGCCGGCAGAATCGCTTTTTATGGGCATTTCCGGTGAAAGCCTTGAAGATGTCATAGATAAATACAGCGCAGAGCTTAGCTTAAGAGAGTTTGAGCAAAGCCAAGATCATCAAAAAGAAATTATTTTAAATCAGTTTGAAAGGGATTTTTTTCGGCAGATAAGCGATATTGCAAAAAAGACAGACCCTAATTGTGAGGCTGAAAAAATATCTATTGATTATTCAGAGGAAAACGGAGTTATAACAGGGATTGAAAGAATAGATGTTTATATGAAAAACAAATGCGACAAAGAGAGCATAAAAAATGCTGTGGCTGACTTCTATAATTTTGGAAGCGATAATATAAATATAATTGAAGAAATAAACTGAAGATAAGGAGGAGAGCAAGTGGATTTTTTTAAAAAGCTTTTAAGAAATAAAAAAAACCTTTATAATGCGCTGACAGTTTTATTTATAGGCGTTTTGCTTATTGTTATGAGTTCATCTTTATTTAAGAGCGATAAAAATGAAAAATATGAAAAAACAAAGATAATTGACAATGATGACGAATCCGAAACATATTCCAAAAACAACTATGAAAGAGAGCTTGAGCAGGAGCTTGAAAAAACCCTGTCTATGGTTGAAGGAGTAGGTAAGGTTAAGGTTATGCTGTCAATAAGCGAAGGTTATGAAAATGTTTTAAAAAATGACCTTAAAACCGAAAAATATGAAGAAAACGGCTCATTAAAAAATATAAATGAAGAGAAAACAGTTTTGTCACAGGATGGCAGTCCTATAATTTTGAAGGAAAAAAAGCCAAAGATTGAAGGAGTTATAGTAGTTGCGCAAGGAGGAGATAATGTTTTGGTAAAAAATGCCCTTATTAATGCAATTAAGGCATTATTAGGCGTTGAAGCACATAAAATAGAAATACTTAAAATGAAATAGGAGGATAAATAATATGTTTGTTATTAAAAAAAATCAGGTTATCATCACTGCTTTGGTTGTGATGATTGCTGCCGCAGGTTATCTTAATTACATAGATTCCGAAAGCAGCGAGGTAAGCGAGGTTATGCTTAATGATGAGAGTGACACTAACGGAATAGTAGGTGATGACTATGTCCAAATGGAAGGGCTTAATGATGAAGTAAGCATCGCTTCGGAAAATGTTGACAGCCTTAATACAGCGCAGGCGGACGATAATTCGGAGATTAGCGCCGGCGAAGATGAAAACGAGGCGGGAGAGGCTGTTTTTGTAAACACATCAAACGATTCATCTTATTTTGTTCAAGCTAAGCTTGACAGAGAGCAGGCTAGGGCAAAGCAGAAGGATATTTTAACCGAAATGATTAACAATAACAGTGTTGAACAGGATAAAAAAGCTCAATGTGCTGATGAGATGCTTAAGATACAGCAGAAAATCGAAAAAGAAACCGCCGCTGAGGCTATGATTGAAGCAAAAGGATTTTCTGAGGTTTATGTTAGGATTGATGATGAAACGGTAGATGTTGTTGTAAACAAAGAAACTCTCTCTAAACAGGAACTTGCCCAAATAGAAGATATTGTTAAAAGAAAAACAGGCTTTAGCGCCGATAAAATAAGGATAAGCCCTGTGAAAAAATAATATGATATTATCGAAAAAGTCCTAAGTGGACTTTTTCGAAGGGAAACAGAGGTATAAAAGGTTCGTTCCATCGGGATTAAAAATCCC
>CANRHR010000034.1 GCA_947630475.1 uncultured Clostridia bacterium | reverse complement strand
TTTCTGAGGTTGTATGTATATGACGGAGTATTCAGCAAATATGGATCGCTGTCAAGCTCCGAAACATCGACATTTACCAAAGGTTTTAACGTTTGCAGAGCCGAAGCGATATATTTCATATCCCTGCGTTTCATAACAAAAGTCTTATACGCTTTTGCGCTAAGATAATTCTCGTATAGCTTAAGCTCTTCGCCACTTAGAGTATTTAAAAATCTCTTGCCTCCGGAAACTGCATTCGCTTCGGATATACCTGCAGCAACAAGAGTATCAAGAGCGTTTTTAACTTCGTCCTTTGCATCTTCAAGCTGTAAATCAAGAAATTCAATGGCCGCTCCCACGGCTTTTTGCTTTGATTCTTCCCAGAAAACACCGTTATACCTTAAAAGATCGGTCGCAGCAGTATACATCAGTTCGTTTCCGTATTCTCTTGCCAAAACCTTTGCTTGTCCTATATCCGAGTAGTCATACGGCTTTAATGATTCGCTACCAAATTCGTATTCATCAGGCGGGATATAACCTTCCTGCGCCTGCACCTTTTTTGCAAATTTACAGGCGCTCGACCATATGAGATTTAGTTCTTCATCGTCAAGAGGAGGGTTGCATTTTTTTGATTCTTCAATAAAAATATTGTAGGCTCTGTCCGTTGCGCCATATCTTTTTACAACACGTCCTGCAAAGCGTGACATGGTGGAGTTTCTTTTTCCCTGTGGTATGCCTGTTTGCGGCGTCGATAAAACACAATCTATTGTCAATTCGCCGTCATGCCATACAATATCTTTCACTGGATTGCCGAAAATAAACCTTGCGGCGTCTATGGCGTTTTCATCAAAGAACGGATATTTATCAAGTATGCTTTTTTTAAGCAGCTTATAATCATTTTGATTGACAATCACATCATGAGGAAAATATATGTGATGCCTCGGTCTTGCCGATTTTCTGTCCTTGACTTTCATATCGTTCCTACTTGGAGCGACTATGTAAGCCACATCAGGGAACATATCCGCATAATCCTTTGGGTATATCCAGTCTTTAGGATTGTCAGAATGGTCGTTGTCACAATCCATTACAAGACAGTCAGCCGATACAAAATTTTCAACATTTCGATGAAAATTCATGAATTCCGAACACACATGGTCATAGGCTATCGCTTTGCAGAAGTCCTCCTCGTTTTCAATAATGTGTTTGTTGGGATATTTGTTATTTTCTTTTCTTCCGGTACAGTTAGCGGTATAAATTGTTATCTGCATTTTATTTCCTCCAATTCTTATGTAAAACACTTTGTTCTATCACCCAACTCTTATCTTTACCTCCTCTTACTTATTTTTTCTTTTATTCTCTTGATCCCTGTCTGTGCACCTTTAACATCTCCCGCTCTTAACTGACCTAAAATTGTCTTGTATGTATTAACAGGGATTTGCTTTTTTATGCTGTCAAGTTCATAGTATAAATTCATTGTTTATTCCTCCGTTTATGTCGGCGCAATATATTTTAATTAATCAAAGTTTAGCGCCAGTTATTCTTTTTTATAAAATTCACATTCGTATCCGTCTGCTTTTAAAAGCAACCCTTTTGCCCAAGGCGGCGTTTTTGACATCTGTTTGCAAATTTCGTCTACCGATATTTCTCTATTCGCTTCAATGATTATTTCATCGTGTACCGTTGCCACAATAAAACAATGCGATAAAGTTTTCATTGCGTAAAAGAGTATATCTCTTGCAATGCCTTGTATAATATTTTCCACAAACTTTGCGCCGTAGCTCTCTATCCGTTCCCATTTTTTTGTGCTGCCTATACCCTCGTAGGTAACGGATTCACCGCCGAAACGGTTCCAGCCTATCTTCGGTTTTACATAAACTAAATTTCGTCCCGATGGAAGAGTGATAAAAAGCATACCGCTTTTATAGGCGAATTTAATACATTTTAAAGTTGTTGTTACTCGTTCCTTAACGGTTTTAATAACTGCTCTGTCTACCTCGTACCACAAATTTACAATGCTTGGATTTGCTTCTCTCCACGCATAAACTAAGGGCATAAGCTCGTCTTCGGGTATTCCCATTTCTAATGCTCCCATTGATTTTAAAGCACCAACCGATCCGCCGTAACCGAGCGCCAATTCCGCTATTTTGCCTTTCTGTCGTAAATGGCTGTTTACTCCATGCTTTTCAACGTGAACACCGAACATCTGTGATGCCGATGCACAATAAATATCTCCGCCGTTTTTAAAAACTTCATCTCTCCATTTTTCGCCCGCAAGCCATGCGATAACACGGGCTTCTATCGCCGAAAAATCCGCTACAACAAACTTATATCCTTTCCTTGGAATAAAAGCCGTTCTTATTAGTTGGGAAAGGGTATCGGGAACATCATCATAAAGCATTTCAACTTCATCGTAGTAACTGTATTTTACGGTTTCTCTTGCTTGGGCAAGATCCGACATATGGTTTTGCGGAAGATTTTGTAACTGAATTATTTTCCCGCTTTGCCTACCCGTGCGATTGGCTCCGTAAAATTTAAACATTCCTCTTGCACGGTTATCTTCACAGACGGCATTTTTCATTGCTTGATATTTTTTTACAGATGATTTTGCAAGCTGCCGCCTTAACTCCAACACCTTTTTTAGCTTCGTAGGAGCTGTCTTTAAAAGTTCCGAAACAGCCTTTTTATCTAAACTGTCAGCTTCAAAACCGTTTTCTGTAAGCCATTCTTTCATCTGCTGCACAGAATTCGGATTTTCTATCCCCGAAAGCTCTCGTATATCTGTCGTAAGTTTAACTCTTGCTTGCTCGTCAAGAACCAACGCAGCTTCCACAAGTTCCATATCAATAGCTATCCCTCTGTCGTTTATCTCTTGGTCAAGGCAGTATTCTTCCCATACAAAATCGGGAACGGGAAATTTAGATAACTTCTGCTGTATCTGCATTTCAACTTCCACATCTCTTTTGTTGTATTTCTTGAACATTTCCCATTTATCGGGGGAATGGTGAAGAAAGTTTCTTGTTCTGTTGCCGTTTGCCTTTGTAGGTTTACACGGAACACAAAAATATTTTATAAGCTCTTTGCCCTCAGTCAGTTTTTGTTTATCAAGCCCAAGTACCGCTCCTACATCTTCAAGAGAAAACGGCAGCCCCATATAGGCAGACCACACCATGGTACATTTCCATGAAGACGGATCAAGATAATCTCCTACGTTATCTTCATTTATGCTGTAGGATAAGAATTTATGGGGATAATATTTTCTCAAATACTTGGACAAACATATTCTCTCAAAATTGGCATTATGCGCCCATTTGGTAACAGAGCTATCCGATAAAGCGTTAATTACCTCATCTGGTATTTTCTCGCCCTGAACAATGTCAACAACCTTTACATCTCCGCCGTCAACGGAGTATCCGAACAGCAAAATTTCAAAATCCTTGGACTGTGCGTATTTATATACTCCGCATTTTGTAAGATCAATATCTGAAAAGGTTTCAATATCGATATGTATATTTTTCATAGCAATTCCTCCAATAAGGGGCGGCAGCCTTAACCACCGCCCCTAAAAATCAGCTTAAGAAATCGTCCTCTTCGTCCGCAAAATCATCTTCGGCTCTTGTTTTGCTGCCCAAGGACTCACCGTCACGTATTTTTTGCAAATTATTCAAACCGCAGGCAATTCCCTTATTGCCGTTTGAATTAAAAGCATAAAAATTTATACTGGCTCTGCCGTAAACTCCGCTATAAACTTCTGAGTGGTCTAAAATAGGTTGACGGTCTGCGTCCACTATGCCCGGAGCGGTAGATGAGTTTGCATTTACAAAATAGCTGTCTGAATATGCTTTATCATCGGGGCGCTCAAGATCACCATCACGAAGCGGGGTCTTTAAAGTTTTAAGCGGCGGTACTGTTTTACCGTTGCCTTTAAGCTTTGACTCTCCCTCTTCGTAAGCTGCTTTTATAGCAGCCTTTATCTTATTGACCGTTACTGTATCAGATTTTGGTATAATAAGACTTACACTGTACTTTGGAGTACCTCCGTTGATACTCTTTGGCTCCCATGCGTTACAGTAACTCCATCTTGTGTCTTTGCCTGTTATAACCTTTGTTGGGTTTATGAATTTTTCCATTTATTTTTCCTCCTTAAAATCATTAATCGATGTATTCATTGGTTTTCTTTTATCGCTTTCATGGACTAATACAGGCTTGCCCTGTGGTTTATGTATGAGTTCAGAAAGCAGCTCGTTAAATTTGGTCTTGCCTAACATTTGTGTCATTGCAGTTATGCCTAAAACACTGTGTTCATATGGGTCATATCCTGCCTCTTTGACTTTTTTTGCTACTGCATCTTCATTTGTGTACTTCCTGTTGGATCGTCCTTCAACCACCTTAAATCCGGGGAAATTTTCTCCGCTTAAAGCCCTCTGAAGTGCATAATCCTTTACATCTCCCGCCCAAGAGATAAGCTCGTCCGCTTTTTCAAGAATCGCCGCTATTTCAATATTGTCAAGAGTTGACGGTACTTCAAAATCGTATTTGGCAAGTTCAAGATTATACTCGGCTCTTTTTCGACAATTTGCCTTAACCTTACAAAATCGGCAATGTTCGCCTGCGCTAAATTCGCCCTTTCCGTCAAAAGCAAGTTTAGCGGTAGGAGCAAGCACATCTTCAGCCCATTTCAAAAGTTCATCTTTGCTTATGGAATATGTACTGATATTTTCTCTGCGTGGCTGAAAAATGCACATCTGTATTTTTTCGATATCGTAGATGCTGTCAAATATCTCCACTGCGCCTAATGCATAACACATCATCTGGGGATTGCTCTCTGCCGACACTTCAACACCTTTTCCATGTTTGTAATCAATTACAGACAGCGTGTCATCAGCAATAATTACACAGTCACCTGTACCGAAGCCCTGCGGAACATATTTTGAAAAGTCAAGTCGTTGTTCAATAAGGACTATTGGGTCCTTGCAGGTTTTCTTTGTTTCTTCCAAAAGTTGTACAACGAACGATGCATATTCATCGGCGCAATTTTCCATCTCGGCATTGTAATAATCAAGATTCTCTATTGGATCTTCCGACGGTATATCCAATGCTTTTTTCAGCTTATATTCGCATAAGGTATGAGCCACCGTCCCCTCCAGTGCGTATTCGCTGCCCTTATCCTCTATGTTTTCGCAAAGCCTCGCAGACGGCGGGCAGGCAAGCCAGCGGTGACTTGACGAAGCTGAAAGCAGAGCATGACTATTTTGCATTTCCTATCTCCTCCGCTTCTTTGAATATTTCGGCGTAGCTTGATTGAGGCACCTCAGATAACTTATTTGCGCCATATTTTGATATAAGCGCTTTTACCTCCGCCGAATGACCGCTGCGTGATTTACCGGCTAATAAAGCCCTTATTTCTTCCAGTGTCGGTGCGGGTTTATCATCTTCTGTCCAAGGGACGTCAACCGTTTCGGGCTCTTGCACTGTTGTATTGTTTACTGTAGGTTCAGTCTTTTTTATATCAGGCAGTATATTAATTCCGGATTCATGCGTAGCCTCAATTACAGTTTTTGCTATTTCAACAAGCTTCTTTGTTTCAACCGTTATATGTAGATCAAATTTAATCTCGCTCATTTTTTTTCACTCCTGTACATATTTTTTTAATTTCACTGTTCAATTTATCTTCGGCTAATTTAAAAACTTCATCGCCGCACTCGTAAATCGTAAGTATTTGATCTATGCCTATTACGGCATTTGCCAAAGATTCAATCATAAGGTTTTTAAGCTTTTCTTTATCCACCGATATAAGACCTATGTTAACCGCTCTTTCTAAACTTACGGCTTTTATAAGCTCTGTCAATTGATTTGTCAATTCATGCTTTTTAACTTCAGCTCCGTAGTTTTTTACAATTATCTTTAATTTTTTTGCTAACTCTCTGTCTTCTTTATTCATTTTGTATTCTCCTTTTATATTTTTAATTGTTTATCATAAGCAATCTGAAAGTTTCTCTTCCTTTTGGCGTTATAAGCGTTTGAGTTCCGCTCCAATTTGTTTTTTCGTTAAAGGTTTCTTTTAATTCAAACAAGCC
>CANRHR010000033.1 GCA_947630475.1 uncultured Clostridia bacterium | reverse complement strand
TGGGTTTGATTATGGAAACAGATTATGTCACTGTTATTATAATAATCGTCACATGGATTGCAGTAAGGAGAAAGATACATGGGAAGAAAAAACAAGATAAAACCAAACCTCATCGGGAGAAAAGACGGACGATGCGATGTATGCGGCAAATTCTTATACGGATACAAAAACCGCTGCAAAAGCTGTTCAAGGCTTGTAAAAACTGTATCAAAGGGAAGTAAGCTTCACTATGACGGTGAAAAGGAGATTGATAAATTATGATAAATGTATTAGCTGGTTTTTGTATAGCCTCCTGCTTTATAGCTGTTGGAATCTTCTATCAGGAGTGCCGATACAGAAATCTCAAAAAGGAAAAAGAGATTAAGGAACTTCAGTGACAGATTGAACAGCTTAAAGCAGAAAGCAGAAAAGCGGTTGAAAATAGTATAAATCACCGCAATAAAAGTATAACCAAGTTAACTATATCACAGTAACTGATATTTTGCAAGATTTGCAAGATAAATGACAAAAAAAGGATGTTTTGATGAAAAGAAAAAGAGATCTTACCGATTTTGGGAAAAATGTTCAGAAACGCTTGATTGATAAAAATATGAGTATGAAGGAACTTGCTGAAGCATTGGGTGTACAGCCATCAGCAGCGAGATTCTTAAGCCAAAAGGGAAGTCGGAAATCAGCGAAGCTTTGGGCTATGGAGATGAGTAAAGAAGACGGAAAGAATTATGAATATTTCAAAATTCTTAGTCTTTGTCCAAAGATAAGAGAGGATAAAGGCAGAACTGCTCTTAATGACGAGATGGAGTCTGTTATTGAAAATATATGGTTTAATCCTGACTTTGCTGTAAACCTCTGTAAATATTCAAAGCTGTACAGGATATTTACAAATGAATTGGTGGATAAAAGAGGATATGACAGAGAGAATTTGCCGAGCTATGCCACGGTAAGGCGATATATTGACGATTTGCGCTATAAAACCGATAATGCGAGGGTGCTTCTGCAAAAAGGTACAAGGGAATGGAAGCGCATAAGTATGATTAAAGGGCAACGTGATATGTCTAAACTTCAAGTTATGGAGCTTGTTGTTGCCGATAGCCATACCTTTGATTGTTTTGTCAAAGTTACCGCTCAGAATGGAAAGACAAAGGCTATAAGACCTGTTATTGTGGCATTTATGGATATGAGAAGCAGGGCGCTTGTGGGATGGAGCATTTGCGAAGTGCCAAATTCTCAGGTTATTAAAGAAACCATTATTCATATGGTTATGGAAAAAAAGAATAAATCTAATCCGTTTAGCGGCGTGCCTAGGGTTCTTCTGATTGATAACGGCAAAGATTATACATCTGAGGAGATGACAGGCAGGAAAAGAAGCGACAGAAGCAATAAAAAGAAAGATTATAATCTGATGCTTGAACAGTATATAGATGATGAAATCAAAGGGTTTTATGCTGAGCTTGGCATTGAATACGAGCGAAGTCTGCCTTATCAGGCATGGACTAAAGGGCAGATTGAAAGGTTTTTCAATACCGTATGCGAAGATTTTACTAAGGGAATAAATAGCTATGTTGGAACACTTACAGGCTCAAAAACCTCTTCAAAGGTTAACAAGGATATTAAAAAAATGCTTGAACGAGATGAGCTTTTAAGTATTGAGGAATTTGCTGACAGATTTGAATATTGGGTTCTTGAATGTTATAGCAAAAGATCCCATACAGGCCTTAAAGACCAAAAAGAAAAATACAAAACCCCTCTTGAGGTGTATCTCAACGAGGATAGGTATAACAAGCCTGCTCAGCCGATTGATTACCTTGAAAGGCTTGCTATGGTTAAAATCAAGAAAAAAGTTTATCCAACGGGCATTAAATTCTTAGGCTGTAAATATATGCATGAGGCGCTGCAGCCTTATATAAATGCTTCAAAAGGTGTTGTTGTAAGATACAATCCAAGGGATGTAAGAAAAATCAATGTTTATGATGCAAAAACAGATAAGCTTATATGTAGGGCTGAAAATATTAACCTTCTTAATCCTATTGCAGCTATAGGAGATAAAAGCCTTGTGGAGCATATTAAAAGCCAGAAAAGGCAGGAAAGGCTTGCAAGAGAAATTATTAAAAAAGCTCAGATGCCCTATGAAGATAGAATGGCTGAGATTGAAAATGTCGAAAAGACCGTTATTCTGCCTAAATTATCAGATGAAAAACAAAAGGTTGTGGCAATGCCGCCGAATGTCAAATATATTGACGAAAAAAAGAAGCTTGAGGAAACCGAAAAAAATGAATGGCTGAGAAAACAGGCCGAGCCTGCATTGGCGGAGCTTAGAAGTATTCAGAGATTTAAGGAGGGTGTTTTATGAATAAAGAAGAATATGAAAGTGATTGCTTGATAGCCTTTACAAAAGATTATTTGGAAAGAACCGGTAAGACTATTAATGCACTTGCAGTTGAAATAAAAATAGACAGAACATATTTAAGTAAATATATCGGAAAAAAGTTAAAAAATGTACCTGAAACAATAGTAAACGCTTTGAAAGATTATTTTGAAAAAATAGGAGAAAATTTCAAAGCTGACGAACAAAATATTCAAAATGAATCTGTTATAGATGGGCAGGAACCTCTTCATGAAAAAACAGGAACGTTTGATAAATTTTTTGAATCTACCGATGCAATTAACATAACAGGTTTATGCAGTATATGCCAAAAATATACGGAATCGGCGATAATTACGGGGCGAAGCGGATATGGGAAAACTTATGCTCTAAGAAATTATGCAAGAAAAAATAAAGTCTGCTATTTAAGCTGTGAAGAGAGCATGACAAGCAAGGATCTGATAAATGCTCTTGAAAAGACAGTAGGATTGCCTAAAGGAGAAGGAAGCATTTACGAACGTATGAAAGGCATAAAAGAATTTTTCAAAATAAATGAAGGGTATCTTCTGATAATTGATGAAGCGGATAAGCTTGCTTCAAAATACAGCATGAAAAAGGTGGAAGCTTTAAGGAATCTTTTTGATGAAGAGAATAATGAAGAAGACGGTTATTTTGGTCTTATATTGGCAGGAGAACCGGGGCTTAAAAATATGATAAGAATTTATCTGCCACGATTTGCAAACAGGGTTGATTCCGCCATAGAGCTTAATGGATTGAGCAGTGATGAAATAAGGCGATATCTAAGTGATTTTGAAATAAGTGAAAGCGCTTTGCAGGAGCTTATATACAGAGGTACAAATTCACAAACGGGCTGTTTTAGGCTTTTAAACAGAACGATAAAAAAGATTTTGAGGTTTACAGAGGCGAAGAATACAGCTCGTATTAATGATAATGATATAAAGACGGCAAGCAGTATGATGATGCTTTAAGGGGGGATTTTTATGAAAGAATTTAAAAAAATAAGTAAATCGGGAAGTTTAAGCATTCCAATAAAGCTTAGAAGAGAATATGGAATAAACAGTGGTGATGCAGTATACATAGAGCCTTTTGAGGGAGGCGGCTTTAAAGTAAGACCCTATGTTGACAAATGCTGCTTATGCAGCAGCACTGAAAATGTAAAATATGTTTTAGGAAAAGGAATATGTCTTGATTGTGCAGAAAAGGCTGTGAAACTGTTTAAGGAGGCTGAATTGGATGAATGAGGTTTTGGGTATTTTGAGAACAGAAGAGCTTGTTGATATGCTTTGCGAGCTTGACAAACAAAAAAAAGAAATTGACGTTAAAATCAAGAAATATCAGGGAGAGCTTCAAAGCAGAGGTTTAAGGATAATTGAAGACAGGAATATAAAGTACAAAGAATTTTACGGTCAATCTGGTGCAAAAGCGGAAATATCATATACGCAAAGTCTTGTGATTTTAAATTATTTTGCCCTTAGAGATGCTTGCGGCAATATATTTGATGAATATGTGAAAAGAATTCCCGATTACAAATATATTTACGATAAAAAATTTGAAACAACCTTGAAGGCAATTTTTACCGAAGATTATACCTCTGAAATGAGTGTCGAGGAAATAATAGACAAATGCTTTAAGGCTGACAGCAAGCAAAAATCTCTTCTGATTAAGAAGCTTAAGGGAGAGTACAAAAAGGATAAGAAATTTATAGAAAGCATCTTAAATCCGGACAGCGATATTGAGGTTGAGCTTGACTACATACATAAAGCGATAAATTGGAAATTAATAAAAATGTATTTTCCCGAAAACACTGAAAAAGTTATCAGAGAAATAAAAAAGCATCTTATTGTTGAAAGTACGCCTAAAATTGGCATTAAATACGATTGTGAATAGGTGATTGTTGTGAAGATTACATATGCTCAAATAAAAAAAATCTTTGTATTGGCAAAGGAAAGGGATCTTGATAATGATATTCTGCACGATTACATTTTTATGATAACCAAAAAAGAGCATATAAATGAACTGACTAAGGCTGAGGGTATTGAAGTTATTAATTCTCTCAGTCCCGCAAGACAGCCTATGAGAGGCAATAATATGGCGAGTGAAAAACAGCTTAATTATATAAAAGGACTTGCTAAGGATATGGGCTGGAATTCAAAAAGGCTTAATGGTTTTGTAAAAAAGGTTGGCAGTGTTGATGATATAAGATTTTTAACTAAGGTCAATGCTTCTAAAGTAATTGAAGGGCTAAAAAAGCTTTTTGAAAAGGGTGAACAATATTATGGACGATTTGATGAAAAGATACAGTGAAAGTGAACAGGAAGTTATAAAAGCATTTTTTAAAAAATGTGCCGCTGTTACAAGAAAAAGCAAAAAAATCAGCGACGGCGTCAAAAGAAAACAGCTTGAAAAATGGCAAAATTACGATAAGAAATCAGTTATTGACGGGCTTAAAATCTATAACAGAATGAATATAGAATCCGACAAAACTGAAAATTATGCTCTTGGAATTATCAAAAACAAAGATAAGGTGTTGAAGGAAAATGAAAGCAATAAAAGAAATATCAAAGAATCAGCCGAAGGAGAACGGCTTGCTGAAATTATCGGACAGTACAGCAGGGGTGATGACGGAGAAAATATTAAATGCGACTTCTAAATGCCCATATAACGAGTGTGACGGGTATGGCATAAGCGTAATAAGACTAAAGGACGGAAGCCGAAAAGCAAGGCCGTGTAAATGTTATGACGATTTAATTATAAAGCGAAGAATTAAAGCCGCCAATATGCCGCCTGAGTTTGAGAATATAAAGGTAAATGATTTTTTAACTGATATTTATTCCGGCAAAAACAAAAGTTTAGCCATTAACGCCAAAAAGATAGTTATAGGCTATATTACAAAGTTTAAAAGCATAAAAGAAACAGGCAAAGGCTTATTTTTTTACAGTGAGAAAAAAGGCAGCGGCAAAACAAGGCTTGCTGTCGGTGTTGGGAATGCTCTTATAAAAAACTGTAATCAAACTGTAAGATTTTTAACAACAATAGCTTTGCTTAACAAAATAAAGGCAAGCTTTGACAGCGAAGAAAGCACCGAAGGACTAATATATGAAATGAGCAATGTTGATGTTCTTATACTTGATGATATAGGGTCTGAGAAGCCTACGGAGTGGGTAAACAATATACTTTTTACAATAATAAATGACAGAATGAGTGCAAAAAAGATAACAATATTCACTTCAAATACGGCCGTTGAGTTATTGAATCTTGATGAGAGGATAACAAGCCGCATAGGGAAAATGACTATACCAATAAAAATGCCTGAGCAAAGCATAAGAGATAAGCAAAGCAGAGCCGAAAATGAAGCAATATTAAAGCTTATAATGGAATAAAATTCAATGATTTATATTACAAAAGCAGAAGTGACAAGCTTAATTGATATTTTAAATGATTGAAGGATGAGTATAAATGGATATTAAAGATATTACCGAAAAGGACTTCAATGAGCCATATGACGTATTGGTTTATAAAATAGGCATTAAAAACACAATAAAATTTGCGGCTAATTTTAAAGGCAGACAGATAAGCTTTAAAAAGAGAGATATAAAAGACAGCAAATATTTTCCGGAAATATCGATTCTGCTTGGTGAAGAAGCGGCTATAAAAATTGTAAAGCTTTATGCCGGTTCAACAATTTATTTTCCCGAAATAAAAAAGAGCTGCAAAGAAAAAATAAGAATTTTGATTGAAAAAAATTTCAATGGAGGTAATTATGATGAATTGGCAAAAGAATTTGGATACAGTGTAAGGCAAATATACAGAATACTTGGGAAGAGAAGCTCCAAACACAGTGTAATTAATGAACATCAGCTAAATTTGTTCGATAAACTTTAAATATAATTAATCAGTTATAAAATATTGACGCAGTCAAAAGCAATTATATAAAAAAACTGTTATTATAATACCGTAAGGCAAATTAAAAAAGCCATTCGGTATTTTTTTTAATCAGTGAAATTGACAAAAATCACATCAGATTTAAGGAGGAGGAATTAATGGAGATAACGGTTAATTGGGTTTTTAGCATAATAAGTACAGGGGCAATAGGTCTTATCAGTTGGAGTCTTAAACAGCTTTACAGTCAAAGCAAAGCCGAAAAAGATGAAACAAGGCGTCTTATATTACAGCAGGATATAAAAAGCAAAGAGGAATCAGAAAAGCTTGGAAATAAAATATACAGACTTGAGGAAAAATTACCCGAAAAATATGTTTTAAAAGAAGATTTTTACAGAGAGATTAATAAGTTGGATTTAAAGCTTGACAGCATAAAGGATGATGTATCAGAGCTTAATAAAAATGTTGCAGCCGTTCTGGCTATGATGAAAGAGGGTTGAGGAATTGAATGTGGGCATTGATAAACAAAAGGAAAGAGGATGGATATTGCGTATTCTTGACAGAGTATATCCCGATTGTCTTGACAAGGATATAGTGAAAAGACAGCTTGTCGAATTGAAATTTTTGACAAGTGATGCGGACATAAGAGGAAATGTTGCATATTTGGAGGATAAGGGTCTTATAAAGTTTAATGAAGTAGGCAGTGGAAACTTTAAGCGAAGTGTAATCAGCCTTACTGCGTTTGGAAAGGATGTTGTTGACGGTATAGTTGAGCCGCCTATGGGAGTTGATGTTTAATAGTGGAAAGAAGAAAGCATCGAAAAATAGATAAGCTTCCACCGGAAATAATAGCGGCTATAAAT
>CANRHR010000032.1 GCA_947630475.1 uncultured Clostridia bacterium | reverse complement strand
TCATTAACTCCTTTTTCTTGTTTACTATTTTAAACTCATTTCTTATTTCTTGTCTACTTTTTTAGATGTAATCCAATGGATATCATAGACGAGGACGAAGGCTCTGTAAGTGACGAGTGTCTTTTGGATACTTGGGAAGCGCTTGACGGCGAGTTTGAATACAGGGCGGATGAGGTATGCAGGTTTATCAGAAATTTAGAAGCGGAAATTGAAGCGGAAAAAAACGAAAAGCAAAGGTTTGAGAACAAAATCAGGAGCCGAGAAAAAGCGGTAATGAAAATAAAATCACAGCTTGCCGAGCTTATGATAAAAGCGGACAAGCCCAAAATCAAAACGCAATTATTCAATATAAACAGAGTTAAGCTTAACGGAAAATTGTACGTTGAAAACAAAAGCTGTCCCGATGAGCTTAAAAAAGAGCAAATTCACAGAGTACCGGATACAGACAAGATAAGAGAACTTTTAGACAGCGGGACAAAAGCGGGCTTTGCAAGGTATTACAACAGTTTAACAATTCAGTGAAGGAAGTGATTAAAGGTGGGAATGGCGGTTTTAATTATAGGAAAGAGCGGCTCCGGAAAAAGCACAAGCCTGAGAAATTTTAAAACCGAAGAAATAAAGCTTATAAACGTAAGCAAAAAACCTTTGCCGTTTAAAAATAAATTCGATGATGTGCTTAACTCCGATGATTATTCGGAGATAGCAAGAGAGTTTAAAAAAAATGACAAAAAGACAATAGTTATAGATGATGCGGGTTATCTTATAACAAATATGTTTATGCGAGGTCATTCGAGCAAGGGCGCAGGCTCGGCGATATATTCGTTTTACAACGAGCTGGCTGACAGATTTTGGAAAATGATAGAATATATAAAAACAATTCCAAATGATATCATAGTTTACATAATTATGCACGAAGAAAGCAACGATTTTGGCGAAATAAAGCCAAAAACTATAGGTAAGATGCTGGATGAAAAGGTTTGTCTTGAAGGAATGTTCACTATTGTTTTGAGATGCATTACAGAAGATGGGCATCACTATTTTAAGACAAAAACAGACGGAAAGGACGTAACAAAAACACCGCTTGATATGTTTGAAAATGAACTTATTGATAATGATTTAAAAGCAGTTGATGAAGTCATAAGGCAGTATTATGAATTGGGAGGAATATAAAATGGAAAAGCCCAAAAATTACGACAATGTACAACCCTTTGGAGAGTATGAACCGCTTGAAATAGGCGGGCATATATGCAAAATAATGAAGGTGGAGGAAATAAAGAGCAGAACCGGAAGGGATATGCTGGAAATATATTTGGATATAGCCGAGGGCAGACAAAAAAATTACTATACAAAACAATGGAATGATGACAAAAGGGATAATAAAAAATGGGGCTGTATAGTATATCAGATTGTAACGGATAATAATTCAAATGCTTCAAGGGGTTTAAAAACATTCAATATTTGTGTAGAAAAAAGCAATACAGATTTTAAACTTGTATGGGGAAATGATTACGCAAAAAATTTTAAAGGAAAGCTTATTGGCGGTGTTTTCGGAAGAGAGCAATACAGAAGATTTGACGGCAGCTTGGGTTTTGTCGTAAGGTGCCAAAGCTTTAGGAGTGTTGAAGCGATAAAAAACGGCATTGAACCGCCTAAGGACAAGCTTTTGGAAGATACTTTATTGGAAGATACTGCACAGGATAATGAATTTTATACGGTAGTAAAAAATATTGATGATAATGACTTGCCCTTTTAATCGATTTTGTTGAAAAAATATCCTTGATAAGGGCGGTGAAGAATTGAATATTGAAAAAATTTTAAGCAAACTGACGGAGGTAAAGCGCCTTAAAGACAGAGTTTATCAAGCAAAATGCCCTTGTCACGACGATAAAAGGGCAAGCCTAAGCATAAAAGAAGCGAATGATAAAATACTTATATATTGCCATGCGGGCTGTGATGCAAAGGATATTGTCGGAAAGCTAGGGCTTAAAATGTCGGACTTGTTTAACGAAGGAAGCTTTAATTGTTCCAACTCGTGGCAGAATAATATAAAAAATCTTGAAGCTGTATATGATTACGGCGAATATATGAAAATAAGATTAAAAGGGAAAATGATTTTTTATGGCTCGGTAAAAAACAACGAGTTTATAAAGGGTATGCCCGAAGGTGTAAAAAAATGCCTTTATCACGGTGAGCAGATAAAAAAGGCAATATCAAAAAACAAGCCTATATTTATCACAGAGGGTGAAAAAGATTGCGACAACATGATAAAAAGAGGGTTTTGCTGCACCACGGCAGGTGGCGTAAAAGACTGGACAAAGGAATTCGCCCAATATTTTAAAGGAGCAAAAGTAATAATACTGCCCGACAATGACAAAGCCGGGCAGGCTCTTGAAAAAAATATTGCATCGGATTTAAGAAATATCGCATTTTCTGTTTTATCGGTTAAAACCTCTGCCAGAGAAAAAGGCGACGTGTCGGATTACTTCGAAGAAGGTTACAACGAAAACGACCTAAAACGAAAAATTGAAAATGAACAGGAAAATACACGCTATGCCGATTGGGTTATTAAAAACAAAAACGGAACACCGATAAAAATAAACAGCGGAATACTTGCGGACAGCATAGGCAAAAGCCTTAAATACATATTGTTAAAGAAAAAAAGTATTGATATTGCTGATTTTTATGTTTATGAAAGCGGAGTATATGAGAAAAAAAGCAGGATGGAATTTAAGGGATTTATAAAAAATTATGTTCCTATAAGATATCAAACGGATACGCTTTTAAATAATGTTTACGGACTGATGATGGCAAGTGATGAAAATTCGTTTGATTATGAAGCTGCGAACAGCAGTGAAGGCATAATAAACTTTAAAAATGGATTGTATGATATTAAAAACGACAAACTCACAGAACATACCGATAAAGAAATAACAACAATACAGCTTAAATGCAGATATGATCCTAAAGCAAAATGCCCAAGATGGATAGAATTTATAAATACATTATGTTCAGATTCGGAGAATAATGTTGATGAACAAAAAATCGCCGTTCTTCAAGAATGGTTTGGGCTTTTGATAAGCAATGTAAATGTTGCGAAAACAAAAAAATGTCTTGCGCTGCATTCATCTATAGGGGATACGGGTAAAAGCAGATATCTTGATATATTAACCGAGATTTTAGGCGATGAAAATGCGACGCATATTCCTATACAAAACATGAGCGACCGCTTTGCAATGGGCAATCTTTACGGCAAAAGAATAAATACTGTGGGAGATCAAAAAAGTGATGACATAAATGACAGTTCTATGTTTAAACAGCTTACTGGTGGCGATCCTATAGCGGTGGAAATGAAAGGCAAGACGGCATTTCAATTCAGATTTAAAGGCGGGTTTGCGTTTGCCTGTAATGATCTGCCTTGTTTTAAGGACGATAAGGGCGGGCATATATTCGATCGATTTACAATAATCAAATGTGAACATTATTTAAAACCCGAGGAGCGTGACAAGACATTGCAGGACAAGCTTAAAAAAGAGCTTGACGGGATAGCAATGTGGGCTATTGAGGGGCTTAAAAGGCTTGTTAAAAATGATTTTAATTTTACATATTGTGAAAGCTCCGATGCTGCCGTTAGAGAGTACAGGGGCAATGTTGACACATTTTACAAGTTTTTAAATGAAAACTATGAAATAACATTGGATAATAGCGACAGAATTTCAAAAACAGAACTGGAACAAAATTATTCGCAGTGGTGCCGAGAAAATGATTACATTGAAATAAAGAAAAAAAATATTAAGGAAAGAGCCGCTAAAAGCGGAATAGAGCTTGGAAAATATGCAGGCGATTGGTTTTATAAGGGCTTAAAAGAAAAATTTTATAACATTGAACCCGCAAGCGATAAAGAGCTTCCGTTTTAAAGTTTTTTGAAAAAAATACTATAAGAATAAAGACATACTTAAAGTATTTAAAATAGTGAAGTATAATATAAAGTTCTTAAAATATATAAGCTAAAAGAATGAAATAAGATAAAAAATAAGAAAAAAGATTCTTAAAATATTTAAAATACTTGAACTATAAGATAAGAGTTTTAAATTTTAAATTCTATTTATATATTTTTTTCAATAAAGGGCAAATTTTGGGGAAGGTTTGGGGAAAGTTTTTAAAAATTTTTTCCCCAAGCTCAACACAAGGCTGAAAGCGGTTTAGAAGGGCTTTTTAGGAAATCTTTGGGGAAGGTTTGGGGAAAGTTACTTTCCCCAAGCTTAAAACGGCTATGAGAGCGCTTTTGAGAAATTTTTTGAGTAATCTTTTTTTACTTATTCATAAATATATATACATTTCTTTTAAGTTGGTAAACAAAATCAAAAAATAAAAATATATAAAGGACTTTGAAAAACTTTCCCCAAAATACTCGCCGGAGTATGAATTTGATGATTTTTTTGGCTCAAATACAGGGGTTTTTCTTGGGGAAAGTTTTAAAAATTTTTTCCCCAAAAACTTCCCCAAACTTTTTGATTGAAAGATAACAATAATAGAAAGGAATTAAATGCAAATGAACAAAAAAATTGATAACAGAAAAATGGGCGATGATTTTGAGAAAGAAACGGCACTGTATTTTGAAAAAAATAATTATTGGGTGTATAGATTTCCAAATAAAATTTGTGGACAGCCCTTTGATATTTTGGCGATTAACGGGAGCAAAATTATAGCTGCCGACTGTAAGGTATGTTCTGTAGGAAGATTCGACAAAAACAGAATAGAAAGTAATCAGCATACGGCAATGGATACTATTTTGAGAAAAACGAACGCAGAAGCAGGATTTATATTAAAGCTTGAAAATAAAGCAATATTTATAAGCTACAGTGATATTATAAGCTTAAAAAAAAGGACGCTTAATGCAAAAGATATAATGCTTAAAGGAGTGATTTTATTTGATACCAAAAACAATGATAGCCGAAAAGATAACATTATATAACCCAGATAAGGAGTTGGTAAAATGGTGCAATAAAAATCTATGGCTTGATAATCCCGAGTACATAAAAAAGAAAAGAATGGGGCTGTTTATTGGGAAAACACCAAAGCGTTTATGTCTTTATGAAACAAACGGAAACAATTTAATAATTCCATTTGGGTGTTTAAAATATATAAGCAAATATATAAAGTCAGGAGATTATGCAACTGATTTTTGTGAAAAAAGAGTTGATTTTAATGCTGAAATCCCTCTTTATGATTATCAGCAAAAAGCAGTTGAAAAAATGCTTAAGGCAAAAAACGGAATACTTAAAAGCGCAGCGGGAAGCGGTAAAACTCAAATGGGCTTGGCGCTGGCTGTGAAGCTGGGCTATAAAACGCTTTGGCTTACTCATACGCTTGACCTGCTGGAGCAGAGCTATAAAAGAGCCTGTCAATATATAGATAAAAAATATTTGGGCAAAATAGCGGGCGGTAGGGTTGATATAGGAGAAGGTATAACATTCGCCACGGTTCAGAGCCTGTGCAGAAGGGATTTGACGGGACTTAGGAAAGAATTTAATACTGTAATTGTTGATGAATGCCACAGGGCGGCGGCATCGCCTTTAAAGGCAACACAGTTTTCAAAGGTTTTATCTGAGTTGTCGGCAAGGCATAAAATAGGACTGTCTGCAACACTTCACAGGTCGGACGGAATGATTAAGTCATGCTTTGCAATGATTGGCGATGTCGTATGTGAGATTAGCGATTCCGAAATATCGGACAAGATTATAAAACCATCGGTTTTGAAAATACAGACCGATTTGGAAGAAAGCGAAAGTTATCTTGATTTTGACGGAACGATGATATACTCAAGACTTATTGATTATATATGCTCTGATAATAACAGAAATGCTTTGATTATCAAAGATTTAAAGAAGTGTGAAAACAATTACTGTTTGATTTTATCGGATAGAATAAAGCATCTCGAATATTTAAGAGAATTTATCGAAGAAAATAAATCGGCTTTGATAACGGGCAAAACCGATAAAAAAGAGCGTGAAAAGGCTATAGAAGAGATAAGAAGCGGAAGAAAAAATTATTTGTTTGCAACATATTCTCTTGCAAAAGAAGGTCTTGATATACCAAGGCTTGACAGATTATTCCTTACAACTCCTCAGTCGGATTATGCGGTAATTGTGCAGAGTGTGGGAAGAATTTCAAGAGCGTTTGAGGGGAAAAAACAGCCGATTGTTTATGATTATGTTGACGGCAAAATAAATTATCTTAAAAACAGGTTTAAAAAACGTCTAACGCACTACAGGAAAATAAATTGTGTTTTATTGAAGTAAATAATGGGGTGATTAAATGGATGAGAGAAGCAAGCTCATATCAAGGATACAAAAAGCAAAAACACTTCCGAAAGATGAATTTTTAAAATATAAATTTGAGTATGATTTGCTTTGCGCAAGGCTTGACGAGATTGACAAAAAGCCAATAAAGGAAAATGACTTGATGCTTGTTGCCTGCTGCATTTCTTTGGGAGCAAACACAAGCATGGCGGACGATCAAAAGGAAGAGGAAACAATAATGAATGGACTGAAAGCCGCTTTTATAGACAAAAGGCTTAATCTTGGGCTTGGCATGATAAAAGCGGCGCTTAATGAATTATGCAGGAAAAGAAACAGAAACTAAATTTTTGAGAGGTAAATTTTAAGGGGGAGCTAAGTAATTTATGAATATTAAAGAATATTTAAGACAGGCGTACCGCATTGAACAGCAAATAAACTTTAAACTTGAACAGGTTATATCATTTCATGAGCTTGCCGAAAAAGCAACATCTGTATTAAGTGATATGCCGCATAATTCAAATATACATAGCATGGAAAATGCCATAGCAAAACTTGTGGACATGGAAAATGAAATCAATTTGGAAATACAGGAACTAATAAAAATCAAAAAAGAAATTACAGCGGCAATAAAATCTGTAGATGATAAAGAATGTGAAATGATTCTTGAATTAAGATATCTCTGTCAAAAATCATGGGAGGATATTGCAGAAATTATGTGTTATTCGGTAAGTCACATATATTTACTGCACAGAAGAGCATTGAATAAAATAAAAACATAATAGTTTTTAATAGCTTTTAATACTTTTTTCCACTAAGAAATTATGATATTATTAAAATGCAAAAAGTGAAAAAATGAACCGCTATAAAAAATCCGATATGGATACGCCTCTTTTTTTCCTCCTTTCAACGTATCGGATTTTTTAT
>CANRHR010000031.1 GCA_947630475.1 uncultured Clostridia bacterium | reverse complement strand
CTTAATGATATAAGTAATCCTAACATATTAAAGCCGGGAACGGTTTTAAAAATATCATAAACAAAATTGTTAAAAAATGGAATAAGTTGTGATAAAGCGTTTTTTATGCAAATTTTAATCCCAAAGGGGGTATTTTTACGGCTGAAATCGATGCGGCAAAATTGACATACAGTGTTAAGGCTGTTTTAAACACAGGACAAATACTTGATTTAACCCGAATATGTTTAAGTCTCGGCTGGGGAGATCAAAAAGGGGCTATAGCGCAAAAAGCTGACATAACGCTTGCAAATGTAAAAATTAACGAAGGTTTTATACATGAATTGATAAAGCTGTGCTGTCTTATTTTTATTTACGCTAACGGCGAAGAAGTATTTAGGGGCGTTGTGTGGGAGTGGGAATATACAAGCGCAATTGCAAAGCAATTGAGTATAACAGCATATGACAAAATGATTTATATGACGCAGAGTAAAGCAAACAGTTATTTTTCAAGCGGCATGAGTACAAAAGACATAATAGAAAGCATATGCGCAGAATGGTCCATACCCTTAAATTATAGTTGGCAAAGCCATACACACGGCAAGCTGCCCATTAATAACAAAACCATAAGCGAGCATATAACAAGTGTGCTTGATGAAGCGCAAACTAAGCTTGATAGCAAATATACAATCTTAATGGAAAAGGATACGTTAATTATAAGGCAGCAGGGTATAAATTCAGATATTTTTGTATTTCATACAAAAAACACAATAAGCACCAAAAATTGCCGAAGCCTTCAAGGGCTTATAACCAAGGTCTTAATAGTGGGAAAAAGCGAAGAGGATAAAAGACCTCCGATTATAGACAGCCTTGAGGGAAAAATGCAATACGGAACTTTACAGGAGATTATAACAAAGGACACAAACAAATCTCTCGATGATGTGAAAAATGAAGCGCAAAATATAATTAAAGAGAATGGAAAACCTAAAGAAAGCATCAGCGTTAAATCTGTGGATGTGCCGAAAATGAGAAAGGGCGACAAGGTTAGGATAAACGCCGGAAATTTGGACGATTATTTTATTGTTGAAGCTGTGAAGCACAATGCAGCCGAAAAAACTATGGATATGGAGCTTAAGAGATATGAATGACGGAATAAACAGCCTTGGGATTGTGATAAAAAATGAAATTGTTAAGGGAAACGAAAAGCCTCTTGTTTTGGATTTTGGATTGATTGAAGATGATTATAGTTTAAGAACGAATACATTTCCTGTTTCGATACCTATAAGTGATTATTCCATATGCAGAAGCATCAGCTATAACCCCAAAAAGCCTTTGACAATGACATGGTGGGAAGGCGAAGCTCCATATGTTGAGGGCTGGCAGGATGAAGATTGGAGCGACGAGGGCTGGCAGGGAGGAAAAATAGACTTGCATAATCCCCCTGCGGAGCCCGTACCGCATAAGCATGGACCGAAAGGAGAAAGTGAAGTTGACTGCGGCAAGCATTACCATGATGTATATTTGCCCGAAAAAATGAGATGGATTAAGCCGGGTGATAGAGTTTTGGTAGCCTGGATTGGAGTTGACGCAGTAGTTATAGACATAATTATGAACGCAGAGGAGGCGCTTAGAAATGCCTGATTTATTTCCTGTTTTTGAATTTTCCGAAAGGATGGAAGAAAAATATACAAACGAAGCAAAGCAGCATTCCAGCTTGTATTTTGATTTTGAAAAGGGAGATTTTAAGAAAGACAAAAACGGACGAATAGAAACAGCGCAGCCTTATGACGCTTGGGTGCAGTGGTGTTTAAAAACGGTATATACTCAAAGACAAGCATATTTAGGCTATAGCGGCGCAGTAGGAACCGAGCTTGAGCAGGCTTTTAAGTCTTCGGACAAAGAGCAAAAGGAAAGCTATATTGAATATACGATTACACAAGCCCTGCTTGCCGATCCATATAAGCGAACCAAAAGAGTTTATGACTTTAAATTTGAATGGAAAACGGACAGCGTAAAAATAACATTCACAATAAGCGGAGTATGGAATGATGACTATAAGGCGGCGGTGAATTTGCAGCTTTGAGAAAGGAGGTAAGATATGGCGCAGGAATTTAAGCTCCCTGAATTTATGAAAAATGAAAGTGTTGATGACATAATGACAAGAATGCTTAAGGTTTTACCCGAAACGATAAGCAAAGAAGAAAACGGATGGGTAAGCGATTTGTTTCTGCCGGCCGCAATAGAGCATTCAAGGGCAGTGGAATTTGTGCTGTCGGAAGCTCTGAAGAATATAGTGCCAAGATATTCATATGGCGATATGCTTTTATATCACGCAGAAACAAGGGGCATTAAAAGGCGTTCGGCTTCGCCTGCAAGAGCGGTTTTAACGATTGAGGGCGAAGAGGGAACGGTTATACCGAAGGGCTTTATGTTTTGTACGGTTTCAACGCAGGAGAAAAGCGGAATTGTTTTTAAAGCCGAAAACGAATGTACAATACCCGAAAGCGGAGAAATTTTGATAGAAACGACGGCTGCAGAAGGTGGCAGCAAAACAAATGTTGCGGCGCAGACAATCATTCTTATGGTTAAGCCTGTCAATGGCATAAAATCCATAGTAAATAAGGAACCTGCTTATGACGGCTTTGACGAAGAAAGTGAGGAAGATTTAAGGCAAAGAATTATTGAATACGACTTGATGCAGGGAGTTTCTTTTATAGGATCAACAGCGGATTACAGGCGTTGGGCTATGGAGGTTGAAGGGGTAGGAGACGCAAAAATAATAAGCGCATCCGACGATACGGGAACGGTAAAAATAATTTTAGTCGACATGGATTTAAAGCCCGTATCTGAAGGTTTATGTGATGATGTCTATAACCATATTATGCGGCCCGATTCGCCGTATGAAAGGTTAGCGCCGATTAATGCGGTTTTAAATGTAATTTCGGCAAAGCCTGTAAATATCTTTGTGAAAGCCAATATTATTTTGGAGGACGGTTATACAGCGGATATGGTAAAAGGTCTTTTTTTTGAAAGCTTAAAAAATTATATCTTAAGCGATGGAGCAAAAAATGAAATTAAATATGCCGAAATAGGAGCAGCTTTAATTAATACGCAGGGCATAGCCGACTATAAAAATTTAACGCTTAACGGAGCGGAGGATAATATTATTATCGGCTCTGAATATGTTGCGGTTGTTTCGGAGGAGGGTATAGAATTTGAATGAAATATACAAGCAAAACCATAGAGCAAATAATTACAAGCCCTGCCGCAAAACGAGGTCTTGATTATATTACGCCTATTTACGGCGAAGCCTATACAGCTTTATGGCTTATGCAAGCGATTGGGCTGCAAACGGATTTGTTTATAAAATGGATTGAAGAATATAAAAAACAAATTTTACCGCAAAGCGCAGATTGGGGATTAAATTACTTTGAAGAAGAATATAACATACCCTTAAATAATGCGCTGACGATTGAGCAAAGGCGAAAAAATGTTATTTTGGCAATGACAGCAAGGGCACCGATGAATCCTGCAAAGCTGGCATATATATTATCCTTGGCAACGGAAGGCGAAATAAATATAAGGGAAAACACGAATAAAAATACATTTTGTATAGAAATAGAGGGGACACTGAAAACCGAAGCCCTAAAAAAAATAAAAAGCCTAACGGATAAATACAAGCCTGCACATTTGATTTATTGGCTCAATTCTGTCATGAAAATTGACTTTTTTAATAAAAATTATTTTTTTGTAAGAAAGCTGACTTTATCGGCCTATTTTCTTAACCTTGGTCTTGAGATATTATATCTTGACGGAAAGTGGAGCTTAAACGGCACAAACAGATTTTGTATACTTACAAAAACGTCTGAGTTAACCGGGCTTAAGCTAAAAAGCTGCATATGCGGCAACAAAGAAAGCCTGAGCGGCAGGCTTGTGACGGATTGTATGTGGAAGCTGGACGGAAAATATTTTCTTGATTCCAATAGGAAGTTAAACGCAGAAATTAAAGAATTTGATTTATAAACAAAATTTATGAAAGGGTTGATTTTATGGAAAGAAAAAGCGTAATAACGGTTTACAGAAGAGAAAAGTTGACACAAATAACATCGGGTGCGATAAGCAGCATACCTAAGATCACGCATATGGCTTTCGGAAGCGGAGGAACAGATGAAAACGGCGAACCTATTATGCCAAGCGAAACGCAAACAGAACTTAATAATTTGATTTGTACGGTGGAAATAGAAAAGGTTGAATATCCTATAAGCACAACGGCAAAATATACGGCTGTACTGCCGGGAGGAGAATATAACGGTGAAAAATTTAATGAAGTTGCATTGGTTGATGAAGAAGGGCATTTTTGTGCAATAGAGAACACATATACAAAACAAAAGGACGATGATTTGACAATGACTTGGGAAATTGAGGACAGGTTTTAACGGAGGTAAAAAATGAGTGATGATATATATATAATTGATGATAACCCAACATACAAACCGGAAATAAGAAAGCTTAAAAACAGTGATCCGGCAAATGCCGACACTATATTTAACCCTCTTTTTTCGCAGATAATAAACAACGTAGCAGCGGTTAAAAAAACTGCGGATTCATTTGGAACAGATATAAATAAAAGAATAGATGAATTGAGTGAAGAGGACAATAATATTAACAGTAAAATAGAAAACTTATCGAATGTTGCAAAAAGCGGAAGCTACAACGATTTGACAGACAAGCCCAAAAGCCTTGAAAGAACAAGGCTGACTAAAGCTAATGATCTGAACAATGTGAAAGAAGCGGGAGGGTATTATTTTGTATCGAGCGATGTTCCGCAAAATGTTCCGCAAGGCTTGAATAACAATTGTGTTCTTGATGTTTCATACTCTAAGGATATAAACACAATTATACAGATATTATATAAGCTGTTGGGCGGCATACCCGAAATTTATATAAGAAGATGTCTTAATTCAAGCTGGAGCGACTGGCTAAAATACAGCAATGATTCCGTGAGTATGAATTATAATAATTTGAGCAATAAGCCTGCTTCTTTGCCTGCAAGCGGCGGTGATGCGGATACGGTTGACGGAAAACATTCAGACCAGTTTGTTAAATATGATAGCCTTGGACAAGAAACAGACCTCAGGTCTTGTGTTAGTGAGGGAGTATATAAATGCTCTGCATTTTATGATGGTGAAACCTATAAGGGGGGTTCCAGTGGCAACAGAAATATGCCGGGCGGCGGCGATGGACAGGCTACGCTAGTCGTTCATTTTTACAATGGAAATACTACGGGTTACATAGGTAAGGACAGTTTCTGGCTTAATCAAATTGTATATCGCCCGGGTCGACATCCTTATTTCAGGTATGTGAGCGGTACAAGTATATCTGGTTGGATAGAATTGAAAGATTTAAATATATCCGTGTCAAGAAGTGTTACGAGCGGAACAAAAACAGCAACGATTACAATAAATGGTACTAATTATGATATATATTATAATGATACAGATACAAAAAATACAGCGGGTTCTTCAAATTCGACAAGCAAATTATATTTAACGGGAGCGACTTCTCAGAGCAGTACGGGAGTTACAACCTATAGCAACAGCGGCTGTTATATACAAAGCAGCAGCTTGTACAGCGGAAGCTCTGCTGTATTGACTCAAGCAAACAAGACAAGTAACGGCGTTCCGTATTATTATGGAACAACGGCGCCATCTTCCGTCAGTTCCGGGCAGGTTTATATGGTTGGAGAGTGATTGTAAATGCCTATTTATTATGGAAGTGGTTCGACAACAAAAAAACTGAAAGAAATATACTATGGTGATAATGGTACAAGGCGAAAAATTAAAGAGATATATTATGGCAATAATGGTGTAAGAACAAAAGTGTTTTCGGCCGTAAAACCAATATATTTGGATGCCGTTATTCCGTATTCGCAAGTTTATTATACCGGAAGTGATTGGGATTGTTTTGCATCAGGCGGCGGCATTCAACATGATTACTCCGATTACAGCGGACAATTTAAGGCGGTGTATTTGCTTGATTATCCCATTAAAACGGGCGATATCATCAAAGACAGCTTTGAAGCATTGGGCTACGACAATGCAGAACTGCGCTACTATCCTTTAATCTTTAAAAGTATGAATGATTTAACAATTTTGCAGGATGATGCTTCAGGATTTGCAAAGGGAAACGGCAGCGTACTTAAAGCAAATCACAGCATAACGGCAAAATCAAACGGAATATTGGGAATTTATATGCAAGTAAACACCTCTTCCGCACACAATTATGCCAAGGCGGTTTTATTGTCGCTGTCGATAAATGAAGTGCCGATTTATATTAATGATACTGTATGGAAAGATGACCGACCCAATTGGACAAATATTAATTGGGGAAAAGGTTATGCGGATTCTAATAATTCATATACGGTAAAAAGTACAAGCTCTTTTAATGTGTTGTCAGGAGAAAAAATTTTTGCCCAAGTTGAGCTTTATGGATCAGGGCTGGCAGAAAGCGGAGGTTCTCAATGCAGTTTGACATTAAAAGGTGAATGCCTTAACAGTGCTGCCGTAAAATCTGCGAATGTAGTTTCGGACGATTATTATACTTTGGATTTGACGGTTTATGCCAACAAAAGTGGAAAGCTTGAATTTGAACTGTTTATTGAAAGCCCTGGAAATGTAGGTACGGAAGTGGATTTAAACAGTTTTGAGCTTAAAATAGGAAACAAATATTTTATTGAATATTAAGGAGGTATCATAAATGAAAGAATTGATTGGTAAAAAAATTGTACTAGGAGATGAAACGGAAATAGATATTAAAGCGGCCAACAGCGGAACAAGAAATTATAAAAACAAAACAAGGCGTTATATTGAATTCGTTTTTGATGCTGAAAAAAACAGCATCGATAATTTTGCAAAGATGTTTTCCGATGAAAAATTTACAAGAAAAATAAAAATCAAAGATATATATTTTGACCCAGATAAAGGAGAAAACGGAGAGCAAACCGAAGAAGAATTTATTTATTTGGATTATGAAATTTTGATTGAAATATGCCAAACAAGCAGAATTTTAAAAGACGAAACAAATCAAGAACCCGTTGTTTATGAAAATGTTATAAATATTGTATTGGGACAATTAACATATACCGAGATTGAGAACAGGCAAATGCTGGAGCTTGTTGAAGCGCAAACAGAAGTTTTAGCGGATTTGATAGGAGGGGCAGAATAATGACAAATGCACAAATTTTGATTATAAAAAAAGCAGTTGAAATTAAACTTAAAAGAGGAGAAGAAATAGATACCTTTTTATCTGCTTACACAAAATTGACGGAGGAAGAAAGGGTTAAAATAAAAGCTTGTTTTGTTGATTAGGCGTAAAATGCTTTTAT
>CANRHR010000030.1 GCA_947630475.1 uncultured Clostridia bacterium | reverse complement strand
TGCTCCCCTTTCATTAGACTTCTTTCAGGTATATTTCTATTATACCATATTGTCTAACAAATGGGGAGCATTTCATACTTGCCTTAAACAGGGGAGAAAAGGAGGGGTTTTTAAATGTTAAAATAGAACCTCCTTATGAGGATATTATTGATTTTTTGAACAGAAAAATTATCGTTAAAAATAATATATATACAAATAATGTGCTTAAAGAAGCCGTTGAAGATTCTTACAAAAGGCTTATAGAACCTTCCATAGAAAGAGAAATAAGAAATTTTTTGAGTGAAAAGGCTCAGGAGGGTGCGATAAAAGTTTTTGGAGAAAATCTTAGGCAGCTTTTGCTTCAGCCGCCTATAAAGGATAAGGTTATTCTTGCGCTTGACCCGGGATACAGAAATGGATGCAAAACAGCTGTAATAGATTCAACGGGCAAGGTGTTGGATACTGCGGTGGTATATCCTGTAGCTCCTTTTTCAAAAGTTGATGAAGCCAAGGCAAAGCTTAAGCCGATGATAGAAAAGTATGGCGTTGAAATTATTGCCATCGGAAACGGAACTGCCTCCAGAGAAACAGAGCAGTTTGCGGTTGAGCTGATAAAAGAAACCGGAAAAAATATTTTATACATAATCGTAAATGAAGCGGGAGCTTCAATTTATTCAGCATCAAAGCTTGCCTCAGAGGAATTTCCTGATTTTGACGTTGCGCTTAGAAGCGCCGTAAGCATAGGACGAAGGCTTCAGGATCCTTTAGCGGAGCTTGTTAAGATTGATCCCAAGGGCATTGGCGTCGGACAATACCAGCATGATATGAATCAAAAAAGGCTTAGCGAAGCCCTTGAAGGGGTGGTTGAGAGCTGTGTAAACAATGTTGGCGTTGAGTTAAATACAGCTTCTTCGGCGCTTCTTTCTTATGTTTCGGGTATAAGCTCAGTTGTTTCTAAAAATATTATAGCTTACAGAGAAAAGAACGGTAAATTTACAGACAGGAAGCAGCTGTTGGAGGTAAATAAGCTTGGGCCAAAAGCTTATGAGCAGTGCGCAGGTTTTTTGAGGATAAGCGACGGCTCCAATACTTTGGATTCAACGGCGGTTCATCCGGAATCTTATGCCGCCGTAAACAAACTTTTAATGAAGCTTGGCTGCAGCTATGATGATGTTAAAAACAAAAGACTTTCAGGCCTTTTAAAAAAGATTAATGATACTAAGCTGTTGGCTCAGGAACTTGAAATAGGAGAGCCTACGCTTAAAGATATAATAAAAGAGCTTGAAAAACCGGGCAGAGATCCTCGTGATGAAATGCTTAAGCCTATTTTAAGAGCCGATGTTTTAACAATAGATGATTTAAGCGTAGGTATGATTTTAAAAGGTACGGTAAGAAATATTGTTGATTTTGGCGCTTTTGTTGATATAGGAGTGCATCATGACGGACTGGTTCATATTTCACAAATGAGGGAAAAAAGGGTTAAACATCCTCTTGACGTTGTCAGCGTTGGGGATATAATAGATGTAAAGGTGATAGATATAGATAAAAATAAGGAAAGGGTTTCTCTTTCTATGAAAATTTAACCAACAGGTAAATCACACTTTTAGGCGATGAGTGTTTCGTTAAAAATCGTTGTTTATTAATATACGGCGTAAGCGGAATACGAATATCATTGACCATATCTTGAGGAGGTTTTTATGAAAAGGGCTTATATTATTTTTATTTTGATATTATCATTAGGCTTGGTTTTTTCGGGATGTTCCGATAAAAATAAAGATCAATACAATACAAATGAAAAAACACAGCAGGAAAAATATAAGCCTGAGTATCAGCAGGCTTATGACAGTTTGCTTCATTTTGGCAGGCTTTTGAGAGGAGAAGAAGATATAGAAAACTCAAAGCAGGAAAGCTCTGAAATATTATATTTGTGTTTGCCTCCTATATATGATTTTCTTACAAATATAGAAAATCTCTCTTATGATAAGCTTGAAAAGCCTATGACTGATTTTTTGATGAAAGAAGGATATTCATCTTCGGAGGCAAAAAAAATATATGAAAACTCAAGGGGGCTTTATCCTTTATTTAAATCTGCTTATGCAGGTGATAATTTTGATATTTTTGCAAACAGTGATATTGCAGATAAGCTTAGAAACAGTGATATATTCGCAAATGTGGAGTTTATTGAAGACAGAGCTCTTACAGAGGATGAGCTTAAGAGCGTTGAAAATGATTTAAAGCTTATTGCAGAAGGCAAGCTTAAAGAGGGATTTGAGCTTATTGGCATTAGCGCCGATGATTACAAGCCTCAAAAAGGTTTTAATGTTACAGTTAAGACTAACAATGATACAAGAGATATAATTTTTTATTACATGAATGGAGATTGGAGGATATATATTCCTCAAATTTTTGAAGAGATAAAAAATTTTTTAGCAGATTAAGCCGGCTAACTGAAGTTAAAGTATCGGCAGGAGTTTAAATTCCTGCCGATATTTATAGTGAGAGCTTGCGCTAAATTACAATAAAACAGTAAGTATCCGCCGCCTAAGAGGCGGGGATTTACCTATTTAATAAAATATTTACAGAATTTTTTGATATTTACTCAACTCTTTTAAGTATCAGCAGTCTTTCTCCCGGATATATCTTATCAGGATTTTCAATATCGTTTACCATAATAATATCATCTATTGAGGTATTGTATTTTTTTGCTATTTTCCAAAGGGTATCTCCGTTTTGAACTATATATATGCTCATGCTTGCGATAGAATCTATTACATCGCTTTCAAGGGGTGTAAAATCTACATCAAATATTATTCCGAGCTTTTTTTCTTCTCTTATAAGCAAATCAAAATTTATCACACACCTTAATTCAACTTCATTATCAGACAGCATATTGACACCTATATGCTCAATGCCGGAATCAATGCTCAGAAGCAGCTTTTTATCTGCATTTATTCCCTTTGCCTCAATAGCCTGTCTGAATGGCATAACGGTATTATAACAGTAAATAGGCAGCTCATCTTTATTTGTAACATATAAAATATCAGCCTCTATAATACCTTCTGCAATTATTTTATCATCTATTGCTTTTGTTTCATCGATATGGATTTTGCCGTCTGCGCTTAAAATTTGAAGTATGGGCGGGCAGTCGATATCAAGCTTTACAATTTCTTTTATAGGGCATTGATTTTTGTTTCGGCATAAAAACAATGGATATTCTATAAATTCCCTGCTTAGGTCTGTGCTTTTATTAATACAATAGGCATCTTCAAGAATATCTATGTTTTCATCCTTTAAAACTTTTATATTTGTTCCTATTTCAGCCTCTATTTCAATTATCCTTTCTTCTCCGTCATCATCCTGCCTTACCTGTGAGAAGCATTGCAAAATATCGGTTTTAACTTCAGCCATCATACCATCGCTGCATCCCTCTGCTTCAAGGCTTCCGCTGAAAGGAACTTCACTTTCAAAATATTCTATAAATCCATCGTCTTCATCGCTTTTATACAGGCTTAAAACCTTTAAATTTCCGGAAAGGTTAATTTTGCCTTCGGATGCCTTTACCTCTTTTGAGCATATTGAAAAACGGCTTTCCAAAAGCTCTCTTATATTGGGCTTTCCTGAAGCCAAGTTAATTTCTTCTTTTACTATAAACCTGTCATTTTTGCCTATTATAAGTCTGTTCATTGAAATTTGAGCTTTTTTCATCTGACTTTCGGGCAGATCCTCTATATCTATTACAACTTCGTTTTCTTCTTTGCTTATGACCTCTGCCATAACATCTATAACGGCACGATAGCTTACCTTTCTGTCGTTTATTATTTTATACTCTATGTTTGTTATGTCACAGCTTGTTGAAACAAACATATCGTTATTTATGCCTTCCATATTGATAAAGTCATTAATTGGGTTTGAAGCTTTCATACTATGTACGGTTTTTTCTTCACCCTTTGCCATATAAAGTATGTCAATATCAAGGCTTCCTTTAAAGCTGATTCTTTCATTGCCCACTTCTCTGCTGTCGATATAGGCATTTGCCGATTTTTTTAAAAGTCTGTCCATATCGGGCTTGGAATCGGGGACTATTATATCGCCTTCAAGCAAGAGCTGAGAAATTTCTTTGCCGATTTTTTTATCAATAATAATATTTTTTTTAACGGTTTCCATAAAAAAACCTGCCTCCTACATATTATTTTTTTAAATTATATGCAGAGGCAGGAATGTTTAGAATTAATTATTTATTGATTGAGTTATTTTATTTGTAATATTTTCAAACTCAGCTTTTATACTCTCTTCGATTTTATCGGTTCCGTCATCTGATATTGCGCATAGGCTTGCCGTTGAGGGAAGCTCGCCTAAAAGTGTTGTTTGGTTGTCTTTTATGAAGCTTTCAACGGGGTCATTGGCATAAAGCTTTATTTTTTCGCCACAGTGAGGGCAAAGAGTATAGCTCATATTTTCTATGATGCCGAGTATTTTAATATTCATCGCTTTTGCCATATTAATTGATTTTGAAACTATCATGGAAACCATATCCTGAGGAACCGAAACCATAACAACACCATTTAGAGGTATTGACTGCATAATTGTAAGGGTAACATCTCCGGTTCCGGGGGGCATATCTATAATTAAATAATCCAGCTCACCCCATAAGACCTCGTTCCAAAACTGGGTTACACAGCTGCTTAAAAGGGAGCCTCGCCATATTACAGGCTGGTTTTCATCCTCAAGCATAAGATTAAGAGAAATAACCTTTATGCCATCGGGGCTTTCAACGGGGAAAATAGAGTTTCCGTCGCCGTAAGCTCTTGTTCCTTTGGCAAGGTTTAAAAGTCTGCATACGCTTGGCCCTGTTATATCCGCATCCATAACGCCTACTTTTAGGCCTTTGCTTTTAAGCTGCTTTGCAAGCATAACCGAAATTGTGCTTTTGCCTACACCTCCTTTGCCGCTCATAACGCCTATTACATTTTTTATTTTATTAAGCGGATTATTTTGTATGCCGCATTGTGAAGCTGATTTTGAACAGCTTCCGTTTGAAGGACATGAACTGCAGTCACTCATTTTAATATCTCCTTTTTTTAAATTTATTCTGAAGTTATATTTTCAAATTTTTGCCCTTCTGTTATTGTAAAAAGATGAGCATAGTCATTTTTTAAAATATTGGGCACTATAATTTTTTCTAATTTTGTATTTAAAAATATATTATAGCCCGGTGACTCCAATATTTCAGGTGATTCAAATTTTACGCTTCTAAGCTCCGGACAGTTTGCAAAAGCTAAGTTTCCTATTGATGAAACAGAAGCTGGAATTGTTATACTCTTTATTGAAGAAGCTTCAAAAGCGCTGTCGCCTATATCTTTTAAGCTTTGAGGAAGAGCTGCTTCTTTTATCGCTGTTTTTGAGAATGCTTCTTCGCCTATATCAACAAGACCTTCGTTAAAAGTTATTTCTTCAAGCTTAGAGTTTTTAAATGCTGAAGGGCTTACTGATTTAACGCTTTGAGGAAGAGTGTATGTTTTATCAGCTTTGGCATTTGGGTAACATATAAGGGTATCTTCATTTTTGCTGAATAAAATTCCGTCTATAACAGTAAATTTTTCATTGTTTCCGATTATTTTAAATTCACTTATTCCCGTACAGTTGTCAAATGCGCCTTCACCGATATCATCTATATATGTTGTAAGATTTAAAGTACCTTTTAAAATTGAGTTGGCAAAGGCTCTTGGCATAATTTTTGTTACATAATCGGGGATTGTAAAATTATTTCCTATCTTTGCGGGAGGATATGCATATAAAATTGTTTTATCATAGTCATAAAGCACATCATCCACAGCCGAAAATGATTTGTTTGTGTATTCTGTTTGATAGCTTAATATATAGCGGCAGTCAGCAAGGGCATTTTCGGCAATTTCGGAAGTTGTTTCCGGAACGGTGTAAACAGAGTCGATTTTGCCTACGGGATAGCGTATAAGCTTTGCATAGCCCTTTGTATAAAGTATTCCGTCTTTATCTACAAATGAGTCGTTGTTTATTGCAACCTTAAAGCTTGTTATATGGTTGCAGCCGGTAAATACATTATCTCCTATTTCTATTGTGGCAGTCGGTACAGAAAATTCCAAAAGAGAATCGCAATTATAAAATGCATAGCTTTTTATAGTTTTAAGCTTTGAATTTGAATTTATTTTTTTAAGATCCTTGCAGTCCCCAAACGCACCAAAGCCTATTGACCTAAGCTCATCCGGCATTGTAAAGGAAGAAAGCGGAGTATCTGCAAAGGAATAATCTCCTATTTGTTCTATGCTGTTGTAAAGTCTTACGCTTTTAAGGTTTAAGCAGTTATAAAAAGTGTTTGCTTTAATTTCCTTTACACCGCTTGGTACTATAACAGAATTTAATTTGCTTCCTAAGAATGCACCTTCTCCAAGCTCTTTTAATGATTTTGAAAGAAGAATATTTTTTATTGCCGTTTGAGTAAATGCATAATCACCTATTTTTTCAACGGAATTAGATGTATTTACATTTGCTAATGATATGCAATTGGCAAAAGCGCAGTTTCCTATAGATAAAAGAGATGAGTTAAGAGTGACCTCATACAGCGTTTTATTGGCATAAAAAGCGTAATCTCCTATTTCCGTAACGGTTTTTGGAACAGTATAAGAATTTAATTCATAAGCCGGAGGACAGTATATAACCTTATCCTTGTTTTTGCTTAAAAGAACATTATTTACAACCGAAAAGAATTTATTGTTTTCATCCATGCTTATTGTTTTTAATTTAATGCAGTCTAAAAAAGAATACGCAGAGATTTTTTCAATATTTTTACCAAGTTTTAAGGTTTCGATTGTGTGATTAGAGTTAAATGCACCGTCAATTATCTCTGTAACGTAGTAGGTTTTGTTATAATAATTAATGGTGTCGGGTATAACCACATCCGCCTTTGCGCAGTTTTTGTTGTATGAAACTATTGCTGTGCCGGGAGTTGATTCGCTGGGTGAACTTGTTATGGTATATGAAATACCGTCAACTTTAACAGTTTTTTCGTTGTTCATAAGATCATCGGCAACAGTTACATTGGGCAGTACGGTTGAGGCAGCGGCATTTATTGAAGAAAGCGGCGATAAAGCCATTCCTGCAGCTATAATAAAAAATATTGATTTGTTAAAAAAATTCTTTTTCATATTCATTTTCCTTTCATGTTGATTTTTAAGTTTTATGTAATTTATAGACAGGCAAAAGCCGTCGAATATGAGTACGCAGCGTAAGCAGAGTACGAATATCATTAGCTATATTATATCATATTACGACGATTTTTATATAATTGTAAATAAAAATTAATATAATTATAATATAAAAATAAAAAAGCCCGGATTATTAGGGCTTTTTTTGTTGTTTTGACCTAACAAGCAAGCCGCCGCTTTTGATCTGACCCCAAAAAGTTAGACAAAAATATAAAAATAAATTTATGCAAAGCGACTAAGAATGATCTTGGTC
>CANRHR010000029.1 GCA_947630475.1 uncultured Clostridia bacterium | reverse complement strand
CTGTTCCCGGAGTCCATATATTCAGGTTCTGACAGTTGTTGCTTGTGCCTACGCCGTCGTCTACAGCCGTTCCTCCTGCTATTGCCCCTTGGGGAGAAGTATTCCCGTACTTTGTGGCGTCAAACACGCCTTCCCACGGTGTAACGGGCTGGGCTTTTACAAACATTTCCTTAGCTTCTGCATAGGGAACACCAAGATATGAATAGACACCGTTGTTTACATTGCCTTTTACTTTGCCTACCTTTGTTGTAACAACAGTATTGTCATCGGTTGTACCTCCCTTTGAGGAGGATATAAATGCAAATATATCGCTTTCCCCTGTAAGTTTATAGCTTGTACCGGGCTGTATGGTTATTGTATCTCCCTCATTCAGAATAATTGCAGCCTTGCCGTTTTCCTCATAAGTGCCGCTGCCGTTTGTAACGGCTATTACCTCTCCCGAACTTGTCTGCTGTGTATATGCGCCTTTTTCAAAGGTATAGTCGTAGACCTCGGGGCAGTTGTAAATATTGTCGGTTGCCACAAGAAGATTTCTGTATATTGTTCCGTTATATCCCTCGGCAGTATATACGTCGCCCTTTGGGAACATAGTATCTCTTGCTTCGGCTGTCCTTGTGTCCGACTTTGCTTCTTCCGCTATTTCTTCATATTGGCTGTCGCTTACTTTTTCATACCAGTTTGTAGTTCCCACACCGGGATTTACTCCCAGAGCTATATGCTGAAACCAACTGTTATCGGCGCCGCAGTGTATGTGCTTCTTTCCGGGCGGTATAAGTATAACGTCCCCGGGGAGCATATACCTTGCTTCTTCTCCCTCGGCTTTAAATATGCCTTTGCCCTCTGTTACAAGAAGTATCTGTCCGCCATCGTGACTGTGCCAGTCTGTTCTTGTACAGGGTTCAAAGGTAACAAGCCCGAAAGAGGGAATACCTAAATTTTCGTCATAACTTGTAAGATTGTTGAGATAAGACACTCCCGTAAATTTAGGTAAAACAGGATTAACGGGACCTTTTTCAAATATTTCGTTTATCCTTTCGGCTTTCATTACGGTAGCCGTTCTTGTGTCTGTATTCCAAAGCACTGTAAGTCCAAGTTTTTCCGCTGATGTTCTTACAGGCAGCATACTTATGCCGTCAATTTCTTCGGCGTCCGGTTTATCTATGCCAAGAGCATCGGCAAATACATTCGCATCAGCATAGGTAACGCCGTTTACCATTACAGACGGGTTAGCTGTGATATTTTCGCCGTTTACATTTATATAGGCTTCTCCTATTTTAAGTTGGATAACAGTATCATTGTTTTCTTTTATTTCCGTCTTTGCCTCTGCCGCCGAATTTATAGCGCTCATCATATTAAAGGTTCTTGGAAATCCGTTATAAGGTACGCACAAAAGCGGCACTGCAAGCATCATATCTGCTGTATTGCCTGCTTGTATGTTTTCTTTATATTTTTCGGGTATTTCGCTTTCCCTTCCGCCTTGCGCCGTCATAGCCGAAATATCTATAAGCAGCTGTAAACTTTTATCCTCGGAAGAAGGCAAAGCCTTGCCCTCTATAACAGCCTGCGCTGTTTCTTCTATAAGAGCCTGTGCCTCTTTGCTTAAATTTTTGTCTATAAATCCATCCTTATCGTCTGTCTTGAAATGCTCTTTTATAGTTGACAATTCTTCGGAGTCACTTGTATAGTTCTGCTTTATGGTCTGTCTTGGTTCGGGTTCGGGCTTTACTTCCAAGGCGGCTTCGCCCTTTGATGAATTTATAACACTTAAAGCAAGCGCTGTTTTTTCGCTGCCGTTATACTTTTCGTTAAGAAGTACGGCTGCTCTCAGCATATCGGCAGAATGTCCAACATTTAGGTTTCCGTTTAAGTGACCGTTAAGCTGACCTGCACAGTTGCCGTTTCCCACAATGGTACAGAATGTAAGAAATTCTCTTGTGTATAGGGACAATCCAGTTCTGTTGTAAAAATCTCCAAAACATATGCCCGAAAGATAGACCGTCTGCAGCTTCATAGCCTCGCTCATATCTTCCGTAACGGTACCTATCTGCGGGCCAAAAAGGTATCTTTGTACTTCAAGACCGTCAGTATATCTGTTGCTTTCCGTTGAAGTGATGCGGCTTTCATAGGTTATATCCTCTCCTATCTCCGAAAGTGCTTTGTCTGCTTGTGCAAGCGCTTTTTCGGCTCTTGTGTAACCGCAGTAAGCAGCGGAGTGGTATATCGTTTCCTTTATTTCTGTTGCCGAAAGTCCGTCATCAAGAGAAGCTTTTACCTCATCAGGAATATTTTCATACATAGAATTGGATACAATAGTAACAAGTGTTGACATATGCTGCAGCTTTATATCCAGATTTTCGTTTATAAAGTTTTCTTTTTCATTGTTGTCGAGCTGTGATATTGCTTGAGTGAGAACATCGGTATCAGTAGAATATATATTTTTATTGCTTAAATCTGCTCCATAGCATACCGAAACGGTAAGCATAAAAGCAAGTACCGAAGAAACAAATTTTTTCATATACATTCCTCCATTTGCAATTTATAAACCTCTTTCCTCAAGCCATTTTTCTATATGGGCGGCTATTTCCTTGTTGTTAAGCTCTTGGAACATAAAGTGGCTGTTTCCTGTTATTCCCTCTTTTGGAAGGTCAACTACCGTTGCATCTCCGCCTGCTTCGTTATAAGCCTTGGCAAATTCCAAAGCACCATCTCTTACACCTTTCCAAAAGGCTGTGGATTGTATATCCTCGGGACCGTTGTCAATATAGTCACCAAAGTAAATTGTAATGGGTATTTTAGCTTCAAGAAGTTTGTTATACTGTTCTGAGCCTATCTCCGGCGCTCCGCCCGGTTCTATGGCAACAATAGCGGAAATGTTTTCAACAGGTACGTCCCAGCCAACTCTGCCGCCTTGGGAATGGGTTATAAATATAGCCTTATTGCCTGTCATTTCCTTTACATCAGCCATAACTTCTCCCAAAGCCGCCGCATCAACAGCCTGATCGTATGAGCCTGTGTTGGGCGTCATCTGACGGAAAAACTGATCCTGTGCTTCTTCGCCTTCGGGGAACTGTGAACCCTCGTATCTTTCGGGAGCAACTCTGCCTATTCTAAAATGGGTATACCATGCCTGATCTCCGGGCTTGTAATCTTTCATACCGTCGCCCCATGCGTCAAGGTCGTCAGAGGTCATACTTGCTGCTGAGCCTGCCTCTCCTCTCCTTGGCTGGTCTACAAGAAATGCGCTGTGACCTTTTTTAAGGAATATATCAGACCAGCCTTCACGACCATCGGGAGTTGTCATCCAGCCCATTCTTGACTGACCGTAACCGTGAAGATATACTATAGGATTTCCGTTGTCATTTTCGGGTATCTGATAAAATACATTCGCATGGTCTATATGGGCTGTATTTCCCGATCTTTCCGTATCAAGCCAGTTTGTTGTGGGATCATACTCTCCCGGTACAGGCTCTGTTACAGTGCCTCCCGATGAAAACATTCCCTGTGATTTTATAACAAGGGTATCCGATTCGGCTGTATCTGTGGTACCTGCAACGGTTTCGGCACTTGCGGCACTTTTGGCATCGCTGCCGTTATCTGTGTTATTGTTGTCGTTACAGCCTGAAAGAGCTGTTACTGTTATTGCAAATGCTGCCAAAATTGCTGTTAATTTCCTTTTCATAATAAATTACCTCCTTATAATGTCAGATTGTTTAATCGTTTTACCGTCATGGGGCTTCTGTGGTCTATTATCTCGCTGTATCCTGTATCCATCTTTGATATTTCATTCATATCTTGGGCTGAAAGTTCAAAATCCCATATGTTTATATTTTCTTTCATTCTTGATTTTTTTGAAGATTTTGGAATAATAATTACACCTCTCTGTGTATGCCAGCGGAGTATTACCTGCGCTGTGGTTTTGTTATATTTTTTTGCTATTGATGTAAGAACAGAGTTATTGAATATATCTTTTTGTCCCTCCGCAAGAGGTCCCCACGCCTGTGGCAGTACGTTATATTCTTTCATAACATCAATAGTTTCCTGCTGCTGATAAAAAGGATGTATCTCTACCTGGTCTATCATAGGTGTAACCTCGCTGTTCAAAGCTAAGTCCACAAGCCTGTCGGAAGCAAAATTGCAAACACCGATCGCTTTTATAAGACCCTCTTTGTACAGCTTTTCCATTGCTCTCCATGAACCGTAATAATCGTTATATGGCTGATGTATAAGATAGAGGTCAAGGTAATCAAGTTTCAATTTTTTAAGAGATGTATCAAATGCTTTAAGTGTTTTTTCATAGCCTGCATCGGAAATCCAGAGTTTTGTAGTTATAAAAAGTTCCTCTCTTTTTATGCCGGAACTTGCTATGGCATTTCCTACAGCTTTTTCATTAAAATATGACGCTGCCGTATCTATAAGCCTGTACCCTGTTTCAAGCGCATCAGATACACACCTTTCACATTCTGCATGATCGGGTATTTGAAATACACCATATCCCTCGGCAGGAATTTCTACGCCATTATAAAATTTTAATGTATTCATAATAATTTCCTCCTTGATATTTCCTGTTCGTTATTTTATAATTTGATTGTAAACCGATTTGCCGTAAAAGTACAATGCCGATATAGCAATGTACTATAACTTAAACGCATAGCAAAGGTGATATTATGTATGAACTTGAACAATTGATACAGCTTACAGCAATAGCCGAAAAGGGTACTGTTTCCTCGGCAGCCGAAAAACTGAATATATCTCAGCCTGCTCTCAGCCGTTCACTGCAAAAACTTGAAGAAGAACTGGGAGTAAAACTTTTTGACAGAAGCAAAAATAAAATAACTCTTAACGAAACGGGAGAACTTGCCGTAGAATATGCAAGGAAAATAATATTTGAAGCCGAAAATATGACCGAAAAAGTAAAGCTGTTTGATAAGAGCAGACATACAATTTCCGTAGGTTCGTGCGCTCCCGGCCCTTTTCTTGAACTTACGCCTTTGCTTTCAAAACTGTTTGACGGAATTTCCGTATCTATGGAAATAAATGAAGAAAATGTGCTTATAAAAGGTCTTTTCGATAATATTTACAATATCATAATATTGGATAAAATTATAGAAAACGAAGATTTAACAGCCTTTAAACTATGCGAGGAACATTTACTCCTTTCTGTTCCACCCGCACATCCCCTTGCTATGTATAAAAGCGTAAAACTTAAAGATATAGACGGAGAAACTATGCTTTTGTATTCTCATATAGGCTTCTGGAAAAGGATACAGGATACTATGACCAAAACTAATTTTATTGAACAGGATAACAGAGATGCTTTTATGGAACTTGTAAGGTCTGCTGCTTTGCCCTCATTTACATCAAATCTCCAGATAAAACATAACGGCGATGTTAAAAACAGAATTTCAATACCTATTGAAGACGAAATTGTAAATCCCCGGTTCTACTGCCACATACATAAAAAAAATAAGAAGGCATTAAGCCCTCTTATTAAAAAAAGCGTCAATTTAAGCCAAATTTTTTAATTTTGTATATTACTTGTATATTTAACACCAAGGAAGGAAACAACGCAAAAACCCTACTTAAACAAAAACAAATCCTGCCCAGACTTATCGGACAGGATTTATTTTTGTTAACAATCACTTACACTAACGTCTGTATTTTCGGCGTCTTTTATTTCCTTAATACCGCATAAAACTTCCAATATAAGTTCTTCAACAGCATTAAGAAACTCAGCCGTAAAGATTGATGCCGCAGTATGTATATGACTGTTTTGGTTGCCGTACAATCTTTCACCAGCTTCAACTATGAGTTGTCTTAGTTCCTCTTTTGACATTTAATCACCTCCCTTATTTTTATTTACTTAACATTATACAATTAATTGTCTTATAAATAAAGTGTCTATTTGTATTTTATTGTTAAGGGCTTTTTTGTACTTTTATTTTATTGATTTATAGCTCTGTTTTTCGCTTCTTTTTATCTTTATTATTTTATTTATAATAAATTCATCAGTCCTCAATAATCGCAAGAATGCTTATACTAACACCTTGATAACCCCAAATCTTTTAAAGCTTTTGTACAATATCTGTAAAAGGTTTTATTTGATATGTTCATTTTATCGGTAACTAAATAGGCTGGCAACCCTACAACATAATGAAGATATACAGCTCGTCTATGCTCCGAATCTTTAACTGTCTTCAAGGCATCAGTTATTTTCTTCATTTGGCTGATGCATTCATCCATTTCGGATATATAATGCTCTTTCAAACTTTCCGCTTTTGATAATACATTACCGATCTTGTCGATTTTTTTGATATTTGATTTACCCTCTTGTGTAATTTTGGATGCTGAGATATCATAAATCATTGCGTCACATTCCTTTATCTGCTCTTTCAAAAGAGCTAAACTTGCCTTAAGCTTACGGTAATTAACCAAATCATTATAAACTATTTTAGCCATAAGCACCCCTCCAAAATTTTCAGTCATTTTTTGTTATCTTATCAATAGCTTTTTCGGTAACTTCAAGCCCTTTAATTAAAAATGACGGAACTTTAACACCCATCTCCACAAGATTTTCAAGAATACTTCTTACTTCATTAACCAAATATACAGCCAATGTAAACCAGCAGAAAATAACAACAAACCTTAAATCTATGCCTATTAGCTTACCCATTTCGGAAAAGCTTTTGGATACATAAAACGCTAGATATATAACAACCCAATACAGCACCTTTTTTAAGCACCTTTTGCGCCTGTTCTAGAATTTTCATTGCAGTTAAAATATTTAGCTTTAATAATTCCGGTTGCATAATCAATAATGTTGCATATTAAAAAGCCAATAAATAAAAACCAATACTGTCCAAAAAGTGCAGTTAAAGCCGTAATCATTCCCCCATAAATAATATTTACTCTGTTTATAATTTTTTCCATAATAGCACCTCCTAAAAAAGGACGGGTTTTAAACCCGTCCTGATAAATTATTCTTTTGAAGCATTAAGAAGCTCTACAAGCTCAATATACTCCTCCTCGCCTATTCTTTCCGCAAGCAAAAATACGTCAAGTTTTTCGACAGTAACAACACTGCTTTTCTTTTGAATCAAGCTTTTGCATAATTCGTATGTACTCATGATATCACCTCCTTTCAATATTTTTTCTATTCATCTTCTAATATGACTTTAATACAGTTCCAAATAACTATTAAAAGCCATAAAAGCGCAATACAAAATCTTACCGCACCGCCGCTTTGTATATAATCAATCGTGGTACAAATCAACAACAGCAAACAGAGCAAAAATTCAAAGCTCAGTTTTTTAATAATTTTTATCATAACATTCAACCTCAGCTTTCTGTTATTTTTACGGCAGATACAAATTCATATCATTCAACAACTTCATTTTATCAATTTCAAACTGTGCTTCTATAAGCTGCTCTTCAAGGGTCATATTTTTTATTATCCTTTCAGCTTCATCATAATTTGCCGCTTCTAAGCCGTCGTAATCAGTTATATCTGAACTGTCAACGTCCTCAACAGTAATTTCAACATCTTTATTTTCCGGCTTAATAAGTTCTTTTTCCATCTCTTTCAGTATTTCATTATAATCCTCACCGAATAAAATATATCGTTCTCCTGTTATCTGTTCCTTGTTAAGCTGATTATTTTCTGTATTATATTTGTATTTAATTATATTGATAACAGCTTTTATTTTTCCGTTATATATTATATACTGCATAAATTATCCCCCTAAATATTTGTATAACTTCCGCTGCCAACCTTAAGCCTTGTAAGATGATTTCCCGAAAATATACATTCGTTTTTTGCGGCTTCATCATCACAGCTTACATTAAAATACCCATATCCAGAGTTGAGCATATTGGATATTATAACTCCCTTACTTCCCGTTCTTATCAAAAGATCGTCTATATTTTGAGACCCTGAATATTTGTAAATTTTGCAATTTATTATTCTGCAATATCTTAAAACGTTATCAACTATACTTCCGTCTTTTACCTCTTCATAAAAAGAATTATTTATTATAAAATAAACATTTTCCCACATTACGTTACTAAGCGTTCCTCTTATTCCATAATCCGTACCCATAAAAAGCGAAGTTGGCGAATTTATCTCCTCTCCCGTGTGTATTCTCATATCCGTAAATTTTACATTTCCTCCCGTTATTTTAAAAAGTGCTCCTTCTTCTCCATCGGAGGTATCGCCAATCTGTTTCAGAATTGTGTCTTCAACTCCAAAACCTTTTGGATTACATCTAAAAAAGTAGACAAGAAATAAGAAATGAGTTTAAAATAGTAAACAAGAAAAAGGAGTTAATGAA
>CANRHR010000028.1 GCA_947630475.1 uncultured Clostridia bacterium | reverse complement strand
AAATATGATAATACAACTAAACTGACGATTATTGAAGACTGATTTATTATAAATAAAATAATAAAAGCAAAAAGAAGTTAAAAACAAAGCTATAAATCAATAAAATAAAAGTATAAAAAAGCCCTTCACAATAAAATACAAACAGACACTTTATTTATAAGGCAATTAATTGTATAATGTTAGGTAAATAAAAATAAGGAGGTGATTAAAATGTCAAGAGATGAGTTAAAACAACTCATAGTTGAAGCCGGTGAAAGATTGTACGGCAACCAAAACAGTCATATACATACTGCGGCATCAATCTTTACGGCTGAGTTTCTTAATGCTATTGAAGAACTTATATTAGAAGTTTTATGCGGTATTGAGGAAATAAAAGACGCCGAAAACACAGACGTTAATTTAAGTGATTAACAAAAACAAATCCTGTCCGATAATTTTGGGCAGGATTTGTTTTTATTTAAAAATGTAACTCGGCTAGAAATAGGCAAGCCGGTTTCTTATGTTATACTAATATAACACTCCCAACAGGGGCCCAGATTATACCTTCCGATAAATCGGCGCAGATGGTAAAGGAAAACGCAAAGTATAAAAATCCAATAAAGCTAAATTTCAAGCTGCCTAATATAAAATTCGGAAATGATGTGTTTTTCGGAAATCCGAACAAGATAATGCCTGCAAGTGAAAACACAGTAATAAACAATAACGGAAAAACAGAAAAACGATACGGAGATATAAATGTAGCCGTAAATGTTGACGGCGGCAAATATGACATAAATAAAATAGCGGATGAGATAGGCTCTGTTGTATGTGAAAGGATTGTTGAAATGATAGAAGCGGTTTAAGATTTGCTAAAATTACTATTGCATTTTTCGATAGATAAGATTATAATAAATACGAAATAAAATATCAAAAATGATATTTAATAAAATATAATTATAAGGAGTGTGGAGAATATGATTACTGCTACTATGGCTACAGATTTAAAAGCCAACCTTAAATATTATATTGACAAAGCGCTTTCGGGCGATAGTATTATAATCACAAGACCAAAGCAGAGAAATGTGGTAATGATAAGCGAAAGAGAATATAATGAACTCTTGAGATTAAAAAATAATGCAGAATACAGCTATAAACTTAATCGCTCTATCGAACAGGCAAGGCAAGGAAAGGTTATTGAAAAATCTATGGAAGAATTAGAGGCTATGGAAAATGAGTAGGCCGCAATTTACCGAACAAGCTTGGGAAGAATATTTGTACTGGCAAAATCAAGACAAGAAAACATTAAAAAAGATAAATCAGCTTATTGCTGATATTATGAAAAATGGAGCTTTAAATGGAATCGGTAAACCTGAACAGATGAAAGGCGATTTTCAAAATTATTTTTCAAGGCGAATAAATGAAAAAGATAGACTTGTTTACACTATTTTTGATGATGTTGTTGAGATATATTCATGCAGAGGTCATTATAAAGACAAATAATCATTAAACCGTTTGTAGAGATACAGACGGTTTTTTGTTTGACTATTTTTGGGAGGTATTTTTTATGGTATTATTTGAAGTTGACGGTATTGAAGATTTTTCAGAAGCTATTGAGATGATAAGAAAAGTTTATCCAAATGAAGTAAAGAAATTTATGCAGTCCGAAGGAACTAAACTTAAGAACCGTACCTTGAAAACAGCAAAATCTTCTGTTGGAAAAATAACAGGCAACTATGAAAAAGGCATTAAACGAGGTAAGTATTACAAATACGCCGGAAACGGCGCAGACAGCATAAGAGTCTATTCGGGAGCTTCTCATGCGCATCTTATTGAGAACGGTCATAAATTGATTACACCTAAAACAAGAACAACAAAAAAGAGCGGCAAATTAAGCCTAAAAAACGGCGGTAAATATATCGAAGATGTGTTAGGTTATCATATTTTCAGTGTATCTGCTGATACATTTGAAAGCAAATATGAAAAAGATTGTGAAAAATTTGCAGATAAGATTATGAAAAACTTGGGATAGGAGCATATAAAATGATAACCTTAAAAGATATTTTCAAAGCTGTCTGCAAGCACATCTCAGCCGTTACCGAATTGCCGATTGTTGACAGCGACATAGAAGAGCCTGTTAAAAGACCGTCATTCAAGATTTTTATGGATACGGTTAAAACAGGCTTTTATTCATCTTCTCTTAGGCAGATAAAGGTATATTTTGATATATATTTTTATGCTTCTGACAGAAAACACAGCAAATCTCAAATAATGGACATCGAGGATAAAATAGCATTTTCTTTCCTTGAGCCGTTTGAGATAAAAGAAAACTGCTTTGTCTATATCGATGATTTAGAGTTTGAAAAAGTCAAGGACGGGATACTGAACTGCGGTTTTGAGTTTGAGATTGCGACAGAATTTATCGATGAAAGCGACATTGAAGCTATGGAAGAGCTTGAAATAAAGGAGGAATTAAAATGGCGACAAAACCAACTGTAACCGTAAGCTTTAAGCAGCTTGCAACAACGCTTATCCAAAGGAGCGAGAGAGGAACGGCAGTAATTTTTCTGGCGGATGAAAGTGTTGGCGAAGAAACAAAATATTTTATATACAGAAACGTATCACAGGTAAACTCGGACTATGATAGTAATTACTATGATGATGAAACAAACAAAGAAAAAAGACAGAAGCTCTTAAAGCACATAAAAAACTGCTTCGCATCGGCTCCATATGAGGTGATAGCGATAATTGCAAAGGATTATAAAAAGCTTTCCGCATTTACGAATACTTTACTTGCTATCAGAAAGCAGGGCTGGGTAACGGCGCCGGTTGATGACGAGCCGGAAACAATAACCATACAGGCTGACCTTGCAAGCTGGGTAAAAAGTATGGAGGATGACGGATTGTCGTTTAAGGTATTGGGAAACAAAGAGGGAGCTGACTGTAAACATTATGTGTATTTTTCGCAGGCGGCGACAGACCTTAACGGTGAAGCTCTTGCAGATGTTGAGATGTTTCCGTATCTTGTGGGTATTCTTGCAGGCTGCAACTGCTCACGAAGCGTAACAAATTATAAGCTTTCGGAGCTATCAAGCTGTGAGGAGGCTGAAGATATAGACGAAGCAATAACAAACGGTCAGCTTATAATAACAAATGCCGATTCTGGAGTGAAAATTGTTACAGGAATCAACTCTCTTACCACGCTTAACGGAAATACCGAAACCGAAGATATGCAGTATATAGAAACCGTTGAAGCTATGGACCTAATTCATGACGATATAAGGGATGTTTTTGTAAATACCTATCAAGGCTCTTTCAAAAATAAATATATGAATCAGATGCTGTTTATCGGCTCTGTAAATGAGTATTTTGACAGGCTTGCGGCGGAGGATATTCTTGACAGTGAGTTTGACAACAAAGCCGAAATTGATGTGGAGGCACAGCGCTCGGCATGGATGGGAACAGGAAAAGCCGAAGCCGCAGAGTGGGACGATGATACGGTAAAACGCAGGAGCTTTAAGCGCACTGTTTTTATTGCGGCAAATATCAAAATTCTTAACTGTATGGAAAATCTTAAATTTACCGTAACTATGGAGTAAGGGGGATTGTAAATGTTTGACGACAACAAATTCTTAAAAGGAACTTCGGGAGAAGTATTTCTCAATAATACTAAACTTATAGAAATAAATAAAGTCAACATAAAAATGACAGGGCAATATGAAGATTTTGCGCCCGTGGGGGATTATTGCAGCCATCATGTATATGTTGGCTATGATGGAGAGGGTACGCTTGAGGGCGTGAGAATAAATACCGGCATAGATGAAGAACTTATAGAGCATTATCAAAACGGTACGACGCCCGACCTCAAAATATATTCAAACCTTACCGACCCCAATACGGGAAAAACTGAAAAGTATATGGTCTTTGGCGTACAGTTTACCGAAATAACGCCCGCCGACTGGGAAGCTAAAAAGCTCGTTACAAGAAGTATGCCGTTTACTTTTACGGGCATTAAGGTGCTTTCAACTATAGACTGATGGACGGCTATATAAAGTTAGCAAAAGAAATACATAAACGTAATAATGAAAAGCAAATCGGGATATGTGTGGGAGAGTATATAAAACATACTCCCGCAACAATCCGTATTTATTATAACGGCGAGCCCATAGATTTTGATGAATTTTTCAATTTTGAAGGGCTGATAAACGGTGATACGGGTGCGACAACGGGCGAGCTTTATGTTTCCGAATATCCTGTCGAAATAGGTGACAAATTCATATGTATGACAGGAAATGATAACCAAAGCCTTTATGTTTTGGGAAAATTTGAGAGTATAAACAAGCTTTATATCTATTTGGAGTGATTTATATGTTTCCTAAAGGATTTATAGAAGAATCAAATGCAAACACAAAAGAAGCCGAATTGGGAGTTGACTTTCTTTTTGATTACAGCACAGGTCAGCATATTATGTCAGGAGGTGTTCCGTCAAACCAAAGTGTGTTTTTAGGCGTTAAACAGTTTATAGAAAATGTGCTGCGAACGCCTGTAAATGAATACAAAGTGTATACTAAAGGTGAAAACGAAGTGTTTGGTATATCTGTGTATAAGTATATAGGAGAAAGAGCTTTACCGACAGGATACCTTAATTCGGAACTTAAAAGAGAGGTTACGGAAAATTTGTTAAGACATCCTATGGTATCAAGCGTTGATAATTGGAAAGGGGAGCGTGAAAAAAGAGATTTAAAGATTTCTTTTTCCGTAACTCTTACCGACGGAAGTATTATAAATTTCAGTGAGATAATAAACTCGGAGAGTGTGATTGATGTATAAAATTATTTTATATAAAGACAATCAAGATTCGGATATAACAGATTTGGTAAGCGATCTTTCTTGGAGTGAAAGCCTTGATACAGTGGGCGTTTCGCTATCTTTTTCTGTTCCAGATATGCAGGAAAAATATATACCTAGGCTGCTTATCACAGCCGGAGATATAATTCAAATTTGCAATGACGAGGGTGAACTGATTAGGGCGGTTGTTGTAAACGTGAGCCGAAATTTTCCCAAAAGAACAGTCAAAGCCTGTGATTTTGGATTTTACCTTAATAAGAATGATACAGTTATTCAATTTAAGGATAAAAGCGTGAGCGACTGCTTAAAGGTACTTTTTTCAAAGGTCGGCATAACAGTTGGAAGTATATGCGATATGCCTGCCAACGTCAAAGGGGTATATATTAAAAATGTAAATGAAATTATAAAAGAGCTGATAAAAATACAGCAAGATAATGATGGTAAAAAATACTATTATGAATTAAGGGCAGATAAAATATTTGTTTTTCAATTGACCGAAGAACCCATAAATTATATCTTTAAGCCTGCTGTTAATGTGGGCTCTTTTGATGTCACGGATAAAGATGCCCATGGCAGAGGAAAATATTCTCATTCTATCGAAGATATGAAAAACAGCATTATAGCAGAGGTCAACTCGAAAACAAGCGGCGAAATGCCCGATAAGCAATTTATTGCAAGAGATGAAGAAAGTATAGCAAAATACGGTTTGCTTGCCGAGAATTACAGCATAAATTCAGATGAAGCGGATAATATACAGGAGCTTGCAAACAACAGATTAAAAGAAAAAAACACGTTAAAGCGTGAGCTTTCAATGGATTTTATAGGCCATGACAGCGCAAGACCGGGGCGGGTTATGCACATTGTTGACGATTATCTAGGAATCGATGAAAATTACAGAATACAATCTGTAAGCCATAAAATTGATGGAAATATACATACTATGAGCTGCACATTGGAAAATCTGTGAGGTGATTATATGCTTAAGCTGATAAATAAAATTTACAGAAAGGATAATTTGACTGTCGATATAATAAATGCGCTGACATCAAAGCTGACAGATTCCGAAAATAAGATAAACGATATATATAAGCAAATTTTTCTTAACTATTCGACTTGGTATGTTGATCTTAAGGAAAATGAAATGGCGATAACAAAGCGCTCCGATAATATTACCAAAAGACGAAATATTGTTAAAACACGTCTGCTAGGTGTAGGGACGGCAACAAAGCAGATGCTTGAAGGTACAGTTAATTCTGTAGATGGGGTAATAGTTTCTGTAGGCTTTAATGATATGACGGTTATTATAACTTTTGTTTATGCCGAAAATAATAAATTTATAACTTTTGCGCTTGATACACTTAAAGATATAATACCGTATCATCTTGATTTGTTTTTTATATATGAGCATATAAAATGGGAAGAACTCAACCGAGTAGCTTGGGGCGCTGTGAAAAATTATACTTGGGGTGAAATAAATGAAAGTGTTGAGGGAACTGTCGAAAAAGGATTAAGTCCTGAGTTTTGATACTTAAGAGCCGGTGTTTATAATTAAGATCAGCACTTTACAAAAAATGACAAATGCTATATAATCTAACATAAGCAAGGGAATGGCGGGCGGTTGTTCCTCACCTTACCTCGAAAGAGAGGAGGTGATTATTATGTCAGAATTAGTATTAGTATTATTTATAATGTTACTGATAATAATCTACATAAAAAAAATAACCGCCCCGAGTGAAATGCTCCCCATTTGTTAGACAATATGGTATAATAGAAATATACCATATTGTCTAACAAATGGGGAGCATTTCAGAGTTTGCCGACTGAGCGGTTATTTTATAAAAAATAACAGGTGAGGACGACTGCTTTGCCGTTCCTTTGTGACTATTATAATAACACAAAAATATGAAAATGTCAAAACAATATTAAAAAAAGCGCTTACATAAATGTAGGTGCTTTTTTCATGCCAAAATTTCGGAGGTGAAATATGACATCTGTAAAAATGATTTTCAGCTATAACAACAATGAAAAAGCGGTTGAAGTGCCTGTTATACCTAACGAGTTACCCGAAATTTTGCAGGAGCTTGAGAACGAGGAAATCGTCACTCATACCAAAACGCTCACTCTCTTGGGAAACAAAAAGCCGAGAAGTTTTTCTTTAAATTTGTTTCTGCCCACAAAGCCGTATGACTTTGCAAAAGACACAGGTATTGAGATATTAAATTTGCTTGGCTATGTTACATCAAATAAAATACCGATGAGGATAGTTATTACAGACGGGCTTAACGAGCTTCTAAATATAGCTGTATCCGTAAACAATTTCAAATACTATTTTGATAGAGGTGAAAATATTCGCTGCAGTGCAAGCTTTGTTGAATATATTTTTGCGACAAACACTCAGCCGGAAGAAAGCGAGCCCCTGATTGAGTTTTCAACAGTCAAAGCGCAAATAAACAATACAAGAGCAAATATAAGCGGTGTAAATATCGATGGGCATAATCTTGTCAGAGCAAGGGATATCCTTGAAATACTCGGTATAGATGTCGGTTGGAATGCAGAGCGTAAAAGAGTTACGGCAGATAGCAAGCTTCTTGATATACATACGGAAATTTATAACGGATCGGCATATTGTTATGTACGTGATTTGTCAGATGCAATAGGCGTAAATATTGAATGGGACAGCGACAATAAAACTGTAGTGATAAGAGGTGATACTTGATGAATTATAATGAAGAAATAGCAGATATACAATCTGATATGCTTAATGAAATGCCGTCTGAATATTCTAAAGTAAAAGGTAATTGGCTTTGGGAAATGTTTAAGGCTTTTTCTGTTAAAATTTATGACTTTTTGTAGCTGCTAACGGAAACAGCCGAAAAAATGGATATTGAAAACCTTAAAGGCGATGAGCTTGACGCCTATGTAAGACAATGGACCGACATAAGACGAAAAAAAGCGCAAAAGGCAAGCGGTTATTTGGAAGCTAAGGGAAACGGCGTTATTTATGCCGGAACGATTGTTTCAAATGGAATAATGCAGTATGAGGTTATGGAGGATACCGAAATAAACGGCTTCGGATCGGTTTACATAATTGCTGTTGATGTCGGAGAAATCGGAAACAGTGACAAAGATACCGTTAAAGAGATGATAACATCAAATGCAAATATTCAGAGCATTACAAACCCTAAACCTATTGAGGGCGGCACTGACGAGGAAACAGACGAGGCGTTGAGAGAGCGTTATTATATAAGGCTGCAAATGCCGGCAACATCGGGCAACAAGGCCCATTATATTTTGTGGGCTTTGGAATGTGAAGGCGTGGGCGGAGCGAAAGCCACAAGAGATACGATTATTAACAACAAGGTTAATTTATATATTTGCGATGATAAAGGCGGTACAGCCGACAGCAGCATAATAAAGGCCGTTCAGGAGCATATTGATCCAAACAAAAATGGAGATGGATCGGGTAGCGCCCCAATTGGCGCTATATGTGAGGTTTTTGGAGCTGACGTTAAAAATATTTCTGTAACGGGAAGTATTGAACCTGATAATACGATTTACGGCGCAGTTGTTAAGGAAAATATAAAAACTGCTATAAATAAATATCTTTCACAGATAAACTTTAAGAAAACGGAACTCAGCTATGCAAAGCTTCTTAATATTTCTCTTGGTTGTGCCGGAGTGAACGATATTACAGATTTTAAGATAAATAATGGATATACAAATATAACTTGCGAGGAAACGGAAATATTTAACCTTTCTGATTTTGGTATGGAGGTGATTTAAATGCAGCAAACAACAAATTACAGGCTTAATAAGCCGGATTATTCGGATACTGCCGATATAGCTAAGCTGAATGAAAATGTTGATATTATTGATTCGGAATTAAAAAAGCTAAACAATAAGAATAAGAGCTTAGATAATAAAATGGATTCAGTTGATGAAGAATTAAAAAATCTCAGTGATGAAGATAAAAATATTAATAATAAAATAAACTCACTGGCAAATGTTGCAAGAAGCGGGAGCTACAATGATTTAATTAATAAGCCCAAAAGTCTTGAAAGAACAAAGCTGACTAAAGCAAATGACCTGAACAATATTACGGA
>CANRHR010000027.1 GCA_947630475.1 uncultured Clostridia bacterium | reverse complement strand
AAATGATGCCATTGTCAACAAAAGAAAGACATACAAGGAGATTGAGCAATGGCTGAGGTCTGATGGATACAACATAAGCAAAAGCAGAGTGCAGAGATATGGGCAAGAGTTTCTTAAAAAGCTTGAAAATATTTTAATTGCAAGGGAGCAAGCCAAAACCATTATAGAAACAAGCGTAGGTCTTAAAACAGAAATGAGCGAGGCTACAAGTACCGTTGCATTTCAGCTTTTAATGGAAATGCTTATAAATACAGATGCCGACAAGGTTGACAAAACAACACTCACAGCTATAAAAACACTTGCAAGTCTTGAAAATTCTACCGTGAGCCGTAAAAAGCTTAAGCTGAGTTATGACAAGGGCATCAGAGCAGCGGCGGCAGAAATCAAGGAAGAACTAAAAAATGAGCTTAAGGAATACCCCGATCTGATGAAGCAGATGCTAAAGCTTGTTGACAACGCAAAAAGCAGATTAAAAAAATAAAGCTCTATATGCCGTTTTAAGGCGGCTTAATTCAAAGGATATATTTTTATAGGGCAAAAGGGTTTAATGCCCGTGTTCACGCGTGAACACGGGGTTAAAAAGAGGATTATAAACAATGTGAGAGTAAAAAATGGCAAATAGCCTTTTTATGCTCTTTTTTTGTCCGACAAAAAAGTAAACAAAGGCTTTAAGAGGGGGGTAATATTATGAACGAGAAGTCTGACTGGAAGCATAAAGCCTATTCCATGTATTTCAACAAGCATATGAAAATAAAGGATATTGCAGAAGAAATATGCATAAGCCGTCAGCATACTGCAAAGTATCTTAAAAGCTTCAGCCTTTATAATATCGAAAAGGAAAACCGAAAAAAGGAAAGCCTTAAGCGGCATAAAGAAAGCAAGAAAAATTATGACAATACAAAAAGAAATAGATATTCACAGGTTACGCAGCAAACAATATACAGAGAGCATGAAGAGGCCGTGAGGTGTTTAAGCCGTGAAAAATACAATTAAAAGCAATATAAATAAAACAAGCCTTATTGAAGAGCTTCTTTCTGATGAAGAAAACGGCGTACTAAAAGGCTGCAGTTATTTTAAGAAGCTGCCGCCGGTAAGCTTTGGAGATTTCAGACCAATAAAAAAATCTTATCTTAATCCAAATAAATTTAACGGCTGGATTCTTGAGGATATAGGCAATTACAAAAAGCGCTATAACATATATTATGGCGGGGGCGGTTCGGGCAAGTCTTATGGAGCGGCGCAGAAAATTGTTTTAAAGGCAGCTTTGAACAAAAGAAAGGTTCTTGTGGTAAGGAAGATAAGAGCAACCGTCAAACACAGTATTTATGCTGTTATAAAAGGAATTCTTGATAACGGAAATTTAAAGCATACAGAAAATAAATCGGATATGACGCTTACATTATTCAACGGAAGCGTTTTTTTATTTAAAGGACTTGATGACAGTGAGAAAATTAAGTCAATAGCCGATATTACGGATATTGTAATTGAGGAAGCCAGTGAAATAACCGAAGATGATTTTACACAGCTTGACATACGTTTAAGGCCGCTTAAGGCAAAATACCCTCAAATTTATATGATGTTTAACCCTGTCAGTAAAATTAATTGGGTTTATAAGCGCTGGTTTTTAATGAAAAACGAAAATGCGGCGATATTGCATACAACATATACCGACAACAGATTTTTAACCGAGGAATATCGAAAAACGCTTGAAAAGCTAAAGGAAACTAATCCGGCATATTACAAAATTTACTGTCTTGGTGAATTTGCTACGCTTGATAAGCTTGTTTTTCCGATTATCGAAAAAAGGCTTATATCGTCTGAAGAAGTTGCGCATCTAAAATTTTTTGCCGGCATGGATTTTGGTTATATCAATGATGATACAGCCATTATAAGCGGCAGAATTGATAAGAAAAATAAAGTTATATATATAACGGGTGAATATTTCAGAAAAGCAATGACTAACGATGTTATCGCACAAACAATAAAGGCTTTAGGACTGCAAAAAGAAGTTATAACTGCCGACAGCGCAGAGCAAAAAAGCATTGCTGAGCTTAGAAAACTTGGCATAAGCAGGATCAGACCGGCTCAAAAGGGAAAGGACAGTGTAAAGCACGGTCTGCAGCAGTTAAGTCAATATAAAATAGTGGTTGATGAAAGATGTGTAAAAATTATTGAAGAATTTGAAAATTACACTTGGAAAAAGGATAAAAAAACAGGCGAATATATAAATGAGCCTATCGACACATATAACCATGGCATTGATGCCCTTAGATATGGCTTGGAGAAAGATATGAATTCAACAGTGATAAAATTTTTTAAATAGTAAAGACAATAAAGGCGGTGAAAAATTGAGCTATACGGACTATGTTATAGGCATATTGGACAGAGCGGCGTCAAGCGCAATGACGATGCCGGAATTTGTAAACACACAGATAGAAGAATGGACGATGTGTAAAAAATTCATGGATATGATTGAAGCGGAGAGCTATTTTCGCAACCGAAGCTCTGTCCAAAGCAAAACTAAGAGTATGGAACACAGCTCAAATACAAAAATTGAACATCCTATTTTACACAAACTTATTGAGCAAAAAATAAACTATCTGTTAAGCAATAGTTGGTCTGTAACCTCGAAGAATAAAAATTACAGCAGCCTTTTAAATGAAATATTTGACGATACAACAAGGCGGACGCTAAAATGTTGGGGCAGAGAAACAATCAAAAAGGGTATAGGCTGGATTCAGCTATGCTTTGAGGATAACAGGCTAAGGCTTAAAAAGCTTAAAAGTGAACAGATAATACCGTTTTGGCTTGACGAAGAACATACTAAGCTTGACGGCATAATAAAGTTTTATCCTCAAACGGTGTATGAAGGAAGGATAAGAAAAAGGATAATAAAGGCAGAATTTTGGAGTAAAAACGGGGTTGAATATTTTGTAAAAAGAAACGGAACAATGACCTATGACAATGCCGAAGCCGTCCCGCATTTTATATTAAACGGCAAGGGCTTAAATTGGGACAAACCGCCTTTTATTCCAATCAAGTATAATGATGAAGAACTGCCGCTTTTACACTACATAAAGGAACTTATAGACGACATAAACTGGCAGGAAAGCTTGACGGCAGACGTTTTAAGGGATATAGCAAACTTTATATTTATACTGAGAAATTACGGCGGAGCAGATGTAAATGAATTTGTAAAAGACTTAAGGCAGAGCAAGGCAATACAGGTAGAAGGAGATGGAAGTGTAGAAAAGCTGCAGGCTGATTTAAATATAGATGCATCGCTTAAGCTTTTGGATAAGCACAGAAGGGATATATATGACTATGCGAGGAGCGTTGATACTCAGGATCCTGAGCTTGGCAATGCTTCCGGTTTGGCGCTTAGGCTTAGATATTCGGATTTGGATATGGATATGAATGACCTTGAATCAGAAATACAGTATGCCTTTGAAGCAATGAAGCCGTTTATAGATGATTATCTGCTGATAATTGGCAAGGGCGATTTTAAAGCAGAGGATTTTGAGGTAAGCTTTAAGCGAGATGTGATAACAAATGAGGCTGAAATAATTGACAGCGTAGTAAAAAGCGAGGGGCAAATTTCCGACAGAACAAGACTTTCCCGACATCCTTGGGTCGAGGATATAGACAAGGAAACAGAGCTGATAGCCAAAGAAAGGCAGCAAAAACTTGAGGAATACGGCGGCAATATTTTTAAAGACATTGTAAAGTCAAACACACTGAAAGAGGCTGATGCTAATGGCGAAAAGCAATAGAGATTATTGGAAAGACAGAGCCAAACGCAGAGAAGCCGAAGCAAAAGAGATGGGGGACGAGCTTAAAAAGGAAATTTTAGCCGAGTATGAAAAGGCTTTGAAAGATATTGACGAAAAGATATCGATATTTTATTCAAGGTATGCAAATAATTACGGCTTAACTAAAGAACAGGCAATAAAAAAGCTGAGCCTGGCAGAGTTTAAGCAGTGGAAAAAAAGCCTTGAGGAATATGTTGACGAAATCGAAAAAGAGCTTGATAATACAAAGAAAATGAAGCTTAAGGCAAGACTTGACGCTTTAAGCTATAATTCGCAAATTTCAAGGCTTCAGGCATTAAAAGAGCAGATAGAAATAAGCGCAGGCAGTATGACTTTAAAAAATGAAAAAATAATGACCAAGGGCTTGGGGAAAATTTTTTCAGAATCATTGGCAAAAAAGTCTTATGATTTAAGCGAAAAGGGAATGAAGCCGAATATAAAGTTTCGTGAAAAGGTCTTTGATGAAAAAAAATTTGGTAAAAGAAGTCCTGAGCTATCCATGGAGCGGAGCCGACTATTCGGAAAGGCTTTGGAAAAATACTGATACGCTAGTTTTCAACCTAAAACAAGAGCTTTCACAGGCAATGATTAAGGGGACAGCGCTGCCGCAGATATCAAAAAGGATAGCCGAGAAGATGGGCGGCAGCTTTAAGGCGGCAGAAAGGCTTGTGGAAACAGAAACGAGCCGAATACATGAAGATGCGCAGTTTAAGGCATATGAAGCGGCAGGCGTTGAAGAATATGAATTTATGGCGGAAAAGGAATTTACAACCTGCAGCGTTTGCGCAGCTCTTGACGGGAAACATTTTAAAATAAAGGATAAAAAAACAGGCGTAAACTGTAATCCTATGCATCCGCATTGCCATTGTACCACAATAGAATATGATCCTCACGAAGAGGAGGATTACATAAAATCGGGCTTAAAATATAAAAAACGTCAGACTTATAAGGAATGGTGGGAGGAACAGAAAAGGCTCTACGGCGAAGAGCGAATGAATAACGAAATAAGAAAAGTTAAAAATAAAGCTGAAGATGAAAAACAGTATTTTAAGTACAAGGTCATTTATAAGGCTGAGTTTCCTAAAAATCTTGAAGAGTTTCAAGAAATGAAATATAATAGAGTTGAGGAATGGAACAAGTTTAAGGCTAGTAAGCAAGATAAACTAAATAGCCTTGATTATTCTCATATAAAAGCCTTAAAATATTCATTGGGAAACAAAGAAGTTCGTTTATGGTACAAGGCACAGGATGAAAAAATAATAGAAGTAATAGACAAAACAAAATCGCTTGAAGAACAAGCAAGGCAAGCTCATTCTTTGAGGAATCAATACAGAACACAAGCTAAAGAGCTTATGGCTAACCAGAAAGAAAGAGAATACCTTGATTTATTTAAACCCAATATAAGCTTTGAAGAATTACTTAAACGTAAAAAAGACATATATAATTTAGTGGGAGAGGATGCTTATAGAGATATAATAAGAAGTAGTGGTACTACCAACAAAGAATACGATAAAAAAGCTGGTTTGAAGGAGTGATGTCAATGGATGCTTTCAAAATTGAAAATAACTTGTATTTCAAAAATTACGATAGAATTAAAGAAAGCATTATTTTAGAAAAAGTTTTAAAGAAATTGAAACAAGATTCTTCCTTTGTTTTATACGAAAATATTATGGGACCATCAGAAGATATAAAAAGATGCACGATAAAAGGCTGTGAGTTTTATATTGTGTACGATATTGATTATGGTGTTTCTATATACTCAAAAGATAAAACTATAATTGATATGCTACAAGATTATTTTAACAACTAATAAATACACCTGTCCATAGGTGTTTTTTTAATTAAAAATTTGCCCTGAGCAAGGCATTAAAAGGCTTTTTTTGTATGGAAAAAAATAAAAATGAAAGGTGGAGATAATATGATGGGAGAAAAAATTAAAAAGCTTTTGGGCGATGAGCTGGCGGCAAAGGTAGAGGAAGCGCTTAAAGGCAAGAATGAGGACGGTACCGACATTGAAATTGGCGTTATCAATGACGGCAGTTTTTTTAGCAAGGAAGCCTATGACGAGGAGAAAAGCAAAAACGAGATAAACAACAGGCTTTTTGAGGATATTGCCGCAGCGGTAAAGGAATACGGCGGTTCCGGAGATGTAAAAACTATAAAGAAAGACATACATTCGGCAATCGAGAATCTAAAAAAGGAATCAGAAAAGGAAATTTTAAACACAAAGAAAGAATACAGCCTTAGAGCTGGGCTTAAAGAAAACGGTGTCATAGATGAAGACTGCCTGATATTTAAACATGGCGGGACGGATAAATTCAGCTATGACGAAAACGGAAATGTTGTAGGGCTTGAAGATGTGCTGAAAACATACAGGGATTCGGCTTCATACCTTTTTAAAAGCGAAGATATAAAGCTTTCAAACGCTCATACCGCAGGAGGATATGAGGACAGCTTTGACGGCTTTGACAGCCTTAAAGATATGGTAAACAAAGGATTTGGGATAGAATAAGGGGGTTTTTAAATGAGTATAAATAAATTGGCAGCGGCTGCATTGTTTCAGCAAGGCTTAGACAAAATAGCCGTTTCAGAAGCGACAACAGGGTGGATGGATTCAAATGCTTCGCAGGTCATCTACAACGGAGGAGCCGAAATAAAGATACCTAAGATGGCTGTTCAAGGCTTGGGAGAATACGACCGTGACTTGGGATATGCTCAAGGCAGCGTTACGCTTGAGTATGAAACTAAAAAAATGACACAAGACAGAGGACGAAAATTTCAAATTGATGCAATGGACGTTGATGAAAATAACTTTGTTACAACTGCAGCGGCAGTTATGGCTGAGTTTCAAAGGACACAGGTTATTCCCGAAATAGACGCTTACAGAATATCAAGCCTTGTATCACAAGCAATAACCGCAAATAAATTGGGTATGGTGACATATGGATATACCCCCGGCGCTGAAGGGACATCGGCATTGAGAAAGCTGAAAGAGGGAATAACCGCCGTAAGATCGAACGGCTATTCGGGGGATTTGGTTGTTAATGCAGCTCCGGATTTTATTTTGGAGCTTGAAATGGAGCTTTCGGGAAAAATATCATCTGTTACATTCAGTAAAGGTGGCATACAGACAAATGTTCCATCAGTTGACAATGTGCCTATTATATCTACACCTACTAATCGCATGTATTCGGCAATAACAATATATGACGGAAAGACGGGCGGACAGGAAAAGGGAGGCTATGAAAAGGGTGAAAGCGGAAAAGATGTAAATTTCATTGTGTGTCCACGCACAACGCCCATTGCAGTAACAAAGCAGGACAAAATGAAAATATTTACTCCGGAACAAAATCAAAGCTGTGATGCATGGGCAATGAATTACAGGCGTTTTCATGATATATGGGTGTTTGACAACAGGCTTGACTCCTTGTATGTAAGCATAAAAGACAGTCAAGATTAAGGGGGATTAAAATGATAAGGCTGATAAAGGGAAATGTGGAAAGGATAGCCAAAGATGAAACAGACGCAAAAAGGCTTGAAAATATAGGCTTCAAGCCTTTGCCGCAGACAAGAGCAAAAAAGGCTGAAAAGCCGTTGAAGCCAAAGGAAAGCGGCAAAGATGGTGTTAAAAATGTACAGTGATATTTATGATATCGTTCTGAAGCTTTTAGGGAAGAAAACACCATCGGAACAAGAAAAAGCTTTGATTGAATTTGCCGTTTGCGACAGTGAAAGCAGGATAAAAAGCTACTGCAATATACAGGAGATACCTAAAGGGCTTGAAACAACGGCGGCAAGGCTTGCCGTAGATTTGTACAGATCTGAGGGTTATGGCAGTGAGGATATGCCAAGACAGGTAACAAGCGTTAAGCGAGGAGATGTAACAACAAGTTTTGCCGATACATCAAACAGCAATATACTACAAACAGATTTTATAGAAAAGTACAAGCCTATGCTCAATTCATTCAGAAAACTGAGGTGGTAATATGAGTTTTGGAAATGTTCGAGCAGAGCGAAAAGCTATTGAAGCAACATATGAAGATAGCTGTGACATAATAAGAGAAATGGAGAACGAAACGGGAAATATAACAAGGGCAAAGTGGCAGACGGTATATAAAAATATCGAATGTGCCTTGTCAACCGGAAACAATCCGACAAACCAAACCGAAACTGTAAATAACATACAATATAATTCTAAAATATTTCTTGCTCCGGAAATACAGATTAATCCGGGGGACAAGATAGCGGTCAACAGGCTTGGCAAAAAGGAATTGCTTTTTGAAAGTGCGGGAGAAGCTGCCGTTTATGAAACACATCAAGAGATCATGGTCAAGAGGAGTGATTGGGCGTGAAAAATGATTTCAAGACTTTAAAAAATAATCTGAAAAAGGCTATAGATGATTTGCCGCAGTTTATGAATCAACTTGCCGTAGGCGAGGGAGTAAACGCAGTTAAAAGAGCTAAGAGGATAACAGATGAAGAGAAGATATATATAACAAGAAATTATAAAAGAAGCTGGCATAGCGATGATAAGGCTGAGGTGAAGGGGTTTGAATATACTGTAAATGTGGGCAACACAGCTGAATACGCGATCTATGTCGAAAAAGGCTTCAGACGTCATTTTGTTCCCGGATATTGGGAGGGTGATGTTTTTGTTTATGACCGAAACTCAAAAGCAGGAGCCGTATTCGGTCCCGTAAAAGGGAGATGGGTTTTAAAAAGAGCGCTTGATGAAACCGAAGCCACACAAAAAGCAAGGATTGAAAGAAAAATTGAAAAATTTTTTAAAGAGAGAGGCTTTTAATGATAAATAAGTTTATAGATTCCATAGCCCGCAAACTAAAAACAATGTTCCCCGATAAAAAGATTTGTGTTGATGAGATGAGCAAAAATGCAGAGGGCAAAATCTTTATAATTGTGAACAGTCCAAAACAAACAAAAGGTCTGGGAACATTACGAAAAAGAAGTGTATTTTTTGATATTTCCTATGTGTGCAGAGAAAATAACAATCCTGATTATTATGATTGGATAGATAAAATGTACAATAGCTTTGAGTACATAGAAGCTGACGGAAAGCTTTATACAGCGAGGAATCTTCATGGTGATAAATTTGACGGTATTTATCATTTTCTTTTTGATTTGGATTATTATATCCACGCCAAAAACGAAACTCCGAAAATGATGAATCTAAAGCAAAAGAGAGGGGTAAAAAATGGCTGAAAAACAAAAAACGGAAACAAAGCAAAAAGCTGAGGAAAGATACAGCAAGGAAAGAATTTTGGCAAGCTCTTTATATAAAAAACACAGAGATTTATTAAACACACTTTTAGAAAACAATAAAAGCTACACAAAAAATGATGTTAATGAAGTAATAACCGGTTGGCTTAAAAGGAGGGTTAATTAATGGCGGCAGGAGGCGGAACATTCACGGTACAAAATAAAGTCCTTCCCGGAGCGTATATAAATTTTGTTTCAAAGGCTAGAGCCTTGGGAACAATGGGCGAAAGGGGAATTGTTGCTCTGCCTTGGATAAGCGGCTGGGGCAGCAGTGAAAATATTATAACCATAGAAGCGGAAGATTTTCAGACAAACTGTTTGAACGTACTTGGATATAGCTATACAGATGATGAAATGCTTAATCTAAGAGAAGTATTTAAAGGCGCAAAAAGTGTAAAGCTTTTAAGGCTGAACGAGGGCGAAAAAGCTTCCGGAAGCATAGGCGGCTTGACTGTTACGGCGCTTTGCGGCGGCAAAAGGGGCAATGATATAAGAATAGTTGTTGAAAGTGATGTTGACAACGAAGGAAGCTATATTGTTACAACTCTGATAGGTGATGATATGATTGAAGTTGACTCTCAGACAGCGACAAAGCCATCCGAGCTTATTTCAAATAATTTTGTTTCCTTTAAGGCGGCAGAAGAAGATAGTTTTAGTTCTGTGGCAGCGACCGCTCTTACAGGGGGAAGCGATAAAGAAGTTACGGGAAATGAATACTCTACATTTTTGGATAAAATAGAAGCGGAGGATTTTACAACTCTTCTTTATGCGGGAACGGATGAAACTGTAAAGGGCTTGTTTACGGAATTTACAAAGCGCCTTAGAGATGATGAGGGCTGTAAAGTAACTTGTGTACTGCATAATTATGATAAGGCCGATTTTGAGGGCGTAATAAGCGTTAAAAATTCTTCCGACATGGTTTGGTGGACAGCAGGAAAAACGGCAGGAGCCGAAGTTAATGAAAGCTTGACAAATACAAAGTATGACGGGGAGTATGTATCCAATACGACATTTAAAAAAAGTGAGCTTAAAGAATCTTTGGAAAAGGGAGAATTTGTATTTTATAGTGATAAAGATTCTATAAGAGTGCTGAAAGATATAAACAGTTTTACAAGCTTTACAGTAAATAAAAACAGCGATTTTTCAAATAATCAAGTTGTAAGGGTTCTTGATGCCGTGGCAAATGATACGGCAAGAATATTTAACGATTACTATCTTGGCAAGGTTCAAAATAATGACATAGGCAGAGATATTTTTAAAAATGAGCTTATCAA
>CANRHR010000026.1 GCA_947630475.1 uncultured Clostridia bacterium | reverse complement strand
ACAGAAATAATAATAAGGTCTTACAATACCCCAAGCACCGCAAACGGTTACAATTATGCCGATTATACTTGTACATCGACAAACGCAAGAAGTGTAATACAATCCGCTGTGGACAGCGCCGCAGCAGGAAGTACTATAGTTTTGCTTAAGGGCGATTATAATGTAAACTGCTATGAAAATGATGTGGCAAGCCCGATAGTTATAAACAAGAATTTGACCATTAAAGGTTTTGGAGTTGAAGACACAATTCTGAAACAGGTTGGCGATACCTCCGATGGGGAAGAAGGAGCGCTTTTTAAAATAACGGGAGGAAATGTAAAATTTACGGATATGAGAATACACACGGGAGAGGAGATAAATTCGCCAACTTCGCTTTTTATGGGTACGGATTATGGAATAAGAGGAACGCTTAGTAACGTAATGTGGGAAAATGTTTATTTTATAATAAATAATTCTTTTTATGAAGAGGTAAAAGACGGAAGTATAGTTGATAACGTTTTAAGATATTGCAGAATAATAAATTGCAAAATTTACAAATATTCAGGGTCTCAAAATATAGACGATCTTTTGATAAGAACGGGAAGTAAGGGAGTTATAATATCCAATATGCTCAACTCTGGATATGGGTATTTTAATGTAAGCTGTGATGATGAAGCCGCAAAAAATGAATGTGTATTTTCGGGAAATCATCTTACAAGGCTTAAGGTTGGCAGTGGGAGTTATACGAATATTTAGGGGGATAATTTATGAAGTATATAATATATAAAGGAAAAATAAAAGCTGTTATCAATGTAATTAAATACAAATATAATACAGAAAATAATCAGCTAAATAAGGAACAGATAATAGGAGAACGATATATTTTATTCGGTGAGGATTATAATGAAATACTAAAAGAGATGGAAAAAGAACTTATTAAGCCCGAAAATAAAGATGTTGAAATCACTGTTGAGGACGTTGACAGTTCAGATATAACTGATTACGATGGCTTAGAAGCGTCAAATTATGAAGAAGCCGAAAGGATAATAAAAAATATGACCCTTGAAGAGCAGCTTATAGAAGTACAATTTGAGATTGATAAAATGAAGTTGTTGAATGATATGAATTTGTATCTGCCGTAAAAAGTGGGGCGTTTTTGAACGCCCTTTAAAAATATAAAAGATTTTAAAAAAAGGCTTGACATACTCCAGAGAGTATGTTATAATATAATTACAGGGTGAGGGAAACGAACCCGAGTAAGTCGGCAAGTGGCGGAAAGGAGAACAAAATGGACGAAGAAATGAATCAAGCTGAAATTGCAAGAGAAGAAACAGAACAAAAAATGCTTTATAAAATACTTTTAATGGTTAAGGAAAGTAAAGACCTTAATGAATTGGAAGAAAAAGTAAAAGCCTTACTCAATAAATGAGCAAGGCAAACAAGAAAATGCAGACGGTAACTTGCCCACCGTTTGCACCTTTATATTAACATAAAGGAATAAAAAAGGCAAGAGAAAGTTGAGGGCTGAATATGATAAAAAAATTAACCCCGATGTTGATTATAAGTCTGCTGTTGACAATACTGTTAACAATCTTTACTACATTGGATTTTTTGAAAGACGGCGGAACAGTAAAGTTTTTAATTGCGGCGATGTGGTTTATAATATTTATTCTTAGATGTGTTGAATGCGCTCAACGAGATAAAGAGGTCTAAAATGGCTACATCAACAGCAGTAAAAAGGAAATACAACGCAAAAACTTATAAGCGTTGGACAAGTGATTTAAAAAATGAAACCTTTGATAAAATTGAAGAGCTTAGAGAAGAAACGGGCTTAAGCCGGGCGGAGTTTTTGAAAATGCTTGTAAACAAAGTGTATAAAACAGAAATTTAAAACAAAAAGCACTTACAATAATTTTGTAGGTGCTTTTTGTTTGGATAGAAAAAATATTGAAAGGAGGTGATATCATGAGTACATACGAATTATGCAAAAGCTTGATTCAAAAGAAAAGCAGTGTTGTTACTGCCGAAAAGCTTGACATGTTTTTACTTGCTGAAAGAATAGGCGAGGAGGAATATATTGAGCTTGTAGAGCTTCTTAATGCTTCAAAGGAATAATTTATCCGGACGGGTTTAAAGCCCGTCCTTTTTTAGGAGGTGTTATTATGGAAAAAATTATAAACAGAGTGAATATTATTTATGGGGGAATGGTTACGGCTTTAACTGCTCTTTTTGGTCAGTATTGGTTTTTATTTATTGGCTTTTTAATTTGTAACATTATTGATTATGCAACCGGAATTATTAAAGCAAAGTATTTTAACCTCAATGAAAATTCTAAAACAGGGGCAAAAGGTGCTTTAAAAAAGGTGCTGTATTGGGTTGTTATATACCTTGCATTTTATATATCTAAAAGCTTTTCCGAAATGGGCAAGCTGATAGGCGTAGATTTAAACTTTGTTGTTATTTTCGGCTGGTTTACATTGGCTGTATATTTGGTTAATGAAATAAGAAGCATTCTTGAAAATCTTGTGGAGATGGGTGTTAAAGTTCCGTCATTTTTAATTAAAGGGCTTGAAGTTACCGAAAAAGCTATTGATAAGATAACAAAAAATGAATGATTTTAAGGGGGGTAATTTTATGGGCAAGTTGATTTGTATAGATGCAGGACACGGAGGAACAGATCCGGGGGCTTGCGGAAACGGGCTTAAAGAGAAGAATATAACATTGAAAATGGCGTTGAAAGTTGGAAAACTTTTGAGTGAATGTGGGTTTGATGTTGTTTACACAAGAACAAAGGATATTTATGTGGCTTTGGGTGAAAGATGCAGGATTGCAAACAGCAAAAAATGTGATGCTTTTGTAAGTATACATAACAATTCAGCAGCAAATATATCAGCAAACGGTATTGAAACATTATGTTACACAAAGAATAATTTAGCTTATTACATACAACAAAATTTAATTGATGAGTTGAATTTGACAGATAGGGGAGTTAAAGAGCGAAAAGACCTATATGTTTTAAATTCAACTGATATGCAGGCTGTGCTTGTGGAACTTGGATTTATAAGCAATGCCAAAGAAGCTGAGCTTTTAAAAGATGAAAGCTTTTTAGACAGAGCGGCAAAATGCATAGTTAAAGGGATATGTAAATATTTTAATGTGAATTATGAGGAGGTTGATAAAATGGAGAAAGTAAAAAGGAATTATAAGTATAAAAATACAACAAAAAGTTTTGATGTTGTGAATTGGGACGGGAATAATTATATTGCTGTCAGAGATTTAGCAGAGCTGTTAAATAAAAAAGTGAAATATGATAATACAACTAAACTGACGATTATTGAAGACTGATTTATTATAAATAAAATAATAAAAGCAAAAAGAAGCGAAAAACAAAGCTATAAATCAGTTAAATAAAACAACTTAAAAAATTAATAACAAAATACCATCAGTCACTTTATTTATAAGACAATTAATTGTATAATGTTAGGTAAATAAAAATAAGGGAGGTGATTAAAATGTCAAAAGAGGAACTAAGACAACTTATAGTTGAAGCCGGTGAAAGATTGTACGGCAACCCAAACAGTCATGTACATACTGCGGCATCAATCTTTACGGCTGAGTTTCTTAATGCTGTCGAAGAACTTATATTGGAAGTTTTATACGGTATTGAGGAAATAAAAAACGCCGAAAACACAGACGTTAATGTAAGTGATTAACAAAAATAAATCCTGTCCGATAATTTTGGGCAGGATTTGTTTTTGTTAGCGCAAATAATATAAATAAAGAATTGTAAAATAATATTGGTGTATATTATTACAATCAAGACAATCCGTCTGATTCACAGAGGATCGAATTTGCCGACAAAACCAAAAGCGGCAGTTACATAGATATGATGGAGGCATATAATAAGCTTATATATGACTGCTGTCCTATGCTGCATTCGCCGGAGCTGCAAAAGGAAATAGATGTGGATTATCCGTATGATACGGTTAAGGCTATTTTTGATACTGATGAGATAGCAGAGATTGGAGTTAAAGTGCTTAACTTTTTTGAGGGTGATGAAGATAATGATTCAGATGAAAAACTAAAAAACTCATAATGCGTGACAGCGAGTTAAATATGCTTGCTTTCTTTGCGGTTAGGGGCATAGACCCGGAAAAAATAATATTATCACCGCCTTTGACACAAAGATTTTATTATCACGCAATGGAACTTTACTACAAGGAACAGGAAAGAATGTTTAATTGGGGGTTTAAATAAATGAGCAAAACGATAAACACAATATTGAATCTCCAAGATAAATTCAGCGGCAAATTGGATGCCGCGGGAAAAAAGGCCCTTGTTTTTAAAACAAGGCTTAAAAACTGTGAAGGGGTGGCAAAAAGCGTTGATAAGGCTTTGTCGGGAATGTCAAAAACAGCGGCAGCAGTAAGTGCGGCAGGAATAACGGCTATGACGGCATTTGCCGCAAGCGCAGTAAAAACATACGGCGAGTTTCAAAAGTCCATGTCAAATGTTGCGGGTATTTTAAGCATAGACCAAACTTCCGAAAGCTATAAGAAACTTGAAGCTGCGGCCCGTGATGCAGGCAAAAGCACAACGAAAACGGCAAGCGAATCGGCTGACGCTCTTTCATATATGGCTCTTGCAGGCTGGTCTGCCGAGGACAGCATTAAAGGGCTTATGCCCGTTTTGAGAGCAAGCGAAGCAACGGGAGCCGACCTTGCTACAACATCAGACCTTATAACAGACAGTATGTCGGCGTTAGGTTTACAGACAAAAGACCTTCAAGGCTATCTTGATATATGCGCAAGGGCGCAGAATAAGAGCAATACCACGCTTACGCAAATGCAGGAGGCATATATCGGCGTTGGCGGTACGTTTAAGACATTCGGTACATCTTTGCAGGAATCGGGAGCTTTGCTCGGCATACTTGCCAACCGAGGAATAAAAGGCTCGGAAGCAGGAACAAGCCTTCAAAGCACACTTGTAAACCTTACAAAGCAATCGGGAGCGTCTGCAAAGGCTATGGCGGCCATAGGTGTTTCCGCTTACGATTCCGAAGGGAAATTTAAAGGCATTACTGCTGTGCTGAGAGAGGTACAGGCGGCTACCGCAGGTATGACCGAGGAGGAGCGGAACAATTACCTTACAATGATAGCCGGCAAAACACAGCTTACAACTCTTAATGCATTGATGAGTGGTCTTTCTGCGACAACGGCAGACGGAGCAAACGAATTTCAGGCATTGTATGACAGCCTTGGAACGGCAAACGGTGCGCTTGAAACAATGGCTGATACTATGACAAACAATTATTCCGGGGCATTGGCAAGAGCAGGTTCTGCCGTTGATGATTTAAAGATAACCATAGGCAAAAGTTTAGAGCCCTATATAACGCAGTTTTTAAATTGGTTCTCGGAAAAGCTGCCGAATGCTGCGGAAAAATTTGCATTATGGCTTGATATGAAAATACCTAAAGCCGTGGATTTCTGCAAAAAATCATTTGATAAAATTAAGCCCGTAATAACTTTTGCAATAAACAATTTTAAGTCAATAGCGGCGGTTTCCGCAGGGGTTGTTGTGGGGCTTAAAGCATTTAGCATAGTTACAAAGGTCGTTTCACTTATGAATAAGCTGAAAACTGCGGAAACCGCATTAAAAGCAGCTCAGATACTTCTCAACACATCAATGCTTGCCTGTCCTCTTACTTGGGCTGCAGTGGCGCTGGGGGCAGTTGTAGGCGGATTTCTGCTGTACAAAAGTGTGATAGACAAAATAGAAAAGACCGATGTTGCGGCACATTTTGGAAATATCGCTTTATCTGCCGAGGAATGCGGAAAAATAGTTGAAAATATATTTGGCAGTAAGATTATAGGACAAGTAAGCGACCTTAATTCTGCATGGGACAGACTTGAAACTCACTTTGAAAATTTGTCGGAGTCCGCTATGGAAATGAACAAGCTGACATTTCAAGTGGAGATGAACCCCGTCAATGTATCTCAGGACGAATACTTAGAAGCTGCAAAAAAGTATATAGAAGATATGCAGACCGCTATCAAGGACAAGCAGTTTGAGCTTGTGCTTGATGTAAATTTTTTGTTTGGCAAAGGAAACGACACCGCCGAACTTCTTAATTCTCAATCAAGCGGCTATTGGTCACAGGTCTTGCAAAATGCTCAGACTTTAGGCGATGAGCTTGTACAGAATATAGCCAAAGGCTATGAAAGCGGCTGGGACGAAAAATCAATGGAAATGGTTGCTAAAAGCCTTGAGAAAATGTCCGAGATACAAGAGAAGATACAAAAGGCTCAGGCTCAGTCGCAAATGGAGCTTTTAACGGAAGACTTTAAAATGGGAGATCTAAGTCAGGAATCCTTTACTGCTTACATTGAAAAGCTTCAAGAGCAAGGCGCAGAAATAAATGAAGCGGCGAAAACAGCGGCGGCAAACGCAATGGCTGCCCAAAAGCTGATGCTTAACGATGGAGCAATAACTACGGATGATTATGACAATAGCATAAAAGAAATAACAGAAGCCTATAAAAATAAAACCGCAGAAGCCTCGAATATCGTACTTACCGAAGGAATGAAAGCCATAAGAGAAGTTTACGGAAAAGAGTTTGACGCACTTGCAAAGCAGCTAAATGAAGATTTAGCAGGCGAGTTTGTTATCGACCCCGAAAATTTGAAAGACAGTGCACTTGTATTGCAAAATGTAATCAGTGAGTCATTTACTAATGCAGGGATAAGCAGTGGAGTAAAGAAAGATATACAAGGGTATCTCGAAACACTTATGCCAACAGCTGATGAACTTAAAAAGGTGGCAGTAAAAGAACCGTTTTTGTGGGAGGTATATGGAGATACTATCACTTCTGTTGAATCTCTAAAAACTCTAACAGGTTCAGGCGACCAAGCGGGAAATGCTCTGATAAGTGGTATTAATTCAAGCGGAAATCTTATGAACGCCGAAAAAGCGGCGCAGGAACTTAAAGACAAAGCCATAAAGGTCTTTAGTGAAAAAACAAAAGTTACAATCCCTATTGAAATTAAGTACGGAACGGCTATACCTATATATAAAGGTTCGGCTAATATGCGGTACATGGTATCGGACTATACAAGCGGCAGCAGTTTTTCGGAAAAAGCAACAAAAGAAGCGCAAAAGCGTGAAAATAGTATTTATGCGGCGCAATCAAGTAATTTGCAGAGCAGTACAGGTTACATTCAGTTTGGACAAGCGGCTAATCGTATCGGAGGGCATGCAACAGGTACGCCATATTTTGGCGGCGGCTTGACACAAATAAACGAGCACGGCGGAGAAATCATAAATCTCCCAACGGGTAATGTTATGTTAGTATAACATTACCCAAAAGAAAGCCCCGTGATATTATTATCATTGTCTATGCGGATTTCCTTTATAACTGACCGCCACAATGTGCGTTTTTCTTCACGGGTTAATTTTTTATAGATTGATTTAAAATCATTTTTCAGTATTGCTTCAATGGCTGCAAAATCCGGAGGTTTTTCCGTTGACGATTCTGGAATTTGCAAAAGAGCATTAGTATATATTTCATAGTCTTTTTTGTAATCTTCAATATTTATTAAGTCATTTACATATAAATCTTTTAACTTAGATAGTTTACGTTTCAATGTTGCTCTATCAGTAGAGGTAACAGACCTACGTTTTTCAATTGCTTTTACTTCCCAATCCAGTTTACACTGTTCAAATTCTTCTTTTAAATGATCAAACAGCCATTTTTCTATAACATCTTCACGTATTGAATGGTTATGAGTACACCTTGCACGTAAATAGTGATTATTGCACCGGTAGTAATATGTTCCTCGTGATGACAGATACCCTATAAGTTTATGTTTGCATTCAGCGCAAACCAAAATAGAAGTAAATATGTAAACTCTTCCTGATGGTGTAGAACGAGCATTTCTTTTTATAAGTTTCTGTACACGGTCAAATTGTTCTCGGCTAATAATAGAAGGACAAAAATTATCATTGTATCTTCCACGGCGATTATATACACCTGTGTATAATTCTTCTTGCAGCATACGATTAAAAGTAATTGCGCACCAATTTACGCCATAAGTTTCTCTTATATATTTTACTGTTCCATACTGGTTGATTGTGCTTTCATATCGGTTAAAAGCGTCCTGCACAATGGCTGCCTTATCGGGCTCTATTTCAAGCCGCTTTTCACTGTTTATTCGATACCCAAAAGGACAGGAGCCGGAAATAACGGTTCCATGTTGAATTTTACTGTCAAAAACAACGTCTATTCGTTCTGCATCTATATCGGCTTCATTTTGGGCTATAGATAGCTTAACATTAATATATAATCGTCCATTTGCAGTTGATGTGTTGTACTCTTCGTCACTTGTTGCCCACTCGCAGTTATGGGCTTCAAGAATTTCCATTATTTTATAATAATCGGCTACAGATCTAAACCAACGATCTAATCGGCAGAATAGAAGTACATCTATTTCATTACGTTTTACGGAATCTATCATTCGCTGAAATTCTACACGTTTATGAATATTTTTTCTTGCTGTTTTTGCGGCATCAATATATATACCAGAAATAATCCAGCCACGATCGCGTGCGTATTTTTCAAGTCGTTCCTGTTGGGCTTCCAATGATAGACCTTTTATTTTTTGTTCTTCGCCGGAAACGCGAATGTATAAAGCAGCACGTACCAGCTTTTCATGTTTAATATCTTTTTTCATAAAATCACCTCCGAATTATCTTTTATTTTCCATTTTTTAAATACTACAGTAACAATACAAACGTTATTGTTATGTACTACGCCCAGCAGAGCATAACGCCTAGCTGGGCTTTTTTGCTTACTGCTCTGATGCCTTATCTGTTATGTCGGCGGTGGTATTCGAGGCAGACAATGCCGTGTTCCGTGCAGAAGCTAAGTAACTTTTTTTATATTCTGCTTCCAATTCTTCAACCGTTTTTTCTCTTTCAACGGCATCGGGAGAGGAAGAGGATAGACCTTTTTTAAAATGCTCAACAAGCATTTTTCTTGTATCTGCGTCTAAATCAAAGTAAAGTTTGATAATCTGCAGTTCCAATTCTGTTACGCCACGCTGTTTTACAAAATCGTCAAGACTAAACGTGTCTGGCTCTACAAACATTGGTTCATTGCCATTTAAAATCCAGTCTTCGTTGACAGAAAATTCCTTGCAAATCAGCTTTATCAGTGACAATTTCTGGTCTGGGCGGGCAAGGGCATTTAATTCTATATTCTTAATAACAGAACGGCTAACACCAAGCCTATTCCCGAAATCAGTTTGGGACAAGTGAAGATGATTCTTTCGCAATTCCCGTATTCTTTCATAAATTTCCATTATTTAATCACCCCGCTTTTTTATGGTTTACACTTTTAATATACATCCTTGAAACGGTTTAGTCAAGACAAAATAAAATAATTTTTTCAAAAAAAGTCTTGACAAGGACATTTTAAGATTATATAATGGGTATATAAGGACAAAACAAGAAAGAAAATTGGACTTATAAAGACATAACCGGAGAAGCCTACTCCCCAAAATAGGCAAATAAGTGAAATTAAAAAAAAGATAGGAGGGAAACAAGATGGAAGCAATACAGATAGAAATAATACTTAAACAGAGTAGCAAAAAAGAAGTTGAAGAATTTATAGAGTTTCTGAAAAGCCTAACTCAGAAAGAAAAGCATGATTTTTTCATTTTCATGCAAGGCGCGAAATTCGCAAAGGCACTTCCAGAAGAAAAACCTACGCCTGTTGTTAAAACTACATGAATGGGGTGATACATGATGATTAAGACAGAACAGGTAACGCCTGTTATATCAGGGACATTCGATGCTAAAAGGTTTTTTGAAACACTGGCTCTTATTATATCTAACCGTGAAGGTGTAGCTATATCTGTAACCGTGACAAAAGAGGAAAAACCATTGCAGAAAAAAAGCTGTTAAAAAATTAAAAAAGTTATGCTCTCAAATATGAAAGAAACAGGAGTTATAAAAGATTGCAAATATTTGAAAGGAAGTGAAGAAATGGAAAGGCATATAATTTTAAAAATTAATGACGTTGAATACATAGTATTTTTTAAAGTATATCTATTTAAAATTAAGATTCTTTCAATAGGCAAAAGATTTAAAGAAGGGTGCCTTTGTGAAAATATAAAATTCGAGGTTCTCGAAAACAGAAAAAGCACCGCAATTGATTACTTACGGCACTTTTGGATAAACTTTAAGATTTATATATCAAAATTTTTTGATTTGAAAAGGATTTAGGAAGATTAAAATTAGAAATTTTTAAAAATGAAGAATTTGGAGAAATTAGGACAATTATTATTAATGAGGTGAAGTAATGGACGAAAAAAATTATTTAAACGAACAGGAAGAAGAAGCTTATATGAGTGATTTTTCAGAGGTTGTATATGCTGTAATTGAAATGGTAATAACGCTGGCAGATATACATAACGTTGACCGTGACAATGCAATGCAGCATTTTTCAACACTTTTTTCGGATATAGTTAGGGCCAGCACGTTTGAGCATTTCAGAGTAGATGTGGTGAAAGAAGCCATAAATAATGCAATTGATGATGCGGTTGATTGGTAATATAAACAAGCGAAAATATTAGCAGCATTTAATTAGCTACAGCACTTCCGAATTTTGATAAAGATATTTTTAAAGAGATTACAGGTATTGATGTTGATAAAGATTAAAAGGAGGGCGGTAAAATGACACGATTTGAAAAGGTTATAAAACCGTTGACAAGCACAAAACACCTGTGGCAAATTTGGGCTGACTGGACGTATCTGGCAGCTTCAGCAATTTCAAATTCTA
>CANRHR010000025.1 GCA_947630475.1 uncultured Clostridia bacterium | reverse complement strand
ACAAATGGATTTGTGGCAAAAAAATCAACGGAGGGATTTATTATGAGCAGTTCAACAGTAATTAACACAAACGTAAGAGCTTTAAATTCAAACAGGAACCTTAGAAAAGTAGGTTCTTCTCAAGACAGAGCTAGCCAAAGATTATCAAGCGGTAAAAAAATCAACTCTGCGGCTGATGATGCAGCAGGTCTTGCTATCAGCACAAAGATGAAAGCTCAAATCAGAGGTCTTGATATGGCATCTAAAAATGCACAGGATGGTCAGTCACTTATTCAGACAGCCGAAGGATATGTTGAAGAAATAACAAACATGGTTCAGAGAATCAGAGAGCTTGCTGTTCAGTCAGCTACAGATACAAATCATGAACTTGACAGAAGTAAGCTTCAGAAAGAAGTTGATGAGCTTACAGGAGAAATTGATGCAATGGCAGGCAGAGCTCAATTCAACAAAATAAATATCGGCGATGGTACAGGCGGCGCTGATAATGACGGCTTATTTAAGTTCCATGTAGGTGCAAACGCTAATCAGACTATATCTGTTCAGCTTCAAGATTTACAAACAAGCAGTGGAATTACAGCCGATATTGCTGGTGCAGATGTTTCAACTGTGGATTCAGCAAACGACGCTATCACAAATGCAGATACCGTACTCGATCAAATCAATGATTACAGAGCTACACTTGGTGCCGCTATGAACAGAATAAACTACACTAACAGCGCTCTTGAAGCTGCAAGTGAAAACTTAAGCTCCGCTAACTCAAGAATTGAAGATGCTGATATGGCTAAGGAAATGACTAACCTTACTTCATCTAATGTTATCAATCAGGCTGCAGTTGCTATGCTTGCTCAGGCAAATCAGGCTCCTCAGTCTGTTCTTCAGCTCTTAAGCTGATAGTCTTATTTTAACCATAGCCGTTGTGCTGTGGTGTGAGGGAGTGATACTTTGAAGAGATTTATATTTGCAATGTCTGTAATGAGTATGCTCTGCCTTAGTTTACCTGCAAATGCCGCTGATGACGGCATAAGGGTAAGCGGAGGTATGGAGATGTCCCTTACTCCCTATAAAAATTTTGAAAACGAGGGACAGATAACAAGCAGCAGTTTTGTTGTCAAAAATGAGGGCAGCTCCAAGCAAAAGGTTTATTTTAAACTTTCGGGCGAGGGTTCGTCTGCCATAGCGTTAAAGAATGATTCTGTGTTAAGCGGCGATGCCGGAGAAGAAAAGGCGGCGTTTGTACATCTTATCGATGATGAAACGCAGGAAAAATATTTGGTTTACGGCGAAGAAGAAACCGAGCTTGCCGAGCTTGAGCCGGGTGAAGAGCTTTCACTTAGGATATGCGGCGAACTTAATCCCCACGCCGAATATAGCGCCGGCGACGACTTAAATCTAAATATGTTGTTCTACGGCGAGCTTAGCAAGGAAGAAGAATTTGAAGAAATTCAAGAGCCTGCAAAGGAAGAACAAAATTCCGAAGAAAATGTATCAGAAGAAAACAATGCCGAAGACGTTGTATCCAATGAAAATATGTCAGAGGAAAACAATAGCGAAGACGTTGTATCCAATGAAAATATGTCAGAGGAAAACAATAGCGAAGACGTTGTATCCGATGAAAATATGTCAGAGGAAAACAATAGCGAAGATGTTGTATCCGATGAAAATACATCAGAGGAAAACAATGCCGAAGATGTTGTATCTGATGAAAATACATCAGAGAAAAACAATGCCGAAGATGTTGTATCCGATGAAGATGTATCAGAGGAAAACGATGCCGAAGATGTTGTATCCGATGAAGATGTATCAGAGGAAAATAATAGCGAAGACGTTGTATCTGATGAAAATACATCAACTGATACCGACAGTGCAAACGATGGTACAGATGTAAGCGGCGACAATTCCGACGGTGATTCAAGCGCTGACGCAGTAAGTGACAGTTCCGACGGTGATTCAAGTTCTGACGCAGGCAGTGACAGCTCCGGCAGTGATACAAGTTCCGACGCAAGCAGTGACAGCTCCGGTGATTCAAGTTCCGATACCTCACAGAGCTAAGGAGTTTAGCCATGGAAGATGAAAATAAACCAAATGTTTCGCCGCAAGAGGCGGAGCAGATAACAAATCAAATTTATGAGGATAATAATCCAAATAAAAAATCAAAGGCAATGTTCATTGTGATACCTGTTGTTATAGTTTTGGTTATAGTAGTATGCGGCGGTTATTTCACAATGAATTATATAAAAGAGCTTAAGGAAAACAGCGGTATTAAAACAGAATCCAATGTATTTTTCGATGATGAAGAAGCGGAGGAATACCTTGCCGATAAGGTATCTAACATAAGGGTCACAATGAGTCAAACAGTTAGCTGTGAGCGTGACAAAGACGGTGTTCTTATGGGCAGGGTAAACCTTGAAAACAAAAATGAATTTCAATATATGGTGGAATTCTTTTTAGATGACTCGGATGAGCCTATTTACACCACAGGGCTTATACCTCCGGGCGGAAAGCTGGAAGCAATACCCATAGATAAAGACCTTAAGCCGGGAAGTTATTCCCTTGTGGCAGTGTTTACTGCAGTAAGTGAAGAGGATAATCAAACTAACCTTGGTTCAACGGGGATAAGTGTTGATATGCAGGTAAATTGATTATAAATTTATATTATGTTAGGAGGACATTATTATGAAGAAAAATTTAAAATCATTAGTTGGTATAGCAATGGCAGCTACTATGGCAATAGCAGGCACAGTAACAAGCTTTGGTGCTGAGGCATTTAAGATTTCAGGAACAATCGCTGATAAGGATGTTACAATTGATTGTGCGCTTCCTACAGCGGGAACTTTACAGATTAAGCCTTTCGCAGTTCGTCAGATTGGTGTGCTTGGCGGTGGCGATGCTAATGCTCCGGAAGCAGGAAAGGGAACTTCATTCCAAAATAAACCTACAGCTGAAGATGGCAGCGAGGCTAGCGATATCGATCTTTCAATCGTAGGCTATACAGCAGTTCTTAAGTCTGCAAGCTCTGCTAACGCTATGAGTTTAAAGAGTTCATACACAGAAATGAAAGATTACGGTGACAGCACTAAGAAAGAAGTTTCATTAAAGATTCAGCTTTCAGGTGAATCAGATGATGTTGCAGCTGATGAGAAAGATGGAAAATTGTTGAAAATATTCACAGCTGCTGACAATGTTAAAGAAGCAGACATTGTAAAGGCATCAACAGCAGATTTTGACAAGACAAAATCATCATCTACTTACACTAAGCTTGAAGCTCCTATAACAGTTAAAGTTGCAGCAGAGGGCTATGGTACATTCAATGTTGTAGGAACAATGAATCCAAATGCGACATGGGAAGCAGGCGATTCTATTTCTGTAACTCCTGTTTACAAGGTTGCTGCTCATATTGAAGCTGGCGAGTAATACTTCCTACAGGCAATAAATACTGATTCATACTAAGCTAGATTAGCAAGAGGGTGCAGGTTGTGTACACAGCTTGCACCCTTTTTAAACATTATAAAAATAACGCAGGGAGGGTTGTTAATGAAAAAAGGGATAAAGGCTCTTTTACTCTCAACGGCAGGCATAGCCGCAAGTATGGCTCTGGCATGCCAATGTTTTGGGGCAAACCTTAACGGCTTTTCTGTAAAAGGCAGCATCGCAAAGGAGGATACTATATTAAATATTGACCTCCCCTCCGATACCCTTACTATAAGACCCTATGCCCAGGATATGGTATCATCGTCAAACAATCCAAAGGCAATATATAACAGTGTCGCCGATGACGATACCCTTGCGCCTCTTTCTATTAAGGTATCACTTGCGGGTTATACTCTCACAAAGTCTGTAAGCGGCACAGTGACGTTTTGCAGTACGCAAAAGGAAGTTACAGGCTATGACGGTACAGCCAAAAAGGCTTATCTTGCCATAGAAGTGGGAGATAGTACGGCAGATGACCCTACGCAGAGCGATGACTTTGACTCTCTTTTTGATAATGCGCCGATAAATGTTGTTGCGAAAACCGTATCTTCGGCTGATTATGATTCATCAAAGACAAGCTCCAAATATACGGCGGTTACATCTAAACAAACCGTGACCGTGGCGCCGGGAGAATACGCCCCTGTAAGGATAGCAGGCGCTGTCGGCTCTATGTCTAACTGGGTGAGCAGCGATGCACTGAAGGTAACGCCTGTCTTTAAAGTAACTGCTTTTATGGAAAATTAAATAACTTAATAAAACGGTTAAAAAAAGCTGTCTGTTTACAAAATTTTGTAAGCAGGCAGCTTTTTTATTTTTATTTTCCGTAATGCTGAGATACTTTTTTGAGATTTTCGATTATAGGAAGATGCTGCGGACAGGCTTTTTCACATTGGCCACATTCTATACACTCCGATGCCTTGCCAAATTTGGAGCTTAATATATCATAATTTGTAAAATTAACCGTAAAGCCTTTTTCATCAAGCCTTTCCCTCATATCTTCATTATAGAGTGAAAAATATTGGGGTATGGCTATATGTTTTGGGCAGCCCTCGGTGCAGTAAGAGCAGGCGGTGCATGGTATAGCCGTCTGTTTATTTATGATATCGGCGGCTTTAAAGCAAAGCTGCTTTTCTTCTTCGCTTAACGGCTTAAAATCCTGCATATAGCTTAAGTTATCTTCCATTTGCGCTATATCAGACATTCCCGAAAGAACCATCATTACTCCCGGCAGGCTTGCGGCAAATCTTATTGCCCAGCTTGGCACGCTCATAGATTTATCATAATCGGCAAAGAGCTTTTGCGCCTCTTCAGGCACATTTGCCAATGTTCCTCCTTTTACAGGCTCCATAATTATAACGGGCTTGTTGTGCTTTCTTGCTGTTTCGTAGCAGGCTCGTGCCTGAATCCATTGGCTTTCCCAATCCAGATAATTTATTTGAAGCTGAACAAATTCCATCTCGGGATGTTTTGTTAATATTTCATCTAAAAGCTCCGGTTTGCCGTGGAAAGAAAAACCTATGCTTCGTGCTAATCCCTTGGCTTTTTTATCGGAGAGCCAATTAAAGCAGTCGAATTTTTCGTACAATGGATAAAGATTTTCTTCAAGGGCATGAAGAAGATAGTAATCAAAATATTCAACGCCTGTTTTTTCAAGCTGGGCATTAAAAATTTTATCTCTGTCCTGCTGTGATTTCAGATAGCCTGCATGAAGCTTTGTGGTTAACGTAAAGCTTTCTCTCGGATAACGCTCCACAAGAGCTTCTTTTGCGGCTTTTTCGCTTGCGAAGCCGTTATACATCCATGCGGTATCAAAATATGTAAAGCCTTTTTCAATAAACAAATCTACCATTTTTTTTAATTTTTCAATATCGATGTCAGCGGCATTGCTTTTATCCAAAAGCGGAAGCCTCATAAGACCAAAGCCTAATTTTTTCATTTAATCAGCTCCTTAAAATTTTGTTTTTTTATGCTTATAAAACAGTTAAATATTTGGGCTGATGCAAGCCCGATAATAAATTATATCTTTTTAGACTGTCAAACCCTATTTTGAATATAAAATCCGCAGACCCGCCGTAATAAGCTGTTTATACTTCACCCCTAAAAAGACCATTGGAACTTTTAATCTATTTTAATTATAATAAATTTAAGCCCTAAAAACAAGTGCGCTTATAAAAGATAGATTTAAATTTCTTGAAAATGTAAGTTTATGCGTTAACCAATAAGTAAGCCCTCCGCCTATTAGAGGGGTCTTGCTCAGTTGATAAAATTGATTGTTTTTTCATTGAAAAATAACCCAAAAATACTTTACAAAATAGGCTGTTAAGCATATAATATTTATTGTATGCATATGTGGCGTCGAAAAAGTATATTTTGTTTTTAAAGGTTAATTATAAGAGTAAACAGACGACTAAATCAGTTTTTTTAGAAACCGTTGGTTATGGGCTTTTTATATTTATCCTTGGTTCGCAATTTTGTCGTCTTTTGATAACAGCCGATTTACAAAATGCGGATATTTTGATACTCTTATGCATAATAAGTTAAACGCAGTGATGAGGACAGTAGGTTTTTTTGGCGGATTAAGCGAGCTGAGGACGGTGCAAGCTCAGCCAAGCCGATTTTACCGAAAATCACCTTTTAAGCGGCAGACTGAACGGCAAATTGCCTATTAGGCTCTGACGGCTTGCCACGTTAAGGCGAAGAGCGGATTTATTTTATTAATTTTTCAGATAAATCAAATCAGGTGGTACCACGGTGTATTATACCTCGTCCTGTTAATACGGACGAGGTTTTTAATTTTACAAACCGATTATTTTATTTTTTAGGAGGTTTTATTGTGTACGATAAAGTAACAACAAATCTAAACTTTGTCGAAAGAGAAAAGGAAATACTTGAATTTTGGAAGAAAAATGATATTTTTGGCAAAAGCATAAAAGCCAGACAGGACGGAGAGGTTTTTACATTCTTTGACGGCCCTCCGACAGCAAACGGAAAACCGCATATAGGCCATATTCTTACCCGTGTTGTAAAAGATATTATACCACGATACAAAACAATGAAAGGCTATAAGGTTTTAAGGAAGGCAGGCTGGGATACACATGGGCTTCCCGTAGAGCTTGAGATTGAAAAACAGCTTGGCATAAGCGGAAAGCCGCAGATTGAAAATTACGGCGTAGAGCCGTTTATAAAAAAATGCAAGGCAAGCGTTTTCACTTACGAAAGCCTTTGGCGTGAGATGAGTGACAGGGTCGGCTTTTGGGCTGATATGGATAATCCCTATGTAACTTATCACAACAGCTATATAGAGTCTGTATGGTGGGCTTTAAAGCAGATATGGGATAAAGGGCTTCTTTATAAAGGGCATAAAATTGTTCCGTATTGCCCACGCTGCGGAACTGCGCTTTCAAGCCACGAGGTGGCTCAGGGCTATAAGGATGTAAAAGAGGTATCCGCAATAGCAAAGTTTAAGCTTAAGGGAAAAGACAACGAATATTTCCTTGCATGGACAACAACCCCATGGACACTTCCGTCAAATGTTGCGCTTTGTGTTAATGCAGATGAAAATTATGCAAAGGTTAAATGCGGCGATGAGATATATATTTTGGCTGAAGCTCTTTTAAGCTCTGTTTTAGAGGATAAGTATGAGGTATGCGAAGTTATTAAAGGCGAAGCCCTTAAGGGCATTGAGTATGAGCCTTTGTTTGATTTTGCCGATACAAAGGGCAAAAAAGCATTTTATATAGTATCTGATTCTTATGTAACTCTTACAGACGGTACGGGAATAGTTCATATTGCCCCTGCTTTCGGTGAAGATGATGCAAGAGTTGGCAGAGATAACGACCTTCCGTTTGTTCAGCTTGTTGATGAGCAGGGCAATATGACCGCTCAAACCGGAGATATGGCAGGTGTATTTGTTAAGGACGCAGACAAGCTTGTTCTTGAAAAGCTTGAAAAAACAGGAAAGCTTTTTAAAAAGCTTAATTTTGAGCATAGTTATCCTTTCTGCTGGAGATGTGACACACCGCTTATATATTATGCAAGAGATACATGGTTTATAGCTATGACTAAGGTGCGTGATCAGCTTATTAAAAATAATCAAACCGTAAACTGGATACCCGATAATATCAAAAACGGTCGTTTTGGAAACTTTTTGGAAAACGTTATAGACTGGGGCTTATCGAGAGAAAGATATTGGGGCACGCCTCTTCCTATTTGGGAATGCAGCTGCTCTCACAGATGTGCCATAGGCAGCATAGAAGAATTAAAATCAATGTCTGACGACTGTCCCGATGACATAGAGCTTCATAAGCCTTATATAGATAAGGTTCACCTAAAATGCCCAAAATGCGGCGAAAAAATGACAAGAGTGCCCGAGGTTATAGATTGTTGGTTCGATTCCGGCTCTATGCCGTTTGCACAGTGGCATTATCCTTTTGAAAACAAAGAGATATTTGATGAAAACTTCCCCGCAGATTTTATATCAGAGGCTGTTGACCAGACAAGAGGCTGGTTTTATACTCTTATGGCTATATCAACGCTTATATTTGATAAGGCGCCATACAAAAATGTAATAGTTTTGGGGCTTGTTCAGGATAAAGACGGAAAGAAAATGAGCAAGCATTTGGGAAATGTTGTTGATCCTTGGTCTATATTGGATAAGCAGGGAGCAGATGCGGTAAGATGGTATTTTTATGTAAACAGCTCTCCATGGCTGCCAAACAGATTTTCGGAAGAGGCTGTAAATGAAGGACAGAGAAAATTTATGGGTACTCTTTGGAATACCTATGCTTTTTACGTTCTTTATGCCAACATTGATAATTTTAACCCTATGGATTACAAGCTTGAATATGATAAGCTTTCACCTATGGATAAATGGGTTTTATCAAAGCTTAATACTCTTATAAAATATGTTGACAATTGTCTTGAAAATTACAGGCTTACAGAGGCGGCAAGGGCGATGAGCGACTTTGCGGATAAATTAAGCAACTGGTATGTAAGAAGAAGCAGAGAGCGTTTTTGGGGAAAAGATATGCCCCAAGACAAAGTTAACGCTTATATGACGCTTTATACGGTATTATCAGAGTTAAGCAAGCTTTGCGCACCGTTTGTGCCGTTTATGTCAGAGAGCATATATCAAAACCTTGTGGCAAATATAGACAAGAGCGCCCCGGAATCTGTTCATTTGTGCGATTTTCCGAAGTATAACGAACAGTTTGTCGATGCCGAGCTTGAAGAGGATATGGAGCTTGTTTTATCTATTGTTGTTGCCGGACGAGCAGCAAGAAATACAGCCAATATCAAAAACAGACAGCCTATCGGCAGAATGTTTGTTAAGGCGGATAAAGAGCTTAGCAGCCTTTATACAGATATCATAACCGAAGAACTTAATGTAAAGAGCATAGAGTTTAAAGATAATGTATCCGAATTTACAAGCTACAGCTTTAAGCCTCAGCTTAGAACTCTCGGCAAAAAATACGGAAAGCTTGTTCCGGCAATCGGAAACAGCCTTAAGCAGGCTGACGGAAGTCTGCTTATGAAAGAGCTTAAATCAACGGGATATATCAAGCTTAACATCGATGGCAGCGACATAGAGCTTTCTGAAGATGATGTTTTGTATGAAACAGCACAAATAGACGGCTTTGTTGCCGAAAGCGATAAGCTTGCAACCGTTGTTTTGGATACGAGCCTTTCCGATGAGCTTATTGAAGAAGGCTTTGTAAGAGAGATAATAAGCAAAATCCAAACGATGAGAAAAGAAGCTGACTTTGAAGTCCTCGACAGAATTTCGGTTTATTTTTCGGACAATGAAAAAATAAAAGAAATTATTTCAAAAAATGCTGATACAATAAAGTCTGAAGTGCTTGCCAATGAAATAATTGAGGGAAGCGGCAGCGGCTATACAAAGCAGTGGAACGTTAACGGTGAAAAGGTTACATTTTGCGTTGAAATAAAAAAATAAAAAAAAGGCTGACCAAAGGTCAGCCTTAAGACTGTTAATAAACCTTAAGTAATTTAAAACGCCGCAGGCATCAAATCCGCAGGCGGAAATCGCATTTTCGCCGAGGAAAAAGGCGAGTTTCAAGGGATTTTTAATCCCGCCGGAATGAGCCTTTTGTTCATCTGTTTAACTTCGAAAAAGTCCGAATGGACTTTTTCGACAGCAAAAAAGCTGACCAAAGGTCAGCCTTAAGACTGTTAATAAACCCTAAGTAATTTAAAGCGCCGCAGGCATCAGATCCGCAGGCGGAAATCGCATTTTCGCCAAGGAAAAAGGCGAGTTTCAAGGCTTTTAAAGCCGCCGGAATGAGCCTTTTGTTCATCTGTTTAATTTCGAAAAAGTCCGAATGGACTTTTTCGACACTAAAAAAAAGGCTGACCAAAGGTCAGCCTTTTTGATATAAAGTAATTTTATGCATGTGGAGCGGAAACAGGACATACTCCTGCGCAAGCGCCGCACTCTACACAAGTTCCTTCATCGATAACGTATTTGCCGTCTCCCTCAGAAATAGCAGAAACAGGACATTCAGCAGAGCAAGCGCCGCAGCTGATGCAGTCATCACTAATAGTATATGCCATAATAAGCACCTCCTAAATATAATTGTTTATAAAACGCAACGCATCTTACAATGTTATTTTATAACAAACACAAAAATTAATCAAGAGTTTTTTAATTTATAACCACGGCAACAGCATTTATTTTATAAATACTCAGCAAACTGTAATTTACAGTTTATAGCCAGTCTTCACCTATGGCAGTTTTTCTGATAAATACCTTTTCACAGGGGAGCATCTGAAATAACTCCTGCAAAACTTTGGGACCAAATTCGTCAATGGGATCATCTTCAGACAATTTAGGCGTAAAGCTTCCCCAAAATATAATGTGCAAATTCCAGATGATACCGTCTTGCGAAAATTTTATGCGCCCATTTTTCTCCTGATTGGGATACAATTCGATAAAAAGATTGCTGCACACATGTGAAAACCGATAGATATGGTCATATTCCGGAGGCTGTGCATCCGGCGTTGAGCTACCAAAGGGACCGGTAGACTTTAACATATTCAATCCTCTTGGCATACGGGAATCATTAAGCCATTTGGCGACTTTTCTGTTAGCTTTTTTGAAAATTTTAATCATTTCCTCTTCGGATAAATCTCCTGTCTTTAATCCAAATTCATAATTACCCGGTTCTTCAAACATATTCGTTGCCTCCAAATCTCGCTTTATCTTTGTTTAGATTTTTATTATATTAAAACATACATTATTTTTTAACACAAAACATTTTATTTCTTAGGGCAAAAGAGCTCACTTTTTAGGCTATCATTGTGGTTAACACTCAATTTTATACTTTCAGATTCCTTTCAAAAAGCAAATGCTGTTGTCATGATTTGCAACTGAAAGAATCAATTTTAAATTTTCTGGCTTTGATGATTGAGGAAGCTTTTTTTAATCTGTTTTAAAAATCTTTCGGCAATGGGCGTAAAAATTTGATGTCTTTTCCAGATTAAATAAATTTTTGTTTTTAAAGCCGGTTCCAGCGGGCGAAAAACCAAACCGCTGTCGGCGCCTGTATCTATAAGATGATCGAATGTTAAAAGGTATCCTAATCTGGACTATAGTCAAAAAAGTGGACAGCTAAAAAATATACCTACCGGGGTCAAGCGCCCGTGCGCTTGCCGGGGTTTG
>CANRHR010000024.1 GCA_947630475.1 uncultured Clostridia bacterium | reverse complement strand
TTTTTTTATTTTTTTAATTTTATTTTCGCTGTGACAGTAAAGCTTATTTTATCATGACTTTTCTCTTTTGTCAAGATATTTTTTCTGTTTAATTGCTCCCGCTTATCAGCGGCAAAATGTATCTTATCAGATTTTTCGACCGATGTCAACTGTTTTTTTACCAATGCCAGCATAAATATCAATTGTTTTACTGTCAATGACATTCGTACTCCGCTATGCTACATACACAAATGCTTCTGACAAAGCCTTTGTGTTAGCTTTGTATACAGTAAATCCCCGCCTGTTAGACGAGGATTTACTTATTGAGTCAAATAACTTTTCCTGCGACAATTGTTTTTAAAATTTTTCCTTTTAGCTTTTTGCCGTCATACGGAGAATATTTAGCCTTTGAAACAAATTTTGAGCCGTCAACGACAAATTCTTTATCCTTATCCGCAATAATAATGTCGGCGTCCATTCCTTCTTTAATGCGCCCTTTGTTTTTAAGCTTCAGTATTTCCGCCGGACGGCTGCTTAAAAGTCTGCTTAAATCATACATGGAAAAATCATTTTCGTTAAGATATGTTCTGCAAACAGAGAAAGCGGTTTCAAGAGCAGATATGCCAAACGCCGCCCTTCCGAATTCTGCGCTTTTTCTGATAAGAGAAGACGGCGTATGACCGCTTCCGATAATATCTATTGTGCCGTCCTTAACAGCCTGTCTTAATGCTGAAATATCGTCTTGCGTTCTCAGCGGAGGCATAACTTTTGCAAATGTATTAAAATTATCCACAGCCTCTTCGCTTAATGACAAATAATGAGGACAAGTGCCTGCAGTTATATTAACGCCTTTGCTTTTTGCATCTCTTATAAGCTCTACAGAGCCCCTTGTTGTAATATGAGAAAAATGAACGTTTGCTTGCGTATACTTTGCCAAAACGATATTTCTTGCAACAACTGTTTCTTCCGCCTCACGGGGTATGCCTATAAGTCCAAGCTTTGTGGACATATATCCGTAATTGACAACGCCTTTGCCTGCAATTTTAGAATCCATGCAATGAATTATTATGGGCAAATCCAGCATTTTTGAATAAAGCATTACATCTCTTAAAAGATCTGCATTTTCAATGCTTTTCCTGCCGTCGCATATTGCTACTACGCCTGCGCTCATCATACCTATTATTTCGGCAAGCTCTTCTCCCTGGCAGCCTTTTGTTATGCTGCCATACGGAAATATATTTACTTTTGAATATTTTGAAGCCTCATTGTAAGCAAACTCGACAACCGTTTTGTTATCTATAACAGGCTGTGTGTTGGGAGATGATGTAACGGTTGTAAATCCTCCCAAAGCAGCCGATTTGCTTAGAAGTATTATATTGTTTTTATTTTCGTAACCGGCATCGCACAGTTTGCAGTACATATCCACAAAGCCCGGCATAGCATATTTGCCTTCGGCATCGATAACTTCATCGGCATCGATATTAAGCTTTTCTCCGATTTTGGCAATTTTGCCGTCTTTTATAAATATATCTCCCTTTTTGTCAATACCGAAATCCTTTTCAACTATAACAGCATTTTTAATAATCAGGCTCATTTTAAACACTCCTCCCCATTGAAAGAAGATAAAGCAAAGCCATTCTGACCGCAACACTGTTTGTAATTTGATCATCCATAATACACAATCCGCTGTCAATTATTTCGGATGCTATCTCTATACCTCTGTTTGGCATACCTGGGTGCATAACTATAGCGTCAGATTTGGCATAAGAAAAAACACTTTCGTCAAGCTTAAACATATTTTTATATTCGTTAAAAGAAGCAAGTTTGCTTGCATAATCTTTCTCCGGCTGAAGCTTAAGGGTCATAATAACATCAGCGTCTTTAACGGTTTTTTTGATGTCATATTCAACCTTAACGCCAAATTTATCCAATTCGGGAGGTATCATGGTAGGAGGACCACATACGCAAACCTCAGCGCCAAGCTTTATAAGCCCCCACATATTGCTTCTTGTAACTCTGGAGCAGGCTACATCGCCTATAATTGCGACTTTCAGCCCTTTAAAGCCGCCTTTTATATTTTTTATTGTAAGCATATCGAGAAGAGCTTGACTTGGATTTTCATTTATTCCGTCGCCCGCATTTATAACACCGGCTTCAACTCTTTCCGCCAAAAATTTTGCCGAGCCGCTCATAGGGTGACGGCATATTATGTAATCTCCGCTCATCTGATCTATTGTACGGCCTATATCATATAAGCTTTCTGTCAGATTTTGATCTTCACTTACATTGATATCAACAATGTTGGCGCTTAAATACTGCGCAGCCAGCTCATATGAAAGCTTTGCCCTTACGCTTTTTTCATAGAAAAGTATAATAACGGACTTTCCTTGAAGGTAGGGCGCTTTTTTGTTTTTTTGGCTTAAAACATATTTCATTGTTTCGGCTGTTTCAAGTATGTAAAGTATTTCTTCAGCCCTTAAATCATTTATGCTTATAAAGTCTTTTCTGTCAAAAATCATTTTTCACCCTGCTTTCTAAATCGATTAAGCAATTTTTCAAAATAATCCGGAAGGGGGCTTTCAAACTCCATATATTTGCCGGAGGAAGGATGAATAAACCCCAAAAGCTTGGCATGAAGAGCCTGCCCCATAAGCTTATACGGCTGTTTTATATTTGAATAAAGACAGTCGCCCAAAAGCGGGTGACCTATCGAAGCCATATGAACTCTTATTTGGTGCGTTCTTCCTGTTTCAAGCCTTAAGTTTATAAAGCTGAATTTATCAAAATTTTCTATTACATTGTAATGTGTAACGGCTCTTTTTGAATTTTTATCTGTTACCGCCATCTTTTTTCTTTCTGTGGGGTGTCTGCCTATAGGCTTATCGATAACCCCCTCATACTGCTTAAAGGGATTAAAGACGATGGCATAGTATATTCTTTTCATACTGTGGCAGGCAAGCTGAGCGGCAAGCCCTTTATGCGCCGCATCATTTTTTGCGGCGACTATAACCCCCGATGTATCCTTATCTATCCTATGCACGATTCCGGGCCTTAAAACGCCGTTAATACCGGATAAGTTTTTTCCGCAATGATACATAAGGGCATTTACAAGAGTTGCGCTGTAATGCCCTGCGGCAGGATGAACCACCATATTTTGAGGTTTGTTTATAACTATTATGTCATCATCCTCAAATAAAATATCAAGCGGAATATTTTCTGCTTTTATATCGGCGCTTTCGGGATCGGGGATACAAACCTCAATCATATCACCGGTTCTCAGCTTATAATTTTTGCTGATTTCTTTTTTGTTTACAGTAATATTTTTGTTTTCGATAAGTTTTTGAATACGGCTTCGGGATATGTCTTCGATTTCGTCCGACAAAAATGTATCGGTTCTTTTTCCGATATCTTCGTTTTCGGCACAAAAGGCAAAAAAGCGCATAATCAATCCTCCTTTTTATGCACGGCGTTATCGGAAAGAAAAATAAGAGAAAAAGCCAGAAGAGTACTTCCGACAACAACCAGAATATCAGCAAAATTAAAAACGGCAAAGCTGTATCCGAAAAAAATAAAATGAAACATATCTACCACAAAGCCTTTAAAAAGTCTGTCCGCAAAATTTCCCAAAGCGCCGGAGCATATTAAAATAAGCGAAGCCCTTGTAATAACGCTGTGCCTTGTTTTTGGCATTTTTACATAATAAACGGCGCCGAAAATCAGTATTATGGCTGTAACTGCCACAAAAATCCATCTTGCGCCTCTCATAAGACCAAATGCAGCGCCCGTATTTTCAACGTAAGTAAGATAAAAAAATCCGTGTATAACCTCGACCGATCCTTTGCTTTTAATAAGCTCAACCGCCAAAAGCTTAACTAACTGATCGGCTGCCGTTAAGGTGGCAATCGCAATAAAAGGCAAAAAAAACATAACCATCAACCCTCAATCAAATATTAAGATTGTAAAAAATCAGCGAACAGAGCAAAGCGTCACAGATTTTTATTCTTAATTTACAATATATTCTATTGCGCTAAGAATTAAATCTTGGGGAGCTGATTTTTCAGTATAAGCTTCACCTATTTTTTTGAGCAAAACAAGATTGATTTTATTATTTTTTGTCTTTTTATCCAAAAGCATTTTATTTAATATTTCAGCCTTGTCATAGCCCTTTACATTAACGGGAAGCATAAAATAGCTTAAAAGTCTTTTTGCTCTTAAAACCTCGTCCATATCAATCATACCCATTTTAGAGCTTAAATATAACCCTGCCGTCATACCGGCAGCTACGCACTCTCCGTGTATAAGGCTAAAGCCTGATAAGCTTTCCACAGCATGACCGAAAGTATGACCGAAGTTTAAAATTTCTCTAAGTCCGCTTTCTTTTTCGTCCTTTGAAACCACATAGGCTTTATTTTTGCAGGATTTGTAAATAAGGCTGTGAATAGAGTTTGTTTCAAGATTTTTTATATTTTCTTTGTTGGCTTCAATTTCATTAAGATATTGTTCATCTATTATATAGCCGTGCTTTATAGCCTCAGCCATACCTGCGCAAAATTCTCTTTGGGGAAGGCTTTTTAGGGTATTTGAATTAATGTATACAAAATTAGGCTGATAAAAAGCCCCGATCATATTTTTGTTTCCCATAAAATCAACGCCTGTTTTGCCGCCTACGCTGCTGTCTACCTGAGCAAGCAGGCTTGTAGGTATCTGAACAAAGTTTATTCCCCTCATAAAAGTTGATGCTGCAAAGCCTGCCATATCACCCGCAACACCGCCGCCAAGAGCCGCTATTACAGATTTTCTGTCTAATTTGTTTTCAATAAAAAATTTGTAAAATTCGGATATAACATCAAGATTTTTGCTGTTTTCTCCCGCCTTAAAACTAAAATGGCAAATATGGGAAAACAAGCCGTTAATTTCATTTATAACTTTTTCGAGATACAATTTATTTGTATTGCTGTCACAGATTATGCAAATCTTTCTTCCCTCAAGGCCAGCTTCGATAAAAGCGTTTTTAAGCTCGGAAAAGCTGTCATTTATGTATATTGGATAATCTGTGCTTTTTGCTTTAACATATAATGTTTCCATATCTGACCTCCAAAATTAAGCAACAGTCTTTGAAACTGTGAGTATCATTTATTCTTTTTGACAAGCTCTTTTATATAGCTGAAAACTGCATCTTCTCCCTGCTCGGCAAGCATTGTTAAAAGCTCTTCCAAAAGAGCGGCGGTTTCGCTGTGTATAATTCTTCTTTTTTTTGCGTTTAAAAAATAATCGAGGGGAGCTTTGTCGGTATAGTTCTTTTTCATGTAAATTTTGCTTGCGGCAACTCTGTCACAAAACATTTCGGCAACATATTTAACAGGCATTTTAACAGGCTCCAAAAGCTTTGTTTTTGGATTGTAGTCTGTCCAGTATTCAAAATGGTGCTTGTTTCTGCCTTTATGGTGCATCCATGCCCTAGAGTAGCCTAAAGCCTCTCTTTCGCCTTCGTTGGGGCTTCTGTTGCCTTGATAAAACTTAACGCCTGCAAAAAATTCTTCGGGGCTGAATTTAGACAGATCATGCATAATTCCCTGTAAAATTATACCGCATTTTAAACAATGTTTAAAAACCATAAATCTGTGTTTGCTGACAGTCATAAAATGTCCTATTAATTTATTCACAATACCACCTCAAAAGCCAAATCAAATAAAAAAGGCTATCGAAAATTCGATAGCCCCAAGGAACGCTGCCGGCAGTGGGACTCGAACCCACACGCTGTCACCAACAACGGATTTTGAGTCCGTCTCGTCTGCCAATTCCGACATGCCGGCACAACGTAACAATAATTATTATATAGCCTTTGATTAAAATTGTCAACGAAAAAATCAAAATTTTTCATATTTTTTATTAACTGTAAGCCGCAGCCGAAAATTTTAAAAACTTTGAGCCGAAAGCAAGGTTTATTTTTAGCCATTTAACCGGCAAATCAATTTTTTACCTGTATACATTAATGTATATATTGTTGTATAATAATTTTAGAATTATTATCAAAGGTGGTTAGTGTGGTGAAAATTTATAAGGAAGAAACGATCATTTCGAAACAGACGGATAAAATAATATGCAACTCCTGCTCAAAGGAGATAGAAAAAGATCCGACGGGGAATTTTTATGACCATATTGAGATAAATAAGGAATGGGGTTATCTTTCTGATTTTGACGGACAAACCCACAGCTTTGACCTTTGCGAGCAATGCTACAAAAAGCTTATTTCCGGCTTTAAGCACAGCCCCGATGTATCAAAGAAATAATCTTATTATTTTAAGGTCTTTTTTTGTTAATATTGTATAAAATAAAATAGCAAAGCAAAAAAGGTGATCTTATGAATAAAAGAATATCGGCGCTGTTATTTTTTTATACATTTATAATTTTATTTATTCCTTTTAATACAGTTGTTTTGGCGCAGGAAATAAAACAGCCCAAAGTTAACGCTCAAGGAGCCGTTTTGATGGATAGAAAAACAGGAAGAATACTTTGGGAAAAAAACTCAGATAAGCCTTTGGCTATGGCAAGCACCACTAAAATTATGACAGCGGTTATAGCCCTTGAAAATTCAAATTTGAGCGATATTGTTAAGGTTAGCAAAAACGCCGCTTCGGCTCCGCCTGTAAAGATGTATCTTAAAAAAGATGAAGAAATAAGCATGGAAAATCTTTTATATGCTCTTATGATGCAGTCATCAAACGATGCGGCTGTCGCCATAGCAGAGTATGTGGGCGGCAGTGTCGACGCATTTTGTGATACTATGACACAAAAAGCAAAACAGATTGGCTGTAAGGATACTGTTTTTAAGACTCCAAACGGGCTGGATAGTGAAGATCATCATTCAACGGCAGCCGATATGGCTTTAATTGCAAGATATGCTCTTGATAATAAAGATTTTTTCAGAATTATAAATACAAGGCAGATTAGCTTTAAATCAAATATGAAAAGTTATGATATAGTAAACAAGAACAGACTTTTAAGCGAATATAAAGGTGCGCAGGGCATTAAAACCGGCTTTACAGGCAAAGCCGGACATTGTTTTGTTGGTTTTGCAAAAAGGGAAGGGCTTGAGCTTATTTCGGTAGTTCTTGCAAGCGGCTGGGGAAGCAGCGGAAAAAATCAAAAATGGACGGATACAAAAGCTATTTTGGATTATGGCTTTAATAATTATAAATATAAAACAATTTTTGAAAAAAATACATTGGCAGGCAAGATAAATGTTCTTAATTCGAGAACAACGGAGATGAGGCTTTTGATTGAGGATTCGCTTCAGCTTCCTTTAAGAGATGATGAAAGCGGCAATATAAAAATTTATTATGATATTTTAAATGAAAAATCTGCCCCGATAAAAAAAGGAGAGGTTTTGGGAAAGGCTGTTGCAAAAATCGGTGACAATGAAAAATATGAAGTTCCTATTATAGCTGAAAGTTCGGCGGATATACATAATTTTAGCTCATCAGTTAAAAAAATAATTAATAAATGGCTTTCTATAGCCTGTTAAGATACTTAAGACTCTAACTTAAAAAAATTAGAGTCTTGTTTTTTATACTTTAATTAAGTATTTCGTTCTTTTTTTCAAGTATCGCCAGAACAGCGCTGCAGGCAGGACAGTCACAGTATTTTGCTCCGTTTTCTTTTATCTGTATGCCATGAGCATTAAACTGCTTTGCTTTTTCATCTCCGAATACCTTTTTGCCGTCTTCCGAAGCTGTAAATGCAATAAGCATATCTATAGGCAAAATATCTTGCTCTATTTCCTTTATATATTTTTTTCTCTCTTCAGCCTCATTATCTGTGCCTATAGAATCAAGCCAAGATTTTGCGGCATTTTTTGCTTCGCTGCAGCATGATGGAGCATTAATTAATTCGTGAGTTTTTTCAATTACATAGTTTAAAACATCTTTATTCATTTTTTAGCCTCTTTTCATAAATTAATATTATATAATTATAAAACAAAGCCAAAATAAAGTAAACATAAACTTTAAGACAGTCACGGAAATCAATTTTAAAAAAAGCATAAAAAATAAAAATTATTGATAAAATATAAATTGTCTATTACCGTATTTATACTCCTTTGTATTTAAATAATTTCCTGAGTATTTGCCATATATCAGCTTTTAACTTTCAATATTACTTGTCTTCTTATTTTGCTCATCGCTTTAAGCTTTTTTAAACCCCATGCATAGCATGGGGTTTTTGGCAGACAATAAAATAAAGTAAAAATATTATAAACAAAAATACAAAAGCGTACATAGATATAATGTAATAGCTGTTGTCCTCTAATTTGTTCTGCGGATAACTAATCATAGCGGTGGATATGTGAATTCGAAATCGGGATTTCCGTGCGTTGGGAAGTAAGCATTACTAACAATAAATTTTTGCTTTGTGTTGTAAACAACGATACTCATACCCGTTGAGTCTTCGCCCCACTCCACATCGTCCACTTTTATAGAATACTCGCCATTATAGTAATCTTTTGGTCTGCTGTTGCAAGTGTAGGAAACATTGTTGATAATGGTTTCTACACTGACATCTTTGCTGCTGGAAGCTTTTTGTTGTATTCCGTTTGAACTTATTATAGCGACATATCCATCACCGGAATTTACGTTGTCGATGTTTAAGCCGATATCTTTAAATAAATCGTGACCTTCTTGGTCTATAGAGTTGACAGCATCGCCTTGAAATTTAACCATAATTACATTATTTTGCACATCTAACTCCTTAAGTTTTTTCAAATAGTCTTTATATTTAAGGGGTCCTTTGAGTTTAAGACTGTCTTGCATAAACTCTTTTTGATTGGCAAAAATCTCTCTTTGATCTTCATAAATACTGTATCTTTTGTCGTTTCTCCTGTCGGGGAGAGAAAAATTATCTTTGAGATATTTTCCAAGATAGTTGCCCCATTTCACAGACCCAAACAAATTGAAGTGTACATCATCGTTCAAATCTTCTTTAATATTAAAACCTATTTCTTCCCTGTGCTCATTTATATCCAAAAACGGAATATTGTTTTTTTCACAAAATTCTTTGAACATTTTAGAGGTTGTCTTGCTTTCTTGAATGTAAGAAGATGTAACAATAAATTTGATTCCTTTTTTCTTGCAAAGTTCATTCATCTTAGTTATATAATCGGTAGCACCGCTTTTAATAAAAATATCTTTGTCATTGGCATCATCTTCCTCGCTTTCAGTGTATTTGTCTCCAATGCTAAGGTTAATATAAGGAGAAATATAGGTGCCATTCATGAAATATGATTTGTTAAAACCATCAAAATTATAATCTTTCAAATTTTTCCAGTTGTCATGATAGCAATAAATATTGGAGATATAGTTCCACTTAATGGCAGAAAAATTATCATTCTCCGGCCAATTTCTATCTTGTATCCACTTTATAAGTTCCAATTTAACGAAAGGATTTCTAAGTTGTGTAGCTGCAATTCTTATAGTATATTTATCTCTGCTCAACATTCTGCCTCTTAATTCAGTATCACTTATAGAAAGCTCTTTTGTGTCACATATTACAACAGTAGGTTTTTGAATCGTAAGAGCCTCTTTTAATGTGAAATATGAAAGAATACCTGTTTGTTCGGGGGAAGTGAGATTTAATGCAGCTATACCGTATTTTTCATACATTTCTTGATTATTTATATTACAACTAACTACACTAGAGCCGAGAAAGAGAACATCATAAAAATTCTTGTGATTGTATGCCAAAGTCATTCCTCTTGTATTACCTGCATTAGGGTCATCTCCCCTAAGTATGCTCGAAACACTGTTGAGTATAAAAACTATGATAACAACAAAAATTACAGATTTTAACAATTTCTTCATGCATTTTCACTCTTTTCTTGGTTATATAACTACTATAAAGTATACATAGTATTAGCTTAACATATATAAGATACAAATATCAAGTTTTTATTTTGTATTTATCTATAAAATTTATTAAAGTGTCAATAATGGGTTACACTTTTTCACAAAGCAAGTTGTTAAGTGTAAGTTAGAGATTCTGCGAAACAATAAAAAAGTTTTTAAAAGAAAATTTTTAAATAAAAAGAGTGCCTTGTTATTATTAGTTATTGTGTCTGATTAAACTTGTAAAGCCTGACTTACTAAATAAATGTTTTATTAAATAGATTGAAAGTATACTGCTAAATAAATCTAAAGATTTTACTATTGTGATAAATGGGAAAACAAAAAGCAATTTTCAAAATTATGTTTGACTGTTCACTTGATTGTAAATCTTTACTAAAGATTATATATGGAAATTGATTCCCGTGATTGTTACTTTAATAAGGTTGATTTTTTTAAATACATTAAAGTTTCTCGCTAAAAAACCGCCAACATAAGCCAAATTTTTAAAGTTTGTACATTACTTGTATATTTAACACTAAGAAGAAAACAACGCAAAAAACTCATTTAAACAAAAATAAATCCTGCCCAGACTTATCGGACAGGATTTATTTTTGTTAATCACTTACATTAACGTCTGTGTTTTCGGCGTCTTTTATTTCCTCAATACCGCATAAAACTTCCAATATAAGTTCTTCGACAGCATTAAGAAACTCAGCCGTAAAGATTGATGCCGCAGTATGTACATGACTGTCTTTGTCGCCGTACAATCTTTCACCGGCTTCAACTATGAGTTGTTTTAACTCATCTCTTGACATTTTAATCACCTCCCTTATTTTTATTTACCTAACATTATACAATTAATTGTCTTATAAATAAAGTGTCTATTTGTATTTTATTGTAAAGGGCTTTTTTATACTTTTATTTTATTGATTTATAGCTTTGTTTTTAACTTCTTTTTATCTTTATTATTTTATTTATAATTAATCAATCTTCAATAACCGTAAACTTAGTTACATTGTCATAGCTCACCTTTTTCCCTAGCAATTCTGTCAAATCCCTGACAGCAATATAATTATTTTCGTCTAAATTTATAATATCAAAACTTTTTGTTGTATTTTTATACTTATAATTCCTTTTTACTTTCTCAATTTCATTATCCTCCTTATAAGCTACATTAAAATATTTACAAACACCTTTAGCTATGCATTTTGCCGCCCTGTCCAAAAAGTTTTCATTTTTTAAAAGCTCAGCTTCTTTGGCATTGCTTATAAACCCAAGTTCCACAAGCACAGCCTACATATCAGTTGAATTTAAAACATACAGGTCTTTTCTCTCTTTAACTCCTCTATCTGTCAAATTCAATTCATCAATTAAATTTTGCTGTATATAATAAGCTAAATTATTCTTTATGTAACATAATATTTCAATACCGTTTGCCGTTGTATTTGCTGCTGAATTGTCATGTATACTTACAAAAGCATCGCATTTTCTACTGTTTGTAACCCTGCATCTTTCACTCAAAGTCACATAAATATCCTTTGTTCTTGTATAAACAACATCAAAACCATATTCGCTTAAAAGCTTTCCAATCTTTAAAGCCGTTTTCAATGTTATATCCTTTTCTTTAAGTCCGTTTCCGCAGACTCCCGGATCTGTTCCTCCGTGTCCTGCATCTATACAAATCAATCTGCCCATAAAATTCCCCTTAAAATCATTCATTTTTTTGTTATCTTATCAATAGCTTTTTCGGTAACTTCAAGCCCTTTAATCAAAAATGACGGAACCTTAACACCCATCTCTACCAAATTTTCAAGAATACTTCTTATTTCATTAACCAAATATATAGCCAATGTAAACCAGCCGAAAATAACAACAAAGCTTAAATCTATGCCTATTAGCTTACCCATTTCGGAAAAACTTTTGGATACATAAAACGCAAGATATATAACAACCCAATACAGCACCTTTTTTAACGCACCTTTTGCGCCTGTTTTAGAATTTTCATTGCAGTTAAAATATTTTGCTTTAATAATTCCGGTTGCATAATCAATAATATTACAAATTAAAAAGCCAATAAATAAAAACCAATACTGTCCAAAAATTGCAGTTAAAGCCGTAACTACTCCCCCATAAATAATATTCACTCTGTTTATAATTTTCTCCATAGTAATATCCCCCTTTAAAAAGGACGGGCTTTAAACCCGTCCAAATAAATTATTCCTTTGAAGCATTAAGAAGCTCTACAAGCTCAATATATTCCTCCTCGCCTATTCTTTCTGCAAGCAAAAATACGTCAAGTTTCTCAGCAGTAACAACACTACTTTTCTTTTGAATTAAGCTTTTGCATAATTCGTATGTACTCATGATATCACCTCCCTTCGAATATTTTTTGCTATTCATCTTCCAATATGACTTTAATACAGCGCCAAATAACTATTAACAGCCATAAAAGCGCGATACAAAATCTTACCGCACCGCCGCTTTGTACACAATCAATCGCAGTACAAACTAACAGCAGCAAACAGAGCAAAAATTCAAAGCCCAATTTTTTAATAATTTTTATCATAACATTCAACCTCAGCTTTCTGTCATTTTTACGGCAGATACAAATTCATAATAGAATTTTATTTTTTTCATATTCTGCATAAATTCGGGCAGATAATCAATTAACAATCAGCTCACCTCTTATCGGTATTTCATCGGTGCCAATGCTTAAA
>CANRHR010000023.1 GCA_947630475.1 uncultured Clostridia bacterium | reverse complement strand
TGATGTGACGATATATAAAGTGTAAGGTAAAATGTAACAATATCATTATATTGTTACATTTTTTATTTTGGGTTAACTTATAATGTTTTTTTCATTTCTATAAACTTTCCTTATAATTCGATATTTATTCAAATTTAAATAAAAAATTTTGTTTTAATGTTTATTTCTATCCATTATTTTACTACGTCAAAAAATTTAAGTATATAAGCTTTCCAAATTAAATGCCTTGATTTTTTTAATAAATCATCGGTTATATGAATATTCAGCCTAAACCGAGTATTAATCATTGCAAAATATATGTTTACTTTTGTATATTTTTTTGTTACAATTAAATAAACAAACGGAATAATTATGCATAATAAAGCAATAAAAGTTTAACGATATTCATTAATAGGCAGGTGATTTTTTTAATGAAAATTATAGAAGTTGATAAAGATAAATGTATTGGCTGCAATTCGTGCGTCAGAGTCTGTCCTATACCTACCGCCAATGTTGTTGTTAAAAATAAAAGCGGTGAATTTGTTATCGATATAGATGAACAAAACTGCATAAGGTGCGGGCAATGTGTTTTAGAGTGTTCGCACGGCGCAAGATTTTTTAACGATGATACAGAGCGCTTTTTCGAAGATTTAAAACGAGGAGAAAAAATTATACTTTTTGCCCCTCCCGCAATTAAAGTTGCTTTTGACGGAATGTGGCGTCATGTTCTTCAATGGTTCAGAAACAATAATATAGAAAGCATTTATGACATCTCCTTTGGCGCCGATATTTGTACATGGGCTTATCTTAAATATTTAGAAAAAAATAAAAACGCCAAAATAATAAGTCAGCCTTGCCCTGCTATTGTAAATTATGCGCTTAAGCATAATCATAAAATTTTAAAAAATCTTGCTCCTATCCACAGCCCTATGCTTTGTTTGGCTGTCTTCGTAAGAAAATACCTGCATAAAAACTATAAAATAGCCGCTTTATCCCCATGCATAGCAAAAAAAGATGAATTTATTCAAACAGGCAATTTGATAGAATATAATGTTACCTTTGAGGGCGCAAAAAAATATTTTAAAGACAACAACATATCTCTGCCAAACGTTAAAAAGTACAGCGAATTTGAATTTGACTGCCATCAGGGAATGTTGGGCTCCATATATTCAAGGCCAAGCGGTCTTAAAGAAAATATCCTGCGTAATGCTCCTAATCTTAGGGTAGTAAATTTTGAGGGTACTGCAAGGGTTTATGAGCAGCTTGACGAATACACCCAAGAAGATTATAATAATCTGCCGGATGTTTTTGATGTTCTTAACTGTGAATTTGGATGCAACAGCGGTCCTGCCATTGCTCAAAATTATAAATCTTTCAGAATGAACAATATAATGTTTGATGTTGACGATTACGTTTCAAAGCAGAGAGAAGAAAATATAGCCATTTTTGAGCAATTTGACAAAACGCTTAATCTTGATGATTTTACAAGAAAATATGAGCCAATAATCAATACAAAGAAAAATGTGGGAAGCATGGAGATTGAAAAGGCTTTTGAAAAGCTAAGAAAGAAAACTGATAAAGAAAAAACATTTGATTGTCATGCCTGCGGCTTGGAAAGCTGCCGTGATATGGCTGTAGCTATCGCAAGGGGCGTTAATGTTCCCGAAAACTGCCATCAATTTATGCTTAGCAAAGTTAATGAAGAAAGAAATACTATAATAAAATCCAACAATATGGTTCAAAATATTATTGAAGAACTTAAAAAAATCTCTCTGGAGCTTAATAAAAATATTGAGGCTGTTAAATCCGATACCGAAATAATAAATGATTTAAGCCGGAAAGGCTTCAATGATATGAATGATGTCAACAAACATATGCTGGAGCTTGTTGAGCTTGGAAAAAATATGCAGCAAAAAGTCAATCAAATAAGCCATGATGCAAAAAAATACACAAGTGTTACAGTTGATGTTGAGGAAATTTCAACCAATATAAACTTGCTCTCGTTTAACGCTTCAATAGAGGCGGCAAGGGCAGGCGAATCCGGCAAGGGTTTTGCTGTTATAGCAAATAACATAAGGGATCTTTCTCAAGAATCCAAAAAATCTGTAAATAATGCAAATGAGCATAATAAAAATATACATAAAGCGATAAAAGAGGTTACGGATATAATATCCGAATACAACAAACGTATAGAAAATCTCATAACGGTTGTTGACAGTACAAGAAAGGATGTTTCCGACACCTCCGAAAATACCGCCCTGATACGTCAGTCTATGAATGATGTTCAGTCATTGTCTGATGAGGTGCTTGGTCTTATAGAAAAAACATCGAATGTTTTTTAGCAGTTGTCAATTGTTATATTATTTAGAAAGGATGAAGCTTTTAAGCAGCAAATATGGAAAAATTAAAAGGAAAACAAGCAGAGGTATATGAGTTTCTTAAATCAAAAATTAAAAATGGTTCCGAGTCCCCTTCGGTAATAGAGATATGTCGGGCAGTCGGCATTAAGTCCATAGCTTCTGTTCACATTTATCTGGAAGGGCTCGAAAGAAAAGGTTATATAAAACGCTCAACCTCAAAGCTAAGAAATATCCAAATTCTCAAGGAGGAGGAAATTTCAGAAGACAATGAACAATGTGAATATGTAAACATACCTATAATAGGAACTGTTGCAGCGGGCAAACCTATTTTTGCTCACGAAAATATAGAGGGATATTTTCCGATTGCCGTTGAATACCTTAAAAATAACGATTGCTTTATGCTTAAAATTTCCGGTGACAGCATGATCAATGCCGGTATTTTAAATAACGATCTTGTATTGGTAAACCAACAGCCGACAGCCGAAAATAACGAAATAGTAATTGCCCTTATAGGTGAAAACGCAACTTGCAAAAGATTTTTTAAAGAAAAAGATCGAATAAGACTTCAGCCTGAAAATGATGATTATTCTCCCATTTATTCCAAAAATGTTAAAATCCTAGGCAAAGTTATAGGTCTTTTCAGAACATTCAGGTGATATTTAAATGGAGGATATCTTAAATTATTTTATAAAAAAATCGCATTTGCAAAAAAATGAATATTTTGAATACAGGCAAAACAGTCACAAAAAAACCACAAAAAAATCAGATGAAAAAAAACTTACATACGATATGTTTTTGTCGGATATCGTTATTGATAATTATGTTGTTTTTGATCTGGAAACAACCGGTTTCAGCCCACAAAAAAACAGAATAACGGAGATAGGAGCCGTTAAAATAATAAACAATAAAATTGCAGACAGCTTCAATACTCTTGTAAACCCAGGCGTATTTATTCCTCCGTTTATTGAGGATAAAATTAAAATTACAAATAAAATGGTTGAAAATGAACCGTTTATAGATGAGGTCTTTCCCAAATTTTTGGATTTTTTGGAGGAGTATCCCCTTGTTGCCCATAATGCAGGCTTTGATATATCATTTTTAAATGAAAATGCGCAAAGGCTTAATCTAAAATTAAAAAATAAAGCCTTAGATACTTTAAGGCTTAGCAAAAAGGCATTTCCCGATTTAAAAAGCTACAGCTTAAAAAACCTTTGCGAACATTTCGGCATTGAAATAACAAAAGCTCACAGAGCTTATTATGATGCCTTAGCGGCATATGAAATTTATAAGCTTATTATAAAAACTTTGTAAGCATAAAATTTGATATTTAAACTTTACTTTCTCGCCTTTTAAGGCGGGAGTTTTGCCGATAAAAAAGCGCTCCATATAAGATTTGATAATTTTATATGCTTTCATAAAAACAAGAGAACAGCAGAATATTTGCTCCATTTAAGGAGATGCCCGCTGTTCTCTTATATTATCTAAATTTTTTGTAAATTACAGGATTATTTTAAAGTTACCTTAGCGCCAACCTCTTCGAGCTTAGCCTTGCAGTTTTCAGCATCATCTTTGGAAACGCCCTCTTTAACGAACTTAGGAGCGCCGTCAACCATTTCTTTAGCTTCTTTAAGGCCAAGTCCGGTTATTTCTCTTACAACCTTAATTACCTTAATCTTTTCAGAACCAACAGATGTCAATTCTACATTAAATTCTGTTTTTTCCTCTTCAGCTGCGCCTGCTGCTGCGCCCGGTGCTGCTACTACCATTCCTGCTGCCGCAGAAACACCAAATTCTTCTTCAGCTGCCTTAACTAAATCGTTAAGCTCTAAAACGCTAAGCTCTTTAACTGCTGCAATAATTTCTTCGATTGATAATTTTGCCATTTTTATTCCCTCCGAATATTTTTATTCTAAATTTTAATATTATGCTTCAGATGCTTCACCCTGCTGATCGGCAACAGCCTTGATAACACGGGCAAATGAAGCCATAGGTGATTTGAAGCTTCCAAGAAGCCTTGAAAGAAGCACTTCTCTTGAAGGTATGTCGGCAATTACAGACATTCCCTTTGCATCATAACAAGTCTTTTCAATAACACCGGCTTTAAACTCCAGCTCTTTGGCATTTTTCATAAACTTATTGATGATTGAAGCCGCCACTGTAGGGTCTTCATAACATATTGCCAATGCGCTTGGTCCTTTAAAGTAATCTTTTAAGTCTTCAAACTGAGTACCCTCAACGGCGAATCTCATCATAGTATTTTTGTAAACCTTATAATCAACGCCGGCTTCTCTCAATTGTTTTCTAAGCTGAGTATCCTGCTCAACGCTAAGACCTCTGGCATCAACCAAGACAGCGGAAGTTGCTTTTTCAAGCTTTTCCTTGATTTCGTTTACAATAACTTGTTTTTGTTCAACCTTAGCCATTTTTTTACCTCCTGTCAGATTTTGTCCGCAAACATATAAAAAGCTCCGCATAGACATGGGAGCTGAATTTTAAAATCAATTTAAAAATCCTCGGCAGGCAAGCTTAAGCTTTTATGTTTTCACACCTACTGTCTACGGTACTTAATCAGTATATCTGTTTTATTTTGTTTTGTCAAGCTTTTTTTAAAATATAACATTAACAAGCAAGCGCCCACGCCTAATAGCGTGGGAACTTACTTAATACAGTTATTTTTAATCTATAATATCGCTTTCATCGGTCTGTTCTTCTTCCTTATCAAGCTTAAGCTCAATCTTTCTGTAAAGGTTCATGCCTGTTCCTGCCGGAATAAGCTTACCTATTATTACATTTTCCTTAAGGCCGATAAGAGGATCTATCTTGCCTTTAATTGCCGCTTCCGTTAAAACTTTCGTGGTTTCTTGGAAAGATGCGGCAGAAAGGAATGATTCCGTAGCAAGAGAGGCTTTTGTTATGCCCAGAAGAGTCCTTGAGCCTACGGCAGGCTCTAAGCCCTGCTGAAGCATATCTTCGTTAATATTTTCAAATTCTATCCAATCAACAAAGCTTCCGGGCAATAAATCGGTGTCGCCGTTTTCTTCAATCTTAACTCTCTTAAGCATCTGACGGACAATAACCTCAATATGCTTATCATTTATATCAACACCCTGAAGACGATAAACTCTCTGAACCTCCTGAAGCATATAATCCTGAACGCCTCGGATTCCCTTTATCCTTAATATATCATGAGGATTAACGCTTCCCTCTGTCAGCTCATCGCCGGCTTCGATAACATCGCCGTTTAAAACCTTTATTCTTGAGCCGTAAGGTATAAGATATTCTTTGCTTTCGCCATTTTCGTTTACAACAATAACTTCACGTTTTTTCTTTGTATCGGTAACGGTAACTTTGCCGCCAAATTCAGCTATTATAGCAAGGCCTTTGGGCTTTCTTGCTTCAAAAAGCTCTTCAACCCTCGGAAGACCTTGTGTAAGGTCGTTTCCGGATACGCCGCCTGTATGGAATGTACGCATTGTAAGCTGGGTTCCCGGCTCGCCGATAGACTGAGCGGCAATAATTCCTACTGCCTCGCCTATGCATACGATTCTTCCGCTTGCCATATTTGCGCCGTAGCATTTTGAGCAAACCCCATGCTTAGAGCGGCATGAAAGTATATTTCTTATATAAACTTCTTCTATTCCGGCCTCAACAACTTCCTCCGCCTGGTCGGGAGAAATAAGGCTGTCGGCTTTTACTATAACCTTGCCTGTTTTTGGATTTACAATATCATGTATAGAATATCTTCCTCTTATTCTGTCCTGAAGAGGCTCTATAATTTCCTGTCCGTCCATAAAGGCTTTTACCCACATACCGGGTATTTCTCTGTCACTTCCGGCGCAGCAGTCAAATTCGCGTATAATAATATCCTGAGAAACATCTACAAGTCTTCTTGTAAGATAACCGGAATCGGCTGTTCTCAGCGCCGTATCAGAAAGGCCCTTTCTTGCGCCGTGCGCTGATATAAAGTATTCCTGAACAGTAAGCCCCTCTCGGAAATTAGCCTTTATAGGAAGCTCTATTGTTTCTCCCGATGGAGATGCCATAAGACCTCTCATTCCGGCAAGCTGTTTTATCTGCCTGTTTGAACCTCTGGCGCCCGAATGAGCCATCATATAGATATCGTTATATTTTCCAAGCCCTTTAAGGAGGGCGTTTGTAATTTTATCATCTGCCGCTTCCCAAGTTTTAATAACTTTCTGATGTCTTTCATCATCAGTCATAAGGCCGCGGCGATACATTTTTGTAATCTTGTCAACCTCTTTGTCGGCTTCTTTAAGAAACTCTTTTTTCTCCTTGGGTATTTCCATATCGGAAACCGAAACTGTAAGCGCTCCTCTTGTTGAAAATTTAAAGCCAAGGCTTTTAATGTTATCAAGCATTACCGCCGTATCCGTTGATGAATATTTGTTTATGCAGCGGTTAATTATCTTTCCAAGCATTTTTTTATCGGTAAGGAAGTCTATTTCATATTTAAACTTATTTTCGGGTATGCTTCTGTCAACAAAGCCTATATCCTGAGGTATTATCTCATTAAATATAATTCTTCCTGCCGTTGTTTCAATAAGCTTGCTTTGCTCTTTTCCGTCAATAACAAGGGTTCTTCTTACCATAATTGCTTCGTGAAGAGTAATAACATGGTTGTCATATGCCAAAAGAGCTTCGTTTTCATCTTTATATATCCTTAAAAGCCTGCCGTTTTCATCCTTAAGGCCTTCTTTTTTTATTGTAAGATAATATATTCCCAGCACCATATCCTGTGACGGAACCGTTACAGGCTCTCCGTCGGACGGCTTTAAAAGGTTGTTCGGCGCAAGCAGCAAAAATCTGCATTCCGCCTGAGCTTCAACGGAAAGCGGCACATGAACCGCCATTTGATCTCCGTCAAAATCGGCATTATATGCGGTGCAGACAAGCGGATGGAGCTTAAGCGCTCTTCCCTCCACCAAAACCGGTTCAAACGCCTGTATGCCAAGCCTGTGAAGCGTAGGCGCACGGTTAAGCATAACCGGATGCTCCTTTATAACCTCCTCAAGAACATCCCAAACTTCGCTTTGAAGCCTTTCAACCATTCTTTTTGCAGATTTAATGTTATGTGCAAGACCGTCTTCAACTAGTTTTTTCATAACAAAAGGCTTAAAAAGCTCAATAGCCATTTCTTTTGGCAGCCCGCACTGGTATATTTTAAGGTTAGGCCCTACAACTATAACGGAACGACCTGAATAATCAACTCGTTTTCCCAAAAGATTTTGTCTGAATCGTCCCTGCTTTCCCTTTAATAAATCAGAAAGAGATTTAAGGTTTCTGTTTCCGGGGCCTGTTACGGCTCTTCCTCTTCTGCCGTTGTCGATGAGGGCATCAACAGCTTCTTGAAGCATTCTTTTTTCATTTCTTACAATAATATCCGGCGTGCCAAGCTCAAGAAGTCTTTTAAGGCGGTTGTTTCTGTTTATAACTCTTCTGTAAAGATCATTTAAATCTGATGTGGCAAATCTGCCGCCGTCAAGCTGAACCATAGGCCTAAGCTCCGGAGGAATGACAGGTATAACGTCAAGTATCATCCATTCGGGCTTATTTTTAGAGGATCTGAAAGATTCTACCACCTCAAGCTTTTTAATTATCCTTATTCTTTTCTGACCTGTGCTGGTTTTAAGCTCTTCTTTAAGCTCATTAGCCTCAGCTTCAAGATCTATATCCTGAAGCAGTTTTTTAACAGCCTCGGCGCCCATACCTACCTTAAAAGCATTTTTGCCGTATTTTTCAACAGCGTCTCTGTATTCTTTTTCCGATAAAAGATCTTTATAATTAAGGCTGGTATCTCCGCCGTCGAGTACAACATAGCTTGCAAAATACAATATTTTTTCAAGCGCTCTTGGGCTCATTCCGAGTATTATGCCCATTCGGCTGGGTATGCCCTTAAAATACCAGATATGAGAAACGGGCGCCGCAAGTTCTATATGTCCCATTCTGTCTCTTCTTACCTTGCTTTTAGTTACTTCAACGCCGCAGCGGTCGCAAACAACGCCTTTATATCTTATGCGCTTATATTTTCCGCAGTGACATTCCCAGTCCTTTGTGGGGCCAAAAATTCTTTCGCAGAAAAGTCCGTCCTTTTCCGGCTTTAAGGTTCTGTAATTGATGGTTTCGGGCTTTTTAACCTCACCCCTTGACCATTCTCTTATTTTTTCAGGAGAGGCCAAACCAATTTTTATTGAATCAAAAACAATAGCTTGTTCGCTAACCTTTTCAGACATAACCCTTCTCCTTTCTTAAATTACTCTTCGGCATCAAAAGACGCTTCTTCATCTTCCGGCTTGTCAAACTCAGCAAAAAAATCATCGTCGAGTATAATTTCTTCTGTTTCATCAATCATGATATCATCGTCAACATCATCTATATTCAAGCTGTCTATATTATCGATATTGGAAAGCTCCGGATCTTCCAATACAGCTTCAACTGTTCCCTGGGGCTGTTCAAACACTTCTTCGTCATCAATAACAGGCTCTTTAAAGCTTACATTGATATCATCACTGTCATCTATGGCGTCGCTGATTTCAACCTCCGTATTATCTTCAAGCAATACCCTTACATCAAGGCTTAACGCCTGAAGCTCTTTAAGCAAAACTTTAAATGATTCGGGAACGCCCGGCTCCGGTATATTTTCTCCCTTTACGATGGCTTCATAAGTTTTAACTCTTCCCACTATATCATCGGATTTAACCGTAAGTATTTCTTGAAGAGTATAAGAAGCGCCATATGCCTCAAGCGCCCAAACCTCCATCTCTCCAAAGCGCTGCCCGCCAAACTGAGCTTTTCCGCCTAAGGGCTGCTGAGTTACCAAAGAATACGGGCCTGTTGAACGTGCATGGATTTTATCATCTACAAGGTGATGAAGCTTTAAATAATGCATGAAGCCTATTGTTGTTGGGTTGTCAAATTCTTCGCCTGTTCTGCCGTCTCTGAGTTGAACCTTTCCGGTGTTGTTTATTTCAACGCCTTTCCATTCTTCTCTGTGAGCCTTGTTTTCATCAAGATATTTAAATATTTCCGGGTCGAGTACAGGCTTCCATTTTTCTTCAAATTCCTGCCAATCTTTGTTTGCATAATCATTTGCAAGCTCTAATGTTTCCATTATATCGGTTTCGTTTGCCCCGTCAAATACAGGCGTTGCAACTTTCCAATCCAAAACCTTTGCCGCAAGGGACAAGTGAATCTCAAGCACCTGTCCTATATTCATTCGTGATGGCACGCCAAGCGGATTAAGCACTATATCCAAGGGGCGTCCGTTTGGAAGAAAAGGCATATCCTCAACGGGAAGAACCCTTGAAACAACGCCCTTATTGCCGTGACGGCCCGCCATTTTATCACCGACGGATATTTTTCTTTTTTGAGCTATATACACCCTTACAAGCTGATTAACCCCCGGAGGAAGCTCATCTCCGTTTTCTCTTGTAAAGACTTTAACATCAACTATAATGCCGCTTTCGCCGTGAGGCACTCTCAATGAGGTATCTCTTACCTCTCTTGCCTTTTCTCCGAATATGGCTCTTAAAAGCCTTTCTTCCGCTGTAAGCTCGGTTTCTCCCTTTGGCGTAACCTTTCCTACAAGTATATCGTTCGGCTGAACCTCTGCGCCTATTCTTATTATTCCGTTTTCGTTAAGATCATGCAAAGCGTCGTCGCCTATATTGGGTATATCTCTTGTTATCTCCTCTGCGCCAAGCTTTGTTTCTCTTGCTTCGGATTCATATTCTTCTATATGAACAGAGGTGTAAACATCATCGGAAACAAGCTTTTCACTTAAAAGAACGGCGTCCTCATAGTTATAGCCCTCCCATGTCATAAAGCCGATAAGCGGATTTTTGCCCAAGGCAAGTTCTCCGTTTTTGGTGGAAGGTCCGTCTGCAATTATTTCATCTTCTTTTACCCTTTGTCCTTTAAATACAATAGGTCTTTGATTCATGCAGTTGGATTGATTGCTCCTTTTAAATTTGCTCATTTTATATACATCTCTGCCGCCGTTATCATTTTTAATGATAATTTCTCTGGCATCAACCCTTTCGACAATACCGGGATTTTTTGCCACAACAACAACGCCGGAGTCTTTGGCGGTTTTATGCTCCATACCCGTACCTACTACGGGCGCCTCGGTAGTTAAAAGAGGAACCGCCTGACGCTGCATATTAGAGCCCATAAGAGCCCTTGTTACGTCATCATTCTCAAGGAAAGGTATAAGGGCGGTAGCGACAGAAACAAGCTGTTTTGGCGATACGTCCATAAGCTGAACCCTTGATGCGTCAACTTCAACATTATCCTCGCCAAGCCTTGCCGTAACTTTCGGATTTACAAATTCGCCGTTTTTATTAAGAGGTTCGTTTGCCTGTGCAATTACATACTTTTCTTCTTCATCGGCGGTTATATATATAAAATCATCGGTAACCTTAGGTTTATCGCCTGTTTTGTCTATTATTCTGTATGGAGCTTCGATAAAGCCGTACTGATTTATTTTTGCATAAGTTGCCAATGAATTTATAAGACCTATATTAGGGCCTTCGGGGGTTTCTATAGGGCACATTCTGCCGTAATGAGAAGAATGAACATCTCTTACCTCAAAGCCTGCCCTTTCCCTTGAAAGACCGCCCGGTCCCAATGCGGAAAGACGTCTTTTATGCGTCATTTCGGATAGAGGATTATTTTGATCCATAAACTGAGAAAGCTGTGAGCTTCCGAAAAACTCTTTAATAGCTGCCGTGACCGGCTTTATATTTATAAGCGCCTGAGGCGTTACAGCCTCAAGATCTTGAATATTCATTCTTTCTCTTATAACTCTTTCCATTCTGGAAAGGCCTATGCGAAATTGATTCTGCAAAAGCTCTCCAACCGCTCTTATTCGCCTGTTGCCCAAGTGATCTATATCGTCCTTTGAGCCAATGCCGTAATCAAGATGCATTGTATAATTTATGCTTGCCATAATATCTTCGGCTGTTATATGCTTCGGAACGAGCCTGTGCATATTCTGCTTAACGGCAAGCTTAAATTCATCGGCATCCTCATACTGCTCCAAAAGCTCTTTAAGCACAGGATAATAAACGTGCTCCTTAACGCCGAGATCTTTTGCCGTAAAGCCAAAGCCCTGAACAAAGCCATCTATATCTACAGTCAAATTGCTTAATATTTTACATACTCTGTTATCTTCAACAAATATTTTTACGAATGGCGCCGCTGTGTTTTGTATCTGTTCGGCAAGCTGTTCGCTGAGCTTTTCGCCCTGCTTTGCGATAATCTCGCCTGTATTCGGATCAACCGCATCTTCAGCCAAAACAAAGCCTGATATCCTGTTTTTAAAAGCAAGCTTTTTATTAAATTTATATCGTCCTACTTTTGCAAGGTCATATCTTTTTGGGTCGTAAAACATATTATGAAGAAGAGATTCCGCACTTTCTACAGTGGGAGGTTCTCCGGGTCTTAATTTTTTATATATTTCGATAAGACCCTCTTCTTTGCTTTTGCTTATATCCTTTTCTATTGTTGCGGCAATTTTCGGCTCATCTCCGAAAAGCTCTGTAATTTCACCGTCAGAGCCTATCCCCAATGCTCTTATTAAAACCGTTACGGGCACTTTTCGGTTCCTGTCAACTCTTACATAAAAAACATCGTTGGAATCCGTTTCATATTCAAGCCATGCGCCTCTGTTAGGTATAACGGTTGAGCTTATAAGATTTTTTCCTACCTTATCCTTATCTATGGCGTAATATATTCCCGGAGAACGAACAAGCTGGCTTACTATAACACGTTCGGCACCGTTTATAACAAAGGTGCCCGTATCTGTCATGAGAGGAAAATCACCCATAAATATTTCCTGCTCTTTAATTTCGTCTATATCCTTATTGCGAAGCCTTACTTTAACCTTAAGAGGAGCCGCATAAGTTGCGTCTCTTTCCTTGCATTCGGCAATGGAATATTTAGGCTCGGAATTTAAATTGAAATCAACGAACTCAAGCACAAGGTTGTCGTTAAAGTCGCAAATAGGCGAAATATCTTCAAAAACCTCCTTAAGGCCCTCTTCAAGAAACCACTCGTAGCTGTCCTTCTGCAAGGCGAGAAGATTAGGCATTTCCAAAACCTCATTAATACGGGAATAACTCATACGAACAACATCGCCAAGTTTTATGGGATGGATTCGATTTTTCTCCATGACACCCTCACTCCTTTAAAATATTTTGTAAAGATAGCAAAACAGTCCTGCGGCTGTAAAAAGTGTGATGCAAAGCTGCTTTATAACGCCAAAGCGCAAACAACAATACTTTGATTTTTGCAACGCAAAAATCACCGAAGCGGAATTTTAACAAAAACCCCACTGCGGTTTATATAAACTGCCCAATGCTCAAAGCAAAGGTGTTTCCTGCTTCACAGATTAGGCAGACTCTGCCCTGTTTTAGGATAAAATCTATGACGGATTCATATACTATACATAATACGATAAATCTTACTCCGCTTACGCCGATACTTATAACCAAGGCAAGCGCTCGCTACCTGAAAGGCGAAACTTGCCTGCCGGATCAATAAATGTAAAATATTGAAATAATGTTTTATTTATGTTATAATAATATATATAATTAAATGTTTAATTTCTAACGATACATTTTATAATATTACCATAAAATTCACAATAAGTCAATATTTTTTTATGTTTTTTACAAATTTTAACGACAAGTAAGTCCGCCTCTTAGGCGGTGGGCGCTTCGTCAGAAGCCGTCGGTTATGAGTATTTAGCATGACTGTTTTATCCCGCAAATGCGGCATATCACAGAATATGCAAAAAGCAAGAAATGCCTTTTCGGATGATGTTGTTGAGAAAGGCGGATCATATGGAAATTAGGGTATTAAAATATTTTTTAACTGTTGTTCGTGAAGAAAGCATAACAAAAGCAGCGCAGGTACTGCATATTACGCAGCCCACTCTTTCACGCCAGCTTGCTCAGATGGAAGAAGATATAGGTGTAAAGCTTCTGGAAAGAGGCGGCAAAAAAATAAAGCTTACAAATGAAGGAATGCTTCTTCGCCGCCGTGCGGAAGAGATACTGCAGCTTGTAGACAAAACGGAACGTGAGCTTATAGAACAGGAAGAATGTATAGAAGGATTTGTAAATATTGGCTGCGGAGAAATGGCTTCGGTCAACATTCTTGCCGAATTGTGCAATTCGTTCCTCAAAAAATATCCAAAGGTACGTTTTGATATCTATACGGCAACTGCAGATGTTGTAAAAGAGAGAATAGAGCGTGGCGTTGCTGATGCAGGTCTGCTGCTTGAGCCAATAGAAATGGAACGATTTGAGTTTATAAGGCTTAAACTTCGTGAACGTTGGTGTGTCCTTATGAATGCAAACGATCCTCTTGCGAAAAAGAAAAGCCTTTCGGCAAGTGAACTTAAATACCTGCCCTTATGTCTGCCAAGGCGTTTAAATATACGCAGTGAGCTTGCCAACCTATTTGGCGATGATTTTAAGACTTTAAACATTGTATTCACCTCAAATTTAGCCACAAACGCCGCTGTTATAGCGCAGAAAGGTCTTGCATATCCGGTTGTTATAGAGGGAAATATATCCCTTTGGGATAAAACAAAAATTGTCAGTGTTCCGCTCTCGCCCAAACTTACGGCTACAAGCGTGCTTGCGTGGAAACGTGAACAGCCTTTTGGTCTTGCTGCAACAAAATTTATAGAATTTTCAAAATGCTTTTTAGGCATGGATAACACATACGAATCAAGTATTTGATATATACATTAAAAAAGATTACAATGTAAGCATAGGGATAGTATAAGATATACTGCCTTGTGGTTACATTTTCTTTTTTTGAGGGGAGGTTTTATACTCTGTGATAATTGATATTCAAAGCCTGTTAAGCATAGGAATGAAGCCTGATGATGCTGAAACGCTCGTGCAGTATATCAGTTGTGAAGATGTTGTCCGCAAATTGAGAATTTTTCGTTCTCACGTTTTGGAAGATATACACAGCAAACAACAAATATTAGATAAAATCGACTACATTATAGAAAGGCTGAAAAAAGAGAACTTCCGATAAAAATTATATTTCTGCTTTTGTCATATAAGTCATATAAATGGAAAAAGCCTGTAAAATTTATAAATCCATATAAAAAGGAGTTTTAAATAATGAAATATACAAAATTAGGAAAGTCAGACTTAAATGTTTCACGCATATGTATGGGCTGCATGGGATTTGGCAACGCCTTAACAGGTCAGCACAGCTGGACGGTTGATGAAGAACAAACAAGAAAAATAATAAAGCAGGGGCTTAATAAAGGCATCAATTTTTATGATACCGCCATAGTTTATCAAAACGGCACAAGCGAGCAGTATGTCGGTAAAGCATTAAGAGATTTTGCAAAGCGTGACGACTATGTTATAGCCACAAAATTTACGCCGAGAACACAGGAAGAAATCGACAGCAATATAAGCGGACAGCTTCATATTGAAAACTACCTTAACCAAAGCCTTAAAAATTTGGGCATGGATTATGTGGATCTTTACATTTATCATATGTGGGACTATCACACGCCAATGGAAGAAATAATGGAGGGGCTTAATAATGTTGTAAAAGCCGGAAAAGTACGTTATATAGGTATTTCCAACTGCTTTGCATGGCAGCTTGCAAAGGCAAATTTTTATGCGAGAGAAAACGGACTTACCGAATTTATATCTATGCAGGGGCATTATAATCTTATAGCCCGTGAAGAAGAACGTGAAATGGTTCCATTCTGTAAAAATCAGAATATTGCCCTCACGCCCTACAGCGCACTTGCAAGCGGCAGACTTTCAAGGCATACGGGAGAAAGCACAAAACGTTTTGAAGAAGATTCATATGCACGTTTTAAGTACGATTCCACAAAAGAGACGGACGGAAAAATAATAAAGCGTGTAGAAGAGCTTGCCGAAAACAAAGGGGTATCTATGACAGAAATATCGCTTGCATGGCTTTTAACAAAGGTCGATTCTCCCATTGTGGGCGCAACAAAGCTTTCGCATATAGACACAGCGGCAAAAGCCGTTGATTTAAATCTAAACAATAATGATATAAATTATCTTGAAGAGCTTTATATCCCTCATGCCCTTGCGGGAGTTATGGCGCAAAACGGAAAACAAAAGGCAGGAAATGTAGTATAAACCAATAAAAAATATAAAATCAACATAAAATAGGAAGGAGCAAATCGATATGAACAAAAAAATAACACAAACAGCAGGAAGAAATCAGCTTGGCAGCTTTGCGCCGGATTTTGCGCATTTTAACGACGATGTGCTTTTCGGTGAAAACTGGAATAATGAAGATATTGATTTAAAGACACGCTGCATTATTACCGTTGTGGCACTCATGTCATCAGGTATAACCGATTCATCTTTAACATATCATCTTGAAAACGCAAAGGCACACGGAGTAACAAAAAAAGAGATAGCGGCTATTGTTACCCACATTGGATTTTATGTAGGCTGGCCAAAGGCTTGGGCTGTATTCCGTCTTGCCATGAATGTATGGAATGAAAAAGAAAGTGAGCTTAGCGAAAAAGACAAATATCAAAACACTATTCTTTTCCCCATAGGTGAACCTAACGATGCCTTTTCAAAATATTTTATCGGTCAAAGCTATCTTGCTCCGATATCAAAAGAACAAGTGGGAATATTTAATGTTACATTTGAGCCGGGCTGCCGCAACAATTGGCATATCCACAACGCAGACAAAGGCGGCGGTCAGATACTCATTTGCATAGGCGGCCGTGGATATTATCAGCAGTGGGGCGAAGAGGCTGTGGAAATGAAGCCCGGCGACTGTATAAATATACCCGTTGGAGTAAAGCACTGGCATGGCGCCGCTGCCGACAGCTGGTTTTCACATCTTGCAATTGAGGTTCCCGGTGAAAACGGCTCAAATGAATGGCTTGAGCCTGTTGACGATACTCAATACAACAATTTGAAATAGGAGTGATTATAATGAAATATTTATCGTTAATTTTATCGGTGCTGTTGCTTGTATGCATTTTTTGTTCCTGCGCTTCGGGCGAAAATGAATCTGCGCAAAATATGCCGAATGAAAATACGCTTAATGAAGTTTCATCACAGCAAAAAAATGATGAAACAAGCAAAACAAATGAAAATACACCCGATAACAACAAAAAAATACTTGTGGCATATTTTTCTGCAACAAACAATACAAAGGGCGTAGCGGAAAAAATAGCCGATTATTTAAATGCAGATATATATTCAATAACTCCCGAAACACCATATACAGACGCTGACCTTGATTACAATACCGACTGCCGTGCAAATAAAGAACAGAATGATGATTCTGCACGCCCTAAAATTTCAGGTTCCGCTGAAAATATGGAGCAATACGATGTTATTTTTATAGGCTATCCCATTTGGTGGGGACAGGCGCCCAAAATAATGTATACATTCTTGGAAAGCTATGATTTTAACGGCAAAACAATCATTCCGTTCTGCACATCAGGCAGCAGCCCGATAGGCTCCAGCGCCGAAAATATGCATAGCCTTGCAGACGGAGCAAACTGGCTTGAAGGCAGACGCTTTTCAGGCGGCGCATCCGATGATGAAGTGAGCGAATGGGTAAGCTCACTTGAGCTTAAGTAAATATTCTATATAAACGAAGTATATATCATTAACTATTTAAAAAAGGAGAATAAAATATGTTAGGAAATTTTTCTTACTGCAATCCTACAAAATTATATTTTGGTGATGATTCTTTAAAATATTTAAATGGCGAGCTTGCAAAATATGGCAAAAATGTTGTGCTTATCTACGGAAAAAACTCAATTAAGAAAAACGGCATCTATGATGAAGTAGTAGAAATTCTTAAAGCAAACAATAAAAATATAGCCGAAATTTCCGGTGTTATGCCAAACCCCACCCTTGAAAAGCTGTATGAAGGAATCGACATAGCAAGAAAACACAAAGCAGACCTGCTTCTTGCCGTAGGCGGCGGCTCTGTGTGCGATTATGCAAAGGCTGTATCGGTATCCGTAAACTGTGACGAAGACCCTTGGGATAAATACTATATAAAATTCGAAGAGCCAACCTGTGATATAATCCCTGTTGGATGCGTCCTTACGATGGTAGGCACAGGCTCCGAAATGAACGCAGGCTCTGTTATAACAAACAGAAAAACAAAAATGAAGATAGGTCATGTATTTGCAGATGAAAATGTTATGCCGAGATTTTCTGTGCTTAATCCTAAATATACTCTTACTTTACCTCATTATCAGATGGTTTCGGGCATTTACGATATTTTCAACCATATTTGCGAGCAGTATTTCTCCGGCGAAGATGACAATACCAGTGATTATATCAGCGAAGGTTTAATGCGCTCGGTTATTCATTCAAGCCGTATCGCAAATAAGGATCCTCAAAATTATGAAGCAAGAAGCAATATTATGTGGACTGCAACATGGGCGCTTAATACCCTAATATCCAGAGGAAAAGCAACAGACTGGATGGTGCATATGCTTGGTCAGGCAGTGGGAGCGCATACAGATGCCGCACACGGAATGACTCTTGCGGCGGTTTCTTTGCCATATTATCGCCATATCATGCCTTACGGGCTTAAGAAGTTTGTACGTTTTGCAAAAAATGTATGGGATGTGGATACAACAAATAAAACAGACCAACAGGCGGCGGAGGAAGGTCTTAAGGCTATGGAAAGCTGGATGAAAGAGCTTGGTCTTGTTATGAATATTACAGAGCTTGGAGCCAATGAAAATATGCTTGAAGGTCTTGCTCAAAGCACTATTGTTCTTACAGATGGTTATAAGAGCCTTGAGCATGATGAAATTATTGAAATTTTTAAAAATAGCCTATGATATAAATTTATAAAAAAGACTCGATTCATTTTGAATTGAGTCTGAGTGTCGAAAAAGTCACAAGCGGACTTTTTCGACAGGGAACAGAAGTATAAAAGGTTCGTTCCATCGGGATTAAAAATCCCTTGAAACTCACCTTTTTCCTCGGACGGGCAAAGCTCGTCCTGCGGATTTTAGCCTGCGACGCTTTAAATTACTTGGTTAAAATAAGGTTTATTGACAGTCTGACTCGATTCATTTTGAATTGAGTCTTTTTTAATTTTTAATTTATCCGAAAACCAAATGAGCAGTAATTAAAATAAAGACTATTTAACCGACTAAATAAGTTGATAGTCTATTTGGTGGCGGAAAGATTGGTATAAATACGCAGCTTAAATTTACTGTACTTAAATTTTTTGACGTAGTAAAATAATGGATAGAAATAAACATTAAAACAAAATTTTTTATTTAAATTTGAATAAATATCGAATTATAAGGAAAGTTTATAGAAATGAAAAAAACATTATAAAAATTAAATTATAACAATATTTTTGTTAACCCAAAATAAAAAATGTAACAATATAATGATATTGTTACATTTTACCTTACACTTTATATATCGTCACATCAAAAAAAAACTTAACCCCCAAATTTAAAAATTTTTAAAAAAATTTTTCCCATCACAAAAAAGACAGAGCAGCAACCCTATCTTGAATAATACCATAGATTTAAAAAATTTAATACTAATTGAGATTGTTTAAAGAATAATAAGTTAAATTTGTTTGGCTATATCACAAGCTCCAAGAATATTTTGTCTTTTTCGTCCTGATCTATACCCA
>CANRHR010000022.1 GCA_947630475.1 uncultured Clostridia bacterium | reverse complement strand
CTTGATGGCTAGGCAGCCTCCCTTTGCTCTTCTTTGCTTGACCTTGCCTTCCTTACTAGGCTCTTGATATAAGTGATCTCTTTCTTGCCTTTTATTTCTCTTCTTCGGCTCTGTTGTGTTCGTTATATTCGGTTTTCAAGGTTCGTTAATCAGTGCCATCCTCACAGGCACTGATTAATAATATCACAATAAAATATTTATGTCAACATTTTTTTATTAAAATTTACTCAAATTAATTTTTTCATTTTAATTAACCAACAATAATCTCATTTTAGGCGGTGGATACTTACTTTTATATATGTAGCGTAAGCGTAATACGAATATCTTTTAAAATTATTTGAAAAATTGAATTTTTTATCTTGACAATGTATTTTATAAGTTGTATAATGTAAAAGTCGTCAGATAATAAAGTTCATATGGCTCGGTAGCTCAGCTGGTTAGAGCGCTGGCCTGTCACGCCAGAGGTCGAGGGTTCGAGCCCCTTCCGAGTCGCCATATGGGAGCATAGCTCAGCTGGGAGAGCATCTGCCTTACAAGCAGAGGGTCATAGGTTCGAGCCCTATTGTTCCCATTTTGCCCGAGTGGCGGAATTGGTAGACGCACAGGACTTAAAATCCTGCGGTAGCAATACCGTACCGGTTCGAGTCCGGTTTCGGGCATTAAAAAAGACCTTTATCAAGGTCTTTTTTATTTTTATTCGGCATCTATGCCATAATTTGCACAAACAGCAGTAAGCTCTCCCTGAATACCCTTTCCTATTGCATTAAATTTCCATTCGCCGGCAACAGTGCTTAGCTCTCCTACAATAACTGCCGTTTCAATAGAAAATTCCTCTCCAAGATTATATCTTGCAATCTCTTCTCCTGTATTCATATTTATTATTCTAATATAAGAATTGGAAACCTGTCCAAAATTTTGCCATCTGTCTTGGGCATCATAAATTGTAACCGTAAAAACTATTTTGGATATATTATCCGGAATTTTTGACAAGTCAACTAAAATTTGCTCATCATCACCTTCGCCCTCTCCCGTACAATTATCGCCCTGATGGATAACAGATTTGCTTGGATGCTCAAGATTGCCGTAAAATATAAATTCATTCTCTGAAGGGCATAATCCGTTTTTTTCAATCATAAAAGCCGAAGCATCCAAATCAAAATCGGTTTCGTCATCATTTTCATTAACATCCCATCCTAAGCCGACAATAATTTTTTTAAGCCCCGGAACTTCTTTTGTTAAGCTTATATTTTCTCCCTTTTTTAATTTAATTGACATAGTAACACCTCCTTAATACATAAACAAACTTATTTCTTGATTATATTATTTTTTTAAAAAAAAGTCAATATTCATATCCTTTAAAAATCAAGTTATATTCACCATCAATAATTATCTGCTCCGCATTTGGCTAAAAAATATGCTATAATAACCTTACGCTTTTGTAAAACTAAGGAGGTTTTATTTTTGAAAGAAAATAATATCATTAATTCATCTCAATTACATATTTTGGCAATGGTTTTTATGTTTTGTGATCATCTTTGGGCAACTGTTCTTTCACAAATGTCTTGGCTTACCTGTATAGGAAGGCTTGCTTTTCCGATTTTTGCATTTATGCTTGTTGAGGGTTATTTTAACACACATAATCTTCGTCGGTATATGCTGCGCATTTTTATATTTGCATTAATATCCGAAATACCCTTTAACATCATGTGCTGCTTATCGATATTTTATCCTTTTCATCAAAATACGCTATGGACTCTTTTATTATCTCTTATTGTTATAAGCATAATAGAAAAAGCCAAAAAAACCAACAATATAATAATTTTTACATTCACTGCCGTAGCTGCTTCATTTGGCGGATTTTTGGCGGCATTTGCCGCAATGGTCGATTATTACGGCTTTGGGGTATTAATTGTTTTGTCGTTTTACTTTTTTAGGGGGCGTAAATGGTATAATTTTTTATTTCAATTTATATGCTTATATATTCTAAATATTAAATTTTTAGGCGGCTTTTATTATTCGCTCAATCTGTTTGGGCTGGGGTTTGAGTTTCCAAGACAGGGTTTTGCTCTTCTTGCGCTTATTCCCATTTGGCTTTATAACGGCAAAAAAGGTCAAACAGGCAAAAGCTTCAAATATTTTTGTTATATGTTTTATCCATGCCATATTGCCTTTATAGATCTTTTGATGAAAATTTCTTAATATATTTTATTGTCAAAAACTGTCGGTTTTTTTAAAAATATCTATTTTTAAAAGCTTTTCTTTTTTTACTTCATCTAAAATATGAGCGTATGTATTTAGTGTAACAGAGATATCTTTATGCCCTAAAATTTCGCTTAAAACCTTTACGTTTATATCCTGCTCTATTGCTCTTGTAGCAAAAGTATGCCTAAGAGCATGGATATTTATCCTGCTTACGCCGGCAAATTCGCAATATTCTTTTATTTTTGAACGAAGAAGAGAAGCTTTTATAATTTTATAATCACAAGATGTAAACACAAGCCTAAGCTTATTTTTGTTTTTATCGTCCTCTTTTTTTATTCTTTCCAAAATATCTTTTATAGTGGGGCTTATAGGCAATTTTCTTCTGCCTGATGCCGTTTTTGTTTTTTTGTGTATAACAGAATCCCCATATACTTCGGCAGCCGTTTTGTTTATAGATATAAAATCATAATTAAAGTCTATATCATCCCATGTTAAAGCAAGCGCTTCGCCCACTCGGCAGCCCGTTCCTATAAGGAATATAAAAATCCGACCATATTCAAATTTTTCAAAACAAATTTTAACAAATCTTTCCTGCTCCTGCCTTGTAAAAACATTCATTGCTTTTGAATTGTCAAGCTTTGGGATAACCATATTTTTACACGGGTTTTTTTTAATAAGCTCAAGCTCTTCTGCTTTGTTTAAAATTGCGCTCAGCTTTTTACATATGTTTTTTATATAACGCTGCCTTAAATTTTCTTCACATAGGCTGTTTATATATTCCTGAATCATAAAAGCTGTCAAATCCTTAAGCTTAATATTGTAAAAAGGTTTTGCTATTCTCGTTTCCACAAGGTTTTTATAGCGCTCATAGGTACTGTCCTGTATTTCGGGCTTTTTAAAATTATCCAGCCAATACATAGCCCAACGGTCTACAGTTATTGAAGATGGCTCTATATAACAGCCGTTATTCAGTTCATATCGTGCTTTTATCATTTTTTCCGCCACTTCTTTTTTGGTCTTTGCATAGAAAGATTTGCGCTTCAGCTTTCCCGTTTTAAAATCCCTGCCTACAGTTATCTGGGCAACCCAATATTTTTTTCCTTTATAAATTGTGCCTTCTCCGTTGCCCCTTGTTTTAGGCTTTGCCATAATCAGCGCCTCTTTTAAAGCTTTATATATTTATATGAGCATTTATCAACAATATTCTTACTGTGCTTACGCTGCGGTACTCATAACCGACCCACCGCCTAAAAAGCGGGAGCTTACTTATCAATAATAAAAAAACTGCCGATTTCTCGACAGTTTAAAACTATAAATATCAGCCGTTGGCTCTTCCTAAGTATTCTCCGGTACGGGTATCCACTTTAACAACATCTCCCTGATTAATAAACAAAGGAACGTTAATCTGGGCGCCGGTTTCAACAGTAGCCGGCTTTGTTGCTCCCGTTGCGGTATCTCCCTTAAAGCCCGGCTCAGTTTCGGTAATTTCAAGCTCTACAAATAATGGCGGCTCTATACCAAAAATATTGCCGTTATATGAAAGAATTTTAACCATTTCATTTTCCTTAACATATTTTAAGGAATCCCCTACATCTTTAGCGTTAACGGCAGTCTGTTCATAAGTTTCATTATCCATAAAATGAAACAGCTCGCCGTCATTGTAAAGATACTGCATTTCTTTGCGGTCAATATGCGCTCTTCCCATTTTTTCGGTAGGTCTGAAAGTTTTTTCAACCACAGATCCTGTAACAAGGTTTTTAATTTTAGTACGAACAAACGCTGCGCCCTTACCGGGTTTAACGTGCTGAAATTCAAGTATAACGTATATATCTCCCTCGTATTCGATTGTAACACCGTTTCTAAATTCACCGGCTGAAATCATTGTAAATCCTCCTTAGAAATAAAAATCAAACTTAGTCATTTTATAATTGTATGATAAAACAAAAATTTTTTCAAGTGTTATTGAATAAATATTTAAAATTTATGAAAAGCGCCGCAGGCTTTATTTATTGCCAAAAAGTTTTAATAAAATTTTATGACATATAGCTAATTTATAATTACATTTAGGGCAGTAAGCGCAATCTCATACCCCAAAGCTCCCAAGCCGCATATCTGCGCTGTGCATACCGGCGCAGTAACGCTTTTATGCCTAAATTCTTCCCTTTTATGTATGTTTGACATATGCACTTCTATAAACGGTATATCCACAGATGAAATTGCATCTCTTATTGCGTAGCTGTAATGAGTAAATGCGCCCGGATTTATTACAACGCCGTCAACGCCGTCAAGGAAACATTTTTGAATATAATCTATAATATCGCCCTCGTGGTTAGATTGAAAACATTCAACTTCAAAACCAAGCTCATCCGCCTTAATTTTAATATTTTTTATAATATCGTCATAAGAAAGGCTTCCATAAACATTTTTTTCTCTTATTCCGGTAAAATTAATATTTGCTCCGTTAATTATTCTTACTTTTTTCATGCTTTTTCTCCATATTTTTTATAATACAGCTTATATTCTCTGCGCTTTGCAATATATCCGCTTCAGAAACATCAACAGTTATATCGGCATATTTTTCATACAAAGGGACTCTTTGCTCAAGCAGTTCTTCAATTTTTTCTTTTCTGTTTTCAACGTTTATAAGAGGCCTTGACATATCATCGCCAACATTTCTTAAAATCTTTTCGGCGCTGCTTTTAATGTATATAAAAATACCGTTTGTTTTTAAATTATCAATATTTTCTTTGCTTTTTATTATGCCTCCGCCGGTTGCGATAACCGTTGAACAAACCGATGCCATTTTTCTGCAAAGATCTTTTTCAAGCCCTCTGAAATAATCTTCGCCATAATTTTTAAATATATCGTTAATGCTCATTTTCATATTGCTTTGAATTTTAACATCGGTATCTAAAAATTCATATCCTAATTTTAAAGAAACGGCTTTGCCTATTGACGATTTTCCGCAGCCCATAAACCCTATAAGTACAATATTTTTATTTTTTTCCATATCAGTGCCTCTTGCTGTTTTTAACTATTTCTATAGCCTTTACAACCTCAGCCAATGTATCGACTTCAAACTGGCTTTGAAGAGTTATAAGCTTTACAAACTGCTCTCCCTCGGGGGTAACAACATATTTTGCGGGAAGTCTGTTAAGGGCGATAGCCATTATATCCGCACGGCATCTGTCGCATTTGCACATATCGTAATTTCCCCAAACCGAATCCAGGGTTCGCTCTACGCAAATTTCCATATAATTTTTCATCTTAACTGACATAACAATCATCCTCCCTTTATTCTTTTCCCACATACTTTTTATAATAAAGCTCAAGCTCCGATCTCAAATTTTCTTTGATCTGTTCATCATATTTTTTTTCAAACCAAATTTCCTGAGCCGCCACCGCTTGATAAACAAGCATATCAAATCCGTTTATGGCGGTTATCCCCAAGCTTTGGGCGTCTTTAAGAAATTTTGTCCGCCAAGGCGCATAAACAGCATCAAAGCAAGCCTTTATATCAAGCCTTTTAAAATCGTCCAAATTATTTATAGGGCTTAAACCGATATTTTTGCCAAAACCCATAGTGGTTGTATTTATTGCAACATCACATATTTCATTAAAGCCTTTAAGATTTAAATCGACAACAAGTATTTCAGTTTCATAATATTTATTTATATGCCGCTTAAGCTTTTGTGCGTTTTCTTTGGTTCTGTTTGCTATAATAAGCTTTTTTGCTCCCTCTGATGCGGCCATAACAGCCGCAGCGCAGGCGCTTCCTCCGGCGCCAAACAAAAGAACGTTTTTATTTTTAATTTCAACAGACTTACTCTTAAGCGAATATAAAATACCTATATAATCGGTATTATAGCCAATATAACCGTTTTCGCAATATTTAAGGGTATTGACCGCACCTATCTGCATCGCCCTTTTATCTATATCGCAAAGGTAATTCATAACATCTTTTTTATGGGGCACAGTCACATTAAGCCCTTTTATACCCAGCGCATAAGCCCCCTTTACGGCGGCTTCAAGCCCGCATTTTTTAACATTAAACGGCAGATATGCAATATTTTTTCCCTCTGCAAAGCTATTTTGTATTTGAGGTGAAAAGGTATGACTTATAGGATCTCCTATAACGCCAAAAACCTGAGTTTCTCCGTTAATAAAATTTTTAACCATTATATACCTCTTTTATTTTACTACCTTGATTTTAAATAATCAACGAAATTATAAAAAATCTTTAAACCCATTCAAAATTTACACTGCATAACATAATCATCCATAAAATAACCGCAGCCTATGTCGTTTTTTTCAGCCCTAATTATAGAAAATCCAAGCTTTTCATATATTTTAATGCTGTCGTTGTATTTATTTACATTTAAGACAATAGAATTTAATCCATTTTCAACGGCAATTTTTTTAACAAATTCAATTGTTTTTTTCCCAAGCCCTTTTCCTCTTTGACCGGATATAATATAAAACTTGCTTAAATACATATAGTCATCTTTGGGATAAAAAGCCAAAAATCCCAAATCATTGTCATCATTTATTATATAATAGTTGTAGTTATCCTCAAGCTGTCTTTTTATCGCGTTTTCGGACTGAAACTTTTCAATCATATATTCATTTTGGCTTTTTCCCAAAAGAGGCTCATAATATTCACGTATTATGCCTGTGGCAAGAGATGACAGCCTTTTAATATTTTCTTCATTTTCTCTTTTAATTTTAATAAAATTCAATGTTATCACCTAAAATAAAATTTCAGCTAAACCTCATTTATCGGCAGCCCGTAATTATAACTTTATAACTTCATATCTTTTATGCTGTCAAATGTTTCTTCAATTTCCTTTGACGGCTTTTTGCCGCAAAGAGAAACAATAACAATTAAAATGCAGGAAAGTATAAAAGCCGGAACGATTTCATAAATACCCGTTGAAGCAAAAAACGCTTTCCACAAAACAACTCCCAATCCTCCGGAAACCATGCCTACGGCAGCCCCCATCATAGTCATTCTCTTCCAAAACAGTGAAAAAAGTATTGTAGGCCCGAAAGCTGCGCCAAAGCCTGCCCAGGCATAAGAAACAAGCGACATAATCGTTGTATTCGGATTAATCGCCAAGATATAGGCTATAATTCCTACGATTCCAACCGCAATTTTACTTACAAACAAAAGCTCTTTATCGGTTGCGTTTTTCTTAAAAACAGCCTGATAAAAATCGCTCGATACAGCCGAAGCCGTAACCAAAAGCTGTGAATCCGATGTTGACATAATGGCGGAAACAATAGAACAAAGCAAAACGCCTGCAATAAATCCCGGCGCAATTTTAAGAATAAGAGCCAAGAAAACAGTTTCAGCCTGAGCCGCATCGGTAAATACAATCCCATTTTGGCTAAGATAAGCATATCCTATAATACCGACAGATACAGCGCCGATAAAGCTTAAAATAACCCATATCATAGCTATAATTCTTGATTTTTTTATTGTATCCGTATCCTTTGCGGACATAAATCTTACAAGAATATGAGGCATTCCAAAATATCCAAGGCCCCAGCCAAGGTTTGAAATTATATCCGTCATTTTATACGGTCCGTCCGGAGAGCTTGTAAGTGACAAATAATTAGGCTTAAGGGTAGCCAAACTTTCAAAAGATAAATTTTCAAGCATTATACAAGCTGTAATCGGAACAATCAAAATTGAAAAGAACAAAAGCATACCCTGAAAGAAATCCGTCCAAACAACGGCAAAATATCCGCCCATAAGGGTATATATCAAAATTACAATAACGCTTATTGTAAGGCCTGTTGCATAATTTATGCCAAAAACATTTTCAATAAGCTTTGCCGCTCCGCTAAAGCCCGAAGCTGTATAAACAAGGAAAAACACAAAAATTATAATTGCGCAAATAACCCTTATCACTACGGAATTTTCGTTAAATCTGTTTTGAAGATACTGAGGTATTGTAATTGCATCTCCTGTTGCAAAAGAATATTTTCTAAGCCTTGCCGCAACTATTTTCCAGTTAAGATAAGTTCCTATGGTTAATCCTATTGCAATCCAAGCTGAGCTTAAGCCGCTTAAATAAACGGCGCCCGGCAAGCCCATCATAAGCCAACTGCTCATATCCGAAGCCTGAGCGGATAAAGCTGTAACCCAGCTTCCCATTTTTCGTCCGCCCAAAAAATAATCGGAAAGATTGCTTGATTTTTTGGAAAATAAAAATCCTATCCCAAGCATAATAGCCATATAAACCAAAAACGCCGTTAAAATCCATACATTAAATTTTGTCATAATAAACCTCTTTTTTATCTGCGAGCCATACGATATTTTTATCGAAATTCTCTGTATTTTTAATTATTAATGATATTTCATACTATCAACTAATAGTATAAGTAAGCGCCCGCCGCATAATGGACGGGGCTTACTTGTCGGTTAAATTATAATTACTCCGCCTTTTCGCAGATTATAAAGTCATTTAAAAGCACACTTACCTTGCCGTAATTTTCAAAGGCTATAAAACCATCATCTATAGGAGATTCATCTTCAGCCTCCAAAACAGACAAAGGCTTGTCCTGTGATTCAAGTTTAAATTCAACTCTTATTTTTCCGTTTTTGTTTGTCTGCTTAATTCTAAACCAAGGATTCTGCTCGGAACTGTTTTGTGCAACGTTGTCTTTTAAGCTTTCTTCATCTGATGCAAGCAAAACATCTTCTCCGCTTCCATCGTTTTTATACAAAAACAGCTTAAGCGAATTTGTATTTGATCCTCTTTCTATTTTAAGCTTGTAATAAGAGCCTTTTTCGGAATTATAGTTTGTTAAAATATTATAATAGCAGTTTGAAGAAAATCCTCCGGAAGTCGGATTAAATATCATTCTGGCTTCAATACTCGGGTTTTCCCAAGGCTGTTCGTCGGGCTTCGGCTGATATTCAACCTTTGAAAGATCTGTTATTCCTCCGCCTATAGTCGGATTTTCATCCATATTAACAACAACAAAGCTTTTTATTTCATCATTGGGCGGCTGTGAGTTTGATTTTATCCAAACTGTATCCTCCGTCTGCTCGCCCTTTTCGGCGCTTCTGGCTTCAAAGTCATTAAAGCCATCTCTAAGGTATGTTTTTCCTTTGTAATTTGAATCCGCCGTGATCTTTTTTGTAGATTTTTCTGAAACCTTTCCCAAATTTCCATAGCTTGTGACAGTTTCCGGCTCAACAACAAATTTAAGAATACAGCCTATATCTGCGCCCTTTATTGTATAGCTTCTTGCAAATTCCTCTCTTCCCTCCTGAACAAGAGTGCTTTTGCCCTCGTTATCAACACAAAACCATTTAACCTTTGCGCAGTCTATATCATTATCAGCTTTATTTTTATAACTGTAAGAAGCGGTTAAAACTGTACCCGGCTCATATTTTCCGTCGGCTGAAATCGTTATTTTATCAACAACGGGAGGATCTGTTCTCTTTGGCAAAACCTTAACATTACAGCTTGAGCTAAATCCGTTTTCTTCGGTATAAGCGGTAATTTCGGTGTTTCCCTGTGAAATTGCCGTTATAACGCCGCTTTTTTCATCAACAGAAGCAATGCTTTCATCTTTGGAGATATATTTAACATTTTTATTTTGGGCGTTAATAGGAAGAACAAACGCCGTTATTTGTGCATTTTCTCCCTCCGGAATTTCTATATTGTATTTATCCAGCGTAACATCAGCTGCTTTTGCCGTGCTGAATTTGTCATTGGCAGGATTCCAGTTGTCATCGCCTCTTAAAACATTAAAAGCATTATATGCCTGCGCCTGTTTTTGGGTAAGTATTTTTTCCCAGCCTATCCTTTTGCTTAAATCTAATTTTTCTCCTTTTTCGTTTACAGAGCCGTATTCATAATATCTTATTTTATTTGTCACCGTGCTGTCATTCCATGCGCTGAATCCGTTTTGAGCCAAAATATCTTCCGGCATTGAGCAGTTTATAAACACTGTATGAGAGCCGTAATTAGGGTATGTATTATCTCCCTGCCACGGTCTTCCGAGGTCAACATTTTTCTTTTCGTCACCTTTAAAATCTTTATATTTTTCATCTGCTCTCAGGCGGCAGCTATCAAAAACATAGCCTATGTTAAACAGAGTTGTGTTTGCCGCTGTATAATGTCCTCCGTTTGTATAGTATGCCATATTCAAATCACAGTCATAAAAATATGCTGTGGCGTCGCCGAATATATAATCAACAGTTCCCTCTATAAGGCATTTTTCAACATAAACCCTTGCTTGATTACTCTTTGCGTAAACGTCGTTTCCCATCGAAGCGCCTTTTAAATATAAAGTATCCTGTCTTCCTAAAAAATGGCAGTTTTTAAGTATAACCTTATCGCAAAGCGTAACCAAAGCCACAGCTTGAGTCTGAGCCCTTGCGCCGTCATCGCCAAGGTTTGGCTGATTAAGGTTATAGCTGTTTTGTATGGTTATATTTTCTGCAATAAAGCCTACGGCATCTTTATCAACCGTTACGGTTGCGGACTGCTGAGTTCCGAATTTTTTTTCGGGATTTTCGTGAGATGAGGCTCTGTCATATGTTATAACCACATCTTCGGGATTGCTGCCGGAAGCGTTTGTTAAAGTTACATAAGGCTTGTTTATATTTACCACCTCTTCATATTCTCCCGGATAAATAGCTATAACCGCCCTTGTTTCTTCTGTAGGGGTATAGTTTATTGAATCAACAGCCTCCTGAATTGATGAAAAATCACAATTATCATCCTTTCCTACAGTTATCTTTACGGATTCGGCATCTGAAGCATTTTGTCGGCTCTGCGTTTTTGCGCATGCGTTTAAAACCAACGCATTGCTCAGCGTAAAGCAGACAACCGCTGCCGCTGCCAGTTTAAAAAAAGCTTTTCTCTTCATACAGTATCCTCCTTTAAAATAATTTGACAGACGGAAATTTCTTAAAAAAGGCGATGGAATAAACCATCGCCTCTGAGTGTCGAAAAAGTCCATTAGAGCTTCTTCGAGTAAAAGCTGGAAACAGCTAATTGCGATTTTCCGGCAAGTAAATTTCTCCTGCGGATTTAAAGCCTGCGGCGATTTAAGTTTATTGAAAAAATAAGGCTTTTTGACAATCGCCTGCGACAAACGGTCAATATTACCTTAATATAATTTTATAATTTTTATATCAATAAGTCAACAAAGAACGCTATATAAAATTTCACTTAAAAGATCCACCGCATTATAAATTTCTTCTTTTGTATTGGTTTGAGCGCCAAGCTCTATAAGCATAGACTTAGGCAGCATATGAAGACTGTATCTGTATGCGTTTAAATATATCTTTCTTGTAAGGGAGGGATACATTTCATCCGCTGTTTTTTTCATATTAAAGCTTAGGGCAAGATTTGTTGGGATATACGGATTTTTAAGCGAAGTAAGCTCATTAAGCGCACCGTTTTGGTTAAGTCTGCAAAGGCCGTTAAAAAACATAATCTGAGCTGTTTGTTTTCCGTTTATGGTTTCAACAAGATGAGTATTTTCATTAACGCCGTCCCTATGCAGATCTATTGCCACTTCAACCGAAGGATTATCAGCCAAAACCTGCCTTATTTTAGGCTCCATTCTCTCGTATGCTCCTGTTATTTGGCTCTTTCCGTTTACAACATCAAAGCTGTCGGTTATATGTATGGTTTTTATTCCTTTTTGCTCCAATTTTTGGCAAAGCCTTGTTCCTGCCCCTACAATGCCTTCGTTTAAATCGGATGTATTGCTGTCTTTAAACATTTCCCTCGAATGAGTATGAAAAACCAAAATTTTAGGCTTATCTTCCTGTTTTTGTATTTTAAGATTTACCGCCATAAATTTATCTATATCAAAATAATCCGAACTCATTGCCGTTTTTTTATCCACAATATAATAATTTTGCTTAAGCTTTTCAAGATTTTTTAAAAGCTGTATATTGGGCGGCGGATTAGGCGGATTATTTTCTTTATTCTGATTCAAATTATCGTCTTCCTGCTGAAAAACGACGTCGCCTATGCCTATAAGCTCAGTCATTTGCCCATCGCCTTCGGTAAAATCATTTTCGTTAAATATCTCTTGGCTTTGTTCATATTTAAGCAGAGTTTCGGCTCTGCTGTTAAGCCCGGGAAGATTAAGGCTTAAAAGCGTCTGCATTAAAGAATCAAATCCTCCGGAACAAAAAACAACCGCAATAATAATAAAGCTTAAAATCAGTCCATAACTTATTTTTTTTAAAATTTGCTCGATTCTCATAACAATCTCCTTTCCGCCTTTTATTATATGCTTAAAAACAGCTTGTAATTAACATTAAAAGGCTTTTAAGAGTTGTTTTTAATCGACAAATAATCTAATTTTTTTGTTTTGAAAGGCTTTGTCCGAATATTTCGACAGCCTTATCTATATCCTCTTTGGAAACAATAAGAGAAGGAACAAAACGAACGACATTTTTACCTGCATTAATAAGAAGAAGCCCGTTTTCAATGCAGTCCGATATTATAACAGAAGCTTCGATATCAAGCTCAACGCCCTGCATAAGTCCTATTCCTCTTACATCTTTTATAATATTAAATTCGGATTTTAATTTATTAAGCTTATCTTTTAAATACTCGCCCTGGATTTTAACATTATCAATAATACCGGAATTAAGCTCATCAAAAACAACATTTCCTGCCGCCATAGCAAGAGGATTGCCGCCAAATGTTGAGGCATGATCTCCCGGCTTAAAGCTGTCGGCAGCTTTTTGCTTTGCCATTAAAACTCCGCAGGGTATTCCTCCTGCTATTCCCTTTGCCATACATAAAACATCAGGCTCCACGCCAAAATATTCATAAGCAAAAAATGTACCCAAACGTCCTACGCCACATTGTACTTCATCAAAAACCAAAAGTATATCATTTTGGCTGCAAATTTTTCTTACATCTTCAAGATACTGCTTTTCAGCCGGAATAATTCCTCCTTCGCCCTGAACAGGCTCCAAAACAACAGCGCAGGTCTTATCCGATATCACGGCTTTAAGAGATTGTATATTATTATATTCGGCATATTTAATATTTGGCAAAAGCTCGCCTAAGCCTTCCTGATAATGTGACTGACCGGTTGCGGTAACAGCGCCGAATGTTCTGCCATGAAAAGAATGAAGCATTGTTATAATTTCGCTTCTTCCCGTTTTGCTTCCGTATTTTCTTGATAGCTTAAGCGCCCCTTCTATGGCTTCCGCGCCGCTGTTGCAAAAAAACGCCCTGTCAAAGCAGCCTGCTTCAACAAGCTTTTTTGCAAGCGTAACCTGCGGCTTTGTCCAATAAAGGTTTGAGCAGTGTATCATTTTCGACGCCTGCTCGGCTATTGCCTTTGTAAGCTTTTTATGTCCGTGTCCAAGGCTGTTTACGGCAATTCCCCCGACAAAATCCAGATATTTTTTTCCGTTTTCGTCATAAACATACATACCCTCTCCTTTTTCAAGGCTGATAGGAAAACGGTTGTAGGTATTCATAACATATTTTTGGCCACATTCAAAGGTATTCATTATAAATTCCCCCTGCTTTTTATTTTAAATTTATATAATAAGTGATATTCGTACTCTGTTATGCTGCGTACTCATAACCGACGGCTTCTGACGAACTAAGTCAACTATCCCTCTATAAGAGTTCCTATACCTTTTTGGGTAAATATTTCAAGTATAAGGCAATGCTCAATTCGTCCGTCAAGTATATGCACATTTTTAACCCCTGCCTCAACTCCTGCTATGCAGCAGTCAACCTTCGGTATCATTCCTCCGGAAACTGCGCCGGATTCTATCATTTTTTTAACTTCATCAACATGTATCACGGGTATAAGGCTTTTAGGATCGTTTACATCTCTTAAAATTCCCGAAACATCCGTTACAAAAACAAGCTTTTCGGCATTAAGCGCTCCCGCAATGGCAACCGCTGCATAATCGGCGTTAATATTAAAGCTGTTTCCGTTTTCATCAACGCCTATCGGCGAAATAACAGGCACAAAATCATTATCCACAAGAGTTTGTATCAAAGATGTATCAACCTCTTCAATTTCGCCAACAAGGCCTATGTCCTCTCCGTTTGGCATAGCCTTTTTAACCTTAAGCGTTTTTGCGTCCTTTCCGCATATTCCCACCGCATTTATTCCATGCTGACAAAGCTGTGAGGTTATGTTTTTGTTAAGCTTTCCGGCAAGCACCATCTGAACGACCTCCATAGTCGCTTCATCTGTAACCCTTAAGCCGTTTTTAAATTTAGGCTCTATAGAATAAATTTCAAGCGTTTTGTTTATGTCCTTTCCTCCGCCGTGAACAACAACAGGCTTAAAGCCTACATATTTCATAAGGGCAATATCTTTAATAAGAGTTTCTTTTATATCCTCATTAACCAAAGCTGCGCCGCCGTATTTTATAACAACGGTTATTCCGTTAAATTCTTTAATATAAGGCAAAGCCTCTGTAAGAACATTCGCCTTTGCTATCGTTTGCTGTAAGTCCATTTTTTACCTCCAAAATTTTCAAGCCGACTATTCTTATAAATTTTAAAAACTATGATCTGTAATCTCCGTTTATTCTTACATATTCATAGCTGAGGTCACAGCCCCATGCAAATGCTTCAAAATTTCCCTCATTAAGAATAATATCTATATTTATATCATGCTCCGATAAAATATCGGCTGCCTTTTGCTCGTCAAAGACAATAGGAACGCCATTATCCATAAGCTTTATTTCGCCCTTGGCGCTTTTAAATATAACGGTAACATCATCGGGGTTAAAATCCGCCCCCGAATATCCCATTGCACAAAGCGCTCTTCCCCAATTTGCATCGGAGCCGAAAAGAGCGGCTTTAAAAAGATTTGATGAAACAATGCTTCTTGCCATAAGCTTTGCATCTTTTAAAGTTTTTGCGCCGATTGTATGGACTTCCATAAATTTTGTGGCGCCCTCTCCATCTCTTGCACAGTCCATAGCAAGCTTTTTGTTTATATAAAAAAGAGCCTCTTTAAATTTTTGATAATCCTCGTTTTCGCTTTTAATTTCATCATTGCCCGCCATACCGTTGGCAAGCGCCAAAACTGTGTCGTTTGTACTTGTATCGCCATCGACGCATATCATATTAAAGCTGTCCGAAACACATTCTCTCAATGCCTTATCAAGCATAGGCCTTGATATTGCGGCATCTGTCGTTATAAAGCAAAGCATAGTTGCCATATTGGGGTTAATCATTCCGGAACCCTTTGCCATAGCGCCGATTGTAACGGTTTTTCCTCCCGAAAGAGAAACCTCGGCACAGGCTGTTTTTGCAAAGGTATCGGTAGTCATTATAGCTTCAGCGGCAAAAGCGCCGCTTTCAAAATCTGATCCAAGCTTTTTGTATACGCTTTTTATACCGCTGTTTATTATATCCATCGGCAGATTTACGCCTATAACCCCCGTTGAGCAGACAAGTACGTTTTCTGCTTGGCAGCCTGCAAGCTCTGCAAGGGTTTCAGCCATTTTTTCGCTGTCTTTAATTCCCCTTTCGCCTGTGCAGGCATTTGCGTTGCCGCTGTTTGCAGCCACAGCCATAATAGGATTTTTTATTGTATTTATATCCCACAAAACCGGAGCGGCCTTAACTATGTTTGAAGTAAAGCAGCCTGCTGCGGTACACATTTTTTCACTTAATATAACAGCAAGATCTTTTTTTGCTTTTTTTAAGCCTATAAAATCACCTGCCGCCTTAAATCCCTTTGGGCTTGTAACATTTCCTTGTTTAATATTCATTTTAATCCCTCCGAAAAACATAATTATACAGGGAAAATCGGTATATAGTCAAGTCCTGTTTTTTCATCCATGCCAAACATAATATTCATATTTTGAACAGCTTGACCTGCTGCTCCCTTATATAAATTATCTATTGCGCCAACAACAATTATTCTGTTTGTTCTTTTATCTAACGCAAAGCCGATATCACAGAAATTTGAGCTTTTAACCCACTTTGTTTCGGGAAATATTCCTTCTTTTGTAAGCCTTATAAAATATTCATCGGCATAATACTTTTCATAAACCTTTTTTATATCATCATATTCATATTTATCGTTAAGCTTTGCATAACAGGTAGCAAGTATTCCTCTGTTCATAGGAATTAAATGAGGGGTAAAGCTTAAAACAATGTCCTCACCGGCGGCAGCGCTAAGCTGTTCTTCGATTTCGGGCGTATGCCTGTGGGATGCAATTTTATAAGCTTTAACGCTTTCGTTAAGCTCACAAAAGTGGTTTGAAAGGCTTAAGCTTCTTCCTGCCCCCGTTGCGCCTGATTTTGCATCTATAACAATAGAATCAAGCTCTATCATTTTTTCTTTAACCAAAGGATAAAGCGATAAAATACTGCAAGTTGTATAGCAGCCGGGGTTTGCTATGATTCTTCTTGTTTTTATTTTTTCTCTGTTTATTTCACAAAGGCCGTAAACCGCCTCCTTTAATATATCGGGGCTGTAATGCTTTGTATACCAGCTTTCGTAAACATCTATATTTTGAAGCCTGTAATCTGCGCCTAAATCTATAATCTTGGTTTTTTGCAAAACAGAAGAGTTAATTTTTTTGCTTGCCTCGCCATGCGGCAGAGCAAGAAATATAACATCGCAAATTTGTGACATTTTTTCAATATCTTCCTGTTTACATACAAGATTTTTTATATGTCTGTAATTTTCATATACTTCATTATAATTTTTGCCTATATAGCTTTGAGAAGTAACCGTTTTTATCTCTGCGTTTGGGTGAGATGACAATATTCTTACAAGCTCTCCTCCGGCATAACCTGTTGAACCTATAATTCCCACTTTAATCAATTTAAAAACCTCCCGAATGTATAAGTCAATAATATTATTCTTCGCACTTATAACGCTAAGTCTTGTTTATCTATAAAAATGATTTTATAATTATACATCTTAATTTTAAATTATGCAACACTTAAATACAATTTTTTGGTATTTTAAGGAAAGCTTATCATTTTTTTTCAAAATTTATTGAATAACTTCTGTATAACGTGTATAATTATATTTATTTAACCGACAATACTGCCTTTAAGGCGATTACGCTAAAGCTTTTTGTAAAAAACTGTCGGTTACTGGCGGTTTTTATAAAAAACCGCAAATATCATTGACATAACATTGTTTAGGAGGTTTTTTAAATGAGCAGAAAAATTGTGCTTGCCTATTCGGGCGGCTTGGATACTACAGTTATAATTCCTTGGCTTAAAGAGCTGTACGATGATGCCGAGGTAATAGCGGTATGCGCCGATGTCGGCCAGGGAAGTGAAACAGACGGGCTTGAGCAGAAAGCCCTGTCAACAGGAGCAAGCAAGCTTTATATTGAGGATTTAACAGAAGAATTTATAACCGATGTAATTTATCCTACGGTTAAGGCAAACGCCGTATACGAAGGAAAATATCTTCTCGGTACATCTATGGCGAGGCCTATAATTGCAAAAAGACTTGTTGAAATAGCAAAAAAAGAGGGCGCATTCGCCATCTGCCACGGGGCAACGGGAAAGGGCAACGATCAGGTAAGATTTGAGCTTACGGTTAAGGCATTTGCTCCGGAGCTTGAAATAATAGCGCCATGGAAAATGGACGAATGGACTATGAAGTCAAGAGAAGATGAAATTAAATATCTTCAGGACAGAGGGATACCCGTTCCTATGAAAAAGGACGACTCTTACAGCCGTGACCGCAATCTTTGGCATATAAGCCATGAAGGGCTTGAGCTTGAAGACCCTGCAAACGAGCCAAATTACGATCATCTTCTTCAGTTAAGCGTAACCCCCGAAAAGGCTCCCGATAAAGCCACTTATATAGAAATAGAATTTGAAAAAGGCATACCTGTCGCAATAGACGGCGTTAAGCTCTCACCTATAGAAATCATAAAAAAATTAAACGAAGAGGGCGGCAAAAACGGCATCGGCATTTGCGATATAGTTGAAAACAGGGTTGTAGGTATGAAAAGCAGAGGAGTTTATGAAACACCGGGCGGCACAATTCTTATGTATGCCCACAGAGAGCTTGAATATTTATGCCTTGATAAGCAAACTCAGCAATTCAGAGAATGTGTTTCAACAAAGTATGCAGAGCTTTTATACAGCGGCGAATGGTACACGCCTTTAAGAGAGGCTCTCGATGCCTTTGTTGATTCAACTCAGCAGACAGTTACCGGCAAGGTAAGGCTCAAGCTTTATAAAGGAAATATTATATCAGCAGGCTCATCTTCAGATTATTCATTATATAACGAAGATATAGCAAGCTTTACAACAGGAGAGCTTTACAGCCACAAAGACGCTGTAGGATTTATAAATTTATTCGGTCTTCCGTTAAAGGTAAGAGCATTGATGAAAAAAAATCTTGAAGAAAAAAATAAATAACAGACTGTTAAAAAGCGTCGCAGACTTTAAAACCGCAGGCGGCGGCAATTTTTGGCTCTTTAAAGCCGCCTGTTGTTTTATTTCAAAAAAATCCAAATGGATTTTTTAGCCCTGCATCGCAAATTTTAAAAGGAGGATATCAATGAAGCTTTGGGGAGGAAGATTTACAAAATCAACAGACAGCTTTACAGATCATTTTCATTCTTCAATTTCTTTTGATAAAAGAATGTATGAAGAGGATATAATGGGAAGCTGTGCCCATGCAGCTATGCTCGGAAAGCAGTCTATTATATCAAAGCAGGATAGTGAGCTTATCCAAAAAACTCTTCTTGAGATTTTGGATGATATCAAAAAAGGTGAAATAGTTTTTGATGAAAGCGCTGAAGATATTCATATGAATATCGAAACCATTCTTATAAACAGAATCGGAGACTGCGGCAAAAGGCTTCATACCGGAAGAAGCAGAAACGATCAGGTTGCTCTTGATCTGAGAATGTATCTTAAAAAAGAAATAATCGAAATAAAAAAGCTTATTAAAGAGCTTTTAACCGTATTAAATAAAGTTGCCGCCGATAATATAGATACAATAATGCCCGGCTGCACTCATCTCCAAAACGCCCAGCCTGTAACATTGGCTCACCACAGCTTAGCATATTTTGAAATGTTTAAAAGAGATTACGACAGGCTCAGCGATGTTTACAAAAGAACAAATGTTATGCCCTTGGGATCGGGAGCATTGGCTGCAACCACCTATCCTCTCGACAGGCAGGCAGTATGTGAAGCCTTGGGGTTTGAATCCGTCACATTAAACAGCATGGACGGTGTAAGCGACAGAGATTTTGCAATCGAACTTGTTTCGGCATTATCTATTATTATGATGCATTTAAGCAGATTTTGTGAAGAGATAGTTTTATGGTCAAGCCAGCAATATGCCTTTATTGAGCTTGATGACAGCTATTCTACCGGCAGTTCTATCATGCCCCAGAAAAAAAATCCAGATATGGCTGAGCTTATAAGAGGAAAAACCGGCAGGGTTTACGGTTCTCTTATCGCTCTTTTAACCGTCATGAAATCTCTTCCTCTTGCCTACAACAAAGATATGCAGGAGGATAAAGAAAATGTTTTTGATGCCATTGATACAGTTAAAATGTGCATACCTGTTTTTTCCGCTATGCTCGATACAATGACGGTAAAAAAAGAAAATATGTACAAAGCCGCAAAAAAAGGCTTTATAAACGCTACAGATGCAGCCGATTGGCTTGTTAAAAACGGGATGCCGTTCAGAGATGCTCATGCCGTTATAGGGCGTATTGTGCTTTACTGCATAGATAATGGCAAAAGCTTGGATGAAATGACAATAGACGAATACAAAACATTCAGCGATGTTTTTAACGAAGGCATATTTGAGGCAATAAGCCTTGAAAAATGCGTAAATTCAAGAAGCATAGACGGAGGCCCGTCCAAGCAGTATACCCAAAAGCTTATCAAATTTAATGAAGATTATATAAACGAATTAATATAGCTTAATTTTGTTTGAAAAAAATCCATACGTCAAAAAAATCATTATACCGCCTAAGATGCGGAGACTTCCTTAGTTGGTTAATTATATTTATAAAACAGCTTTTTATTCAAGAAAAGGAGTATACTATGAATTTAAAAGATAAAATAGAAAAACTCAAAAAAGAAAAAAATTTTGTTATATTGGCTCACTATTATGTTGATGCAAGTGTTCAGGAAGTTGCGGATTTTGTAGGGGATTCTTATTTTTTAAGCAAAAAGGCAACTCAAATAGACGCTGAAAATATTTTGCTGTGCGGCGTATCATTTATGGCTGAAAGCGCTAAAATTTTAAATCCCGAAAAAAACGTATATATGGCTGATGATTCTGCGGATTGTCCTATGGCCCATATGATAGATGTTGATAAAATAGAGGAAATCAAAAAACAATATGATGATGTGTGCGTTGTCTGCTATGTAAATTCCACAGCAGAAATAAAAGCTCATTCTGATGTATGCGTTACGTCATCAAATGCGGTAAGGGTTGTTAAGGCTGTTAAAGAAAAAAGAATATTTTTCGTTCCGGATAACAATTTAGGCAGATATGTCGCATCAAAGCTTCCCGAAAAAGAATTTATTTTTCATGACGGTTTTTGCCATGTTCATACAAGCATAAATAAAGAGGAGCTTATAAAAGCAAAAAATGCTCTTCCTCACGCAAAGGTTTTAACTCATCCGGAATGTCGTCAGGATATAATTGAACTGTCGGATTTTGTTGGCAGCACTTCAGAAATAATTGATTATGCATCGAAATCAGATGCCAATGCATTTATAATATGTACTGAAATCGGTGTTTTTTATGAGCTTGGTAAAAAAAATCCTCAAAAGAAATTTTACAGCGTAGGTCACAGACAGTTTTGTCCGAATATGAAAAAAATTACAGCCGATAAAGTTTTGGAAGTACTTGAAAACGGCGCCGAACCTATTATTGTTGATGAAGAAATTGCCGAAAAAGCAAGAGTTTCGTTAAATCGTATGCTTGAGCTTGCAAAATAAACATAATCCCCGCTTACCAAAAGTGATCTGACCCCAAAAAGTTAGACAAAAATATAAAAATAAATTTATGCAAAGCGACTAAGAATGATCTTGGTCGTTT
>CANRHR010000021.1 GCA_947630475.1 uncultured Clostridia bacterium | reverse complement strand
TTAGGGTCGCATCTTAATTCTTCATTAATTGCTTGAGTCTTTTCTCTCTCGATCATTCAGTTTTCAATGCTCAATCTCACCGCTGATTTAACAGCGACTTTGTAAGTATATCAAGTTTAAATGTATTTGTCAATAGTTTTTTTATTTATTTTTTAAACTTAATATTCTTGTATTTTTTGCATTAAATACGGAGAAAGAGGGATTTGAACCCTCGCGCCGCTTTCACGACCTACTCCCTTTCCAGGGGAGCCCCTTCAACCACTTGGGTACTTCTCCCCAAATTAAAGCAAAAAAATAACGGAGGATCTGGGATTCGAACCCAGGCGCCGCTCGCACGACCTGCCGGTTTTCAAGACCGGACCCTTCAACCACTTGGGTAATCCTCCATATATGAGCGTTCCTTTTATATTTCGTATCGGAACAAGTAAAATTATAGCATTGATGCAAAAGCTTGTCAACACTTTTTTTAAATTATTTTTTATTATTTTATCAAAAATCAAAATTTTAGCCTTTAAAGCGGGAAAGAAGCGAATTTTAACCGACAATAAAATCCATATTTGGGCGGCTGGTTATAAATATTCGCCGCAAAATATAATTGATTCGGCTTTTTACCTGCCGGCTAAGTAATTAAAATCCGATATTCGTATTTTGCGCATCATACTGCCCGCCGCCTAAAAGGAAGAACTTACTTAGTCAGTTAAAATATCTGTTTATATCATCTCTGTTTATGCCGGGGTGAAGAGCTATATTTATTGAATTTGATATTATGTTTGCCAATCTTTCTATAACCGCATCAACTTCCTTTGGCGTTACAAACATATTGCCTGTATAAGGATTTAATATTTCTTGTATCAAATCATATTTTTCACTTTTATCAAGCCCCGATAGCATATTATAAAATTCAGAGCCCGTCTTTATGCGTGAGATAAGAGCATCTATAAGATTATCCATTGTATCGTTAACAAGTGTTGCGGCATCCACAACAGTCGGAACGCCTATTGCAACAACAGGAATACCCATTGTTTGTTTATTAAGTGTCATTCTCTTTGCACCAAGCCCTGAGCCGGGGCTTATTCCGGAGTCGGTAAGCTGTATTGTGGCATTTATTCTGGAAGAACGCCTTGCGGCAAGAGCATCTATGGCTATAATAAAATCAGGTTTTACTCTTTGCGCTATACCCTTTATTATTTCAGCTGTTTCTATTCCTGTTATTCCCATAACGCCCGGAGATACTGCGCTGACATCTCTTACAGATGAATCTATCTGCTCTGGGAGGCTCTCGCGTATATGACGGGTTACAAGTATCTTTGAAATAACCTTGGGGCCCAACGCATCGGGCGTAACATTCCAATTGCCAAGGCCCACAACCAAAATGGTGCTGTTTTTTTCAAGCTTTAAAAGCTTTATCAGCGCTTCGGAAAGAAGTTCTATTATTTTTTCATGGGCGTCTGCATCATTTTCTTTTATTGCGGCGCTTTCTATGGTAACGTAATTTCCAATAGGGCGTCCCATAGCCTTTTCGCCTTTTTCGTTTTCTATTTTAACTCGGCTTAAAAATATATCATCTCTTCCGGTTTCAATATTCTCTACTTCAACTCCTTCAATGCTTTTTTCGGATTCTGTCAGCATTTGTGCCGTTTCTATCGCCAAATCCGTCCTAATCGAAAATCGGCTCATATTTATCCTCCCTGCAATTTTGTTTTTTATATTCTTTTTATATTTTATATGCCGCTCTTTATTCCTAATATAGCTTCAAAACCAAAAATATCATTATTACAGTAATATTTTAGGCAATTTTTTTTTAAATATTCATTGACTTATAAATGGTTTTGTTTTAAAATAAATTTGTTTGTTCCAACAGGTATGTACGTTGCAGCCTGTGGTCTATAGACGATATTTCCCTCGATATTGCGGATAAACAATAAATAACGCTTATAAATCAATTTTTATTTAGGAGGATAATAATGGCAAATATCAAATCAGCAAAAAAGCGTATTTTAGTTATCAATAAAAAAACAATGAGAAACAAAATGATAAAATCAGGCGTTAAAACAGCAATGAAAAAAGTTATAGCTGCCTGCGAAAGAAACAATAAGCAAGAAGCCGAAGCGGCATTAAGCTCTGCTTTTAAGACTATTGATATGGCTTGCTCAAAGGGCGTTTATCACAAAAACAATGCTTCAAGGAAAAAATCAAGATTGGCAAAAATGGTAAATAAAATTGCATAAATTTATATTAAAAGCCCGCCTTATGGCGGGCTTTTAGACTGTCAAAAACCCTACTTTAACAAGTAACTTAAAGCGTCGCAGACTTATAATCCGCAGGCGGAATTTACTTCCGCCGAGGAAAACAGCGAGTTTCAAGGGATTTTTAATCCCGATGGAATGAGCTGTTTATACATCTGTTCCATCTCGAAAAAGTCCACTTGGACTTTTTCGACACTTAAAAGCCCGCCTTATGGCGAGCTTTTAATATTTAATTTCCCTTTTCAATGCTTATTTTGTTAAAGGTATCAAGTATATCGTCAACGCTTATTTCTTCTTTTTCTTTTCCGCTTTTGTCTATAATTGCTTTTCCGTCACACATCATAATAAGGCGATTGCCATATTCCACAGCGTATTTTAAATTATGCGTAACCATTATGGCAGTAATTTTCTTTTCAATTACAAGCTCTCGTGTAAGCTGCATTATTACTTCAGCTGTTTTGGGATCAAGCGCCGCTGTATGTTCATCCAATATAAGAAAATCTATCGGCGTCATTGTAGACATAAGCAAAGCAACGGCTTGCCTTTGTCCTCCGGATAAAAGCCCTACTTTTACATAAAGCTTATCCTCAAGGCCTAAATTAAGGCGGCTTAAAAGCTGCTTATAATAATTTATTCTTTTTTTATCGGTACCTCTTCCCAAGCCGTATATTTTACCCTTGTTGTCGGCAAGCGACATATTTTCCAAAAGAGTCATTGACGGACAAGTTCCCAAAGAAGGGTTTTGATAAACCCTGCCTATGTTTTTATATCGTTTATATTCCTTTTGTCCTGTCAGGTTTCTGTCTCCTATTATTATTTCACCGCCCTCAATCGGAAGAGAGCCGCATATTATGTTTAACATTGTCGTTTTGCCCGATCCGTTTGAGCCGATTACGCTTACAAAATCGCCTTTTTTCACAGAAAGATTGAAATTATCAAATACTGTTGTTTCGTTTACCGTATTTTGGTTAAAAATCTTTTTTATGTTTCTAAGCTCAAGCATTTGATTTTTTCCCCTTTCCTAAATTTCCCAAAATAAGGACGGCTAAAAACAATGCGCCCGTTATAAGCTTCATATCGGTTGCCGAAAGGCCGAATGAAATAGCTATGGCAACACAGGCTTTATATACTACCGAGCCTAAAATAACAGCCGTTGTAGGCTTTAAAAACGAAGCTGTCTTAAACAAATTTATGCCTATTATAACAGAGGCAAGGCCTATAACTATAGCGCCTGTTCCCATAGAGATTTCAAAAAACCTCTGCTGCTGACACATTACGGCGCCGGAAAGCGAAACAAGAGCATTTGCGATAACAAGACCTATTATTTTCACTGTTCCGTTATCCTTTGAAAGGCTTGTTACCAGAGTAGGATTATCGCCCACAGCTCTTAACAGATACCCGCTTTTTGTCTTTAAATACCAATCAAGAACCAATTTTGCCGCCAAAACAACCAAAAATATTATAAACAATGTATTGAATCCGCCTAAATAATCTTTTAAAGGAGAAATGGAAAATATGTTTTCCGAATTAAAAATAGGAAGATTGGCTTTTCCGGCTATATGCAGATTTATAGAATAAAGCATTGTCATAGTTATTATACCCGAAAGCAAATCTCTTACCTTAAATTTTACGTGTATAATACCTGTTGTAAGGCCTGCTGCGGCGCCTGCCAAAAAAGAAACTATAAGACACAGATAAGCGTTTAACCCTTTTGTTATAAGTATAGCGCTTACAGCAGCCCCCAAAGGGAAACTGCTGTCCACTGTAAGGTCGGGAAAATCAAGTATTTTATAAGTTATATAAACTCCAAGAGCTAAAACAGCGTATATAAGCCCTTGTTCCAAAATGCTCAACGTTATAGCCATAAAATTCTCCCATTCGCTCCAAAGCCGATATTACTCAGCCTCAATTACACTTTCTTTCATATCGTCAGGCACGCTAAGGTTAAATTTGTCCAAAGCCTGAGAATTAATATATACATTGCTCTGTGATATTACTTCATATTCAATTTCATTTGCTTTCTTTTCATTTTTAAGCACTGATGCCGCCATTTTTCCCGTAAGCTTTCCAAGCTCGATATAATCGAGGCCTGCCGCCGCAACACAGCCATTTTTAACTTGCTCTATTTCACTTCCGAAAACAGGTATAGACGCCTTTTCGGCTGCATCGAGAACAACGGCAAGATTGCTTACGATAGTGTTGTCGGTTAAGTTTGTAATACAGTCAACCTTTGAAGCAATATCTGCGGCAGCCATAGGTATATCCGCCGATTGATTTACTCCGCTTTCAACAATTTCAAATCCGTATTCTCCGGCTTTTTCTTTATACTGCTCAATGGCTGTTTCTGAATTTACTTCGCTTGTGCTGTAAAGTATTCCTATTTTTTTGGCTTCCGGCATAAACGCTCTTATCATTTTAAGCTGCTGCTCAACCGGAAGCTTATCGCTTGTGCCTGTGGCATTTTTTTCACTTAATTTGTTTTCATTTGAAAGCTCTGCCGCAACAGGATCGGTTACAGCCGTATATATAACGGGTATGTCAGTTCCGTCCGCCGCATTGTAGCACGCCTGTGCCATAGGTGTTGCTATTGCGCAAATAAGATCGGCTTTATCGTTAACAAAATTTTGAGCTATTTGGTTTGCTGCGCCCATATCGGCTTGCGCATTTTGGTATTCGATTTCTATATTTTTGCCCTCTTCAAAGCCTTCTTCTTTAAGTCCGTCAATAAATCCCTCACGGCAATTATCAAGAGAGCCGTGTTCTGCAAACTGAGCGATTGATATTTTAAGCTTTTCATCATTATCGCTGTGCTCCTGCTCTGAGGCTTCATTGTTAATCTGATCCGTACTTCCTGCCGATTCATTTGCCGATGAATCGCCGCATCCAACAAAAGATAAACTCAATGCAAAAGCAATAGCCAAAGCCATAAATTTTTTCATATTTAAATCTCCTTTTTTTAATTTTTAGCCGATTTAATAATTCCGTTTTTATATTACGGATATTCGGCATTTTAAAAGCGGCGCATAATACGCCTGCCTATAGAAAATATACTCTAACGGATTAAATTTGTCAACCATTGACAGCATTTCATCACGGAAATCATTTTTTATTTGTATACATTTTATCGAAATTTATATTTTAAATATAAAATTAAAAATATGATTTACTTTTAAGCAGATATGTTGTATAATGGTAAAAGCATTTGATGCAGTGAATTATAAACTATGCTCCCGTGGCTCAGTTGGCAGAGCGATTGATTCGTAATCAATAGGTCGAGGGTTCGAGCCCCTTCGGGAGCTTTTTAAATTTTATCTTAAAGTATGCTTATCCCATATATAAAATGTATAATTTAATATAAGTATGCAGCGTAAGCGAATTGCTAATGTCATTGGCTCGTTAAACGGTTTTTAAATGATATTCGTACTCCGATACTGGGCTGTCTGAAACGGTTAGTCTTTTTTAACTTGCAGCCAATCCTCATATTTAAGGCGGGCGGCTCCAATATATTATTTTGTGTCTGTTTTTAAGGCATTATTTTTCAAAATTTTGAAGGCTCTGAAAGGAACATATGAAATGGAAAATAAAAGATTAAACGACATTCTGTTTTTGGCGTTTATTTTTATAATAATAGCTATTATATTTGCTTATTCAAATTTCATATCAAAAAAAATTTATATAGAAGGAGCAAATCATATGGCTGAGATATATTCTCAGGTAAATACGGAATTTGCTACTATTGTTTCAAAAAACCTCAATCTTATATACAACTGGAGAAATTATATACTTGAAGAAGGCGACATAAACAACGATAGGTTTGCGGCTCTGTTGGAGCAGCGCAAGCAAAGCCTTAAATTTAAAGAATTTTACTTTATAGCCGATAACGGAGATTATATCTCGATAAAAAACAAAAAAGGCAATATGCAGCTTGGTGATAATCTGAATAAGCTTGTTCCCGGCAGCGAAAGCATTGTTGTAAACGTCAGCCTTCCCGAAGAGGAATATCCGGTTGCCATTTTTGCCGCCCCTATCGAAAAAGGCAGCTATCACGGCTTTAATTACTGCGCTGTCGCCATGAGTTACGACATTAGAGAGGTGACGGATTCCCTTAACGTTTCCGCTTTTTCGGGTACATCTCAATGCTTTGTTATAGATTCAAACGGAGATGTTTTGTTTTCTTCTTCATATGAGGTAGGCATAGACAACTATTTTGAATATATAAAAAACATAGGCAAATTTAACTCCAAATGCCGTGAAAAAATTTTTAACGATATAAAAAAAGGTGAAACAGGCGTCATACAATGTATTTTAGGTAAATCATACAACTATATATCATATCGGCCTTTAGGCTTTTATGATTGGTATCTTGTAAGCAACGCTCCGAGAAAAGAGGTCAATAAAGGCATAGAGGAAATAAGAATAGCAACCGTCCTGATGCTTGACTGTATTTTTATTATATTGAGTACGGCAATAATTTTAATATTTTTAAAAAGAGGTAAAAAAAATATGAATACCAAAATTTCTGAAATAAAGCATCGGGAAGAGCTTTTCAGCTTACTTTCAAGAAACGTTGACGATATTTTTATTATGCTTCAGGGCGATGCCGTAAATATCGATTATGTAAGCCCAAATATAGAAAGGCTTTTGGGCATTTCTCCCGAAGAGGTAAAGAAAAATCCTAAGCTTATTCACGAAACCATAATAGGCGGCGATAATAAAGTTCATATCGAAACCATAAAAGCAATACCGGAGGGCAAAAGCATTTCCACCGAATGTGAACATTTTCATAAAAAAACCGGTGAAAAACGATGGTACAGAAAAACATTCTTTCATATAAAAAAGGATAATACCGATAAATTTATTCTGGTATTTTCAGACAGGACAGAAGAAATAAAAATGAACGAAAGCCTAAAAGAGGCGTTAAACGCCGCAAAATTTGCAAACGAAGCCAAAAGTCTTTTCCTGTCCAATATGTCGCACGATATAAGAACGCCTATGAACGCTATAGTAGGCTTTGCTATGCTTTTAAGCAAAAATGCCGACAAAGAAGATCTTGTGCTTGAATATGCAAAAAAAATAACGGCATCAAGCCAGCATCTTCTCAGCCTTATAAACGACGTTTTGGATATGAGCAAAATAGAAAGCGGCAAAACATTTTTAAATATCGCAGAGTTTAGTCTGCCTGAGCTTTTAGAGGAGCTTTGTTCTATTTTGGTGCCTCAGGCAAAAGCAAAGGACCAAAGCTTTGATATGATTGTCAGCGGAAAAATACCCGAAATAATTTTAGGCGATAAGCTTAGGCTTAATCAAATTATGATAAACCTTATCTCAAATGCGATTAAATATACCCCCGACGGAGGAAAGATCGAATTTATCGTTCGCCGCCTTGAAAACCGCTGCACAAATTACGTTAACCTAAGATTTATTGTAAAAGACAACGGCATAGGTATGAGCGAAGAATTTGTAAAACAAATATTCGAGCCGTTTACAAGAGAGGTAAGCTCTGTAACAAACAGCATTCAAGGCACAGGGCTTGGCATGGCCATAACAAAAAACATTATAGATCTTATGGGCGGAAAAATATACGTTAAAAGCAAACAATCTCAGGGAAGCGAATTTACCGTTGATTTAGGCTTTTATGTTCTTAACAACCAACATAACGACAGTGAATTTTGGGCTAAAAACAATATCTTCAATATTTTTATAATAGATGACGACGAAGAAGTCTGCAAAGGCGTTCAGCAGCTTATGTCGGATACAGGCGTTAAGGTAAATTATTCAACCGATGCCTTAGCCGCCATAGATACCATAACAAAAGCTTCCAAGCTCGGCATAGGCTTTGATGTTATAATAATAGACTGGAAGATGCCCGAAATGGATGGCGTTGAGGTTGCCAAAAGGATAAGGAAAAATATAGGCGGTTCCGTTCCTATTTTGGTTCTTACGGCTTATGATTGGGGCGATATAGAAGAAGATGCAAAAAAAGCCGGCATAGATGTATTTATGTCAAAACCGTTTTTTGTTTCTACTTTCCGCCACGCAATAGAAAATATTCTGGGCAGCGAAAACAACGAAGCTGATAAGCCTGAAGAAAGTACAATTCTTGAGGGCATGAGATTTTTAGCGGCTGAAGATAACGAAATAAATGCTGAAATTTTAACTGAGCTGCTTAAAATGAAAGGCGCTTTTTGCGATATTGCCCAAAACGGAGAAAAAGCGGTTGAAATGTTTGAAAAATCACAAGATGGTTTTTATGACATGATACTTATGGATGTTCAAATGCCTGTCATGAACGGTTATGAGGCAACACGCCGAATAAGAGAAAGTTCTCATCCCCGCTCAAAAGAAATACCTATTTTGGCTATGACCGCAAACGCTTTTTCGGAAGATGTTAAAAATGCCATAGACGCAGGAATGAACGCCCATTTATCAAAACCGATAAATATGGATGAAATTATAAAAACAATTACAAAGCTTAAAAGCCAAAACTGACAAAATAAAAGCTTTGTTTCGGCTGATATAAACAAAAGTATAAGTTTTTTGACAGTCTGAAGATATAATCTGTTTTAACTTTGAGTAAGGAGCGATGGATAATATGGATTTTTTGCCCATAAGCAAAGCTGATATGGAGAAAAGAGGCTGGAAAGAGCTTGATTTTGTGCTTGTAAGCGGCGATGCTTATGTAGATCATCCGTCTTTTGGTGCGGCAATCATATCTAGGCTTCTTGAAAGCCATGGCTATAAGGTTGGCATAATCGCCCAGCCCGATTGGAAAAGTACAGAAAGCTTTATGCGCCTTGGGCGTCCCAAGCTGTCATTCTTGGTTACGGGCGGCAATATCGATTCAATGGTTAATCATTACAGTGTCGCCAAAAAAAGGCGCAAAAAAGACCTCTATTCGCCCGGCGGGGTATCAGGCTTAAGGCCCGACAGGGCGACAATAGTTTACTGCCAAAAAATAAGGCAGGCATATAAAGATATTCCTATAATGATAGGCGGCCTTGAAGCAAGCCTTAGAAGACTCTGTCATTACGATTATTGGGATGACAAGCTAAGGCGGTCTGTTCTTTTGGATTCTCAGGCGGATATCCTCATGTATGGTATGGGAGAACATCAGATAATAGAGCTTGCCGACAGCCTTAAAAGCGGCATTGCCGTAAATGAAATAACATATGTAAAAGGAACGGTTTATAAAACAAAAAATTTAGACAATATTTATGAAGACTATATAATGCTTCCGTCATATAACGAATGTAGAAGCAGCAAAAGGAAATACGCCGAAAGCTTCCTCACGCAATATAAAAACACAGATTCTATAACGGCAAAAATGCTTATAGAGCCTTATTCCGACTGCTACGTTGTTCAAAACAGGCCATCCGAGCCTCTTACAACAGGCGAATTTGACAACTCCTACAGTCTGCCTTATATGAGAAGCTATCATCCGTCATATGAAAACTTGGGAGGAGTGCCCGCAATAGAAGAAGTCAAATTCAGCCTTATTTCAAACAGAGGTTGTTTTGGAAACTGTAATTTCTGCGCTCTTGCCTTTCATCAAGGCAGAGTTGTTCAGGCGAGGAGCCACAGCTCTATAATAAACGAAGCCAAAAAGCTAATATGGGATCCCGATTTTAAGGGCTATATTCACGATGTGGGAGGCCCTACTGCCAATTTTAGGGCGCCTGCCTGCGAAAAGCAGCTTAAAAGCGGAGTATGCCAAAACAAACAATGTCTTTTTCCCACGGCCTGCAAAAATTTAAAAGTCGATCATAAAGATTATTTGGCTCTGCTTAAAAAATTAAGAGAACTTCCAAAGGTTAAAAAAGTTTTTGTGCGTTCCGGGATAAGATACGACTATTTAATTTATGATAAAGACGATTCATTTTTTTATGAGCTGTGCGAAAATCATATAAGCGGTCAGCTAAAGGTTGCGCCGGAACATATTTCGCCAAAGGCTCTCGATAAAATGGGCAAGCCGTCAAAAGAAGTTTATGAAAAATTCGTAAAAAAATATTACGAAATAAACAAAAAGCTTGGTAAAAATCAATACCTTGTACCATATTTTATGAGCTCTCATCCGGGCTGTGATTTAAATGCGGCTATAGAACTTGCGCTTTATTTAAAAGATCTGGGCTATATGCCGGAACAGGTTCAGGATTTTTATCCGACTCCCGGCACACTTTCAACCTGTATGTATTATACAGAGCTTGATCCGAGAGATATGACAAAAGTATATGTGCCTAAATCACCTCACGAAAAAGCTATGCAAAGAGCATTAATGCAGTATAGGGCGCCTCATAATCATGCCCTTGTGGAAGAAGCTCTTAAAAAAGCCGGAAGGACAGATTTGATAGGCTTCGACAAGCATTGCCTTATAAAACCAAAAAAAGAATACAAAACTTCAAAAAATACCAAAAATACACTGCGAAAAAAGAAAAAAACAATCAGAAATATTCATTCAAAAAAGGATAAGTAATAATGAAAACAATACTAAAAAAATTAAAAAAAGAGGCTGTTTTTACTGCAGCCTTTATTTTGGCGCTGATAAGCTGTTTTATCATAAAGCCCGATGTAAAATATTTAAGTTATGTGGATCTTAAGGTTATCGCTCTTTTATTCAGCCTTATGGCTGTGGTTGCAGGGCTTAAAAGTATAAATGTATTTACAGTCTGCGCCGAAAAAATAATATCAAAGGCTTCCGATATGCGTGAGCTTACAGCGATTTTGCTCGCTTTGCCGTTCTTTTTGTCTGCTCTTATAACAAATGATGTTGCTCTTATAACATTTGTACCCTTTGCCATAGAAACCTTAAGGATTTGTTCAAAAGAAGACAAAATAATATATATTGTTGTTCTTCAAAGTATCTTTGCCAATATAGGAAGTATGTTTACCCCTATGGGCAATCCTCAAAACCTGTATATCTATTCATATTACGGAATTTCAGCCGTTGAATTTTTAAAAATAACTCTGCCTGTGTTTATGTTAAGCTGTGCGCTTCTTATTATCTGTCTTTTCCCCGTTAAAAGAGAAAAACTTAACCGCAGTAATAAAAGCGAATATAAAATAAATAAAAAATTTTTTATATTTTATATGTTTTTTGCCATATTGGCATTAGCTGCCGTTTTCATTTCAAAGCAGAGCTTTACGTTTTTTGTGGCTTTATTGATTTTTGCTTCGGTTTTTATTTTTGACAGAAATGTTTTAAAAAATATAGATTGGTTTTTGCTTCTTACGTTTATTTGTTTTTTTATTTTTGTGGGAAACGCAGGACGAATAGACTCTTTAAGAAGCATTATGGAATCAGCCGTTAAAGGGCATGAATTTATATGCAGTGTAATTTTAAGCCAATTTATAAGCAATGTTCCCTGTGCGGTAATGCTTTCGGGCTTTACAAAAAATTACGCCGCCTTGCTTCTCGGCGTAAACACCGGAGGCCTTGGCACATTGGTTGCAAGCCTTGCAAGCCTTATAGCATTTAGGCTTTATTCCGGATATAAAAAGGCTGACAAAAAAAAGTATCTGTTGTTTTTCAGCGCTGCAAATTTAATATTCCTTTTGATTTTGTCCGCCTTTTGTAGTATAATGCTTTATAAATATTTTTAGAAGCAATTAATAAAGATGAGCTGAAAGGATTGATATATAATGAGCATAAAATTTAAAAGCACAAGAGGCGATAAAAATTATGTAAGCGCAAGCATGGCAATAGTTAACGGCATTGCCCCCGACGGAGGTCTTTATGTGCCGGAAGATATTCCAAAAATAGATTTTAAGCTTGAGGAAATAACACAATACAGCTATAAAGAGCTTGCTTATGAGGTTTTAAAGCTTATATTGGATGATTTTACGCAAGACGAGCTTAAAGACTGCATAAATTCGGCGTATGATTCAAAATTTGATACAGAGCTTATTGCGCCGCTTAAAAAAGCCGGAAATGATTATTTTTTAGAGCTGTTTCACGGCAAAACAATAGCCTTTAAGGATATGGCATTATCTATACTTCCTCACCTTTTAAAAACCGCCGCCAAAAAAAATAATGTAAACGAGCAGATCGTTATACTTACAGCAACAAGCGGAGATACAGGGAAAGCGGCATTGGAGGGCTTTGCCGATGTTGAGGATACAAAAATTATAGTATTTTTCCCTCAAGAGGGAGTATCCGATGTACAAAAAGCTCAAATGGTAACCCAAAAGGGCAAAAATACATTTGTTGCAGGCATAAAAGGAAATTTTGACGATGCGCAGAGCGCTGTCAAAAAGATTTTTACCGACAAAGCTTTTGCAGATAAATTAAAAGAAAAAGGATATGTTTTTTCCTCCGCCAACTCAATAAATATAGGCCGTCTTGCTCCTCAGATTGTATATTATTTTTACGCATATGCCCAAATGGTTAAAAGCCAAGCGATAAAAATGGGGGACGAATTAAACTTTACTGTTCCGACAGGCAACTTTGGAAATATTCTTGCCGGCTTTTACGCAAAAAATATGGGCCTTCCTATAGGAAATCTTATTTGCGCTTCAAACGACAATAAGGTGCTTTACGATTTCTTTAAAACCGGAATTTACGATATAAACAGAGAATTTATAGTTACTGTTTCTCCATCTATGGATATTCTTATATCAAGCAATCTTGAAAGGCTTTTATATCATTTATCACAAAGCAGCGAAAAGACAAACGAGCTTATGAAAAAGCTGTCCGCCGAGGGCAAATACAGCTTTAAAGCGCAATCATGCTTTAAGGGAGAATATGCTTCCATTAAAGAAACATTCGATGCCATAAAAAGCAAATTTGAAGAATGCGGCTATGTTATGGATACACATACCGCCGTTGCATACTGCGGCTTAAAAAAATACCTTGCCGAAGCGGGAAACAAAGATAAAAATAAAAATGTTATCGTTTCAACGGCAAGCCCTTATAAATTTGCCAAGGAAGTTTTAAAAGCCATCGATGAAAAATATAACGATATCGATCCGTTTGCCGCTCTTAACACATTAAGCGAGGTTTCTTCAACAGCGATTCCCGAGCCTGTCAAAGATATAGATAAAAGAGAAATAATCCATAAATCTGTAATTAACAGAGATGATATAAAAGATTATATATCAGATATACTAAAATAGTTTTAATATTAACAAACTTTTTTAAAGATAATTTTTAAGGAGCTTATATTTTGGAAAATAATTATTTTGTTATCGGAAAAATTGTAAATACACAAGGCATAAAAGGAGAGCTTAGGGTTGTTCCAACCACAGACGAGCCTGAAAGATTCAAGCTTTTGGACAGTATTTTTGCACAAAGCAAGGATATTTGCGCTGAGTATGAGATTGAGTCTGTAAGATATCACAAACAATTTGTGCTTTTAAAGCTAAAAGGCATAGACGATATGACAAGCGCCGAAAAGCTTAAGGGCTGTGAAGTTAAGATAAGCGAGGATAAAGCTCTTCCTTGCGGTAAGGACGAATATTATATAAGGGATTTATATGATATGGAGGTTGTAACCGATACGGGCGAAAATTTAGGGCTGATAACCGATATAATTTTTACGGGCGCAAATGATGTATATGTTGTAAAAAATGAACAAAATGAAATACTTGTTCCTGCCATAAAGCAGTGTATATTAAATGTTGACACTGCAAACAAAAAAATGACGGTCAGGCTTTTGGAAGGTTTGAGATAATGAACTTTTATGTATTAACTTTATTTCCGGATATGATTTTACAGGGCTTAAATCACAGCATTATAAAAAGAGCTTCCGATGCCGGCATTATAGGCATAAAGGCTGTTGATATAAGAAATTATGCCGACAATAAACACAGGCATACAGACGATTATCCTTATGGCGGCGGAGTTGGAATGGTTATGCAGGCTCCGCCTGTTTTCGGCGCCTATGCCGATATCAAAAAAGAGGTTCCCAATGCAAGAGTAATTTACATGAGCCCTCAGGGAAAGCTGTTTAACCAAAAAATGGCGGAAGAGCTTTCAAAGCAGGATAATTTAATAATTTTATGCGGTCATTATGAGGGTATTGACGAAAGAGTTATCGAAGAGATAGTAACAGACGAAATATCTGTTGGCGATTATATTCTGACAGGCGGAGAGCTTGCGGCAATGATTGTTATAGACTGCATATCAAGGCTTGTGCCCGGGGTTTTGGGAAGCCTCGAAAGCTGTATTGACGAAAGTCTTACAAACGGCGTTTTGGAATATCCTCAATATACAAGGCCTGCGGAGTTTATGGGCAAAAAAGTTCCTAACGTACTGCTTTCCGGCAATCACAAAGAAATTAAAAAATGGCGAAGAGAAAAATCTCTTGAAAGAACATTTTTAAAAAGACCGGAGCTTTTAAAAACGGCTGTTTTGGACGAAAATGACATAGCTTTTTTAAATAAGCTTAAGAAAGGAAAATAAAATGAATTACGAATTGGACACACATATACATTCTGTTTCAAGCGGTCATGCATACAGCACAATAACCGAAAACGCCGAATATGCGGCAAAAAAGGGCTTAAAGCTGATAGCAATAACAGATCATGCGCCAAAGATGCCCGGAAGCTGCGGAAGTCTGCATTTTATGAATCTTAAAATACTGCCGAGGTTTATAAATGGGGTTGAAATATTAACAGGCGTAGAGCTTAATATTATGGATAAAAACGGAAATGTGGATTTAAAAGAAGAGCTTATAAAAGGGCTTGATGTTGTTATTGCAAGCCTGCATATTCCCTGCATAAAGCCTATGAGCATCGAAGAAAACACAGAAGCTGCGGTAAACGCAATGCTCAATCCACTTGTAAAGGTTTTGGGCCACCCCGGAGATCCCCGATATCCAATAGATATAGATAAAATTGTGGATACCGCAAAAAAGACGGATACTCTTATAGAAATAAACAATACATCGCTTAACCCAAACAACACAAGATTCGGCGGAAGAGATACAATTATCAATATTATAAAAAAATGCGCCCAAAGGCAGCAGCCTGTTATATTAGGCAGCGATGCGCATTATCATTTGCAAATCGGCGATTTTTCCTATGCCGAAGAGCTGATAGCCGAAGCCGAAATGCCAAAGGAGCTTATTTTAAATTACTCCGTTAAAGATTATAAGGATTATATGGGAATTAAGAGCTGAGATAAAAAAGCTCATTCCGTCGGCTAAAAAACCTCTCGGATTTAAATAGGATTAACAGAAAGGAATTATCTTTATGAAAATTAATATAAAAAAAGCAAAAACAAATACGCTTTGTAAATTTATATGCATTTGTTTTACTGTTATTGTGCTTCTTCAGCTTCAGCTTGTCGTGTCATATGGAAGCCAAATATATAATTGCGCAGATATACTTAAACAATATCCTGATTGTGTGTATGCATTTACAGATTTAGATAATGACAATATTGATGAGCTGATTGTTGAAGGTAATTCAAGCTTATTGATATATAAATACAATAATAATTCATACAACAATATTGATTCTATTTCGATAAATGATTATAGCACTATTTACAAAACTCAAAACGGTATTGCGATTGGACACAGTATGGAGGATACCAATGGTTGGTATTATGCTAATTATGTGCTGTCAGGTGATAAATTGGTAAAGGAAAAAACTCTTGCAAGCTATGAGTATGGATTTAATCCTGATTACAAGATATATATGGTTGATGAAAAAAATGTTGATGAGCTTACATTTAAAAGAAAAAGCTATGAAATGCAATCAATGCCAATAAATTTTCAAACTTATTCTATTTATGATGGAGTAAATAACTGGTATGATGCATATAAAAATGTAATAGACCAATACAATGCAGTTACCAAAGAATTTGAAGCTAACGGAAAAAATAATATTGACATAGATAAACTGAATGATGGCAGATATAAAGACGTAAGTATTGGATATATAACTGATTATGGCTATGGCAGTGAAGATATGTCTTATTCATTGAAAGATATTGATAATAACGGTATACCAGAACTGTTTATTGGCAGCGATATTAATGGCAGTGAATATGACATATATGATAAATACCATCTTTGGAGCATTAATACTTTTAAGGATGGAATACTTGTTAAATTTGAAGAGGGTATGGGTTATAGATGGAATTGTTGGTTATTAGATACAAATGAAATTTTTGAATCAAGCAGTTCAGGTGCAAGCAACCGAGATTATAACACATATAGGTTAAATGATATTAGCTTTGATCTTGTAAATAATATCAGCTGCGATAGTTACGCTATTTACAACAATAGTAATTTCATTGACTTTTTATATAGTGACGGACAGGAAATTTCAGCAGAGCAAGTCGATTCTATGTTTAACAAAAAAAGGGAAAGTATTGTTTCTCTTGATTGGAAACCTTTATACAGCTTTGAGAACGAAACAAAACCAACAGCAATAAAAGTTATTTTAAATAATAACGAACTCTCCTTTAATCAGCCGCCATACATCGAAAACAACACAACAATGGTACCTATGAGGGCAATATTTGAAGCACTTGGGGCGAGCGTAAATTGGGACAGTAATTCTCAAACCATAACTTCAACTAAGGGCAATACAACAATTTTGCTTACAATTAACAGCGGTACAGCCGTTGTAAACGGAAAAAGCATTTCTCTGGCTTCTCCGGCAAAACTTGTTAACGGCAATACAATGGTTCCTTTAAGGTTTGTAAGCGAAAGCTTAGGGGCGGATGTTAATTGGGACGGAGAGAATAAAACAATATCAATTTATTCTGCTTAATATTCTGTTTATTAAAAACCCCCTGTTTTAAATTAAAACAGGGGGTTTTCTGATAGGGCAACAGCCCTTTTTTTAAACGGTCACAGGATTTTTAACACCGTATCTCGGTGCCGTAAAAAGCTTGAAATATGTTCCTATTTCTATGCCGTATTCTTTCAAGATAAAGCTTACCGTTTCATAAGCAAGCTCCGGAGTGTTGTTTTCCTTACTCAAATGTCCCAAAAAGGCATACTTAAGCTTGTCGCTCATTATACAGGCAAGCAGCTTTCCTGCCGCATCGTTTGAGAGATGTCCATTTTTGCCCAAAACCCTTTGCTTAAGCGGATAAGGATATGAGCCGTTTTTAAGCATTTCTACATCATGATTGCTTTCAAGCAAAATTGAGCTGCAATCTTTAATATTATCCAGTATTGTTCTTGTTACATGACCTATATCCGTTGCCACGGCAATTTTTGCATCACCTGCCGAAACCGTAAAGCCCACAGGCTGAGCCGCATCATGAGGAATGTCAAACGGATGTATGCACAGGTCATTAAAAATACAGTTTTCATCACTGTATATAAGCTTTTGATTTTTTTCTTTAATGCAGCCAACCTTCGAGGGCATTTGGAGCCATGTACCCTCTGTGGCGTAAACAGGTATATCATAGCGTCTTGATAAAACGCCTATCCCATCTACATGGTCTATGTGTTCATGCGTTACAAAAATTGCGTCTATATCTTTTCCGCTTAAATTAAGATCTTTAAGAGCCTCTTCAACTTTTTTTCCGCTTAAACCGGCATCTATTAAAATTTTTGTTTTTTCCGTTCCAACAAAAATACTGTTGCCGCTGCTTCCGCTTGCCAATGTTGCAAATTTAACTGACATATCTGCACCTTATTCCTTTATAACTCTTTTAATATCAGCGCCAATTGCTTTTAACTTATATTCTATTTTTTCATATCCTCTGTCTATGTATTTTACATTTCCTATCCTTGTTACGCCCTTTGCGCAAAGCCCCGCAACAATCAGTGCTGCGCCGGCTCTCAGGTCTGTAGCGTTAACCTCCGCTCCGCTAAGCTGAGAAACGCCTTTTATTATTGCCGCTCTTCCCTCCACAGTAAGGCTGCAGCCTAAGCGCCTAAGCTCATTTACATACTGAAAACGATTTTCCCATACATTTTCCGTCAATGTGCTTGTACCGTCGGCAATGCATAAAAGCGCAGTCATCTGCGGTTGTAAATCTGTAGGAAAGCCCGGATATGCCATAGTTTTTACATTAGCGCTGCGAAAGCTTCCCGTTGAAATAACCCTTATAAAATCGTCGCCTTCTTCTATGATGCAGCCTATTTCGTCAAGCTTTGCAGAAAGAGAATCCATATGTTTTGGTATTATGTTTTTAACGGTAACGTCACCGCCTGCGGCGGCTGCCGCTATCATATATGTACCCGCCTCGATTTGATCTGGTATAATCATATATTCGGCGCCTCTAAGCTCTTTTACGCCCTTTATTTTAATAACATCGGTGCCCGCTCCTTTAACTTTTGCGCCAAGCATATTTAAAAAGTTTGCGGTATCAACTATATGAGGTTCTTTTGCGGCGTTTTCTATTATTGTTGAGCCTTCAGCATAAACTGCCGCAAGCATAATATTAATTGTTGCCCCAACACTTGCCTGATCAAGATAAATATGCGCTCCCCTAAGCTTTTCGGCATAAAGCTTTACTATGCCGTATTCCTGCTTAACCTGCGCGCCCATAGCCTCAAAGCCCTTAAGGTGGAGATCGATAGGTCTTGAGCCAAAATTGCATCCCCCCGGCATTGCGACTTCCGCCCTTTTAAATCTCCCCAACAAAGCGCCCATAAGATAATAAGAGGCTCTGATTTTTTTTACGGAATCATCTGTAGCTATATAGCTTTTTATATTTGTGGAATCTATCTTAAGCTTGTTATCATCTAAAAATTGACATTCTGCGCCCAAAGCTTTAATTGTGTTTACTAAGCAGGTAACGTCCTCTATGCATGGCAAATTTTCTATTATAGAAATTCCGTTTGCCATTATAGCTGCCGGTATTATGGCAACAACGGCATTTTTTGCGCCGCTTATGGGAACCTCGCCGAAAAGCTTTTTTTGGCCCGTAATAACTAACTGTTCCATCGTTTTAAGTACACTCCTCACAGATGTTGCTTTATATTTAAACATTATACTATTATAGCATTATTGGGTAAGTTAGAAAAGCCTTTTTGATTAAAAATATTTTCTCTTCATTTAAAAAATTCCCAAAACATAAATATCATGCTTTGGGAATTTTATAAACTTTATTTTAAGTATTGGGTAAAGAAAGATTCAATTTTATCAAACGGTATAACATCAAGGTTATCATACAAATCGGTGTGTACGGCATCGGGAATTATCATAAGCTGCTTATTGTCTGCATAAGGGTTGTTTTTTATAATAGCATCAAAAGCATCACGGCTAAAATAGCAGGAATGTGCCTTTTCTCCATGTATAACCAACACGGCGCTTCTAATCTCGTTGGCAAAGCACAGGATAGGCTGATTTAAAAACGACATACAGCCGATTTTGTTCCAGCCGCCGTTTGAGTTTAATGAACGGGAATGATAACCTCTTGGGGTTTTATAATAAGCATAATAATCCTTAACAAAAAATGGCGCATCATCAGGCAGAGGATCGACAACGCCGCCGCCAAGCTCATAATTTCCGTTTTTAAAGTCTTGCGTTCTCTGTTCGTTAAGCGCCTTTTTCTTTTCAAAGCGCTGCTCGGGGCTGTCCTCGGAGTCAAAATATCCTCTTGCGTTTACCCTTGTCATATCATACATAGTGGAGCTTACAACAGCCTTAATTCTTGTATCCAAAGCCGCCGTATTCAGTGCCATGCCGCCCCAGCCGCATATGCCGATTATGCCTATTCTTTCCGGGTCAACATTATCCTGTGTACAAAGAAAATCCACAGCCGCCTGAAAATCCTCTGTATTTATATCCGGCGATGCCATATAACGGTGAAAACCCCCGCTTTCGCCTGTAAAGGAAGGATCAAAGGCAATTGTAACAAAACCTCTTTGCGCCATAGTTTGTGCATAAAGCCCTGACGCCTGCTCTTTTACAGCTCCGAAAGGGCCGCATACCGCAATGGCTGCAAGCCTGCCCGATGCATTTTTGGGAGTATACATATCAGCGGCAAGAGTAATTCCGTAGCGATTTGTAAATGTAACCTTTTTGTGATCTGTTTTTTCACTTTTTGGAAAAGTTTTATCCCATTCGTTTGTAAGCTCAAGCTTAGTTGAATCTGTCATTTTAATTACCGTCCTTTCAAATTATATATAACGATATCTTTAATTGTAATTATACAACCTTGAATATTATTCCGCTAATTGTTATAATTTATATCAAGATATTCTTTTTAGTAATATCATTTAGGAGGATAACTATGGAGATACGAACTCTTAAATATTTTTTGGCAGCCGCAAGAGAAGAAAGCATGACACGTGCCGCACAGTATCTGCACGTAAGCCAGCCTACTCTTTCAAGGCAAATACAAATGCTGGAAGATGAGCTTGGCAAAAAATTATTTAACCGCCACAGCTTCAGCATTACCCTCACAGAAGCAGGTATTTTGCTGCGCAAAAGAGCGGAAGATTTGATAAATATGGCGGATAAAATACTTGATGAATTTAACTCGCTTGACGATATAACAGGAGGAGAACTTTACTTAGGCCTTGCCGAATCATATTTAATACGTTATCTTGCCCGTGAGATAAAGCAATTTAAAAAGATGTATCCCGATTTACGCTATCACATCACCAGCGGAGATACGGAGCAAGTTACGGAAAAGCTTGATAAAGGGATTTTAGATTTTGCTGTTTTGGCTGAGGAACCCAATGATCTTAAATATCATTTTTTGTGCTTTCCGCAATCCGATATTTGGGGCGTTGTTATGCCGGAGAATGATAAGCTTGCCAAAAAAGAAAAAATATATGCCGATGATCTTGTGGGGCTTTCTCTGTTTTGCTCAAAGCAGAGTTGGGAGCGTGACATTCATGCATGGTGCGGTGAAAAAATTGACAGCCTTAATCTTGAAGGCTCGTTTCGTCTTTCATATAACGCTTCTCTTTTTGTTAAAGAAGGATTGGGATACCTTTTAACATTCGATCATCTTATAGATACAGGCGCCGACAGCGGTTTGGTTTTTCGTCCGCTGGAACCGGCTTTAAAAACAAAAATTTATTTAATCTGGAAAAGACATCAAATTTTTACGCCCATTGCCGAAAGATTTTTAAAACAGATTAAAAAAAGCTTCCTCAATCATCAAAGCCAGAAAATTTAAAATTGATTCTTTCAGTTGCAAATCATGACAACAGCATTTGCTTTTTGAAAGGAATCTGAAAGTATAAAATTGAATGTTAAACACGATGATATCCTAAAAAGTGAGCTCTTTTGCCCTAGGGAATAAAATGTTTTGTGTTGAAAAATAATGTATATTTTAGTATAATAAAAATCTATAGCAATCCTATAAAATAACGCCCCTATTGACAATAGAGATATAATAAATATAGGGGTGATTAAAATGTTACATAATGAAGCAAGAGAATTATTGGTAGAAGCATATGAAAAAACAGGTAATGCAAGAGAAGTTGCCGAATGTTTTGGAGTTGACACAAGTACGGTATATCGTCTGAATCGCCAAAAGAAAGCAACCGGTTCAGTAAAGCTTAGAACAAATACTCGAGGAAGGAAACCGTTATTATCTGCAGAGGATTTGTCAAATATTGATAAAGTAATTCAAGAACAGTCTGATATAACAATAGATGAAATAATAGAAAAACTTGATCTGCATGCTGCAAATGAAACTGTTCGCAAAGCAGTTATAAAAATGGGATATGTTTATAAGAAAAAATCTCTTCATGCTTCGGAGCGTGAACGCTCCCGATGTGAAAAATAAAAGAAAAATATGGCTTGAAAATCTTCCCAATTACGCGAAAGAAAAACTTGTATTCATTGATGAAAGTGGAGTAAATACAAATATGACAAGAATTTATGGTCGTTCTATCAGAGGAACACGCTCTGTTGATAAAACAACCATTAAATACACCTGCAAATACAACAATTTTGTCTTCGATAAGAATCAATGGAGAAATATCATATACGACTTACAGCGGCGGAACAACAGGAGATAAATTTGTAGAATTGGACTATAGTCAAAAAAGTGGACAGCTAAATGAAAAATATACCTACCGGGGTCAAGCGCCCGTGCGCTTGCCG
>CANRHR010000020.1 GCA_947630475.1 uncultured Clostridia bacterium | reverse complement strand
TTTTAAGATGTACAAAAACATATAATGAACTTCTTTATTTTTAACTTAAATTTTTCCCTACAAAAAAGTTTACATATTTTGGTGATTTACCACGTTTTATTTCCTTTGAAACTATTGTATGTAACCTCACCCACTCCCAACTATCAGGTATTTGAAAAGGTATTTCATCATCAATACAACGCTCGATTCCATCTAACTTCTCATAATGAGAATTATCCCTTTTGTAAATGACAGATTCGTGCTTATCTTTTTTTATTTTTCCTTCCTTGATGAGTCTTGCTTTTTCTGCCTTGATGCGTTCGAGCAGGACGGAAGCAGGCTCATCATTGGGATCTTGCGGAACAAGTTTCCCCATTACTGCCTGTTGGAGAATGGATTTTTTAAGTTGTTCCGGAAATGTGGCATTTAAAGTCGTCAATTCATTCTCTGCTTGTTCGTATTTTTCAACACATGGTAATAGTTCCTCAATTTTTGTAACGATGCGTTTTTGTTCTTTTAATGATGGAAGAGGGAATAATGCTGCACTCACTTTATCCACATTTAAGTTCTTTACTACTGCACCACTTACAATATCACAAAATTGAAAATATGCAAAACGTGAAGAAAGCATATAGAAAAGAAAATCTTTGTCATAATAACAACTATAACCACTTAGTACAAGCCAACCATCGTGAATACATCCATCAATGTTTAATATGTAGGGACGACCAAAGCTCATTGAATTTGTTAATAGAAAATCTCCTTTGTGCACCATACGACTTTTTGATACACCTTCTGGAATGATTTTTTCATTAGTTTGATTAATATATTTGCAACCTTTATTTGTATCACCAATTTTAATCCAATTAATCCCATCTGAAGATTCTGTAAGAAATTGTTTAATAGGACGGGGTGAACCACCTCGGGCAATTTCACATATACTTTTGAATCTCACCCATTCCCAACTATCGGGTATTTCAAAAGGCACTTCATCGGCAATACAGCGCACTTTCTTTCCGGACTTCTCATAAGGCAAATTATCATCGCCACGAAAAATATAAGAGGGATTCTTTTCTTTTTTTATTTTTCCCTCTTTTATAAGTTGTTTTTTTTCGGCTCTTATGCGCTCTAAAAGCACAGATGCCGGTTCATCGTTAGGATCTTGGGGAACAAGCTTTCCCTGAATTGCCATTTGAAGTATTGAATTTTTCAGTTGTTGTGCTGTCATTTTTTTAGTCCTCCTCTGTCAAATCAATACCGAGTATCTCTGTGATCTGTGCTAAAATGTTATCAATATCTGCGTTTAAGCTTGCCCGTTTTTCTTGATATTGCTGTATCAATTCCTTTGGCGGCAGTATTTCTTCCTCCTCGTGAGGATAACCGCAAAGGTCTATATTATAATTTCTGTCTATCAATTCTTGTACACTGTATTTTTTTGCTTTGTCGAATCCGTCAATAGAAATATCTTCTCGATTATCCCACCATGTAATAGCAGGTTCAAAATGTTCAAGTTTCATCGGCTTTGTTTTTGAAAAGTTCTTATATCCCTCCGGCATATCTAAGCGATAAAACCATGTTTCTTCCGTCGGCTTTGTATTATCAAAAAACAAAATGTTTGTTGTTATAGAGGTGTATGGGGCAAAAACACTGTGCGGCATACGTATTACCGTGTGCAAGTTAAACTCCGATAAAAGCTTTTTCTTGATAGCGACCTTTGCATTATCCGTACCAAACAAAAATCCGTCGGGAATAATAACAGCCGCTCTTCCGTTTTCTTTTAATCGGTACATAATAACCGACATAAAAAGATCGGCTGTTTCACTGCTTGCAAGGTCTGCCGGAAAGTTGCCCTTAATATCCGCCTTTTCGTTGCCGCCGTAAGGCGGATTCATAAGTATAACATCGAACTTATCATCATCGGAATAATCAAGCACATTTTTTGATAATGCGTTATCATGGTATATTCTCGGCACATCAACATCATTCAAAAGCATATTTGTAACACAAAGTATGTATGGAAACTGCTTCTTTTCGATGCCATAAATAGAGCTGTTAACTGCATTGAGATTTTTTCCGGTTGAATTTTTGTCCTTTTTTAGCTGAGAAAGCCAGCTTGTTAAAAATCCCCCTGTTCCGCAGGCAAAATCTGCCATTTGTTCCCCTATTTTTGGGCGGATCATCTTCGCCATAAAATCTGTAACGGCACGTGGAGTATAAAATTCGCCGGAAGAACCTGCGCTTTGAAGTTCCCTTAAAATCGATTCATAAATTTCACCGAAAGCGTGAATTTCATCATAATCGTCAAATTTAAGATCATCAATGGTATTTATAACTTGACGTAAAAGAACACCGTCTTTCATATAGTTATTGGCATCTTCAAAAACTGTTTTAACAATAGATTTTTTCATAGGTGTGCTTGAGTCTATATTAAGGTTTTTGAGTGTCGGAAAAAGAGTATTGTTGACAAAGTTAAGAAGGGTATCACCTGTCATAGCGTTTCCGTCTTTTTTGTCATCTGCCCATTCTTCCCATTGACATTCTGGCGGTATAATGGATTCATAATCCTCTTCATCGCTGCATTCCCAAATATTCTTTTCTTTAGCATAGTATATCTTTAAAAAAAGTATCCATGCTATTTGCTCTATACGCTGCGCATCTCCGTTCACGCCTGCATCATTTCGCATTATATCCCTTATTCTTTTTACAAATGTTCCTAAATTGTTCATACCCTTATCCTACCTTGTATAGTTCATCTTCCAGCTCGTGAACAGCTTTTGCATAACCATCTTTACCGCCAAAATATCCTACTATTTTCGCCGGCATTCCATATTTCATAAAAGGCTCAAGCCTTAAAACTCCCATTTTCTCGATCTCGTATATTCCCGAATCTTTGTATTTGTCAAGCAAAAGTTCCAGCACTTCCCTCGCCGTTCCGCTGTATCTATTCAAAAAGTTACGTTTTTTTACATTATTGGCTCTTTCATTTCTTGTAAGGGGCTTTTTGTCAAATGCTATATGACAAATAAAGTCAAAATCATCTACATCAGACATATTTTTCTCCGCTTTTAAAGCATTAAGGTCTATGCCACGTTCCTTTAATGCTTGCTCTATAGTTTCTTTCTTTTTCTCCGATGACCATTTTTGAATAAAGTTGTCAAGGGAAGCATATTCCCCCACTATATTATGCTTTGTATAGTCGATAACACTTTCCTGCCTTAATAATTTGCCGTTGGCATCATATACGGAAACAGTTTCGTTTATGATTTTGACAGAACAGCCGTTTGTATCAACATAAGGTGTTTCAAGGGAAACACTTGGAGGATAGGGAGACGTAGTTTTAGTTTTAGTATCCGGTATAGCATCGGGATCGAATCCGTCTACCTGTTCAATATCGGGATCCCAAGCAGGATCAGCAAAAAGCCTTGATATCCTGCGAAAGTCCATAACAATAAAATGTGTTTTGCCCTCTTTTTCCCTTATGCGAGTACCTCTGCCGATAATTTGCTTAAACTCGGTCATAGAGCCTATCATCTGGTCAAGCACTATCAATTTTGTCATTTTACAGTCTGCGCCCGTTGACAAAAGCTTTGATGTTGTTGCAATAACAGGGTATTTTGACGAAGTCGAAATAAAATAATCAAGTTTACTTTTTCCATATTCATCACTTCCCGTTATTCTTACAACATAGTCCGGATGGTCTTTACAAATATCCTTATTAAGATTTGAAAGTGCTATCCTCATACGCTCGGCATGATCTTCTTTTGCACAAAAAACTATCGTTTTTGCCATTCTATCAGTCATTTTTAAGTATTCTGTTATCTTTGCGGCAACTTGATTTATTCTGTCCTCAATAACAATTTTATAGTCAAAGTCATTAATGGTATATATCCTATCCTCTATTTCATTGCCGAAAACATCAAGCTGTCCTTTTATAGGTCGCCAGCCTTCGTCAATATCCGTTGTTACATTTATTACTTTAAAAGGGGCGAGAAAACCGTCATTTATACCTTCGTTAAGGCTATATGTGTAAATAGGCTCTCCAAAATAGTCAATGTTTGATATGTATTTTGTTTCTTTGGGAGTGGCGGTCATACCTATCTGTGTTGCCTCGCTGAAATATTCCAATATTTTTCTCCAGCTGCTGTCTTTCTTTGCTGAGCCACGGTGGCACTCGTCCACTATAACAAGGTCAAAGAAATTTGGTGAAAATAACGATTGAAATTTTGCAATTGTTTCTTCGTTTTCTTCTTCGTCATCGTCATTATTAGATTTGCCGGACAACTGTTGATAAAGAGAAAAATAAACTTCATAAGATGATATAGTTGTCGGATCATCTTTTGCAAAATCTATTTTATGTATAGTTTTTTGCAGCGGAGAAAAATCCTGCTGTATTGACTGATCCACAAGAATATTTCTATCTGCAAGATAAAGTATCTTCTTTTTTAAGCCGCTTTTTAACAAACGATATACTATCTGAAACGCTGTATAGGTTTTGCCTGTTCCTGTTGCCATCACAAGAAGTATGCGTTTTTGCTGCCTTGCAATAGCATTAAGCGTTAAATTAATAGCATTACGCTGATAATATCTCGGAGGATATGTAGTTTGACTCGAATAATATGGCTGCTCCATAATTTTTTCTTCAGCTTGTGTTAAACCTTGTCCTGCGTTGGATTCGGCTTTAAAGCGCTGATATAGCGCATCCGGCGATGGGAACTCATTAAGCGGTATTTCTAGCTCTGTGCCTGTAAGAAAATCGTATTCTTCAAAAGCATCTCCATTGGAACTGTATGCAAACGGTATTTTCATCATCAAAGCATATTCTTTTGCCTGCTGCATTCCGTAGGAAACAGTGTGATTATTATCTTTTGCTTCTATAATGGCTATCGGATTATTAGCGCTTATGTAAAGGATATAATCAGCTTTTTTGGGTTTTCCTCTTGATACGATGTTCCCATTTATATTTATTTTACCATCCGTGAACTTTACAGACTGTTCCATAGTTATTTTATCTTTCCAACCGTTATTAATAACCGTAGGTGTTATATAGTTCAGTTTTATATCTTCCTCTGACATTTGCTTTTTATTGAGTATCATTCAAATCCTTCTTTCTGCTTCCGATAACTTAAAATTATCAGAAGTTAATTGCTTTTAATTAAGCTTGTGCCATTTGACACAAGCAACGGATCAGTATATGCTATTATATCATAAATTATACGCTTACTTCTACATTTAAAACAAAATTTGTACTTTTTTCTGTTGAAATATCAGAATTAAAAAAGGAAATATCTTATCCTATCAGTATAAGTAAAAACTTCTACCAATAGGATAAGTGCCTTAGTAATTAAATTGGTTATGAATACGTAGTGTAAGCAAAAACGCAAATATCATTGAATGTTCTTTAAATCCGGTTTCAATGCTACCTTTTCTGGCTTATTTTTATATTTTTATAGCATTTAAGTATTTCGGAACAGCAGCCGTATTATAATCTCCCAAAGCGGAATACAGATTTGAAAGCAGATGTCTTAAATCGTTTGTCGGATTTTCTTCAATAGGATTAAAATTCGGACTATATGGAGGAAAATACAGTAAAGTTAAATGTGTAAGACTGTGAACAAAATGCAATTATTACCATAATAAAATAAATTAAAAAAGTTCATAAAAATCAACTTTTTAGTTATTTTATTGAGGAAACAAAACGCAACCGAAGTCAAAAATTGTTATTATTGCGGAAAAGAAGAAAAATATCTACTGGATTATTAAGAAAAAACAATAATATATAACAAAATTATTGAAAGGTATATCAGAAGCTATAGACTGTGCAAACCACCACTGAAGTGGTGGTTATGACTAAGTAAATTTTTTGCGTTGTTTTCTTCTTTAGCGTTAAATATACAAGTAATATACAAATTTTAAAAATTTGGCTTAAATGGCGATTTTTTTGACAAGAAATTTTAGCCTAGAAAAATGTGACAAATTCTTTTTTATATTTCATCACATTAGCATATTAATAAAAAATGAACTGTTGCTTTCCGTTTCGCTGTCCGAACCAACTTCACTCATTTTTTGCTGTGCCCGCCTAAGCATTGCTTCAACCTTTGCTACTTCTGCTTTATCACACATACCGTTAGCAACACCGTTTTTACAGTCAGACAAATCTTTATTAAGCAAACTAAGAACCATTCTTACTTCTGATGCTGTTTTTGCGGAAGCAATCTGTCTTGCTCTTTTCTCTGCGTTAAATGTTACAGAACCTCCAACACTTTCGGATTCAGACTCCGTATCAATAAATTGTTCAATACTTGAATTTGTGTCTTTGTTATCACCTGTATTAACTGTTGATGTTTCCATAGCTTTAAATTCGTTTATACAGTCGCTTAATAATTTGTCATCCGCAAAGATTTCATCAAGAATATCTTTTGAAACGGGCTGTCCTGCTTCCCATTCGGGGTCCCTTTCTTTAATTTCCGCAGCTACTTTGTCAGCAAGACTAAGGGAAAACTGATTTATAGTCCACGAAACAGAAAGGCGGTCATCTTTATTTGCAGCTTTAATATATTCGTGTATTTTATCATAATAAGCATTCATATCAGCATCACTTCCTGACATTCCGTTTCGCTCATAATAAGCTTTTTTAATGTCATCATAAATGTGCTGTTTTATTTCGTCAGATATGGGGACAATTTTTTTATAATCGCTTCTGCCTGTAACACGCATACTTTCAACACCATAAGAATTTTTATAGTGTCCCGTAAGTAAATCTTCTAATGTATTTATATGATAACCGCTTGATTTTTTTGAGGTTCCGTTTGCAGATAAATTATTTATTTTTTCGGATTTTTTATTGCTGCGATTATTTTTATAACTTGTAATATAACTGCCGTAATTTCTATTAATACTTATAGACATATCTGCGTCCTCCTTTTTTCCAATTTATAATATTTGCCTGTTTTATTTATTATATTATCGGCAAATATTATTAAATATTTTAGCCCGTTTAGGTTATAATAAAGAAAATGGCTATTTAATTCCACCGACTAATAAGGAGGGCTTCGTCATAAGATATCAGTAGTATGCAGCGTTAGCGGAGGCTGTATATGTGTTCAGCTTTCTTTTAATACCTGTCTTCCTTCATGATCCATATAATAATTGTCTTTATGTATAAGATCTATAATAGGCACTATTTCAAAGCCTTTTTCTTTTATGCCTTTTATTATGGTATCCAGAGCATCGGGAGTATATTTTGTATCATTATGAAATAAAATTATCGAACCGTTGCCTAAATGCTTATGATTTAAAACCTGATTTATCTCGTGCTCAACCCCAAGTTCTTTCCAATCCAGGCTGTCAACGTCCCATTGAATACTGTAATAACCGCATTGCTCCGCCGCTGTCAAGACGGTATCGTTATATTCACCAAATGGCGGCCTGTAAAGATTCATGTCAAAGCCCAACAGTTCTTTAATTTTGTTATGGCAGTTCATAATTTCTTCTTTGTTTTTTTCAAGGCTTAATTGATTGCCATGTGGGTGTGTATTGGAGTGATTGCCTACCGTATGTCCGCTGTCGTAAATCTTTTTAACCTCCTGAGGGTATTTATCAACCCAATAGCCGCATAAAAAGAAAGTTGCTTTAACGTCATTTTGATCTAAAATTTGCAAAAGATTATCGGTATCATCAGCGCCCCAAGCCGCATCAAAGCTTATGGCAACCTTTTTTTCAAATGTATCCACACAATAAATGGGAAGCTTTTTTTTAGCTGCCGTAACCGTTACGGATTCATTAAAAAAGGCACTTTGAACAATAGGCCTTACAAAGCCTATACATCCTATACAAATGACGGCTGTCAGCAAAAAACATCTAAGAGCAGCGCTGTTTTTGATTAAAATAAAATAAGGTTTGATTTTTTTCATATTTCGCCCTCCTTTTATAAATTTAAAATTACCCATATTCAGGGTAAAGCTTTTATATAAAATTAAATTTATGCAGAGCTTATCAAAAATATTTATATGTGTGCTTAAAAAGTCCGATTGTGTTTCTAACATAAAAATAAGACCCGCCGCCTAAGAGGAGGGGGTCTTACTCAGCCGATAAAAAAACACCGACCTTCACAATTGTAAAAATCAGTGCCAAAAGTAGCGGAAGGGGGATTTGAACCCTCGACGCCACGGGTATGAACCGTGTGCTCTAGCCAACTGAGCTATTCCGCCACATAAAAATAAATAAACAAAATAAAGCCATTCTGAAATAATCAGAATGGGAACAACAGGGCTCGAACCTGTGACCCTCTGCTTGTAAGGCAGATGCTCTCCCAGCTGAGCTATGCTCCCATAAATCATAATTAATAACCAACAACAATATTATTATATCAGCCTTAATAGAGCTTGTCAACTATTTTTTTAAAAAATTTTATAACAGCGGCAGTATGAATAAATTGGTATAGGCAAGGCAAAGCATTTTGATATAATAATATTAAAAATTTGGGTATTTAAATAATATACTTTTTATGATATTATTGTTATAAATTAAAGTTATTATATGATGAGGCTTTTGCCGTTATTTACCGTTTAATTGGCGGAGGTTTTTATTATAGATAAAATTTTGTTTGGGAAGTGATTGATATGAAATGTCCGTTTTGCAGCAATGATGATACAAAGGTTATAGATACAAGAACAATGGAAGAAAATACGGCCGTCAGAAGAAGGCGGCTTTGTGAAAAATGCGGCAAAAGGTTTACTACCTATGAAAGGCTGGATATAATACCTCTTTCCGTTATAAAAAGCAACTCCGCAAGAGAAAGCTTCGACAGACAAAAAATTTTAAAGGGAATTATGCTTGCCTGCAATAAAAGACCGGTTTCGGTTGAAACAATGGAAAATATTGTAAGTGAAATTGAAACGGCAGTTTCCAACACAATGAAAAGGGAAATAGAAAGCAGCGAAATAGGGCGTCTTGTTATGGATAAGCTTAAATATACAGATGAAGTGGCTTACGTAAGGTTTGCCTCTGTTTATCGAAAATTTACCGATATCGACAGCTTTATGAAAGAATTAGGAGAAATGCTTAAGGATAAAAAAATAAGCAAAAACGACGAAAAATAAAAAAAGTATTATTTAGCTATGATTTTAAGGAAGCATTATGCCTTTTGACGAAATATTTTTATTATTCTCTTGGACATATTCAACAATTTTACAGAGTTTAAGAAAATTTAATATACTTTTTTGTTTGTTTTGTATTATAATAAAGCTAGGATGTTTTTATTTTATATTTTGGAGGGGATACTTTGAAAGGGAAACTAAATAAATGCTTAAGCGTATTTATTGCATCGGCTCTTGGCTTAAGCTCGGTTATTTCGATGCATACCGCCGCATTCGCCGCTGATAATTGGATTAAAGGCTGGACAGGTTCGGCAGATTCTTCGGATTTTAGCTTTAATAACGAAAGTTCTTCAAGCGTAGAGATTGAAAATTCTAAAGTGAATAACGGAAAATTTACAGATGAAGAAGACTCTGTTATATATTATGCACAGCAGCTTGATCCTCAAACCGATTTCGAACTGAAAGCTAAGCTGAGCATAGAAGAATACAGCTATGCCGAAGACGCTTCAAATCCTAACCAGAGTTCTGTAGGGCTTGCGGTTTTGGATGAAGTATTTAACAAAACAGATGATAAAAAATTTACAAATGCTGTTTTTCTAGGTACATACGCACAGGATAAAAATTCTTCTCTTAATTTCAGAACAATGCTCAGAGATAATTCCGATACAAAAAAGATTTCAGACAAAAAACTTTCAGAGGATATACCAAATTCCGGAGCAGATTTGGGCGTGTTCGATTTATCGATTAAAAAAAGCGGAAATGTTTATACTCTGACTTGCGGCGAAGAATCCGAAAGCATTGAAATGACAGGCTTCAGCGATACAATTTTTCCGTGTCTTTATATAGCAAGAAACGTTAAAGCGGCTTTTAGCGACATAGAGCTTAATATTGAAAACAGAAAAATTACAGAACTTAAAGTTGAGGGCGATTATAAAAAATCATTTACATACGGTGAAGAATTTGATCTTGGCGATGCAAAGCTTAGCGCCGTTTATGATGACGGCTCTGTTGAATACATTGACGATTATGCCGTTAAGGGATATGATGCAAATAAAGTTGGACAGCAGAATGTAAGCCTTGTTAAAGGCTCCGCCGAGGCTAATTTAAGCGTAAGCGTTTCCGCCGTTAAATGTGAAAAGCTTGTGGTTGAGTACGAGCCTGCAAAAACTCAATACTATAAGGGTACGGCATTTAAATCAGATGCGCTTCAGATTAGGGCATATTATGAAAACGGCAAAAGTGAAATACTTGAGCCATCTCAATACAGCCTTTATATTGATGATCAGCCCGTTAAAGACGGAGATATACTAAACAAAAGCGGCAAGCTTTCAGTAAAGGCCGTTAAAAACGAAGAAACCGGAATAAGCGGCGGCGCCGCAGTTAAATTTAACATAAATGTAAGCGAAGATTATCTTACGGGGCTTAGTGTTGTTAAGGAGCCCGAAAAGACAATTTATTACATAGGAGATAAATTTGACGATACCGGAATAAGAATATGCGCTGATTATTCTGATGGGCAAACCGAGCTTCTTAAAAAATCAGAATATACTGTTTCGGAGCTTGATACCTCAGAGCCGGGTGAAAAAACTTTAAGCATATCTTACAATAAATCTAAAGTTGTGCCTGCTCAGCTTACCGTTAACGTAAATGAAAGGCAGCCGGAAGGAATAAAGATTACTTCTTACCCAAGGACAACATATGATGTCGGAGCGGATTTCAGTGATGAAAATATGGTTGTCGCTATCGAATATGACAACGGGGATCTTGAGCCTATTGAAAATTACAGTATCGATAAAAGCGGTTTTGATTCTTCGGCGCCAGGCAAGACAAGCGTTTTGATAATACCGGAGGATTCCTCTTTTGAAAGTATAGAGCTGCCTATAAGTATAGTTGAACAGCAGAAACATATCTGGAGAAAGGCTATATTCGGTCAATCCGCAAGCGTTGAAAAGGAGGACACAGGCTCAGCGGGCGTAAGCGCCGATAATTACGGAACGGTTGAAGGCAAGGTAAACGTTAAGGCATGGGACGCAACCGGTAAAATGACAGCCGACCATGATGGAATCGTTTACTATTACACAAGAGTAAGCGGAGATAAAAACTTTACATTATCAGCGGATATAACCGTTAACAAATATCTTGAGCATGATAATGACGATACAAAGAGAAACGGACAGGAAGCATTCGGTATTATGGCACGTGACGTTGTCCCTTTGGTTGATGAAAACGGAAATATGACGATAGATTATTCCTCAGCCAAAAAAGACGAGGACGGAGCTGCCGTTACACAGGAAAAAAGCGCTGTTTTTGCTTCTAATGTAGCCGTTGCCGGAGGTTACAGCGGTACAGGATGGCCAACGGACCCAACATCTGCAAGCTATGAAAAAAATACTATGCTTAACAGAATCAATCTTTATGCAAGAAAAGGCGTTGAGGCGACAGACGGAGGAGGCACAAAGGTAGGCCCCAATGCTTTAAGCGAAACTTTCCCCAAGGAAGGCAACAAATATAAAATTACAATGCAGAGAGTAAATGGCGGAGTTTATGCTAAATGCTATGATTACTCCAATTCTCAAACGGGAGAAAGCTTTATTCCTGAAGATGATTTGTTTACAATACAAAACTCAAATGATATTTATGTGGGATTTTTTGCGGCGAGATGGGCTGATTTTGACGCTGAAAACATAGAATTTTATGAATCCGAAAGAGAAACCGACCCGCAGATGAATTCTGATGACGGAGCTGAAAAAACGCCAAGTTTGCTTATAAGATCAAGCAAGTATTCCAAAACAAAGGATTACAGGCTTGAAATAGAGCCGCTTGAAAGCACAGGCTCATTGACTGTTATGGTTAACGGCAAAGTTGCCGCAAGAGATGTTGAGCTTTTAAAGGGTTCAAATTATATAGACTTAAAGCTTGCCGAGAATGCCAAAAATGTTATAACGGCAGTATATACGCCTGACGACAGGCTTAATTTGACATCATATGACGATATAATTTTAAGGCAGGATGTTTATCACAAAAATTTTGACACATCTGTTCAGAATGTATATGTTTCACCCGAGGGAAGCTTTAACGCTTCGGGAACAGAGGCAGAACCTTATGATATAGATACGGCAGTGGGATTCCTCGCAGAAGGTCAGACTGTTATTATGAAAGGCGGCACTTACAAGAGAAGCGAACCTATTGTGGTTGAGCTTGGAAATAACGGCACAGCCGGAAAAATGAAAACAGTTATGGCACAGCCTGGTGAAAAGGTTATATTTGACATGCAGAAAATAAGCGCAGGAGCCGAAGTTACCGGAAATTACTGGCATTTTAAAGATCTTGAATTTATTAATACAGGCGATAATCTTAAGGGCTTCCATTTGGGCGGCAGCAACTGTATTGTTGAAAACTGCGTATTTAGGGATAACGGCGACATAGGTCTTCAGATAAGCAGAACATATGTTGTGGAAGATAGGAATCTTTGGCCGTCAAATAATCTTATATTAAACTGTGAAGCATACAACAACTGTGATCCGGCTATGATAAATGCAGACGGATTCGGCGCAAAGCTTACGGTAGGAGAGGGAAATATATTCAGAAACTGCAAATCTCATCACAATCTTGACGATGGCTGGGATTTATATACAAAAGTTAATTCAGGGCCTATAGGGGCGGTTACTCTTGAAAACTGCATGGCTTACAAAAACGGTTATAAGCTCCTTGAGGACGGAAGCGAAGTTTCATACAATGCGGGAGGAAACAACGGCTTTAAACTTGGCGGCGAAAATGTTGCCGTAAAGCATATCCTTAAAAACTGCATTGCATACAAAAACGGAGCAAACGGAATAACAACAAACTCAAATCCTGCATTGGAGCTTCATAATGTTGTTTCGGTATATAATGAAAATGCAAATTTCAGACTTTATTCCGATAAGCCGGCGGAATATAATTACACTGCCGACGGTTGTGTTTCATATGTATGCGGAGAAAATGAATCCGATGTTTTCGGTACCGTTAACAGAGATGAAGATTATACAAACAACAGCGGCACAGCGCTTATGAACGAAAGCAATTACTTTATAACGGAAATAGGCGGCGAAAGCCATAATTTAAACGGTGAATCTATGACTGCCGATGGCGTAAAGAAAAAGCTTGACGAGGTTTGCTCAGAGGGAAATATTGATTTGACAGGACATGACATAATGCAAAAAAACGTTTATGAGGATCCTGAATCTATCGCCTTTGACAAGGAGCTTGAAGAGGGTAATTTAGAACTTTTGGCTGAGGGCGAATATAAATTTAAAATCGATAATCCGCAATAGTTAAATATTCGGACTCCGCTAACGCTGCGTACTTACTTGTTAAAATAAGACATTCGCTAAAAAACGGACTGTTGTAAAACAGTCCGTTTTGAGTGTCGAAAAAGTCCCTGCGGGACTTTTTTGAGAAAAAACAGATGTATAAACAGCTCATTCCATCGGGATTAAAAATCCCTTGAAACTCGCTGTTTTCCTCGGCGGAAGTGAATTCCGCCTGCGGATTATAAGTCTGCGACGCTTTAAGTTACTTGTTCAAAGTAAGGTTTTTTGACAGTCTGAACGGACTGTTAAAAGCTTAGTTAATATTAATAAAGCGGATATTTTGCCACAAGTTTTGCAACCCTGTTTTTTGCTTCAGCTTTGTTTGCTTCAAAATCATTTATAACCATAGCTATAATATTTGCAATTTCAGTCATATCTTCTTCAACCATTCCCCTTGATGTAACGGCAGGCGTACCTAAACGAACACCGCTTGTTACAAAAGGCTTTTCGGGATCAAACGGAATAGCGTTTTTGTTGCAGGTAATATTGACTTCATCAAGCCTATGCTCAAGCTCTTTGCCTGTGATTCCTTTTCCCCTGAGATCTACCAGCATAAGATGATTGTCCGTTCCCCCTGAAACAAGGTTGATGCCATTTGATATAAGACCCTTTGCCAATGCCTGAGCATTGTTTATTATTTGCTGAGCGTATACTTTAAATTCGGGTGATAAAGCCTCTTTAAGACAAACAGCCTTAGCCGCTATTGTATGCATCAAAGGACCGCCTTGTATACCGGGGAATATAGCCTTATCGATAATTTTTGCATGCTCTTCTTTGCAGAGAATAAGACCTCCTCTTGGACCCCTAAGCGTTTTATGTGTTGTTGTTGTAACAAAATCAGCGTAAGGCGTTGGATTGGGATGAAGCCCGGCGGCAACAAGACCTGCTATATGCGCCATATCTACCATAAGATATGCCCCCACTTTTTTTGCAATTTCGCTGAATTTTTCAAAATCTATAAATCTTGAATAAGCGCTTGCTCCTGCTATGATCATCTTTGGCTTATGCTCACAAGCCAAACGTTCAAGCTCGTCGTAGTCTATAGTTGCCGTTTTTTCGTTTACTCCGTAAGGAATAATGTTATACTGCTTTCCGCTCATATTTACCGGGCTTCCGTGGGTAAGATGTCCTCCATGGGCAAGATTCATTCCCATAACAGTGTCGCCTGGCTTTAAAACAGCAAAAAATACAGCCATATTTGCTTGAGCGCCTGAGTGAGGCTGAACATTGGCATGCTCTGCTCCAAAAAGCTTTTTAGCTCTTTCTATAGCGAGCCTTTCGGCAATATCAACCTTGTCACAGCCGCCGTAATATCTTTTTCCCGGATATCCTTCCGCATATTTGTTTGTTAAAACACTGCCCATGGCAGCCATAACGGCTTTGGAAACAAAGTTTTCGGAAGCAATAAGCTCAATATTGCTCCTTTGTCTTGCAAGCTCCTGTTCAATAGCATCCTTAATCTCAGGATCGATATTGCTTAATTCGTTTAAATCGTACATTAAACAGCACCTCCGATAGTGTTAGATATTTGCATAAATATTCAGGCAAAACAGCATAGTCAATATTTTGAGGTTTTGCCAAAACTTTTTATGCAGAAGCTTTTAAGGCTTTTGAATATATTTGTAAACCGATTTACACAATCTTATCGTATTGATTTAAGTATAACAAAATACAAGCCTTATGTGAATTGCCCATTGTTTAAATTATGGGCTTACTGATTTTCAGACTCCTCAGTTTAATGCATATGTAGGCGTCAATTTGGGCGGTATCCGCCCATATATGTTTTGCGGCGCTTGCATACAAAGCTTCTGTAATGCAAGTATAGCATAAACCGTTAATTTTGTAAAGCCGATGGAATTTAAACAGCACGGAAACAGCATTTGTGATATCCCTCTATCTCATTTCAAATTTTTATTAAAGAAATCTTCTATCTTATCAAAAGGTATTTTAGATACATCATCATACAGATCAATATGCATTGCATCGGGAACCACATATAATTCTTTAGGCTCAGATGCTTTTTCGTAGATTTCTTCGCTTATGGAACGAGAGTGTGCTATATCGCCCGTTATCATAAGTACGGGTCGAGGTGAAATGCTGTCTATATGATCGAGCAACGAATAGTTCGAAAATGACTGCATACTTGAGTTTGTAAAGCTACCGCCTGCATTTGGGTGCCAGCCACGTTTAAGGCCATAGAATGTCCACCATTCAATATCAACACCTGTCAGCTCATCGGGCAACTCATCAAGAGGAGCATTTTCGGGATAAGTGCGCTTATAGGCGGGTTCGCCTGTTTCAAAATCGCTCCAACGCTGTTCGGATATGCCCTTTAGCATATTATTTCTTGTTTCGTTATCCATAGAATTTCCCATTGCGCTTATATCATACATTGCAGATGTTACTACAGCTTTTATTCTTGTATCCTCTGCCGCTGCTGAAAGAGCAAAACCTCCACTTCCGCATATACCCAATGCTCCTATTTTTTCTCTGTTGATATAATCCAATGAACCTAAAAAATCCACTCCTGCGCTGAAATCCTCTCTGCGCAAGTTGATTGGCGTAAACTCCCGGTCCTTGTTCTTTTACTCCACCGTATGGAGGCCCTATAACTATTGCAGGATACTTTGTATTTTTATCCATAGCCTTTGGAGTATACAGATCTCCTGCCAATTCAATGCCGTAACGATTTTTATAATTGACGGATTGCCTGTTTACATTATCGCTCAATTCAAAAATATAATAATCTTCACTTTCCTTAGCTGCATTGGGATCGGCTGTTTCATTGTCTTTTACTGTGATTGTTTTATTATCTTCGTTCCATTCAACATTCAATCCGAGATTTTCGGATATAAATCTTATAGGTACCATTGTAGTTGCGTTTTTAATAACAGGCGAATTTTCAAGCAGGGTTTCTTTTCCGTCTACTGTTGCCGTATTACTCCCAATTTGCAGTGTAACTTCCTTTGCATTTACGGGGATAGTCAATGAAGAAATTGTAACTATACTTGCTATTGCCAATGTAATTGCTTTTTTCATTTTATGACCTCCTTATAATATAGTTTCTTTATTTTTATTTTACATTCAACAAATATAAATTACAAATATCTATTAAGAATAGTTAACTATAGTTGACAGGAATGATAAAAAAACAATAAAATTATATAAGGAGGTGTGTTAATTTGATAGAAACCAGACATCTTTATTATTTCCTTGCGGTAGCAAGAGAACGTAATATAACAAGAGCCGCAGAAAGTCTGAATTTGACTCAGCCCACGCTTTCAAAGCAACTGATGGAGCTTGAAACTCAGCTTGGAAAACAACTTTTTATAAGGGGAAAAAGAATAATGACATTGACTGAAGATGGAGCCTTTTTTCGCAGCAAAGCACAAGAGATAACAGAGCTTATGGAAAAAACCGAGGCGGCTTTTTCAAGTACGGAAAATACAGTAAGGGGCGATATTTATTTTGGCTGTGCCGAAACATATGATATGGAATATATTACAGAAATAATGGCTGAAATTAAAAACAAATATCCCGATATAGTTTTTCATATCCATAGCGGCGATGCAGGTACCGTTCTTGAAAAGTTGGATAAAGGACTTATAGACGTAGGTTTGCTGCTTGGCGGGACAAGATTCGATAAATATAACTATATTGAACTGCCGATAAAAGAAAGTTTTGGTATGCTTATGCCCGAAAATGACATGCTTGCGCAAAAGGACAAAATAAGCTTGGCTGATATAATAAAATTACCGTTAATAATACCGGAACAAACATTTTTTGATCACTATGAGGAAAATTTTTTCGGAGATAATTATTCAAAAATAAATATCGCCGCAACCTATAACCTTATATATAATGCAATATTTATGGTTAAAAAAGGAATAGGATATGCTATATGTCTTGACAAACTTATAGAACCATGTTATGGAACTGGTCTTGTTTTTAAACCTATAATAACAAATTTTGTGGCTGATATATGTATAGTCACAAAAAAATATCAGACTTTTTCTCCTGCTGTAAAGGTTTTTATAGAATATTTGAATCACTATAAATATAAAAAGTAAATAAGTAAGATAGAAAGCATATTCATTACTGCAGCATGATATTTATGCCAAAAAGTTTATAATTACACCGTTTAATTATAAACGGACCTATGTTGACAATGATGTTTGTCTGATTTAAAGATGATGTAAACAAAGTTGTTGAAAAACAGAATAAGCTGTGGTAAAATGAAACATGGTAATCGGTACAGGGTGTGTTAGCCTTTCATCTTCTGAAGATGGGAGGTGATAATATGACTACATATCAAGCTTTAATGCTTGCTATTGCTTTTGCAACTCTTGTAGCCTATATAATAACAAAAAAATAACAACCCCTGTATTTAGCCCGTAAAAAGGTTGTTATTTTCATAATTTTTTATTAGGCTAACCACATCTTGTGGCGATTACCTTTTTCTAATTTGATTATAACACAATATTTTAATTTGTAAATACGTTTTTGGTGTTTTTTTTATAAAACCCAAAAGCGCTTTTTTATGTAAATTTTAATCCAAAATGGGTTTTTAAGGCTGAAATAGAAGTGGCATACTTATGTCAAATAGGTTTTTAATAATCAATATGCCATATTTTGAATAGCATAGTATACCAATATTTTCTATTATTAACGTATTTATGTTTGTCTGATTTAAAGATGATGTAAACAAAGTTGTTGAAAAACAGAATAAGCTGTGGTAAAATGAAACATGGTAATCGGTACAGGGTGTGTTAGCCTTTCATCTTCTGAAGATGGGAGGTGATAATATGACTACATATCAAGCTTTAATGCTTGCTATTGCTTTTGCAACTCTTGTAGCCTATATAATAACAAAAAAATAACAACCCCTGTATTTAGCCCGTAAAAAGGTTGTTATTTTCATAATTTTTTATTAGGCTAACCACATCTTGTGGCGATTACCTTTTTCTAATTTGATTATAACACAATATTTTAATTTGTAAATACGTTTTTGGTGTTTTTTTTATAAAACCCAAAAGCGTTTTTTATGTGAATTTTAATCCAAAATGAGTTTTTAAGGCTGAAATAGAAATGGTATGCTTATTGTACAAAATCGGTTTCTAATCATCAATATGCTATGTGTTATATCAATACATGCTTAACTTATTTATAAGAGATTAAATTAAAAACGCAGGCTTTTATTATTTACAGTTCTTAGGCGAAAGTACTTGTAATTTAAGCAATTATGCTATATAATGATTGTGCTTAAAATTTTGCATTGTATCTCAATACCGTTATAAACGGAATAAGAACAGTAGCAGGAGGAAAATATGAATACAAAACAATCAATAAAAACACGATCTCTTGTGGAGGTGGCACTTTTTGCGGCAATTATACTGCTTTTGGCATATACGCCGTTTATAGGCTACATTCCAGTCGGCCCGGTAAGAGCAACAACCATTCACATACCGGTAATTATAGGCGCAATTATTCTTGGGGGCAAAAAAGGAGCGATTTTAGGCTTTATTTTCGGTTTAACAAGCTTTATAAATTCAAGCTTTATATCTCCGTCAATAATGTCTTTTATGTTTTCACCATTTTATCCCGGCGGAAATATATTCAGCCTTGTTATTTGCTTTTTACCAAGAATTTTGATAGGAGTAAATTCTTATTGGGTTTATCAATTAATCAAAAAGCTGTTTCCAAAATCAGAAAGCGTTGCTGTATGTATAGGTGCGCTTGTTGGCTCTTTGACTAACACAATTCTTGTTATGGGCCTTACCTACATATTTTTTGCCGATAAATATGCGCAGGTAAACGACATAGCTCGTGAAGCCGTTATAGGGGTGATCTTGGGCATAGTAGGAACAAACGGCATACCGGAGGCTATAGTTGCCGCCATTATATCAACTGCCGTTTGCAAGGCTCTTTTTGCCGTAAAAAGAAGGGCTTCTTAAAAATTGGCAATCAAATAGATATAAAATAAGCCTTTGATTCACTGCCTTTTAGGAGGATAAGCCATGCTTTTAGTAATAGACGTAGGAAATACAAATATAGTTTTGGGATGTATCGATAATGACGAAATTAAATTTACCGCACGCATCGCCACTGACAGAAGCCATACGGCAGATCAATATGCGGTGCAGATTAAAAGCATAATAGAGCTTTATAAAATAAATTCCAAAAGCATTAACGGAAGTATTATATCCTCTGTTGTGCCCCCTGTTTTAAATGCGCTTAGGGGAGCTGTAAGACTCAGTGTGGGTATAGAATCTCTTATTGTCGGCCCAGGGGTTAAAACGGGGCTTAATATCCTTATGGATAATCCGGCGCAGGTAGGAAGTGACCTTATTGTAAATGCCGTAGGCGCAATAAATGAGTATAAACCGCCTATTGTTATTTTTGATATGGGTACGGCAACCACAATATCGGCTATCGATAAAAATAAAAATTATATCGGCGGCTCTATTCTTCCCGGCGTAAAAATATCTCTCGATGCTCTTTCAAACACAGCCGCTCAGCTTCCCGGCATAAATTTGGATGAGCCTAAAAGAATAATAGGCAAAAACACTGTTGAGTGTATGCGAAGCGGCGTTATACTTGGCAATGCTTCTATGGTTGACGGTATGATAGACAGATTTGAACAGGCACTTGGCGAAAAAGCAACCATTGTGGCAACAGGAGGCATCTCAAAATTTATTGTAGCTCATTGTTGTCATGATATAATTTATGACAGAGATCTTCTTTTAAAAGGTCTTAATATTTTATATAAAAAGAATAAAAATTTTTGCTAAATTTTAAGCATAAAAATTACCCCCGTTTATAATTATAAGCGGGGGTAATTTTTTGCAATAATCCTGACGTAATGAATTTTTTGACATTTTTAAGCGTTTTATACCAAAAATTGTGCCTGTTGTCAGGAATTGTTGTTATAAATTTAAAAAAATTATATAATAATTCTGTTTCTAAGTATATGAATAAACAGGCTAAAGGTTAGAAAAACAAAATATAAATAAAGGAGAGATAACTATGCAAAAAAACAATTTAAAACGTTTGGCTTTGGGTTTCGTGACAGGCGCCATATTTGGGGGGGGGTATAGTATCCGCCGAAGCTAACAGTGGCGAAGAAATGATAAAAGCCGTGTATAAAAATATAAAGGTATTTGTTGATGGGCAGGAGATTGATACATCTGGCGCAGAGCCTTTTATATACAATGGCACAACATATCTGCCTATAAGAAAGGTTGGGGAGGCTTTCGGCAAGGCGGCAACATGGAACGGAAACACAAACTCGGTATATCTTGGCAGCCAGCCGGGCAATGAATCTTGTATATTTGATATTATGCAGCCTTATGCGATGAATTATTGCTATTTATATTATGGAAATGATACTTTTGAAGCTGCCGGTGCAGAGAGAAAAAATGGCTTCTATTTAGATGATAATAGTTCATATATAACGTTTAATTTGGACGGAAAGTACAATGGGCTTTCTTTTGAGTATGTAACTTCAATATATGGGGCGAATGTCTATGTTGACGATGTGCTTGTGCAGGAGCTTAAGACGGAGGATTCACCTCAAAAGATAACTATACCTCTTAACGGAGCGTTGCAAATTAAAATTAAAAATAATAGTTATAGTAATAGTTATTTCTGGAATGTAAAGCTTTATTAAATTCTTAAATAAAAAACTAAGGGTATACATAAATATAATTGCCCCGCTTTTATAAGCGGGGCAATTCAGCTTGTCAATAAAGCTAAATTTTGTTAAGTTTATAAGCTTTTAAGAGCGTCACAGGCATCAAACCGCAGGTGGAATTGACTTCCGCCAAGGAAAAGAGGTAGTGTCGAGCTTTAGCGAGGCACGAGGCTCTTTATGCCTTGTTAATAAAATGCAGGAAATGCAAGCATTTCCTGCAAGCGTGTCGACTTTATCGACACGCTGAAATTAAAGATTTTCTTTAATTTTATTTATGATATCCTTATATTCGTCATCGCTTAAATATTTTGGAGGATTAACATTCATCTCGAATGTTCCGCCAAAGCCGTAACCGTCTTTTTGTTTTGGAACAATATGTACATGAAGATGCGCAAGCGTATCGCTGTACATTCCGTAATTAACCTTTGCCGGGTTGACAGCTTTCATAATAGCCCTGCCTACTCTCTGCATATCCTTTATAAATAAAGCGGACTGCTCATCGTCAAGCTCTGTAAAATCAACATTGTGTTCTTTATAGGCTATAACGCATCTGCCGTAATAGGTTTGTTCTCTAAACAAAAAAAGTTTTGTAACACCTAAATCACAAATAGGTATCATAAGAGAATCTAATTTTTGCTTGTTTTTGCAGTATAAACAATTTTCCATTTATTTTCCCTCCGTTTATTAAAGATTTGTTTAGTTTAATTATAGCATAGCGCCAAAATAAGTCAACATATCATCAATAATTGCCAATATTAAATACATATAAATTTGAATTTTTAGGCAATAAAAAAGTTAAAAATCAGTTTGACTTTCAGCTTGATATATGCTATATTAAATATAAAGAAAGCAGTAGGGTGGTTGACCTATTAAAGTTATAAAAATAACAGCCTACCTAGGTCAAAAGCAGGGCTGTTATTTTTTTGTAATTTCGATAATACGCAATATGATTTCTATTATCGTTAAAGTTACAATAATAATTTCATATGTACTCATATCAACCACCTCCTTTGTCTAAGACATAGGAGGTCAACACACCCTGCAACAACTGCCGATATTAATTTTAACACATAAATTTACATTTTTCAACAATAAAAAAGCTAAAAATCAGTTTGACTTTCAGCTTGATATATGCTATATTAAATGTAAAGAAAGCAGTTGCCACTAAGGTGGTTGACCTATAAAAGTTATAAAAATAACAGCCTTACAGGGTCAAAAGCAGGGCTGTTATTTTTTTGTAATTTCGATAATGCGTAATATGATTTCTATTATCGTTAAAGTTACAATAATAATTTCATATGTACTCATATCAACCACCTCCTTTGTCTAAGACATAGGAGGTCAACACACCCTGCAACAACTGCCGATATTAATTTTAACACATAAATTTACATTTTTCAACAATAAAAAAGCTAAAAATCAGTTTGACTTTCAGCTTGATATATGCTATATTAA
>CANRHR010000019.1 GCA_947630475.1 uncultured Clostridia bacterium | reverse complement strand
ATGCTCCCCTTTCATTAGACTTCTTTCAGGTATATTTCTATTATACCATATTGTCTAACAAATGGGGAGCATTTCATGAAGTGGCGGTTATGATTTTGTATATTTTTTAATTTGATTTATTATCTCTTTTACACTGTCGTTAAGCTTTGTGTTTGACATATTATCTATATATTCTTTCCTTGAGGAATAAAGCTCGTTTATTGAGTTTAACAAAGAATCTCCGTTTAGGTCTTCCTCCTCCAAAACTTTGGCAAAGCCCTGTTTTTTAAACGACTCTGCGTTTAAAAGCTGATCTCCTCTGCTTGCGGCGGCTGAAAGCGGTATTAAAAGCATGGGCTTTTTAAGCGCCAAAAATTCGCATATGGAATTTGCCCCTGCCCTTGATACAACCATATCACAGCAGGCAAAAATATCCTCCAAACCTTTTGAAATATACTCAAACTGCTTATACCCCTTTACATCGTTAAGCTTATCGTCTATATTGCCTTTGCCACAAATATGAACTATCTGATATGAAGTTAAAAGATTAGAAAGAGAATTTCTCAAAACTTCATTGATTTTAACAGAGCCTAAAGAGCCGCCCATAACCAAAAGTATAGGCTTATCTTCACTAAAGCCGCACATAGAAACGCCCTTATGCCTGTTTCCTTTAAAAAGAGCCTGCCTTATAGGAGTACCGGTTAAAATGGCTTTATTTTTTCCTATATGCTCAACAGCCTCCGGAAATGCGGCGCATACAACCTTAGAAAACGGCGCGGAAAGCTTGTTTGCAAGCCCCGGCGTAACATCCGATTCATGCGCAACGACGGGGATATTTAAAAGCGCCGCTGCCACAACCACAGGCACGCTTACAAATCCCCCCTTTGAGAAAACAACCGAAGGCTTAAGCTTTTTAAGTATTAAAACAGCATCCCCTACCCCCTTTATAACCCTGAAAATATCGGATATGTTTTTTAAATCCATATATCTTCTAAGCTTTCCCGATGATATTTCATAATAATCTATATTTATAGCCGATATAAGATTTTTTTCAATCCCGTTTTTGCTGCCTATATAATGTATCTTGTAGCCCTCTTTTCTTAAATAAGGTATCAAAGCAATATTTGGAGTAACGTGTCCGGCTGTACCGCCGCCTGTTAATACTATCGTTTTCATAATAAATCTCTCCGTTTTAAAAAATATTCGCCGCCCAAATTTCATTAGCGGCATATACATAAAAATATTCAAAATTTAAGCCTGTTATTCAGTTATTATACCATACTTTTTTTTAACCGACAAGTAAACTAAAATAGCATAAGCAAAACGCCAATATCATTTATGTAATCTTTTAATATTATTTTATTCTTTATATACTGCTTAATATGTGATATAATATTCACACAAAAAGCTTATGCCTTTTATTGCTTAGGCGGCATATGCTTTAATTTGCCTAAAATAAAGCGGCAAGGAGGTCTTTTTATGAAAACAGCTATTGTTTATGCCGCTGTCAATGGCTTTGAGCAGGGGCTTGACAAAGTTGTAAAAATTCTTGAATCTGCGCTTGAAGAATTGGGAGTTGAGATCGAAAAAATAGATCTGGCATTTGCAGGCATACCCTATTATGACGGAATTAAATCATCGTCAGCGGAAAATATATTTAAAAGGCTTGCCCTCTGCGATGGCATAATATTTGCCTGCACAGCCTCAAGGCTTGCCCCCTGCGGTATTATGCAGACATTCTTTGAACATTTTGATTTCAATGTTTATTCAAATTTTTTACAGTCAAAAAGCTGTTTCAGCGTGGTAATTTCATCGGATTTCAGCGAAACAAGGTGTGAAGAATATATAGCCTGTCTTCTCAAATCCCTTGGCGCCGCTCTTATAACAAGGCTTTCGATAGGAAGCGTTTATATTCCACAGCTTGATACAGATGATGAAATAAAAGAAATGATTGCAAAATACGCGGAAGATTTTTACCGTATGCTAAGGCAAAACAGAAAATTCTTTACAATATCACCCGAATTGATTAATCCCGCCGCAATGAGCAGCACTATGGTTAAAACAGGCGGAGAATTTAATAATTCAGCCCAAAAAAGCCAAAAGAAAAAAATTAAAGCCGAACAGCTTTTGGGCAGTATGGATCTTTCTTCATTCAACAAACAGCAGGAGGAAGACATTGACGAAATAACAAGGCTTATCAGCCAAAGCTACAACAACGCAAACAAACAAAAAACCGTAAGTGATTTATACAAAACAAATATGTCCGTTGAAGCTCCGGTTGCGCATATGAAAACCTGCAAGCAAAAAACACGCAGCATAATCCATTACTTTCAGCCTCAGCTTGCAAAGGATGTAAATGCGGTTTATCAAATAAATATCAAGGGTGATGAAAAATTTGAATGTTATATAGAAATTAAAAACAATGAATGTGAATATTATGACGGAGTACACAACGATGCCGATGTTTCTATTTATGCACAAAGCTCTGATTGGAATGATATACTAAGCGGAAAATATACGACACAAAAAGGATTTATGACAGGAAAGCTGAAGGTAAGGGGCAATTTTGTGCTTTTAAGCAAATTTGACCAATTTTTTAAGCTTCAGCCTTAAACTAAAATTTTAGGAGTTGATTTTATGAAATTTACAAAAATGCAGGGCTGCGGAAACGATTACATTTATATAAACTGCTTTGAGCAGCATATTGACGACCCCTCCGCCCTGGCTGCGGCAATGAGCGACAGACACTTTGGCGTCGGCTCGGATGGGCTTGTCCTTATTTTGCCATCCGAAAAATGCGACTGCCGTATGAGAATGTTTAATTCCGACTCAAGCGAAGCCGAAATGTGCGGAAATGCAATACGCTGTGTAGGAAAATTTGTGCATGACAGAAAAATTATAAATAAAGATGTTATAAGCGTTGAAACTTTGGCAGGAATAAAAATTCTTAAGCTCAAGCTTGATGAAAACGGTGAAACCGTTTCTGTAACCGTGGATATGGGCGAGCCTATTTTAAATGCAGATGATATTCCGGTTATTGCCGAAGGGCGATCCCCCGTTAAAAATTTAAAGCTTTCAAGCTGCGGCAGAGATTTTGTGTTCAGTTGTGTTTCTATGGGCAATCCTCATGCAATAACATTTATAGATGAAGATGTTAAAGACTTTGATGTTGAAAAATATGGCAGCGTAATTGAAACAGACAGTCATTTTCCAAGGAAAACAAACGTAGAATTTGTGCAGTGCATAGATAAAAACCATCTTAAAATGAGGGTTTGGGAAAGAGGAGCGGGAGAAACCTTAGCCTGCGGAACGGGAGCCTGCGCCTGTGTCACAGCCGCTGTATTAAACTCAAAAGCAGGCAGAGAGCCGGTAGAGGTTGAACTTTTGGGCGGTACGCTTACAATAGAATGGAATGAAAACGACAATCACATTTATATGACAGGACCTGCAGAATTTTCATTTGACGGCGTTTGGCTTAAATAATATTCGTACCAGCTTTTGACTAAGTATCCGCCGCATTATAGGCGGCGGAAGCAAGCCGTTATGTCGGTATTAAAATAAAAACGGAGAAATAATATGGATAAAAAGCTATTTTTATTTTTATACTCCAAAGCCGAAAACAATAAGATAATCGAAAAAATTTCCGCTGTCGGTACAAAGCTTTCATATCACATATTTGTTTTAATATTTGCAGTCTTTGGCGTATATGCAGTTTTTATGGCTGTTAATAAGCATGATCTTATAATGGCAGTAAAATATTTTTTGATACCTCTTATGGTTTTTATCCTAAATACATCGCTTAGAAAAGTATTTAAAAAGGAAAGACCTTTTTTGGCTCTTGGCAAAAAAAGTCTTATAGGCAAAAAAAATTCCTATTCTTTTCCCAGTAATCACGCTGCTTCGGCAATGGTAATAAGTATCGCCGTAATCTATACCCAAAACGGCATAAATGCAATTGGTGCGGCTGTTTTGCCGCTTGCCTTTTTAACAGGAATCTCCAGAATTTTTGCAGGGGTCCATTATCCGTCTGACGTTTTGTTTGGCTGGCTTATAGGCGGATTGTTGGGGTATTTGGGATTTTTCTGTTTATAACGCAGTCGGTTAAAAAGGAGGTATCGATATTGAGCTCAGATGATGAATTGTTAATAAAAAAAGCGCTGCATGGCGATATAGATGCCTTTGAAGATATTGTATATAAATATGAAAAAATGATTTACTCGGTAGCATTTAGAATGTTTAACGATAAACAAGATGCAGAAGATTTAACACAAGAAGTTTTTATAAAGCTTTTTAAATCTCTTAAAAGCATAAGCAAAAAAAATAATCTTAAATCTTGGCTGTACACAGTTGCCTATAACGCTTCTATCGATGAAATAAGGCGCAGGAAAGGCAAAAACCAAATATCCTCCGATGATAACGCCGAAAGCTTTATAAATACAATACGATCCGACAAGCCCGGCCCCGAAGAAGAAGCCATCAACAAAGAAAAAACACGCATACTTGAAAACGCAATCGCCTGCTTGGGAGAAAAGCACAAAAGCCTTATAATACTCAGGGATATCGATGGGCTAAGCTATAACGAAATATCCGAAATAACAAATCAAAGTTTAGGCACGATTAAATCGGGAATAAGCAGAGCAAGAAAAAATTTGCGTGAAATATTGGAAAAAAGCGGAGAAATAAAAGATTATTCGTAGCTTAGCGCAGCAAAATCACCAATAGTCGACAGCTTCCGACAAAGCCAAGGCGTAAGTCTTGCTTGTCGATAAATTCTTTAAACTATGGAGGAGATGTTTAAAAATGACCGATTGCGACAATATAGCCGAAAAATTGCCTCTGTACGCTTTGGGGGAGCTTGATGAGAATGAAAAGCAGGAAATAGAAGCCCATATAAAAAGCTGTAAAAACTGCAGAAATTTTTGCGCTGAAATAAAATCAATAGTTTTGGCTTTAAAAAATATGGATGATATCGAGGTATCGGAAGATATACATAATAAAATTATGGATGAGATAAAAAAAATAAATTATAACAAAAAAAAGATCAAATTCAAAGAAAGTCTTTTTACCGCAGCCTGCTTTATTTTTATGTGCATTGTTACTGTTGCCTTATACGACATTCAGAATAAAAAAGCCTTGGAAGAGGCTGAAATTTCCTCCACAGTCAGACAAAGCGCAGATTCCGTTATTGATTACGAAAAAAAGGATAAGGCAATAATTTATGAAAGCTTAACTTTAAGCGTAAAATCAAACGACATCAACGCTATACTAAATACAGCAAAATATTACGACCCAGAAGCATACTTAAACGGCAGCAGCATAAATTTTAAAATTTTAAAGCAGGATCTTGAGCTTCTTATGCAAGAGCTTAACAAAATATCGGAAGCTGAAATTACAGACAGAAAAAAAGAGGATAAAACAGAACAATACAACAAAATAACAGCGCAAATAAACTCCGCCGACAAAAGCGAAGATTTAAAAGAGCTTGCCGAACAGGCGTTTTTTATGGAAATGGACAGCGAATGTTTTTTTATAAAGATTAATATAAAAAATTTATAATTTTTTTAAAGCTTAGAGATATAAAAGGTTGATTACCGACGGCTGAAAGCCCTTAAAACTCGTCTTTTTTCTCGGAGCAAACATTTTTTATGCAGATAACGTCAAAAATTGATTTTCGCAGTAATTTAAAGCTTTATATTGACTTTTATTATAAATTGTTTAAAATAAAAAGATAGGTATAATTATTTATTTTGCCAATGAAAGGACTTTATATGAACGAAAGGGAAACGGCAGTTTATACTCTTAATGATATTTTAAGCGAAAAGGCTTATAATAATATTGCATTGAGAAGAACATTTAACAAAGACACAGAGTTGTCTGTTGTTCAGCGAGCGTTTATAACAGAGCTTGTAAACGGTACACTTAGAAATTTAATACTATTGGATTATATAATAAATCAGTTTTCAAAAACCAAAACAGAAAAAATGAAGCCCCTAATACTTAATATTTTAAGAACGGGTGTCTATCAGATTATGTTTATGAAAAAAATACCTGTTTCCGCCGCCTGCAACGAAGCTGTAAAGCTTGCCAAAAAAAAGGGCTTCGGTCAGCTTTCGGGCTTTGTTAATGCCGTGCTTAGAAATATAGCCATAAATATTGACAGAATTAAATATCCCAATGAAGCCAAAGATGCGGCAGGCTTTTTGTCTGTTAAATATTCTTATCCCAAATGGATAATTGATTATTGGAATAAAAGCTATTCAATAGATGAAATTAAAAAAATTTGCATAAGCAGCAGTCTGCCGCCTAAGCTGTGCGCCTGTATAAATACATTAAAATGCGACAGAAACATACTTAAAGCAGCCTTGGCAGATGATAACGCCGTTTTATGCAGCGTGCAAAAAGAAACGGAAAATAATGCCGTTTATTTGACAAAATCAGGCGATATTACAAAAACCACGGCATATAAAAACGGCCTTTTCCATATAATGGACGAAAGTTCCATGCTCGCCGTTAAAATACTTGCGCCCAAACAGGGCGATACCGTTATAGACGTATGCGCCGCTCCCGGAGGAAAATCGTTCTATTGCGCCTATCTTATGAATAATAAAGGAAAGATATCCTCAAGAGATATTTATTCTCACAAAAAAGAGCTTATCGATGCCGGAGCCAAAAGGCTTGGCATAAACATAATCAATACCGAAATAAAAGATGCCGAAACATATTACAGCGAAGATGAACAAAGCGCCGATTGTGTTTTGGTGGATGCTCCATGCTCCGGGCTTGGGCTTGCAAGGAAAAAGCCGGATATTAAATACAAAAAAACAATGGAAGATATTATTCAGCTCTCCGCCGTGCAAAGAAATATACTTAAAGCCTGCTGCGGCTATGTTAAAATAGGCGGAGCGTTAGTATACAGCACTTGTACAATTTCCGAAAAAGAAAATACAGAAAATATAAAATGGTTTTGCAGTGAATTTGATTTTGAGCCTGATGATATAAGTCGATATTTGAGCTTTGAAAGCGAAACGGCAAAAAACGGCTATATTCAAATATTGCCCAATATGTTCGATACAGACGGCTTTTTTATAGCCCGCCTTATAAGAAAGGGCTGACCTTGCTGCGCCGGGAAGGACAAAATATGCATAATACAGATATAATGTCGCTTAATAAAGCTGAGCTGATCTCTTTTTTTGAGCGTACAGGCGAAAAGCCTTTCAGAGCAAAACAGGTATTTTCTTGGCTTCATAAAAAACAGGCGCTTTCTTTCGACCAAATGAGTGATCTTCCCTTAAAGCTCAGAGAAAAGCTTTCGGCTGATTTTAAAATTAATTCGCTTAAAACAGTAAAAAAACTCTGCTCAAAAAAAGACGGAACAACAAAATATCTGTTTGAAACATATGACGGCAGTCTTATAGAAAGTGTTCTTATGAAATATCGATACGCAAACGCCGTTTGCATATCCTCACAGGCAGGCTGTCGTATGGGCTGCAAATTTTGCGCCTCAACCCTCGGAGGGCTGGAAAGAAACTTAACCGCAGGAGAGATGCTTTCTCAAATTTATGAAATTCAAAAGGATTCTCTGCTAAGGGCAGGCAGCGTTGTTATTATGGGAAGCGGAGAGCCGTTGGATAATTATGACAATCTCATAAAATTTTTATCTATTATAAATTCTCCGGATGCCTTGGAGCTTGGTCACAGACACATAACAGTTTCAACCTGCGGGCTTGTTGATAAAATTTATGAGCTTGCCGAAAAAAAACTTCAGATTACGCTTGCCGTTTCCCTGCACGCACCAAATGACGATATAAGAAAAACTATAATGCCTATAGCCTTTAAATATTGCATTGATGATCTTATAAAAGCGGCAAAATTTTATGCCGAAAAAACAAAAAGACGAGTAAGCTACGAATATGCTCTTATAAAAGGCACAAACGACTCCGATGAATGTGCAAAAGAGCTTGCTTTAAGGCTTAAAGGCTCTTTAAGTCATGTAAATCTTATACCTGTAAACGATGTGAAGGAAAGATGCTTTGTAAAAAGCGATGAAAGCAGAATAAAAAAATTTTATGAAATTCTTTCCTCAATGGGGATTGAAACCACAATAAGGCGAAAGCTCGGAAGCGATATAAATGCAGCCTGCGGACAGCTCAGAAGAGGAGTAAAAGAACAAACAGCCTTTGAAAAACCAAAATTGAGGTGATATTATGATCAGTTTTGCCGGAACCGATGTCGGAAGAATAAGAAGCCGAAATGAGGATTTTGTTTTTGCAAGTGATTCCCCTATAGGCAGGTTGCCTAATTTATACATTGTTGCAGACGGTATGGGAGGACATAACGGGGGCGAGGTGGCAAGCAGAGAAGCGGTAAGCGCCTTTGTTAAGTTTGCAAAATATGCCGGCGGTGAAATTACCGACACTCTTGCGGAGGCCGCAAAAGAAGCAAACAACGCCGTTTTGCGCATTAGCAAAGAAAATCCTGTGCTTAAGCATATGGGTACTACATTGGATGGAGTTTCCATAGATGGCGAAAGAGTTTATATAGCGCATATAGGCGACAGCCGTGTTTATCTTATAAACAGCGAAATACAAAGGCTTACTACCGATCATTCTTATGTTATGGATCTTGTAAGGGCAGGAATAATAAGCTTGGAAGAAGCGGATAAACACCCCGACAAAAATATAATCACAAGGGCTATAGGCGTTGAAGATGACATAGAATGTGACGTTATTATAGCACGCATCAAAGAGGGTGATTATATCCTGCTTTGCTCTGACGGCCTATCAAATATGCTGGAGGATAAAACTATTTACGAGCTGATTGCAAACAATGATTTTTCCGTTAAGGATAAGGTAAACCTGCTTATAGACAAAGCTAACCAAAATGGCGGAAAAGATAATATATCCGTGGTTTTGATCAGATGTGGAGGTGACTGTTGTGAATCTTGATAACGGTACTGTTATTGCGCAACGATATGAAATAATTGAAAAAATCGGCGTTGGAGGTATGGCAAACGTTTATAGGGCAAAGGATCTTAAGCTTGACAGATTCGTCACCTTTAAGGTCCTCAAAGAGGAATTTATTAAAGACGAGGAATTTATTAAGCGCTTCAGCATTGAAGCTCAGGCTGCCGCAAGGCTTTCTCATCCCAATATTGTTACCGTATATGATGTAGGCACCGAGGGCAATATAAATTATATTGTTATGGAATATATAGAGGGTCATACCCTAAAGGAGCTTATAAGAAAGCAAGCCCCGTTTGCAAACGACGAAGCGCTTGGCGTTGCCATACAAATAGCTTCCGCCCTTGAAAATGCTCATGAAAACGGCATTGTTCACAGAGATATTAAGCCCCAAAATATATTGGTTACAAAAGACGGCAGTATTAAAGTTACGGATTTTGGCATAGCAAGAGCGTCAAATTCCAACACCATAACTGCGGAATCTATGGGTTCTGTGCATTATTTTTCTCCCGAACAGGCAAGAGGCGGCTACGTTGACAACAAAAGCGATATTTATTCTCTCGGTATTGTTTTGTATGAAATGGTGACGGGAGTTTTGCCGTTTAACGGCGAAAGCCCGGTTCAGCTTGCAATGAAGCACATAAGCGATCCTCTTCCGGATATGAGAAAGTTTAATCCTAATATAACTGCCAGCGTTGAAAAAATAATTTTAAAGGCAACCGAAAAAATTTCTACCCAAAGATATCAAAGCGCAGAGGAGATTAACAACGATCTTAAAAGAGCCTTGACTAACGAATCGGGAGATTTTATAAAAAATCAGGAATATGATAATTCTTCGCCTACGGTTGTCATAACAAAGCAAGACAGAGAAGAGATAAGCAGACAGACCAAAGCTCCGACTGCAGAAAACGAGCCTAAAAAGCTTAATATATATAACGGATATGCAAATGATGATCCCACAGAATACACAAGATCCGAAATCAAAAAAAATTACATGGATTATGATGACGAATATGATAAATCCAAAGAAAGAAAGGTAATTATTGCGGCTGTTGTTACCGCCTTTGCGATAATAGCAATAATTACATCATTCGGAGCTTGGTTTTTAAACAAAAACACCGAAACTGGCAAACAGGCTGCGCCTCAGCTTGTGGGAAAAAGCATCGAAGAGGCTCAGGAAGAAGGAAATAAATACAGAATTTATATAAACAAAAAAGACGAGCAGTACAGCGATAAATATGACGTGGGCATTGTTATGGCACAATCTGTTATGCCGGGCGAAGAGATAAACGAAGGCGACAGCATCGATATTACAGTAAGCCTTGGCGAAAAGCCTGTAGAGCTTGAATATAAAATACCTTCTGTTGTAGGCATGGATATGGGCGATGCTCAGGATAAGCTTGATTATTCGGCTATAAAGGTTAAGCCGACATATGTTTATGATGATGAAATACCTTTGGGCGAAATTATCTCACAAGATCCTCAGGAAGGCACTATGGTTAAACACGGCTCTGTTTTAAATCTTACCGTAAGCAAGGGCGTAGAGAGCAAAACGGCTATTGTTCCGGACTGCATAGGAAAAATGCAGGAAACTGCTCAGGCTCTTATTGAGAGCAGCGATTTAAAGGTTGGAAGCATAGTTTCCGATACAAGCGATAAATACGAAAAGGGTTATGTTATTCAGCAAACCATTGCCCCCGGAACCGAAGTTAATTCCGGTACAAGCATTACTCTTGTCGTTTCAAGCGGAAATCCCGAAAAAGAAGCTGAAAATAAAGAAAACAAAGATAATAAAGAAGACGAAAGTTCAAACAAGACCGATGAAAATAAAACAAACGATGCTGAAGAAAAGCCTGAGGATACACAGCAAAATGATGCTCAGCAAGAGGTTAAATCCTCAGAAATAACAATAAATCCGGTTATAGCTGAAGGCGTTGAAAGCGTTGAGGTTAAGCTTGTGGAGGATGACGGATCTTCAACAGGCAAAGAAGTATATTCAAAGGTAGTTAATGTAAACGAATTTCCTCTTTCCGTTACTGTTGAGGGAACAAAAACAACCGAATACCAACTATATATCGACGGCAAATTAAGCGGAAAGGAAAAAATTGAATTTTAACCGACAGGTAAGTCCTCTGCCTTTTAGGCGGCGGGCTTACTGTTGGTTATGAGTACACAGCGTAAGCGGAGTACGAATATATTGCATAAGGAGTTTTAAATGATAATTACAGGAAGGATCATTAAGGGCATAGGCGGGCTTTATTATGTCGCTGAGGGCGAAAATATATACGAATGCAGCGCAAGAGGTATTTTCAGAAAAAATAATATAGTTCCAACTGTAGGAGATTTTGTTAAGGTAAAGCTTCTTGAAGGAGAAAAAAACAAAGGCTCGCTGGAAAAAATACTTCACAGAAAAAACGAAATGCTACGGCCGAGAGTTTCCAATATAGATACGGTAATCATAACATTTTCGGCGCAGGATCCATCTGTCAACACCGATTTATTGGATAGATTTTTAATACTTTCCGAATACAGAGGCATCGAAGAAGCAATAATATGCATAAATAAAATCGAGCTTGCAAATGAACGGGAAATACAATATATTAAGGATATATATTCGCCTATTTACAAGGTAATCCTTTTAAGCACATATAAAAATATAGGAATAGATGAATTAAAAAAAGCTATTTTAAATAAGGTAAGCGTTTTTGCAGGCCCATCCGGCGTAGGAAAATCCAGCATAATAAACTCTATTATCCCCGGCGCAGCCATGCGCACAGGTGAAATAAGCGAAAAAATTAAAAGAGGAAAACATACAACAAGACAAGTGGAGCTTATTAAATTTTGTGAAAATACTTATATATGCGATTCGCCGGGCTTTACCTCACTTAATCTTGAGTTTGACGCCGACGAGCTTAGCGGCTGTTTTAGAGAATTTTTGCCTTATTTAAACAGATGCCGCTTTAACGACTGCCGTCACATACATGAGCCTGACTGCGCTGTTAAGCAAAGGGTTGGCAGTGATATTTCGCAGCAAAGATATGATAGATTTGTATGCTATTATAACGAGCTTTTACAAAAAAACAAGACCTTTTAGGATATAGGAGATAAATATGATTAATTTTGCCCCTTCTGTTTTATCGGCGGATTTTGCCAAACTGTCTGATGAACTTAATTTACTTGAAAGATCAAATATAACTTATGTGCATATCGATGTTATGGATGGTATGTTTGTTCCAAATATATCATTCGGTATGCCTGTTATAGAGTGTATAAGAAAAGTAAGCAGCCTTATTTTTGATACTCATCTTATGATAGAAAAACCCGAAAGATATATAAAAGAATTTGCAGACTGCGGCTGTGATATTATAGATTTTCACATAGAAGCCTGCAAAGACATACCCAAAACCATAAAAAAAATAAAATCATTAGGCAAAAAGGCAGGCGCCGCCATAAAACCCAAAACAGACATTAATGATATTATAAAATACTTGGATGAACTTGATTTAGCGCTGGTTATGTCTGTGGAACCGGGCTTTGGAGGGCAAAAGTTTATGCCCGAAAGCCTTAAAAGAGTTGAAAAATGCGCCGATTACATAAGCAAAAACAACCTTAAATGTGAACTTGAAATTGACGGAGGAATAAACCTCTTAAATGTAAAAGATGCAATAAATGCCGGGGCAAATGTTATTGTAGCCGGCTCGGCTGTATTTAAAAGCAGCGATCCTTTTGAAGAGATAAAAAAATATAAAAAAATTTTTTCAGAATTTACTTGATATAATTTTAGAGGGATAGATATGCGTATTATTATTATCGGAAACGGTACAATTAACGACAGAAATATCATTAAAGACAATATTATGGATAATGATATTGTTGTATGCTGTGACGGCGGTTTAAATTATGCTTTTGAAGAAGGCATAATCCCAAAGTGCATTATAGGAGATTTTGACTCTGTATCAGAGCAGGTATTAAAATTTTTTGAAAACAAAAATATTCCAATCAAAAAATTTCCCACTAAAAAAGATTATACCGATATGGAGCTATGCCTTGAGTTTTGCATTAAGCTTTCCAAAGAAACGCAAGCGGAGGAAATCATAATACTTGGAGGTATCGGGAGCCGCTTTGACCACAGCCTTGCAAATGCACATATTCTTAAAATGGCAGCCGATGAAGGCATAACGGCAAGCCTTTTAAACGAAAACAACAGAGTTTATCTTATAAAAGACAATATTAAAATACGCGGCTTAAAAGGAAGCTTAGTTTCATTGATACCTTTCGGTGAAAAAGCTAAAGGCGTTAAAACCAACGGCCTTTTTTACGAGCTTGATTCAGAGGATATGCTTTTTGGCAGATCTTTGGGAATAAGCAATGTTATTACAGCTCAGGAAGCCGAAATAAGTTTAACCCAAGGCTATTTATTTGTTATACTTGCAAAAGATTAAAATGCTCTTTTAAATATAGCCAAATACGGTATAGGTCATTCCGTCTATTACTTACTTTTGCTAAAACAGCTTGAAAATTAACAAAAATAATTATATAATATCTATAACCGATACAGCAACGAGGCATTGTCATTATGGCAATGCCTTATTTTATAGATATCTAAAATTTCATTCGGACTTATTAAATATTTTGCCGAACACATAAGGAGGACGCAAAATGGATAAAATTGATATTAAACTGATAGAGCTTTTACAGGAAAATGCCAGATATTCACTTAAACAGCTTGCCCAAAAGGTATTTTTGTCATCTCCGGCAGTATCCTCAAGAATAGAAAAACTTGAAAATGAGGGTATTATAACAGGCTATCAGGCGGAGATTGACCCTATTAAACTGGGCTATCACGTTATGGCATTTATAAACCTTGATATATCTCCACAGCAGAAAGAAACATTTTATCCTTTTATTGAAAGCTGCCCCAATGTGATAGAATGCAGCTGTGTTACAGGCAGCCATTCAATGCTTATTAAGGTTGCCTTTACAGGCACACAAGAGCTTGATTTATTTATAGGAAAGCTTCAAAAATTCGGCCCTACGCTTACTCAAATAGTGTTTTCCACGCCCGTTAAAAATAGAGGCTTAAAGCCATATAAAAGTATTTCCGACAAATAAAGGCTTTATCGGTAACTGTTTTTTAAATTAAGCATATGATATATTAAAACATTAAATAAGGTGACGATATGTATTTTAATGCAAGAGATTTTGATTATAACATAGAAAGCCTTTTGAATGATTACTATAAATATATCAAACAAAGCAAAAGCTATAAGCTTGAAAACAAAGACAGCTTTTTTTATGCCAAAAATATAAATGAAGATAATAAAAGCTGTGAAAACGGAATAAGCGATAAACCCTCGGGCGAGGAAGAAAGCATAGAAACCGAACTTTCTTTAAGTGATATGATGTTAAATGAATCTGAGCTTATGCACAGGCTTTATTCAGATATAAATTTAACGCTTATGCCATTTGTAAACGAAATTTTAGATTCTTACGAATACAACTCAAGCCCTATGTATGCAAAAGAAGGATTAGACAGAGAGCTTATTTCTCAGATGACAGATCAAGTATTGATTATGGCGGCAGATGGAAACGATAATCCGGACGAAGTTTTTTCGGAAAATTTTGAAATTAATAACGTTTTTACACCATGGTCAAGATGGATGCTTATGCGGGCAGCCGCCGAAGGAATAATTTTAAACGAAATATTTGGTGTGAGAAGACCAAAGCGATTTTTATCGCTTTAATAATATACTGGCGTAAGTTCTCCGCCTTTAGGCGGAGAACTTACGGCTTAAATTAAACCAAGACAGCGTATTATCTCATCTACAGTATTATCTATGCCAAGCTTTGAAGTATTTATTACCAGATCGTAATTTTCAAGGCTGCTCCATTCGCTGCCTGTATAATAGCTGTAGTAGCTGGCTCTTTTTTTGTCTGTTTTAAGTATATGACTTCCTATATCCTTTGGATGCTCATCGGGGAATACCCTTTTAAATCTTTCAATCCTAAAATCAATATCAGCCCTTAAAAAAACTCTCAGAAGCTTCTTTTCATCTCTTAAAACATAATCGGAGCAGCGTCCGATTATAACACAGGAGCCTTCTGCTGCAATTTTCTTAATAACATTTGATTGTGTAAGAAACAGCTTATCGTTTGTTAAAAGATCGTTATGAGGAAAAAACATCGAATTAACATGATGGGAACCCATTGCGACAGAATATAAAAAGCTGTTTGTAGGCTTTTCATCGGCTTTTTCAAAAATTTTTTCTGTGAAGCCGCTTTCTTTGGCGGCAAGCGACAAAAGCTCTTTGTCATAAAATTTAATATCCAGCTTATCGGCTAATTTTCTGCCGACTTCACGCCCTCCGCTGCAAAACTGTCTGCCGATTGTAATTGCAAATGATTCACTCATTATAAACCAGACCTCCCGATTAAAAAAAATTGATATCAATAATATTTAGCCAACGCCTGTCGGCTTATTATACGGTTAAATCTTATTTAATTATTTTATCATAATGAAAAAAATATTTAAAGCTTAAAATTATTTCAGCATTTTAAAAAATCTATTCAAGCTTTTAATATTATTGCCTTGAAACTATTTTGGAGCTGATGCTTTGAATAAACTTAATTATTTTATTTTTTCTTGCAAAAACAATAAAAGCAACTGCGGCAAAAACACTGACAACTGCGCCTATTAAAAGCCCCTTTGCATGATATTTAAAATAAATCTCATGTTCTCCCTTTTCAAGCTCAACGCCTATAAAACCATCGTTTCCAACGGGTATAAATTCCTTTTTTTCTCCGTCTACAATCAGATTCCAGCCTTTGTCATATGGTATTGATGTAAACATTATGCCGTCATTTAGGGCTGTTATTTTGCCATGAACATAGCTGTCGCCATAATCATCAACAATCAAAGTTTCATCGTTAAGAAGATCATATACTTCATTAAAAGCCTCGGAATCGAGTGTGCAGGCAAAAATGCGAAAATCACCGCTTGTTTTATACGTTTTTTCAAATTCGCTCTTTCTGTTGAGCTTAAAGCTTATATCTATTGTACAATCCGCAGGAACAATTCCGCAATCCAAAAAACCTCTGCCGGTGCTGAAATCTCTGTTTTTCTTATCATTCATATCGGGATGAGAATAGCTTACCTGTTTACAGTTTCCGGCATCAATATAAAGAAATACTCTTTGACGCTTGTCATTGTAAACCTTCGCCCTTACCTCAGGTACTCTTGTTTCAAGATCATATGGTTTTTGGAGAGAATATTTAAATTTTCCGGTTTCTTTATCTTCATCTGTTATTTCAATAAAATCATATTCTATATCATAAACATCCAAAGGCTTAAGATGATTAAAGTCTTTACCTAAAGCAAGCTCTGCAAATTGATTCTGAACCTCAAACGGATTGCCTATATCCATATCCCAATCCTTTATTTTAGAGTTAACCATAAAGCCTAAAGAAAGCGGCTGAGTATTTTCATATAAGAAAATATTATCTTTATTGTTTTCATCAGCGCCAAAGCTTCCCAAATATTTATAAGGCGGATTTTTAATTTCATCATCGGCGCTTAAAATATATTTAACATTAAATATTGCATTAAACAAAGGCGTAGGATCATAATATCTGTAAGAATTTCCTGTTGCCGAAACTCCGATTTTCTGCATGGCTGCGCTTGTGCTGCCATAGGCAAGAGATGAAAACTGTGAAATTCCGTTGTAATGATGAAGCGAAGCGCTGTTTATTGCCTTAAATCGCCTAAGCTCCGTTCTGTGGAAAATGTTTTCGGCTTTATCATTATTTTCAATAAATTTTAGGGCATCATTTATGCCATCCATATACTTTATATATGTGCTTCTTTCGGTTGTGCCTTTGTATTTTCCGCCCAACAGCTTTTCTGTCCATTCGGCATCGTATTGCGGATCGTTTAATTTTGCTTCGTCGGTTTTTACCCAATTCATCCTGTCTGATAAGCCTACAACAGAGCTTGTTGAACATTCAACTATAACTAATGCCATAAGAATAAAATTAAGAATATTTCTTTTATTGTTTTTAACACTCTTTAAATAAGATATAAAAATATAGTAGCCTATAAAAAACAATATATTAATTATAATAAGACTATCGCTAAATACTCTTTCTATATCATCAATTGCAGGCACAATAACATATTCACTTATTAAAAGTATTGCGGTATAAGCTACGCAGACAGTCATAATATTTTTAAGCTTTATATCTTTTATGTTGATAAAAGCCTTATATGCAAGGCATATAACCAAAAAACTGTAAATAAAGCCGTATCTGTGAGGCAGATTGGCGGGAAAATGCATACCATGGATCATATAATCAAAAACATTTATACAACTGCAGGCATATATAAAAATTAAAAGAGCGCCGTATAAAAGCTTTTCTTTAAAAGGGAATCTTTTGTTGGCAAAATAACACGGCAAAAGAATCACAGCAAACAAGCCCGAATAAATGTTCGGAAGATCCTCATTTCGTCCCAATACGACAGGCCTTGCTCCCAAAAAATTATTTTCCAAAATCTGATACACATTAGAATATATTTTAAGAGAAGGAAAAGTTGAATCGCTCGCCTTTGTGTGAGAAAGAGCAATAGCAGACGGCAATACAAAAATCATTGCCATACAGCCCCCCAATAAAGAACAAAGGGCAAAAAGCAGACACTTTTCGATAACAATTTTTTTGTTGTTTTTTAAAGAATATTTTGAAAAAAGAACAACAAGAAAATAAAGAACCGCAAATACACATACAATAAAAGCAATGTAAAAGTTTACAAAAATGCTTATCGTTAAAGCTATTGTATATAAAATATATTTATTTTCGTTTACAATATATTCTATACCCAAAGCCACAAGAGGAAATACTGCAACAACATCAAGCCACATTATATTCCAATAATAATAGGTTAAAAATGACATAAAGCTGTAAAACAATCCGAATATTGTTATGGTAATGTCGTTTTTATTGAAAGCTTTTTTTAAATAATATGAAAAAAAGCCGCCGGCAAGCGATATCTTAAGCATAGCAAAAAGCGCCATCGCCTCGGAAATTCCCTTTTGAGGAAACAAAATCATCAAAAGGCTGAAGGGGCTTGACGTATAATAAGCGATTTGGCTTATAAGCTCCTTTCCAAGACCGCCCTCCCACGAATATATTAAACTTGAGCCGGAAAGCAGCTTGCTTCTCAGCTCTTCATGAAAAGGAGCGTATTGATGATAAAGATCTACCTTTAATATTGTATTGTCGCCAAACGGAAAATAAAGAAGCAAAACATAAACTGCAATAATAATCAACATGGCAATAAATACAGTTAAAAATATAAAATTATTTTCAATCCAAAATCCCTTTTTCTCAGCAATAGGCTTGGGCGACTCGGCGGAGCTTGAGAATTTCTTTTTTTTGTTTTTCATTTTTAAGTTTCTCCTTTTAGTTTTTAACCGAAAGTTTACAAGAATAATAATATTATACCATATGTTTTGGAAAAATCAATATTGCAGCAAACGGCACGGTAAACGATATTTTTCTCCCCTGCCGCAAACGCCGCTTAAAAAGGCTAAAATCTTAATTGCCGATAAAATAATTATTGATAAATAGAGCCAAGGGTTATATAATACAAAATATGTATTCTTAATAGTCTTTGCAGTTATAAAATAAATGGAGGTTTTTATATTGGAATGGACCGAGGTTAAAATATACACCACATCCCAAGGTATAGAGCCTGTCAGCGCAATGCTGCTTGAAACGGGCATAGGAGGGATACAGGTGGAGGATGACAAAGAGCTTAAAAAATATATAGAAGAAAGCTCTGAATATTGGGATTATGTTGACGAGGAGCTTTTAAACAAAAACGAAGAGGCTGTAAGGCTTATTGTATATGTAAGCGACAATCCATACGGCTATGAAATTTTAATGAAGATAAAAGAGGGCATAAACCGCCTTAAAGACATGGAGCTTGGCATTGATTTGGGAAGCCTTGAAATCAAGCTTAAGCAAAACCTTAATGATGAGCAGTGGCTAAACAAATGGAAAGAATTTTATAAGCCATTTAAAGTTGGCAAAAAGCTGCTTGTTAAGCCAATTTGGGAAGAGGTTAAAAATAACGGCGGAAGGATTGTTTTTAACATAAACCCCGGGCATATTTTCGGAACAGGGCTTCACCAAAGCACACAGCTATGCATGACAGAGCTTGAGAAATACTGTGAAAAAGGAAAATATGTTTTGGATATGGGCTGTGGAAGCGGAATACTTTCCATTATCTCGCTTCTTTTGGGCGCAGAATATGCCGCCGCTGTCGATATTGACGAAAACGCCATAAAAACGGCATATGAAAACGCCGCCTTAAACGGCATCGACAAAAGCAGATATTTTGTGACAAGCGGAAATATTATATCAGATACCAAACTTTGGGATAGGCTTGGATATAAAAAATATGATATAATTACAGCTAATATTATTGCCGATGTTATATGCGCAGTTTCTCCCACGGCGCCAAAATTTTTAAAAAAAGGCGGAGTATTTATTTCAAGCGGAATTATAAAAGAAAGAACCGACGACGTCTGCATGGCGCTTGAAGAAAACGGCTTTGATATTGTAAATATAGCCTCAAAGGACGAATGGGTAGGCATAAGCGCCGTTATTAATCGATAAGCTTATGTATAAGGAGTTTTGATATGCCTAAATTTTTTGTTTCACCTCAGCAAATTAACGAAAAAACCATTGAAATTACAGGTGATGACGCAAAACATATTTCAACGGTGTTAAGAGCAAAAACGGGAGATAAAATAACAATATGCGATAAAAAATCAACAGATTATGAATGCAGTATATGCAGAATAAACAAAAATTCCGTGATTGCTGAAATAAATGAAATTCATAAAAATAAAAATGAACCTAATATTAAAATAACTGTTTTTCAATCCATACCAAAGCTTGATAAAATGGAAACGGTAATCCAAAAATGCGTTGAAATCGGAGTTGTTCGCATAGTGCCTGTTATAAGCGAGCATACGGTTGTAAAAATAGGTGAAAATGCTTCAAAAAAGCTTGAAAGATTCAGAAAAATAGCCTGCGCTGCCGCAAAACAATGTGAAAGAGGAATAATACCCGATATACATGAAATAATAGACTTTAACAATGCCGTAAATATGGCTAAATCTCTTGACAGCGCCATTATGCCATACGAAAAAGAAAGAAAGCTTAGCTTTAAAAGCGCAATAAAAGAAATAAACGGAAGTGAAATAGGTATTTTTATAGGCCCCGAGGGAGGCTTTTCACCGTCTGAGGTGCAGCTTTGCGCCCAAAACGGAATAAAAAGCGTCAGTCTTGGCAAAAGAATTTTAAGAACCGAAACGGCAGGGCTTGTAGCTGCCGCTATACTGCTTTACGAATTGGAGGAAGATTATGATTTACTTTGACAACGCATCCACAACCTCTGTTTGTGATGCTGCATATGAAGCTGCCAAGCTTATGCTTACAAAATATTATGCCAACCCCTCATCGCTGCATAACTTTGGGCTTGAAGCTGAAAATAAAACAGAAGAAGCAAAAAGCATTATCGCATCATCTATAGGGGCTTCGCCGGATGAGCTTATATTCACCTCCGGCGGAACAGAAGCCAACAATACCGCTGTTTTCGGCATAACTCAGGCTTACAGAAGAAAAGGAAACAAAGTTATAACCCTGCCTACGGAACATCCTTCGGTTTTGGAGTGCTTTAAGCAGCTTAAGGAAAGAGGCTTTGATGTTTTATATGCACCTATCGATGACAAAGGCAATATAATAATAAATGAATTTGAAAAAATGATTGATGATGATGTTATTTTTGTAAGTATTATGAGCGTTAACAATGAAATAGGGCTGATTCAGAATACAGATAAAATCGGAAAGCTTATAAAGGATAAAAATCCTGAAACTATTTTTCATGTTGACAATGTTCAAGGTTTTGGAAAACACAGGCTTTGCCTTAAATATATAGATCTTATGAGCATGAGCGCCCATAAAATACATGGGGCTAAGGGCTGCGGTGCGCTTTATATAAAAAAAGGCACAAAACTTAAAAGCCTTATATTCGGAGGGCATCAGCAAGGCTCTGTCCGCCCCGGAACAGAAAATACCCCGGGTATATGCGCTATGGGCGCCGCCTGCCGTGAAGCATACAAAAATATAGACGAAAATCTTAATAAGGTTAAACAAGTAAGAGATACCCTTTACGATGGCCTTTTGGGACTTGACGGAGTTTTTGTAAACGGAGATAACAAAAATTCAAGCCCATATATATTAAGCCTTAGCTTTAAGGGGATAAAAGGCGAGGTTCTGCTGCACAGCCTTGAGCAATACGGAATATATGCCTCAACAGGCTCTGCGTGCAGCCTTAAAGCAAAGAAGCGCAGCTCCGTTATTGATTTTTTGGATAAAAGCAGAGCCGACTCAACCGTAAGATTCAGCTTCAGCGCCGAAAACAACACAGAACAGGCGGATTACTGCGCACAGCAGATAAAAAAAATTGTACCTGTACTTAGGCAATATAAAAGGAGATAAAAATGAAAGATGTACTTTTGGTTAAATATGGCGAAATAGCAATGAGAGGTAAAAATCGCCTTATGATTGAAAATAATCTTATAAAGACGATTGCAAAAAACCTTAAGCCTTTGGGCGATTATTTAACAACAAGAGAGCAGGGCCGCTTTGTTATAGAATGTAGGAATGACAAAGATATCTTCGATTATGACAGGGTTATTGACGTTGTAGCAAATATACTCGGGGTTACGGCTGTGTGTCCCGGAATAAGGCTTGAAGACTGCTCTATAGAAAACATAAGAAAAATGGCTCTTAAGCATTTTAAAGAAAATTTCGGAGAAAAAAATTTAACTTTTAAAGTTGAAACCAAACGTTCAAACAAAAAATATCCTATGACCTCATGGCAGATAAGCTCTGATGTAGGCGGATATATTTTAAATGCCGTTGACGGCATAAAAGTAGATGTACATAATCCTGACGTAACGATTATGGTTGAAATAAGAAATTATTCATACATTTATTCAAAGATTATAAAGGGCTTCGGAGGGCTTCCCATAGAAGCTTCGGCAAAAGCGACTCTTCTTATGTCCGGAGGAATAGACAGCCCGGTAGCCGGCTTTTTGAGCGCCAAAAGAGGTATTGAAATAGACGCCGTTTATTTTAATTCACCGCCGTACACCTCCGACAGAGCAAAACAAAAGGTTATAGACCTTGCAAAACGCCTTAGTGTTTTTACCGGCGGAATAAGGCTTTATATAGTGCCTTTCACAGAGATACAACTGCATATATATGACTGTGTTCCTCCGGAAAAAATGACTGTATTCCTAAAAAGAGCAATGCTTAAATGCGCCGAAAAGATAGCGCTTAAAAACGGTTCTCTGGCTCTTATTACAGGCGACAGCGTGGGGCAGGTTGCAAGCCAAACTCTTCAGGCAATAAACGCCATAGATTCAGCGTGCAGTCAGCTTCCTGTTTTAAGGCCTCTGTGCGCAATGGATAAACAAGATATTGTAGACTGGGCAAGAAAAATAAAAACCTATGATATATCTATAAGACCTTATGAAGACTGCTGTACGGTTTTTGTTGCAAAACATCCGGAAACAAAGCCTAAAAGGGCAATAATAGAAAAAATCGAAGCCCAGATACCAAACCTTGAAGAGCTGATAGATAAGGCTGTTAACATAACCGAGTTTATAGATGTTTAGAGCCTTTTGTTTTTTAGGCAAAAATTTAATTTGTCAGTAATATTATTAAAAAGGGTGAATAAAAATGACAAAGCTATTGACAGCATTATTTATAAAAAATAAAGATGACATTTTAAATCCCGATGTAAGAAAGGCATATGGCACCCTTACGGGTACAGTCGGGATATTATGCAACATTTTTTTGTTTATTGTAAAATTTGCAGCGGGTATAATAACATCATCAATTTCCATAACTGCCGATGCTTTCAACAATCTTTCCGACGCAGGCTCTTCCGTTGTGGCTTTGATAGGCTTTAGGCTTGCCGGAAAGCCTGCCGATACGGATCATCCCTATGGACATGGCAGGATAGAGTATATATCGGCGCTTATTATAGCCTTTGCAATACTGTTGATGGGCTTTGAGCTTTTTAAAAGCTCCGCAGAAAAGATCATACATCCTGCAGAAATTTCTTTTAGTATATTTTCGGCGGCCGTTCTGTGCATTTCTATTTTAATAAAGCTTTGGATAGCCTTATTTAACAGAAGCATAGGAAAAAAGCTTAATGCCTCTGCAATGCTTGCGGTATCTGCCGACAGCCTTAACGACAGTATTGCCACAACCGCTGTGTTGGCATCGCTTTTGGTAAATCTTATTTGGGGCATTAATATAGATGCTTATGTTGGTATACTTGTTGCGCTTTTTGTTATTTATTCGGGTTATACTGCTGCCAAGGATACCATAGAGCCGCTTTTGGGCAAAGCTCCCGATCCAGATTTTTTGAAAGCTATAAAAAGCTGTATTTTATCTCACAAAGAAATTTCAGGAATACATGACATAATAGTTCATGACTATGGTCCCGGCAGAATTATAGTATCTCTTCACGCAGAAATACCGGGAAATATGAATTTTATGCATGCTCATGATATAATAGATTCGATAGAAGAAGAAATAAAAAACAAATTTAACTGTCGAATAAGTATCCATATGGACCCAATAGCAACCGATGATGCGATTATAAATGAGCTTAGAGATAAAGTAATAAGTTTAATCAAATCAATAGATTCAAGGTTTGATATTCATGATTTTAGGATAACCGACGGCCCATTAAGAAAAAATATGATTTTTGATATAGAAGTCCCTTTTGATTTTAAATCGAACGATGATATTGTAAAAGCGGCTGTCGTAAAAAAGATAAAAAATATGGATCAAAACTTTTATCCTGTTGTAACGATTGACAGAGTAAACGATTTATAAAAAACGCAACGGATTCATACAAAAGGGCTGCACCATCAATGTGGTGCAGCCCTTTTAAACTAAAACTCTATTTTTTCGGCAAGATAATTTTTTAATTCATCTATTTTAACTCTTTGCTGCTGCATTGTATCCCTGTCTCTTACAGTCACACTGTTATCCTCAGCCGACTCAAAATCGTATGTTATACAAAACGGCGTTCCTATCTCATCTTGACGTCTGTATCTTTTACCTATGCTTGCCGTATCATCAAATTCACAATTAAAACTTTTGCTGAGCATGGTATAAACCTCAGCAGCTTTTTCGGAAAGCTTCTTTGATAACGGAAGTACGGCAGCTTTTACAGGCGCAAGAGCGGGATGAAAGCGAAAGACTGTTCTTATATCCTTTTCGCCCTTTGCATCTGTAAGCTCTTCTTCATCATATGCCTCGCATAAAAAGGCAAGGGTAATTCTGTCAGCGCCTAGAGATGGCTCTATAACATAAGGTATATATTTTTCATTTGATGAAGGATCGAAATATTCAAGACTTTCTCCGGAATGTTCACTGTGCCTTTTAAGATCAAAATCTGTTCTTGAAGCTATGCCCCAAAGCTCTCCTTTGCCAAATGGAAACATATATTCGATATCGGTTGTGGCATTGCTGTAATGAGCAAGCTCTTCTTTTGAATGATCTCTCATAAATAAATTTTCATCTTTAATATTTAAGCTTTTAAGCCAACCCATGCAAAAATTTTTCCAATATGCAAACCATTCAAGCTCGGTGCCCGGTTTACAGAAAAATTCAAGCTCCATTTGCTCAAATTCACGGGTTCTAAAAATAAAGTTGCCCGGAGTTATTTCATTTCTGAATGACTTGCCTGTTTGTGCTATTCCAAAAGGAATTTTTTTTCTTGACGTCCTTTGAACATTTTTAAAGTTTACAAATATTCCCTGAGCGGTTTCGGGTCTTAAATAAACCACATTCTTGCTTTCCTCAGTAACGCCCGCATGGGTTTTAAACATAAGATTAAACTGGCGTATATCGGTAAAATTATGCGCTGAGCAGCTTGGGCAGGGAATTTTATTTTCATTGATATATTCTGTCATTTTTTCATTGCTCCAGCCATCCGGAGAATCATTTATTCCGTTTTGCTTCATATAATCATCAATAATTTTATCAGCCCTAAATCTTTCATGGCACTCCTTGCAGTCCATAAGAGGATCGTTGAATCCTCCAACATGACCGGAAGCTACCCAAACTTCAGGATTCATAAGTATTGCGCAGTCTACTCCAACATTATATGGACTTTCCTGAACAAATTTTTTCCACCATGCTCTTTTTACGTTATTTTTAAGCTCTACACCCAACGGACCGTAATCCCAGCTATTGGCAAGGCCTCCGTATATTTCCGAACCGGGATAAATAAAACCTCTTGCCTTACATAATGCTACGATTTTATCCATACTTTTATTCATAAATTTTTCCTCCACAAAATAAATATCCGACAAATATCAATCACCTACGTTAATTTTACCGTATAGGTGAGAAATTTATTTGTCGGTTAAATACAGTATAAACATATTCTAATTTAACAAATAAGGAAAGGTTTGTCAAGTATTGTATAAAACAAAAATACGCCTTATTTTAAGCATGATATTTTTATTTATTGCAAAATAAAAAGAGAACATCTGTTTGTTCTCTTTTTCATATGAGCCAGCCGGGGTTCGAACCCGGGACGCCTGGATTAAAAGTCCAGTGCTCTACCTGCTGAGCTACTAGCCCACGTGTTTATTATAAAGGGTGGATATCGGGATTCGAACCCGAGGCCTCCAGAGCCACAATCTGGCGCGCTAACCAACTGCGCTATACCCACCACAAAAAATGATGAATCAGGCGGGATTCGAACCCACGACCTACGGCTTAGAAGGCCGTTGCTCTATCCGGCTGAGCTACTGATCCATATCATTAATTATATTCAGGAGTCGGGGTGACAGGATTTGAACCTGCGACCTCCTGATCCCAAATCAGGCGCGCTAGCCAAGCTACGCTACACCCCGTTAAAACTCCTTAAAACTAAGGTGTTAAATTTTTAATTCGGCAAACACTTAATTTTCCCATGCAGTCTCCCACACAGTACTCATTAAGCCATTTAGGGCTTAACCGTCGTGTTCGGTATGGAAACGGGTGTTTCCCCTAAATGTTACTCACCGAAAAAACAAATGACCCGTACGAGAATCGAACTCGTGTCTCAGCCGTGAAAGGGCCGTGTCTTAACCGCTTGACCAACGGGCCATATATAAAGCTCCCCGAGTAGGATTCGAACCTACGACCTATCGGTTAACAGCCGAGT
>CANRHR010000018.1 GCA_947630475.1 uncultured Clostridia bacterium | reverse complement strand
TCATTAACTCCTTTTTCTTGTTTACTATTTTAAACTCATTTCTTATTTCTTGTCTACTTTTTTAGATGTAATCCACTTTTAATATAGAACTTCTCTTTTTGATTTGGAGAAATCATATTATTTGCAGAATGAGGACGTATAGAATTATAGAAGCATTCAATGTATTCAAAAAGTGAAAGTTCAAGTTCTTTTTTTTGTGCAAAATGTTTTTCTGTTTATTTCTTCTAATTTTAAATATTTGAAGAAAGATTCCATAACGGCATTGTCATATGGATAGTCTTTGGCTGAAAATAACTGTATTACATTGTACTTATCCAAAAGCTTTCTAAAATTTCCGGAACTATACTGACTCCCTCTGTCAAAGTGAAAAATCAAATTCTTGGGAAAGTTCCTTATACGATAAGCTTTCTTAAATGTTTCCATTTACTTTTATGTATGTTATATCGCTTACCCATACAAAGTTAGGTTTATTTGTTATAAAATTTTGCTTTATTTCATTTTGTAAATTGTCGGACATCTTTTTTTTGTGTGATTTGAATTTTAGATTATTTGTCGATTTTTTTTGGTAAATCCATTGTCTTTATAAGTCTGTAGACTCTGCCTTCACTTATATGTATGCCATATTCTGTGCCCAAAAGGTAACAAATCTTTTTCAATCCTAATCTCTGTTTGCTTTTTGATATAATGTAAGAATCAAGGATTATATCTTTTGATTTTCCCGCCTTCTATTTAAGATACTATGTTTTTTTAATTCTTCATCATATTTTGGATTTGGCATATTCATTAACTCCTTTTTCTTATTTACTATATTTAAACTCATTTATTATTTCTTGTTTACTTTTTTAGATGTAATCCAGTCGGTTATGAGTACGCAGCATAGCGGAATACGAATATCATTGATTATAAGCGTTTACTTATAGATAATCATTGAAAATAAAATTGATAATGCATTTGTTGTAAGATATAATAAAAAATAGCTTTAAAGAATTTTAGAAAGGGATTTTCCTTAATATTATTATTGTTTTTGCTTGTAAAAATATTTAATGTTTATTATGAACAGTAAATAACAGGATTATAATAAGGAGATATTATGTCGGAAAATATTATTATTTATTATTCACGCAAAGGCGAAAACTATTGTAACGGCAGTATTAAAAATCTTGCCAAAGGCAATACAAAGATAATTGCTGAGTTTATACAAAAGGCTGTTGGCGGCGATCTTTTTGAGATTAAAACAGTAAAAGAATATGCAGAAGATTATTATGTTTGTACAGATGAGGCAAAAAAAGAGCTTAATGAAAATGCAAGGCCCGAATTAAAGAATTATTTAAGCAGCATTGACGGATATAAAAATATTTTTGTTTGTGGTCCTTGTTGGTGGGGAACTTATCCTATGGCAATATTTACACAGCTTGAAAAGCTTGATTTTTCAGGTAAAAAAGTTATGGCTGTAATGACACATGAGGGCAGCGGACTTGGAGTATGCGAAAGAGATCTTAAAAAGATATGCAAAGGCGCATCTTTCGGAAAGGGGCTTGCCGTTCACGGAGCAGATTCCGCAAAATCAGAAAAGGCTGTTGCACAGTGGGCAAAAAAAGAAGTTTGAAAAAGGAGAATAATAAGATGGAAAAATATTTTGGAGAAAATGTTCCTAAATTGGGATTTGGGCTTATGCGTCTGCCTAAACTTTCTTCGGGCAAAATAGATATTGAACAGACCAAGCAAATGGTAGATGAATTTATGGAATCAGGGCTTACTTATTTTGATACGGCGTATGTTTATGACGATGGAGATTCCGAAAAAGCTGCAAAGGAAGCTCTTATTGACCGTTATCCGAGAGAAAGTTACACCATTGCCACAAAACTGTGCGCATGGATGGGAGCCCATAACGAGAAAACGGCAAAACAGCAATTTTATACAAGCCTGGAACGTACAGGCGCTGGATACTTTGATTATTATCTGCTGCACGCTTTACAGGCGGGAAACTATAAAATGTATGACAAATACCACATCTGGGATTTTGTAAAAGAACAAAAGGAAAAGGGTCTTATAAAGCATTGGGGATTTTCATTCCATGCAACGCCGGATATACTTGATCAGCTGCTTACAGATCATCCCGATGCAGAGTTTGTACAGCTTCAGCTTAATTATGCCGATTGGGAAAATCCTGCCGTAACGGCAAGGGAAAATTATGAGGTGGCACGAAAACACGGAAAATCAATTGTAGTAATGGAGCCTGTGAAAGGCGGAGCATTGGCTAATCCCCCTAAAGATGTTCAAGAAGTATTTAGGGCGGCGGATAAAAATGCATCTTTTGCATCATGGGCAATCAGATATGTCGCTTCTTTAGATGGCATAATTACGGTACTTTCGGGAATGTCAAATATTGAACAAATGAGAGATAATCTTTCTTATATGAAAGAATTTAAACCGCTGAACAAAAATGAACAGACAGCAATACGTAAGGCGCAAGAAATTATGACAGGTGTAAAATCCATCCCTTGTACGGCTTGCCATTATTGTACATCGGGCTGTCCCAAGAATATACCTATTCCGGATATATTTGCCGCAAGAAATAAACAGCTTGTGTGGGGTCAGCTTGATGAAGGAAAGGCGCAATACATAAAAGCCGTAGAAAACAACGGAAAAGCAAGTGACTGTATTGCCTGCGGACAATGTGAACGTGCTTGTCCTCAGCAGATAGATGTAATAACAAGATTAAAAGATTGTTCGGAAAAATTTGATAAATAAGGAGGAAAAATTATGAAGGCAAAGCTGAAAATAACGGCGGCATTTTTGCTGTCTGCGGCTGTTGTCTGCGGTGGTTTTGTATTTGCGGCAAATCATATTAACAACATTTCTGACAATGTTTATGCTGAAGCAGAAACTGAAAAAGCCAAAGAAGAAAACAAAACTATAATACTGCATATAAATGACCCTATTATGCAGGTTGATGGCAACAGTATGGAAATAGACCCCGGAAAAGGTACGGCTCCTGTTGTGTTAAACGGCAGAACGCTTGTGCCTATAAGGGCTATTATTGAAAATATGGGCGGAAAAGTGGAGTGGGATCCCGATACAAAAACAACAACCCTTACATATAACGAAAATGTTATTCGCCTTACAATAGATTCCAAAATAGCGTATTTCAATGATATATCAAATGAACTTGATGTTGCTGCTGTTATTATAGACGGCAGAACTATGCTGCCTGTTAGATTTATAGCAGAAAGTTTTGATTTTGCCGTAAACTGGGATCAGACATCACAAGCTGTTATGATAACATCTTCCGAAGAAAAAATAAAAACCGATACAAAACCGGAGCTTTCAGAAAATGCTTCCGTTGTATATATGACCGAAGAAATCACCCCGGAAGCTCTTGTTGAAATATATGATAAGCTTGGTTTTGTACCAGATGGCAATGTAGCTGTGAAAATGTCTACGGGAGAGCCGCCAAACAGCAATTATTTAAGACCGGAGCTTATAAAGGATCTTGTGCAGAAAGTTAACGGAACTATAGTTGAATGTAATACGGCATACGGAGGATCACGAGCGGAAACAGCAGAGCATAAGCAGGTTGCGGAGGATCATGGCTTTACGGCAATCGCTAATGTTGATATAATGGATGAGGATGATTCTATGGAAATACCTTCCGAAAACGGCACCGTTATAAAAACTGATTATGTTGGTTCTCATCTTGCAAATTATGATAGTCTTATATCTCTTGCCCATTTTAAGGGCCATGCAATGGCAGGGTACGGAGGCGCTGTTAAAAATATGTCTATTGGTATTGCTTCAAGTATGGGAAAAGCATGGATACACAGCGGTGGTACAAGTACTTCAGATGTATGGGGCGGTGAACAGGATAAGTTTCTTGAGGCTATGGGTGATGCCACAAGCGCAGTTGTGGATTATTTTGACGGAAAGGTTGTATATATAAATGTAATGAACAGACTTTCTGTAGACTGTGATTGTGACGGAAACCCTGCCGAGCCCGATATGCACGATATAGGAATACTTGCCTCAAAGGATCCCGTTGCTTTGGATCAGGCTTGTTTAGATCTTATCTACGAGCAAAAGGATGGCGACGGAAAATCTCTTGTTGAAAGAATAGAATCACGAAATGGTTTGCATACCCTTGAACACGCTGAGGAGATAGGGCTTGGCAGCAGAAATTACAAAATTGAAAAAATAGACGACTAAAGGAGGATTAATTTATGGCTTGTTTTATTGTACCTGCAACAGAAGCGATTGTAACTTCAATTATCGAAAAAAAGACAAAGGACAAATCTGATAATATTTTTATTCAAAAATTGGGGATTCTCAATAATATGCTTTGGGGCGGCTGCGCATTGCTTGCGTTTGAGCACATATGGCATGGAGAGGTGACACCTTGGTTTCCGTTTCTTACCAATGCGGCAAATGCAGCGGATAGAGCAGAAATGATTATGGAGATGATGACATCGGGTGTAGGAATGGCTGTTTTGGTGACTGTTGTGTGGGCAATTATTGTCAGCGTAATGAATAATATCGCCAAAGTTCCCGTGGCTGAAGTTAGGAAAATTAAAGAAAAACATTAATAATTTTTAATTTAGATTAAAGGCTTTGTTATAAGCTGTTGGTTATCAGCAAACATTGAAGTATGAATAAATTTTGACATTACAGGCGATCTTTTTGGATCGCCTGTAAAAATATACACATCGGAGTGAGGAAATGCTTTTTGATATTCTGAAAAGAGAATTTATTTATATATGGTACTATTTTGAAATACAACTGAGGCAGATATTTTTTTATTGGGCTGTTGGTATAGTTATAGGCTCGGTTATATCTGTATTTGGAAAGCAAAAAATTCATTCGCTTATGACTGTTATACAGGATAAGCATTTGGGCATTATGGGTATTATTCCGGCAAGCCTTATAGGAATTGCTTCTCCGCTTTGTATGTATGGCACTATTCCGCTTGCCGCTGCTTTTTCACAAAAAGGTATGAGAGATGATTATCTTGCGGCATTTATGATGAGCAGTATACTGCTTAATCCTCAGCTTCTGATATACAGCGCCGCACTTGGTGCACAAGCCCTTTGTATACGTTTTATTTCTTGTTTTTTATGCGGAATAACGGCCGGATTATTTGTAAGAGCATTTTTTAAAGATAGGCATTTTTTTAATTTTGATGGATTTTTTGAAGGGGCAAGCAGAGATATTCACCCAAATATATTTATAAGACTTATAAAAAATATAGGCAGAAATATAAAAGCTACAGGCGGATATTTTATTGTGGATATATTGCTTTCAGCGCTTTTTCAAAGGTATGTGCCTCAAGAGCTTTTTACAAAATTATTCGGAAATAATGAAGGTTTCGGTTTGCTTATGGCAGCGACTATAGGCGTTCCTCTTTATGCCTGCGGCGGCGGAACAATACCGCTTTTGCAGCAGTGGCTTTCAGACGGTATGAGTATGGGAAGCGCAGCGGCATTTATGATAACGGGACCTTCTACAAAAATAACCAACTTAGGGGCATTAAAAATTGTGCTTGGTGCAAAAAGTTTTATTACATATCTATGTTTTATTATGCTGTTTTCACTTTTTTCAGGATTTATCGTTAATATGGCTCTATGAGCATGAAAATCAGAGTTTTGAAAAAAAGATATACAGAAATTCGTTAGCACTTGCAATGCTTTCTTCTTTTGCTGCCGCAAGAAAGTATTGCAATATTTTGATATCCATCTTATTCCCTCCATAAAAATATTATAGCAAAATTTTAGACACTTTTCAAATATGCAGCATCCGTAATGCAAGTATCTTTTCTGTTTATATTCATATAATACAAAATTACGAATATCATTGACCGAAAATATAATATAATTAAATAAGATATATTTAGGATGTGAAGTTATGCTTAATTATTTGTGGGGAGCTATGATCCTTATAGGCATTGCTGTTGCTGCGTTTACAGGCAAAATGCCGGATATAACTAATGCTGCAATAGAATCATCAAAGGAAGCGGTAACAACCTGCATAACAATGCTCGGTATTATGGCTATGTGGTGCGGACTTATGGAAATTGCTCAAAGATCGGGGTTAATCAAAACCTTAACAGTTAAAATGAAGCCTTTTTTAAAATTTCTTTTCCCTGATGTGGATGAAAAAAATAAAGCGCTTGACTGTATAGCAACAAATGTAATAGCAAACATCTTGGGGCTTGGCTGGGCAGCCACACCTGCCGGAATTAAAGCTATGCAGGAGCTTCAAAAGATAAATAAAAACAAAGAAACAGCAAGCAGGGCAATGTGTATGTTTATGGTTTTTAATATGAGCTCACTTCAGCTTATAAGCGTAAATATTATTGCTTATCGTTCTCAGTATAATTCTGCAAATCCATCTGAAATAATAGGACCCGGAATACTTACTACACTTATATCCACAATTGCAGGCATATTGTTTGTAAAAATAATGGAAATATTTTTTTACAAAAATAAAAAAGGAGAGCTTCAGCAATGAAATTTATTCTTGCACTTTCCGATTTAATAATACCGATTGTTTTTTCGTACATAATTTTATATGGATATTTTAAAAAAGTAGATATTTATGAAGCATTTGCGCAAGGCGCCAAGGAAGGGTTAAAAACAGTTGTGCTTATTCTCCCTACGCTTGTTGGGCTTATGGTTGCCGTAGGTATTTTAAGAGCTTCGGGAAGCCTTGATATTTTAAGCTCTGTTATTGAGCCTTTCAGCGAAAAAATAGGATTTCCCAAAGAGGTTGTTCCGCTTACGTTTATGCGCTTAATTTCATCTTCCGCTTCAACGGGAATTTTGTTGGATTTATTTAAAAATTACGGTCCCGATTCATTTATAGGAAGATTTACATCTGTCATGATGAGCTGCACGGAAACGGTATTTTATACTATGAGCGTTTATTTTATGGCAGTAAAAATAACAAAAACAAGGTATACTTTGATAGGGGCTCTTGCCGCAAATTTTGCAGGCGTTGCTGCAAGCCTGTGGATATGCAATATGCTATGGGGATAAAGCCCGTAAAAATGATTGATAATTATTTGACAAATATTATTGGATATGATATATTTATATAAGAATTTTTAAGGCAGCTAAATACAATTATTTTTGTTTTATGATTGTGTTAAGCTGCTAAATATATTATGATAAGAGCAGCAATTAAAAAGGAGCGGGTTATTATGAATTATGAAACTGAATACAAAAAAAAGCTTACAACAGCCGAAGAAGCAGTTAAGGTGGTAAAATCCGGCGATTGGGTGGATTATGGCTGGTGTGTATGCCATCCTGTGGCTCTTGATAAGGCGCTTGCAAAGCGTATGAAAGAGGATTCATCATTAAATGATATAAATTTTAGAGGCGGCATTGCTCTGTGGCAGCCTGAGGTTACAGAAATAGATGATGCGGAAAAAAGAATAACATGGAATTCATGGCATGCAAGCGGAATTGAAAGAAAGCTTATTGATAAAGGGATAGGATATTATATACCTCTTCGTTATTCTGAGATGCCCAGATATTACAGAGAGAATATAAAACATATAGATGTAGCTATGTTCCAAACTGCGCCGATGGACAAGCATGGATATTTCAATTTTGGAATAAGCGCTTCACAGATGGCTGCTATGTGTGAAATTTCCGATGTGGTTATTGTTGAAGTAAATAATAATATGCCTGTTTGTATGGGAGGCTTTGAAGAAAGAATCCATATTGATGATGTAACTATGATAGTGGAAGGAGATAATCCTTCTATAGGTCAGCTGCCATCAGGAAAAACAAGTGAAATAGATGAAACTGTTGCCAAATTTATAGTTTCCGAAATTCCGAACGGCGCTTGTCTTCAGCTGGGAATAGGGGGTATGCCCAATGCTGTCGGTTCTTTAATTGCAAAAAGCGATCTTAAAGATCTTGGCGTTCATACCGAAATGTATGTTGATGCTTTTGTTGATATTGCCGCACAAGGCAAAATTACAGGCGTCTGCAAATCTATCGATAAAGGACGTCAGGTATTTACCTTTGCCGCAGGAACACAAAAGCTTTATGATTATGTTGACAACAATCCGGAAATTATGGCGGCTTCGGTTGATTATGTAAATGATGTAAGAGTGGTTTCAAGCATAGACAATTTTATTTCCATAAACAATGCCGTAGAAGTGGATTTATTCGGTCAGGTTGCTTCCGAAACATCAGGCATTCGTCATATAAGCGGTGCGGGCGGACAGCTTGATTTTGTTTTGGGGGCTTATCTTTCAAAAGGAGGAAAGAGCTTTATATGCTGCTCTTCTACAGTAAAAATGAAAGACGGAACATTAAAAAGCCGCTTACTTCCTTATATTACTCCGGGAGGAATTGTTACGGCAACAAGATCAAATATTCAATATTTGGTTACGGAATACGGAATGGTAAATTTAAAGGGTGCTTCCACATGGCAGAGAGCCGAAAAAATTATTTCCGTTGCTCATCCGGATTTCCGTGAAAAATTGATTGGCGAAGCTGAAAAAATGCATATTTGGAAAGCAAGCAACAAAAGATAAAATATGCTTTTAAATAATTGCCAACAGCCTAAGAGGGGACTTGCTTAGTCGGTTAAAAAAATATCAAATAAATTAAAAATATTGCCAAAAAACTATTGTTTAAACTATAAAAATATATTATGTTAAGTAGTTTTATATTTTAAAATATTAATATTATTTGCTTGTTTTATATCTTTTTCATTAATTTTATGCATATTTTACATTAAATGATTGATAATTACTTGACAAGCATCTGATATTATGATAGAGTAATAGTACAAGCTTTTGCTTTATCATGCAAAATTTAGATAATTAAGGAAGTCAGCCGCTTTTAAGGTTTTATCATAAGCTTTAGCTGATTTAAAAGCAGTTTTGCAGTGATAACATTGATTTAAATGTTTAATACAGATATAAGAATCATTAAGATAGAGGTGCTTTTTGATTCGTCAGCTTATACACCTAAATAAAATTATTAAGGAGGAAACAAAATGGCAAAGAAAATTGTTTTAGCAGGTGCTTGTCGTACTGCGATAGGAAGTATGGGAGGCTCTTTAAGCACAACTCCCGCTCCGGAGCTTGGTGCAGCGGTTATTAAGAGCGCTTTGGAAAGAGCAGGTGTTAAACCCGAACAGGTTGATCATGTTTATATGGGCTGTGTAATTCAGGCAGGTTTAGGACAAAATGTTGCACGTCAATCTTCTTTAAAAGCAGGTATCCCTGTTGAAACTCCTGCTGTTACCGTAAATGTAGTTTGTGGTTCCGGTCTTAACTGTGTTAATATGGCGGCACAGATGATTATGTGCGGAGATGCGGATATTGTTGTTGCAGGCGGTATGGAGAATATGTCTATGGCTCCTTATGCGCTTAAAAATGCACGTTATGGTTATCGTATGGGCAATGCTCCTATGATTGATACTATGGTAAATGATGCATTATGGGATGTATTTAATGATTATCATATGGGAATTACAGCCGAAAACGTTGCGGAAAAATGGGGTTTAACAAGACAGCAGCTTGATGAATTTTCAGCTTCCAGCCAGCAGAAAGCTTGCGCAGCAATTGAAGCGGGAAGATTTAAAGATGAGATAGTTCCTATTGAAATTAAAAAGAAAAAGGAAACTGTTATTTTTGATACAGATGAAGGCCCTCGTCCCAATACTACTGCCGAAGGCATTGCAAGACTTCGTCCGGCATTTAAGAAAGACGGTATCGTTACAGCAGGAAATGCTTCAAGCATTAATGACGGAGCTGCGGCTATCGTGGTTATGAGCGAAGAAAAAGCTAAAGAGCTTGGCATTAAGCCTATGGCTACATGGGTTGCAGGTGCTCTTGGCGGCGTTGATCCTTCAATTATGGGTGTTGGTCCTGTGGTTGCAACTAAAAAGGTTATGGCTAAAACAGGCTTAAGCGTTGCAGATATGGATTTGATTGAAGCAAATGAAGCTTTTGCAGCTCAATCTCTTGCAGTAGCTAAAGAGCTTGAATTTGATATGGATAAAGTAAATGTAAACGGCGGTGCTATTGCACTTGGACATCCTGTTGGAGCTTCAGGCTGTCGTATTCTTGTTACTCTTCTTCATGAAATGCAGAGAAGAGATGCAAAGAAAGGTCTTGCTACACTTTGCATAGGCGGCGGTATGGGATGCGCAACAATAGTTGAAAGAGATTAATTTTTTATGATATAAGAGGAATGATTTCATTCCTCTTATATGTATGCCTACAGAAAGGGGTAAAATGAATGGAATTTGTTATGTATGAAGCTGAAGGTCAGGTTGGCGTTATTACAATTAATCGCCCAAAAGCGTTAAATGCATTAAACAGCGCAGTTTTGGAAGAGCTTGATTCAGTTTTGGACTCTGTTGATTTGAATACGGTTCGTGTTCTTATTCTTACCGGAGCAGGGGAGAAGTCTTTTGTTGCCGGAGCTGACATAGCAGAAATGAGCTCTCTTACAAAGGCGGAGGGAGAAGCATTCGGCAAAAAAGGTAATGATGTATTCCGTAAATTGGAAACATTTCCAATTCCCGTTATAGCTGCTGTAAATGGTTTTGCTCTCGGCGGAGGATGCGAAATTGCTATGAGCTGTGATATACGTATTTGCTCAGATAATGCGGTTTTTGGTCAGCCTGAGGTCGGTTTGGGTATTACGCCGGGCTTTGGCGGAACACAAAGACTTGCCAGAATAGTTGGGGTTGGAATGGCAAAGCAGATGATTTATACAGCAAGAAACATCAAGGCTGATGAAGCTTTAAGAATTGGTCTTGTAAATGCTGTTTACAGCCAAGATGAGCTTATGCCTGCCGCTAAAAAGATGGCATCCGGCATTGCGGCAAATGCTCCTATAGCAGTTCGCAACTGCAAAAAGGCTATTAATGACGGTCTTCAGGTTGATATGGACAAAGCTATTGTAATTGAAGAAAAATTATTCGGCGATTGCTTTGAAACCCATGATCAAAAAGAGGGTATGAGTGCATTTCTTGAAAAAAGAAAAGAAAAGAATTTTATTAATCAATAGTAATAATTTAAGTATTTAAGGAGGAAATAATAATGAAAGTTGGTATTATCGGAGCTGGAACAATGGGTTCAGGCATAGCTCAGGCTTTTGCTCAGACAGAAGGTTATGAGGTTTGTTTATGTGATATTAATGAAGAATTGGCGGCAAATGGAAAAAAGAAAATTGCAAAGGGCTTTGAAAAGAGAGTTGCAAAGGGTAAAATGACTCAGGATGCTGCCGATGCCGTTCTTGCAAAAATTACAACAGGTGTAAAAGATATCTGTACAGATTGTGATTTGATAGTTGAAGCTGCTTTGGAAAATATGGAAATAAAGAAAAAGACTTTTAAAGAGCTTCAGGATATCTGCAAAAAAGATTGCATGTTTGCTACAAATACTTCATCTCTTTCTATTACAGAAATAGGCGCAGGTCTTGATCGTCCTGTAATAGGTATGCACTTTTTTAATCCGGCTCCTGTTATGAAGCTTGTTGAAGTTATTGCAGGCTTAAATACTCCTGCTGAAATGGTTGATAAAATTAAAGCTATTTCAGAAGAGATAGGCAAAACTCCTGTTCAGGTTGAAGAAGCGGCAGGCTTTGTTGTAAACAGAATCCTTATACCTATGATTAACGAAGCAATTGGAATTTATGCAGAAGGCGTTGCTTCAGTTGAGGGTATTGATGCCGCTATGAAGCTTGGCGCAAACCATCCTATGGGACCTTTGGCTTTAGGCGACCTTGTAGGTCTTGATATCGTTTTGGCAATTATGGAAGTTCTTCAAAATGAAACGGGAGATCCTAAATATCGTCCTCATCCATTATTGAGAAAAATGGTTAGAGGCGGTCAGCTTGGTCAGAAAACAGGCAAAGGATTCTATGATTATACAAAATAATTAATGTGCGGTCTGTCTTTGGTTTTTAAAGACAGACCCATAAAAGAATAAAATATGGAGGAGTCAGAAATGGATTTTAGTTTATCAAAAAAACACCTTATGGCTCAGAAGCTCTTTAGAAGCTTTGCTGAAAATGAGGTTAAGCCTTTGGCGCAGGAAACAGACGAAACAGAAGAGTTCCCAAAAGTAACTGTTGAAAAAATGGCTAAAAATGGATTTTTAGGAATACCTGTTCCTAAGGAATACGGTGGTCAGGGCTGCGATCCTCTCACATATGTAATGTGTGTGGAAGAGCTTGCCAAAGTATGCGGCACAACTTCAGTTATTGTTTCCGCTCACACTTCACTTTGTATTGATCCTATACTCACATACGGAACAGAAGAACAAAAGCAAAAATATGTTCCGGATTTGGCAAGCGGCAGAAAGCTTGGCGCATTTGGTCTTACAGAGCCGGGAGCAGGAACCGATGCTCAAGGTCAGCAGACAAAGGCTGTATTAGATGGTGACGAATGGGTTCTTAACGGATCAAAATGCTTTATCACAAACGGTAAGCAGGCTGATGTTTATATTATTATTGCAGTAACGGGAACAATAGAAAAAAGAGGCAGAAAAATGAAAGAAATTTCTGCTTTTATTGTTGAAAAAGGTACTCCCGGATTTTCATTTGGTACAAAAGAGAAAAAAATGGGTATAAGAGGCTCTTCTACCTATGAATTAATATTTACCGATTGTCGTATTCCTAAGGATAATCTTCTTGGAAAGCAGGGTAAAGGTTTCTCTATTGCCATGCATACTCTTGACGGAGGACGAATAGGTATTGCAGCTCAGGCTCTTGGTCTTGCAGAGGGCGCTCTTGAAACAACAATCAAATATGTTAAAGAAAGAAAACAGTTCGGTCGTTCTATTTCACAGTTCCAAAATACACAATTCCAGCTTGCCGATATGGCAACAAGAGTTGAGGCGGCTAAAATGCTTGTTTATAAAGCCGCTATGGCAAAGGCTACCCAAAAGGTTTACAGTGTTGAGGCTGCTATGGCTAAGCTTTATGCCGCAGAAGTTGCTATGATGGTTACAACAAAAGCTGTTCAGCTGCACGGCGGATATGGCTATATAAGAGAATATGACGTTGAGCGTATGATGAGAGATGCTAAAATTACAGAAATTTATGAGGGTACATCAGAGGTTCAGCGTATGGTTATTTCCGGCAATATTTTAAATTAGTTTAAGGAGGGTTTGCTGTGAAGATTGTTGTTTGTATAAAGCAGGTACCTGATACAAAGGGCGGAGTAAAATTTAACCCTGACGGTACTTTGGACAGAGGAGCAATGCTTGCAATTATGAATCCGGATGATAAGGCCGGATTAGAAGCCGCATTAAGATTAAAGGATGAATATGGTGCTGAAGTTACAGTTGTTACAATGGGACTTCCAAAGGCTGATGAGGTTTTAAGAGAAGCCCTTGCTATGGGTGCCGATAAGGGTATTCTTGTTACAGACAGAGTGCTTGGAGGCGCAGATACATGGGCAACCTCTTCAACATTGGCAGGTGCGATACGTAACCTTGAGTATGATTTAATTATTACAGGTCGTCAGGCTATTGATGGCGATACAGCTCAGGTTGGTCCTCAAATTTCAGAGCATTTGGATATTCCTGTAATTTCATATGCACAGAATATTAAAATTGATGGTGAAAATGTAATTGTTGAACGTCAGTATGAGGACAGATATCATGTGTTAAAAGCAAAAATGCCTTGTCTTATTACTGCACTTTCCGAATTAAATGAACCTCGTTATATGACTCCGGGCGGAATATTTGATGCATATGATGCAGAGGTAACCGTATGGGGAAGAGCAGATTTAAAGGATGTTGACGACAGTAATTTGGGTCTTAAAGGTTCTCCTACTCAGATTGCAAAGGCTTCCGATAAGGTAAGAAAGGGTGCCGGTGAGGTTGTTAAGCTTGATCCTCAGGAATCTGTTAATTATATTATGAGCAAATTAACTGAAAAGCATATCATTTAATATAAAGGAAGAGTGGTGAATAGAATGGCTTTGGAAGAATATAAGGGTGTATATATTTATGCACAGCAGGTAGATAATAAATTAGGAAATATTGATTTTGAACTGCTTGGAAAGGCAAAAGATTTGGCAAAAGATCTTAATACCGATGTAACGGCTGTTCTTATCGGTTCAGGTATAAAGGATCTTGCCGATGAATTGGCAGCATACGGAGCAGACAGGGTTATTGTTGTGGATGATCCTCAGCTTAAAGAATACAGAACTGAGCCTTATGCTCATGCATTGGCTTCTGTTATTAATAAATATAAGCCGGAAATTATGCTCGTTGGTGCAACTGCTATAGGAAGAGATTTAGGTCCAAGAGTATCTGCAAGAGTAGCTACGGGTTTAACGGCTGACTGTACAAAGCTTGAAATAGGTGACTTTCCTCTTAATCCTGTAGAAGGAAAGGAACAAAAGCATAATCAGCTTCTTATGACTCGTCCTGCTTTTGGCGGCAATACTATCGCTACAATTGCCTGCCCGAATCATCGTCCTCAGATGGCTACTGTTCGTCCGGGCGTTATGCAGGCTATTGACAGAATTGACGGCGCAAAAGCTGTTATTGAAGAGTATAATCCCGGTTTTGAGCCTAACAACAAATATGTAGAAATAGTTGATATAGTAAAATCTGTTGTTGATACTGTGGATATTATGGATGCAAAAATTTTGGTATCAGGCGGCCGTGGCGTAGGAAGTCCTGAAAACTTTAAAATTTTGGAAGATTTGGCAGAGGCTATTGGCGGTGAAGTAAGCTGTTCTCGTGCCGTAGTTGATTCCGGCTGGAAACCTAAAGATCTTCAGGTTGGACAAACAGGCAAAACAGTCAGGCCGAATGTGTATTTTGCAATAGGAATTTCCGGTGCTATACAACACGTTGCAGGTATGGAAGAATCTGATATTATTATTGCGATAAATAAAGATGAAACAGCTCCTATTTTTGAGGTTGCCGATTATGGTATTGTAGGAGATTTGAACAAAATTGTACCTGAATTGACAAAACAAATTCTTGCTTTAAAAGCTGCAAAAGCTTAATTATTTTAGAGCCATACATTTTAAATGTATGGCTCTAAAACTTGGAGGAGAGTTAATATTCGTTTACGCTGTTTATTATTCTATGAGTAAATAATATAATTGACTAACTTGTCTGTTTTTATTTATGATATCCATTGTATATTATTGCGGCGATATAGCAAATTGTAAGCACAGCCGCAGCAATATAACTTATAAACCATGACAAACCAAAACCTATCGATGCATTAAGGATAAAGCTTGAAACAATAAACATATAAAACGCACCGGGTACCATAGAAAGTATCCATGGCATTTTATGCTTCATCATATATGCGCTTATCATTGCAAAAGCAAATACTGCAATAATTTGGTTTGCCCATGCAAAGTATCTCCACAGTATATTGAATCCGTCAGGGCTCATTTTAGAAAATATCAGCAGAGCTGCAACTGCTATAAATATAAATGTTGAGATTATAAAACGGTTTTTCTTTTTGGTTTGGTCAATATTTAAAGCATCTCCAACTATAAGTCTTAATGAGCGCAAAGCGGTATCGCCGGAGGTTATGGGAAGTACTATAACGCCTATAATGGCTATCATTCCTCCAATGCTGCCGATAAGATTTTTTGCAACAATTCCAATTACTTCAGTAGCGGATGTATATGCGGAAACAAGCCCAAGATTCATGGCTCCCATTGTTGCCGCCGCCCAGATCATAGCTATAAAACCTTCTGCAATCATCATATCGTAAAATACGGCACGCCCTTCTTTTTCATGGGTGATAGTTCTCGCCACAAGCGTTGACTGAGTTGAATGAAACCCTGAAACTATTCCACAGGCTACGGTAACAAAAAATATCGGTATAAAATGAAGCCCCTGTGGATGTATTCCGACAACTCCCGTTTCCCATATCTCATTAAGGCGATAACCTTTTGTCAGCATACCTATAAATACTCCCACAGCCGAAAGAAGCAGTATGCCGCCAAAAATAGGATAAATTTTTCCTATAATCTTATCTATGGGAAAAAGTGTTGCCGCAAGATAATAAACAAATATACAACCATAAACTATCCAGATTACCGGATTATTTATTCCGCTGTCAGAATTAAGTACTTGTGTGACAAAAATATCACCCGGTGTATAAATAAATACAGTTCCAACCAAAAAAACCGACAGACATACAAAAATGGTGTAAAGAACATTTGTTTTTTTGCCCAGATATTTACCAATTAGGGCAGGCATTTGGGCGCCGTCATTCCTAATGGATATCATGCCTGACATATAGTCGTGAAGCGCACCGCCTATTACACAGCCAATGGGTATGGTTAAAAAAGCAATTGGGCCGAAAAGAATGCCTTGAATGGGTCCTATTATGGGCCCTGTACCGGCAATATTTAAAAGTTGAATAAGACAATTTTTCCATTTTTTCATAGGAACAAAATCAACGCCGTCTTTTAATTTTATGGCAGGAGTTTGTCTATCGTCGGGGTGAAAAATTTTTTGGCAGAATGTTCCGTATACAGCCCCTCCGGCTATTAGTATAAAAATACCTAAAAAAAATGTTATCATCCAAAATCCTCCTTTTAGAAATACTCAGCGTAAGCGAATACTGTTAAAAATTATGTGATTAATCCGTTCTGCAATTTAGTTATAACATAATTATTTAAAAATTTAAAGACATTTTTTATAATTTTGTAAGGGTAAATACAGAAAAAAATAAAATTTTTTATGGGCAAGTTTTACTAATGTTAAGCGAAAGAAATTGATTATGATTGAAAAGCGAAATATTGATATCATTGATTAAAAATTTGAAACGGACTCAATATATCTCTTTTCGTAAACCTAAAATCATTTCTGAGCAACACAATGAAAAACTTTTGGAAAATATAAAAAAGGCTAAATTCCATATTAATTGAGAAAATACAAGTCATTATCTTTTAATTGATTATCATAATCGGGTTAATTCTAAAAATTGTGTAAACCTTTAAACTGGTATATAATAAAAATATCAGTTTGGAGGTTTTATTTATGAAGTACAAAAGAACGAGAAACGAAAGTCTTAAAAGGTAGGCATTAAGGGAAATGGTGGAAGGGTATCTCAAGGATAATCCGGTAAAGGACGGAAAAGACATAAACGCAATGATGAGAGAAATTATGTCTGTGATCCTTAAAGTATGCAAAGGGTATGATAACAGATGATACTGAAAGTCATTTTTATGAATTATATGGAATAGATGTGTCTGACAGTACAATAAGTCAAATAACAGATACATACTGAGCAAAATATAATAATATTTTTTTATCAAAAGTTCTATTTTTCACTTGATTCGCCTTTCCTTTATGTTTTAATTATTTTTACTACTAATTCAGTTTTTGTACATATTCCAAAAATCTTCTATATATTTTAACATATTTTCCATACTTTTATTATCTGTAAACATTAAAATAAGCGTACCACTATCTTTAATGATACGCCTATCACATTCATTATGTTTGTTTGATATTGTCTAAACCGAATGTAAAAACAAATCGCCTATTTTTATAAAAGCAATAGTAAGTATACGTCTAAAAGGCGAAAACTTACTTGTGGTTAAATCGTTATCTGTTGTCGATTTTCTCCGGATAAAGATCATGATTTGCCAGTCTATTAAATGCTATCTCTTCCCATTTTGTATCCTTTTTTCCGTAATTGCAATAAGGATCAATAGAGATTCCTCCCCTTGGCATAAATTTGCCCCAAACTTCAATATATTTTGGATCCATAAGCTCGATAAGGTCTTTCATTATGATATTTACACAGTCTTCATGAAAATCACCATGGTTTCTGAAACTGAAAAGATAAAGTTTTAATGACTTACTTTCAACCATAAGCTTATTTGGAACATAAGAAATATATATATTTGCAAAATCAGGCTGACCTGTTATAGGACATAGGCTTGTAAATTCGGGACAATTAAATTTTACAAAATAATCATTCTGTGGGTGCTTGTTTAAAAATGTTTCCAAAACTTGAGGAGAATAATCGGTTGGATATGTTACACTTTGATTTCCTAAAAGTGTAACATTTTTATGTACATCATTCATACTGTTTTACAAAATCCTCCTTATTTCGGTCAATCGATTTTTTAATTGAAGCCAATTTTAATATTTTATTATTTTTATCTCAATAAAGCCTTTTCATTAATTAAGTCTTAAGATTTAAAGATATTTAATCAAACAATACCCCTCTTTAAACGTCACAAATTACCATAATTATTCTTCTTTAAAGATACCTAAAAACTTGAAATATCCAAATCTCTCACTATGGACTTCCATAATATCTCCTTCATACTTCATTCTCCCAATCACCACTACCGCATTATACGGCTGATCGAACCCATTGGGATACTGTTCTTTTAATATTGAAATGTCAAATACAATTGCATCTTTAAAGATTTCATCAATAACAGTAGAACTTTTATCATTTACTACTCTAACCATAAAGTCCTCATCATATGTATTGATTCCAAAATCAACCCCTAATTCAAATCCTATATAGTAGTCATCTAATAAATCATAATCCTTCTCCGTATATTCTTCAAGCAAACTTTCTGATTCACATACCCCTACAAATACTGACATATAATCGTCATTACTATATGAAACATCCACAAAATCAACTTTTCTCATATCAATCTCCAATATTACTCTTGATATTACCATTAATATTAAAGTAATAATAAAAATCATATTATTTGCAAATTGCAGAAATTAATTATAAAAAATTTTGATACTCAGACCCCCTCTTTTAAAGAGGGGGTATATAAAAATTTGTAAATTAATATTCTGGCTCAATTAAACCATATGTTCCGTTTTTTCTTTTATAAACAACATTTATTTCTTCTGTCCTTGCATTCCTGAAAACAAAAAAGCTGTGACCTATAAGCTCCATCTCTAAAACAGCCTCTTCCGCATCCATAGGCTTAACAGCAAATTTCTTTGTTTTTGCTATCTTTAAGCCATCTTCATCATCAAAACCAACATCTTCGCTTTCAAAAGCCTTTAGCTCGGCAGCAAAGCTGCTGTCTCTCCTTGATTTATCTCTCAAACGGTTTTTATATTTAACCATCTGATTTTCAAGTACATCGACAATTTCATCTATCGCCGCATACATATCCTGATTTGTAACCTCTGCCCTTAAAATACGTTTTGGAAGCTTTACGGTTACTTCAATAGTATGATCAAGCTTAATAACCGATAAAGTAACAACTGCCTGAGTTTCTTCTGGAAACAGTTTTTCAATTCTTGACAGTTTTTGTGTAATTTTTTCTTTTAATGCATTGGTAACTGTTGTGTTTTTTCCTGTAAATGTGTAACGCATAATAAACAACTCCTTTTCTTCTGCATAGTCAATGATATTATTGCTCCGCTCATTGCACTTAATTATAGTATTCTCTATAAAAAACAAAACTCCTTTTTATTTTTAAAATTTTTATTATATAAAGATATAAAATTTTAACAGTTTTATAAATCATAATCTACATATATTAATAATGAAGCTCATATTAAGGAAGTGAAAAAATGACTTCAAAAAATATATTAACTGAAGATGAACTGAAAAGAAGCTTACTATTGCTAAAAAACAGGCTTAAAGGAATTGAACTTGAGCCGCCAAAAAATATATTATTTTTTAACCTTGATTCCTATTATATATATCTGGATAATCAAAGCTCAATTTTATTGTCAAATTTAATCAAATCTTTAGAGCAATATATTCCTCTTCTTTTATGCATAGATCAAAAAAGCTGCAAGCTTTTAATTAGTGCTGCCAAAAGCAGTAATTCTAAGGAGATAAACAGAATTAAGAATGATTTTTATAAAAAATCCGTTTTTAAATTTTTAAATATATTAAAAAGCTCAAACTCAAATGAAGAGCTTAACTATATTTTTAATTTATGCAATAATTTACGTATTATGCAGAATTAAATATTTTAGTAAGTCCCCCGCATCTTAGGCGTGGGACTTTGTTAGAAACCATTGATTATAAGTACGTAAAGTAAACAGAGTACGAATATCATTAACATAAAAAATATCCCAATATCAAAAATCGATATGGGATATTTTTAATCATTATTTTGCAACTATATTTACAATTCTTCCGGGAACATAAATTTCTTTAACAATATTTAAATTTTGAAGCCTTGCCGAAATCTTTTCCTTAGCCATGGCTATAACCTCATCTTTGCCTGCATCAGCGTCAACCTTAATGCTTTCTCTAAATTTTCCGTTAAGCTGTATTGCGATTTCAACAGTATCCTCTTTCATTTTTTCTTTATCATATTCCGGCCAGCTCTGTTTAAATACACTGTCGCTGTGTCCTGTAAGCTGCCACATTTCCTCTGCTATATGAGGAGTAAAAGGACAAAGAAGCGTAATTACAGTATCAAGAGTAAGCTTGTCAACTCCGCCTATTTTTTTAGAAACAGCTATTATTTTATTTGTATATTCCATAAATCCCGAAACAACAGTATTCATTGTAAGAGCTTCAAGCCTGTTTGTTATTTCATAAATCATTTTGTTTCTAATTTGCTCAAGCTCCTTTGTAGGTTCAATATTTTTATCCTTATTTTCATCAACAAGCTTCCAAACTTTGTTAAGGTATCTAAATACACCGTCTATTCCGCTGTCATCCCACTCGGAATCAACCTCCGGAGGTCCAACAAAAAGCTCATACATTCTGAGAGAATCGCAGCCGTATTTTTCAACAAGATCATCCGGTGAAACAACATTACCCTCTGATTTGCTCATCTTCGCCCCATCTTTGGTAATCATGCCCTGATTAAAAAGACGAAGAAAAGGCTCGTCAAAATCTACAACACCTATATCATACAAAAACTTTGTATAAAATCTTGCATAAAGAAGATGCAAAACTGCATGCTCGATTCCTCCAACATATAAATCAACAGGAAGCCATTTTTTAAGAGCCTCTTTGCTTGCCAATTCTTTGTCGTTGTTTACATCACAGTAACGCAGATAGTACCAAGATGAGCCTGCCCATTGAGGCATCGTATTGGTTTCTCTTTTAGCCGGAGCGCCGCATTTTGGACAAGTAGTATTAACCCATTCATCAATAGCTGAAAGAGGGGATTGACCCGTACTTGTAGGCTGATACGACTCAACCTTAGGCAGCTCTATCGGAAGCTGATCCTCAGGCACGGCAACAACGCCGCATTTTTCACAATGAACAAGCGGAATAGGTTCTCCCCAATATCTTTGTCTTGAAAATACCCAATCCCTAAGCTTATAATTTACGGTTTTTTTGCCTATACCATTTTCCTGAAGATAATTTGCTATAGTTTCCTTTGCCAAAGAGGAATTCATATCATCAAACGGGCCTGAATTAACCATAACGCCCTCTTCTACATAAGCTTCTTTAAGCTCTGAGATTTCGCTTCCTTCCTTTTTAATAACCTGAATAATAGGAAGATCAAATTTTTTTGCAAAATCAAAATCTCTCTCATCATGAGCAGGAACACACATAATAGCACCTGTTCCGTAATCGGCAAGAACATAGTCAGAAATCCAAATAGGAACTTTTGCTCCGTTAAGCGGATTAATTCCATATGAGCCGGTAAATACGCCTGTTTTTTCTTTATCCGTCATTCTGTCTACAGATGACTTTGCGCTTGCCTCAAGGATATATTTTTCAACCTTATCTTTATATTGATCGGTTGTAATTTCAGAAACAATTTCATGCTCCGGCGCAAGAACCATAAATGTAGCTCCATATAATGTATCCGGTCTTGTCGTAAATACTTTTATAGATTTGTCGCTTCCATCAACCTCAAAGTCTATTTCCGCACCATAACTTTTTCCTATCCAGTCAGACTGCATTTTTTTAACCTTTTCCGGCCAATTAAGCTTTCCCAAATCATTTAAAAGCCTTTCGGCATATTTTGTTATCCTAAGCATCCATTGGCGGAGATTTTTCTTTGTAACGGTAGAACCGCATCGGTCACATACGCCATTTGTTGCCTCCTCATTGGCAAGAACAGCCTTGCAGTTGGGGCACCAATTAAGGGGCATTTCTTTTTCATATGCCAATCCGTTTTTAAACATTTGTATAAATATCCACTGGGTCCATTTGTAATAATTAGGGTCTGTTGTGTTAATTTCCTTGCTCCAATCATAAATTGCGCTTATTTCATGAAGCTGCCTTTTTACATTTTCTATACTTTCAGCCGTTGAAACAGAAGGATGAGTGCCTGTCTTAATCGCATAATTTTCAGCGGGAAGACCAAAGGCATCCCAACCCATGGGATGAAGAATCTCAAAACCCTGCAAAATTTTGTATCTGCTTATTACATCGCTTAAAACATATCCTCTCCAATGTCCAACATGAAGACCGCTACCGGATGGATAAGGAAACATATCAAGGCAATAATATTTGGGTTTGTTTGTACCTGTTGGATTTACAGGATTTTTTTCCCATATTTCTCTCCATTTTTTTTCAATTTTTCTAAAATCATATTTAGTACTCATAAATTATCCTCCCTAACGGGTTTATAAGCCCGCCTGCACAAGCAGGAAAAATCAAAAAATTCATATATCTAATATACCTTTATATCACAAAAATGAAATATTTTCAAGAAAAACATACATAGTTTTTAAATGAGAGAAGTTGTAAAATAAAATGACTCAATAAAAATAACTCAAAGTGAAATTTATGGTAAAATGTAAGTGATCAAACAAACATAATCAAAGGAGAATCACAATGAGTCATATAAATTGTACGATAAAAAATAAAAAAGGTCAACATCTTAGTTATGAGGAAAGACAAAAATAGAGATATTATTAAAAGCAGGACACAAATCAGAGGAAATTGGTAAACTTCTTGTGAATCGAAGCAAGAGGACTATACAGAGAGAAATAGCGCTTGGAAAAGTTAAGCTGCTTAACACTTCATTGAAAAAAAGATAATAGAGTATAAATATTTGCCTGCATCAGCGCTTGTAGAAGCCAAGAAGAAAGGTTATGAAGTAAATTTTTGTGTAAAAACAATTTATAATTATATTGTAATTCTTTGATGTAATTATTGATATTACAACACGAACGTGCTAAAATAAAAAAAGAAGTGAGGAGGCATATCTATGCAGATTTCAAGCAGACTTACGATTGCAATACACATATTGGCTTGTATTGAAACATTCAAGGGTGAACACAAAGTTACGAGCGACTTTTTGGCGGGGAGCGTCAATGTAAATTCCGTTGTGATCCGTCGGCTTCTATCCCGGTTAAAAGCGGCGGGCATTGTAGATGTGACAAGAGGGACGGGCGGTGCTGAGATAATAAGACCCCTCGATAAAATCACGATGCTGGACATCTATCATGCAGTTGATTGCGTAGAAAGCGGAGAACTGTTCCACTTTCACGAGAACCCAAACCAGAAATGTCCTGTCGGTCGTAATATTCATACCGTTTTGGATGACAAGCTGGACAGAGTGCAGCAGGCAATGGAGAATGAAATGAAACGCATTACGATGGCTGATCTTATAGCCGAAACAAAGAGTCTTATCCACAATCAGACATAAACGATTCCGCACTCTACGGAGTGAGGAGATTTTTATAGAAAATTTTGATGTAACTATTGACATTACAACAAGTGGGTGCTATAATGCAGTTGTAATCAAAAAAGTTACAACATACAAGCGGCGTAAGGCGGGCGTTCCCGTACATAAGCTCCGCAAAAAACAATTTGGAGGTATTCATTATGAAGAAAGTCGTTGAATTTTTGCAGGCTAACCCCGTTCAGTACCTTGCAACTGTGGGGCTGGATGGAAAGGCGAAATGCCGTCCGTTCATGTTCCTTTTTGAGCAGGACGGTAAGCTGTGGTTCTGCACCAACAACACCAAGGATGTCTACAAGGATATGCAGGCCAACCCGGAGATTGAGGTCACTGTTTCCAGCTCCAGTTATGCGTGGCTGCGTGTCCATGGCAAGGCCATATTCGAGAACAATATGGCTGTCAAAGAGGGCGCTATGGGCAATCCCATCGTGAAGGGACAATATGGCGAGGCAACAAACCCCATTTTCGAGGTGTTCTATATTGCCGATCCTCATGGTGTCATCGCAGATTTCTCTGGCAACCCGCCGTATGAGTTTTAAGAGAATCGCCGCAAAATCATTTTAGGGGAAAGATGCAATCCCTGACCGACAGTAAATTTTATCCTTGCTTTTTTTGAATTTCCCATCCATTTTCGCCCGTTTTTGCGCGAATCTGCTCTATAAACATCTCAGTCCGATCCTGAAAGGCGTGAAAGGAGAGCATACAAGATGAATACAACGGATTATTTGAAATATATTGTCGAAACGATCCATACCACGGTCGTGGCAACTGTGGACGATAACGGGCTGCCTGTTACCACCGCTATTGATATGATGGATTATGACAAAAACGGTCTATACTTTCTGACCGCAAAAGGCAAGAGCTTTTATGACCGCCTTACTTGCCACAGTGCTATTGCGCTGACAGGTATCCACGGCACAGATACGATGTCATGTATTGCCGTGTCTATTCGCGGAAAGGCGCGGGAGCTTGGTAGCGCCCCGTTGTCCCGGCTTTTTGAGAAAAATCCGTATATGAACGAGATCTATCCTACCGCCGAAAGCCAGACTGCCCTTACCGTGTTTCAAATATACGAGGGAAACGGCGAGTGGTTCGATCTCTCCAAAAAGCCGATTGAACGGGCTACCTTTACTTTTGGAGATGGAATAGAAACGCCGGAGAGATATTTTGTGATCGATAAATGTATCGGCTGCAAATTCTGCTATTCCAAATGTCCGCAGAAATGTATTGACATTTCGGTAAAGCCGGTGGTTATTCTGCAAGAGAATTGTCTGCATTGTGGCAACTGCTATGAGGTTTGCCCAGCACGGGCAGTTGTGAAAAGAGGGATATGATGACACAGACAGAGCAACGAATGTTTTTGATTCAAAAACTACTGGACGAAGTGCCGCAATATCACAATTTGCTGATCCCGCAGGATACAGTAGGACAGAAGAAGATGCTCCGTTCCCTGATGAACGTCCGCCCGGCCCTCCCTGCCGGAGATGATTTTCTGACGGTGCAAGACGCATATCTGCAAGAGGAAACCGCCCGGAAAGGCGTCACGGATATAGCTGATTTGACACCTGTTGAGCCGGGTATTTATCTTTGGCAGGGAGATATTACTACGCTGAAATGTGGTGCTGTTGTGAACGCCGCCAATAGCGGCATGACTGGTTGCTATGTACCCTGTCATGGTTGTATCGACAACGCCATTCACACCTTTGCCGGGGTACAGCTTCGGCTGGCCTGTGCGGAACTTATGGAGAAACAAGGGCATGAGGAACCGACTGGGCAGGCAAAGCTCACGCCAGCTTTCAATCTGCCATGTGATTATGTTCTCCATACCGTCGGCCCTATCATATACGGTCGTGTGATGCAAAGTGACCGGAAACTGCTTGTCTCCTGCTACCGCTCCTGTTTAGAGCTGGCACAGCGGAACAAGATTGAGAGTGTGGCTTTTTGTTGTATTTCCACGGGGGAATTTCATTTTCCAAATGACGAAGCTGCAAAAATCGCCTTGGACACGGTTCGGCAATATAAAAGGGAAACGGAGGTGATCTTTAATGTTTTCAAGGATGTCGATTACGAAATTTACCGGGAACTATTCGGATAATATCCAGCGGCTCAGGGAAACACTGGAAAAAGCGGACGCCGTTGTGATTGGTGCAGGAGCGGGTTTGTCTACTGCGGCGGGTTTCACATATACCGGGGAGCGTTTTCAGCGGTATTTCTCCGATTTTGCCGACAAATACGGCTTTCGTGATATGTATTCTGGTGGATTTTATCCGTATCCCTTGCCGGAGGAATTTTGGGCGTATTGGAGCCGTTATATTTTCATCAACCGCTATACGGACGTGCCGAAGCCGGTCTACGATGATCTGCTGTTGTTGGTTTGTGATAAGGACTATTTTGTGATCACCACAAACGTGGATCACTGTTTTCAAAAGGCAGGATTCGATAAGAAACGGCTGTTCTACACGCAGGGTGACTATGGACTGTTTCAATGCTCTGAACCGTGCTGTCAGGAAACCTTTGACAATGAGGACACAATTCGACAGATGATAGAGCGGCAAACGGATATGCGGATTCCCTCGGAGTTGTTGCCTGTCTGCCCCCATTGTGGCAGACCCATGACTATGAATTTACGCGCTGACGATAAATTTGTAGAAGACGAGGGCTGGCACAGAGCAGCGGAGCGGTATGAGAACTTCCTGCGGATGCGGGGAAACAGCCGGATTCTGTTTCTGGAACTGGGTGTCGGATACAACACACCGGTTATTATTAAATATCCCTTCTGGCGCATGACCGCACAAAGCAAGGCGGCAACCTATGCTTGTATTAACTCCGGCGAGGCGGTCTGCCCTACGGAGATTTCCGAACAATCGATTTGCATTTACAGCGATATAGGCGAGGTTTTGGAGGTTCTGAAATAATAGATATAGTTATCCATGAACCTTTCAATTTTTCATATTCTCATACATCACAAGGCTCTGGCGGCGATTTATATAAGTTTGCCAGTACCGCAATAATTACATAAAAGTAAAGGTTTCCGAAGTCGGCGATTGACCTCAGAAACCCTTTATTTCAAGCCTTTTTCGGCACTTTTGTGCTGGAACTTTTTCTGTTTGTATCAAAATAATCAAAATCAGCAGGAACATAGAAAGTTACTTATACGATAAGTTTTCTTAAATGTTTCCATAACCAACTGCATATCTATATTGTTTTTAAGCAAATATGATATTACTTTACGGGAGAACAAATCTATTATAACACAAAGGATACATAAAATGACCATTTACTTTTATGTATGTTATATCGCTTATCCAATACAAGGTTAGGCTTATTTGTCAATTTTTTGGGGGGAAGGTAAATCTATAGCCTCTGCCTTCACTTATATGTATGCAATATTCTGCGCCCAAAAGATAACAAATCTTTTTCAATACTAATCTTTGTTTGCTTTTTGAATATAATGTAAGAATCAAGGATCGTATCTTTTGATTTTCCAGAGCTCTTTTCGATGATTTTTTTGAAAAATGCTTATAATATGTACTTCTGTTGACTCTCAGAACTATGCATAGTGTAGTAATCTTATGTTGAAAACGCAGTGCGTGTACAGCATTCAGCCTTTCTCTGAGTGTAGCGTGAATAGGAAACTGTCAAGTAGGTGCAAAATATTTTTTGCGATATATTTTAAACTCTGATTAAAAGTTAAAATTACCTAAATATCAAATATGTCTTGAAAATTAAAATCTATTTCTATTTCTTTGTTAGAAGCAATAAAAATCTTTTTTACTAATATGTTGGATTGCTTCATCGGTAACACTTTCGGCAAAATTAAATTTTTCAATAATATTTTCTATATCAGTAATATTTCCCGGTAAATCTGAATCTGAATTTATTTTTTCTTTTTCCAAATTTATAACATAAATTTTGTTAGATAATTTTTCTCGTCTTGAAATAAATTCCTTTTTTGAAATTGTATTGCTGCGATAATTTGTATATTCGATAAGGATTTTATTTTCAAGCTGTTTAATCTCATTATCAATGGCTGAAATTCTTTCAAGATTATTTTTTTGCTTTAAAGCGTTCACTTTATCTGATATAAGGTTTAAATAATTTTTTATAAGAATTGTAGTTGTCATTTTTAAGTGAGATATAAACTTTATCTTTACAGCAATTACCGAAAGTTCCGTAATCACATCTGTAAAAAAATGATATATCATCTTTATTTTTGTTATTGGAATTTGTAGTATAATAACGCTGAAGAAGCTGACCACAGCCTTTGCAATAAACTTTTTTTTAAATTCGGCATAATTATTTTTACTGCTTTTTCTTTTTTTGATTTTACGGAAACGCTTTCTGACATTCTCAAATGTTTCTCTGCTTATTATTGCTTCGTGATTATTTTCAAATATTATCCAATCTTCACTTTAATTTCTTTTATAGGGTTGCTATAGATAAATCAGAGTAGATTGAGTGCATTGAGCCGGACTTCGAACTGCATCTACATCCAAAGGAAGATATCCACAAAAATCTTGATATTGTATATGTAAAGCCAGGATGTGAAATTGCTGACATTGATATGAATTTTCAAGTATCCTTTTGGGACAGGGACGGCGGATTATCTACCAATAGACTCTTGCTTTCATTTGGAAGAGAGGATTTGGAGATTATGCTTTGTTATTTGCGATACATAACAAAGACGGTTGATGACAAGAACGAGATGGTGCAGCGGTTAATATCAGAAGGCTGTTTATACGGGTGATTCTCGATGAGGACAATTTGGAAAAGCTGAATACGCCTTTTGGCGAAATAGTCATCATGATAGATGGGCAGCCCATAACTACTTGGTTCATTGAACCAGCCTACGCAGGAATGAACCAACTTGAAGATGACATTATTCTTGGACTTTCAGACAAAAAAAGAGCCTCCGAGCCTATGTGGTGTCGGAGGCATTTTTTACATCTTGATTTCTGTGCTGTTCTTGAAAGTGAAGCGAATGTCGTCTTTGGTATAGATCGTGACAAAATCGATCATGCTGTACCAAAGTTCATCGGTAAACTCCGTGATGGCATCCAGTTTGGCGAGTTCCGAAAGGAACTGCTCGACCATCTCTTTGTGAGCCTGTTTCTCGGCAATCGTCTATTCCACTTCTTCGAGGCGAGCTTTGGTGCGGTCAAACCGCTTTGCAAGGCTGTCGTAGCGTTTTTGGTAATCATCCTGATTCTGCGTCACACGGGCATTCTCGGCGATGCATTTTTCAATCTGCTCGGCGACCACGTTCATTTCAGCCTGCAAGCCTGCCCGCTCCTGCAAAAGAGCCGAGGTATCGAAAACCGTGTCCTTGATGGTTTCAAAATCTGCAATCAGGGCATCCTTATCTGTGACGATGATGTTCATCGCTTTAATGAAAAGCTCTTTGATTTCTGTCTCCGTGACGTTGGGCGTCCCGCATTTGCAGTCTTCATCGAATTTGTGGTTGCATTGCCAGATGACCTTTTTGTACTTATCGTTGGAGTGCCAAACCTTTGAGCCGTACCAGCTGCCGCATTTGCCACACTTGATCCTGCTTGAGAAAGGGCTGATGCAGCTGTTGCGGTTCTGACCGGGATGCCTTACCGCCATGAGTTTCTG
>CANRHR010000017.1 GCA_947630475.1 uncultured Clostridia bacterium | reverse complement strand
CCCGGCAAGCGCACGGGCGCTTGACCCCGGTAGGTATATTTTTCATTTAGCTGTCCACTTTTTTGACTATAGTCCAAAAAAAGTAGACAAGAAATAAGAAATGAGTTTAAAATAGTAAACAAGAAAAAAGGAGTTAATGAATATGCCAAATCCAAAATATGATGAAGAATTTAAAAAAAACATAGTATCCTTAATAGAGGGAGGGAAAAGCAAGAGTCAGGTAAGTAAAGATTACAATGTATCGCTGTCGGCAATAAATAAATGGGTAAAATTATATTCCGTAGTCAAGGTAGATGAGAATACTGTACTCACAGTCAAACAAATAAAAGAACTGCAAAAAAGAAATGCTCAGCTTGAGGAGGAAAATTTAATCTTTAAAAAAGAGATTGCCATATTAACACCACACTCAGAGAAAGACTAATGCTATACACACACTGCGTTTTCAACATAAGATTACTACACTGTGTAAAGTTCTGATGGTCAACAGAAGTACATATTATAAGCATTTTTCAAAAAAATCATCGAAAAGAGCTTTGGAAAATCAAAAGATACGATCCTTGATTCTTACATTATATTCAAAAAGCAAACAGAAATTAGGATTGAAAAAGATTTTTTATCTTTTGGGCGCAGAATATGACATACATATAAGTGAAGGAAGAGTCTATAGACTTATAAAGACAATTGATTTACCAAAAAAATCGACAAATAAGCCAAAATTCAAATCACACAAAAAGAAGATGCTCGACAATTTACAAAATGAAATAAAACAAAAATAAGGGTTAATCTCAAAGATTATGTAAACTTCTAAACTGGTATATAATAAAAATATCAGTTTGGAGGTTTTATTTATGAAATACAAAAGAACGAAAAATGAAAGTCTTAAAAGGCATTAAGGGAAATGATGGAAGGGTATCTTCAAGGATAATCCGGTAAAGGACGGAAAAGATATCAACGCAATGATGCGAGAAATGATGTCTGTGATCCTTGGAAGTGCCTTAGACAGCGAGCTTGACAAAGAACTTGGATATTCTAAATATGATTACAGAAACAAGGATACCAACAACAGCCGCAACGGACACAGCAAGAAAACAATGCACACAAGTTATGAAAATATAGAATTAGGCATTCCTCGTGATAGAAATGGCAGTTATGAGCCTCAGGTGATCAAAAAATATCAGAATACCCTTACACAGGCTATTTCGACAGTATTCTCCGAAACCGATATATAGCACTGTATCATTCATCAGATAAGGAATTCTACAAAGTTTGTATCATATAAAGATTTAAAACCCCTTATGACTGACTTAAAGAAGGGTATACGCAGCATCTACATAAGAGATCGCATTGCTTGAATTATAGGAATTTTCGGAAAAATGGGACAGTAAATATCCAACGATTTCTAAGTCGTGGAAAGAGCATTGGACGACTCTAAATACATATTTTAAATATCCCGAAGAGATAAAAAAATCATATATACAATCAATACCATAGAAGGATTTAATCGTCAGCTTCGCAAGGTAACTAAAAATAAGTCTGTATTTCCAACAGATGACACCCTTCTTAAATGCTCTATCTAGTAGCTATGGACATAACCCGTAAATGGACAGGGCATACAGGATTGGGGCAAGATCCGTGCCCAACTTATGATTTATTTTGAGGATAGGCTTGAAAAATTGAATAATTGTTGACAAAGCTGCTTTTTTCATTGTATCATTAAGCAAGGGCAGAATCTTCTACTGCCCTTAATCATATACATCAATTTTTTTGGTTTACACAAAATTTGAAACGGACTCTCTAAAGGCTTTTTATTATTTTATCCCTCGTTTTAACAAAATCCTCGGGGTTCATATTTTTTACAGCCTGAGATTTGATTACAACAGCATCGCCATGATATCTCGGTATAACATGAATATGAAAATGTCCTACGCTCTGCCCTGCCGCTTCGCCGTTATTTTGAAGAATATTTATTCCATCGCAGCCAAATGCCTTTTTTACGGCTTCGGCTATTTTTTTTGCTGTTTTAAATGCAGCCGCCGCCGTTTGTGAATCCAGCTCGAATATATCCTCGGCGTGCTTTTTGGGTATTACAAGACAATGACCCTCATTTGCGGGGTTTAAATCAAGTATAACCCTAAAACTGTCATCTTCATAAACTGTGTTTGAGGGAATTTCACCCTCTGCAATTTTGCAAAAAATACAATCGCTCATAATTAAGCCTCCTCAAAAAATTCTTTGTGCCAAACAAGAAACATATAAACCGTCCAAATTTTACGGCTAAAATCACCTTTGCCCGCCCTATGCTTTTCAAGATAATCCACAAGCAGGTTGGTGTTGAAATATTTTTCGGCAGCTTTGGAAGTAAATGCCGATTTTATTTTATTAAAATACTTATCCTCCTTAAGCCAAATTCTTATCGGAACAGGAAAACCAAGCTTCTTTTTAGATGCAACCTCTTCGGGAAGGCGATCTTTTGCCGCCATACGAAAAACATATTTTGTAGCCTGCTTATTTACCCTATAATCGGATTGTATTTTGCTTGCAAGCTTAAATACCTCTTTATCCAAAAACGGAACTCTTACCTCAAGAGAATTTGCCATGCTCATTTTATCCGCCTTAAGAAGTATATCTCCAACAAGCCAAAGATTAAGATCTATAAACTGCATCTTTGTCACATCGTCCATATCCTTAACCTTATCATAATAAGGCTTTGTTATTTCGGATGGGGAATACTTTCCTGTGGGATTTTTAAGTATACTTTCTCTTTCCTGCTTACTAAACATATTGGCATTGCCTATAAATCGCTCTTCAACGGTTTTGGAAGCTCTTATAAAGAAATTTTTGCCCTTGAAGCTAAAAGGAACAGCGGCGGCTATCCTGCCCAAAAGACGTCTTATAGGCATTGGAAGAACAGTTATTATGGATATATCCATAGGCTCACGATAAATATTATAACCGCCGAAAAATTCATCGGCTCCCTCGCCCGATAAAGCTACCTTAACATATTGTGAAGCAAGATTAGAAACAAAATAAAGTGCTATTGCGGAAGGATCGGCAAGAGGCTCGTCCATATGATACTGAACCTTTGGTATAGCCTGCCAATATTCTTCCGTTGTTATTGTTTTGCTGTAATTTGCTATTTTTATTTTTTCGGAAAGGGCCTTAGCATAATCAATCTCATTATACTTTTCATAATCGAAACCCACCGTAAAAGTTTTATCACCGTTAAAAGAAGCGGCAATATAGCTTGAGTCTACACCGCTTGAAAGAAACGAACCAACCTCAACGTCGCTTACTTTGTGAGCCAAAACAGAATCTTCCATAACCTCTTCAACCTTTGCTATGGTATCCTGAAGCTTAGCCTTTTCGGGCTTAAACATAGGCTGAAAATATCTTTCTGTCTTAAGCTCGGCATTATCAAGCTTAAAAATAAGATAATGAGAGGGCATAAGCTTGAAAACTCCTTTAAAAAAAGTTTCTTCAAGCACAGAATACTGAAAAGAAAGATAATTTTCAAGCGCTTCGGGATTAACCTCCTTTTTAAAATCCGGATGAGGCAAAAAGCTTTTTATCTCGGAGCCAAACATAAGCTGCGAATTTTTTACAGAGTAGTAAAACGGCTTTATTCCAAAAAAATCCCTTGCGGCAAAAATATGGTTCTTTTTTGAATCATAAAGAGCAAAAGCAAACATTCCTCTTAAGCGCATAAGCATATCAACGCCAAGCTCTTCATAAAGATGAACCAAAACCTCTGTATCGGAATGGGTTTTAAAAATATGACCCTTTTGAAGAAGCTCCCCTCTTAAAGTCTGATAATTATAAATCTCGCCGTTAAATACAAGCACTATCGAGCCGTCTTCGTTATACATAGGCTGAGAGCCGTCAGCAAGATCTATAATGCTTAATCGGCGAAAGCCAAAGCTTATTTTTTCATCCGAATGAAAACCTTCACTATCGGGGCCTCTGTGTATTATTTTATCCATCATTTGTTTTATAACAGTTTCTCTGTTGTCTATATTACCTGTGAAGCCGCAAAAACCACACATTTTTTATCCTCCCAAGCAAACCATAAATAAATCTGTCTGTTAAATTTTTATAAAAAGACTTTATCACAAATTAATATTTAATTCAACACGTTTTTGGCGATTTATTATATTGTATAATAAATTTTAAGTGTCGAAAAAGTCCATTCGGACTTTTTCGATAAAAAACAGATGTATAAACAGCTCATTCCGGCGGGATTAAAAATCCCTTGAAACTCGCTGTTTTCCTCGGCGCAAGTGAATTCCGCCTGCGGATTATAAATTTGCGTCGCTTTAAGTTACTTGTTCAAAGCAGGGTTTTTTGACAGTTCGGATTTATTACATTGTATAATAAATTTTTCCGAATAAGTATTGTAAATAGTCAGGTTTTTTTGTATTATTTTACTATATTGATAAATTTATATTTGATTTATTTTTGTTAAATGATATAATATAAATAGATATAAGTTTCCTGTTTTATGGATTTGTGAAAAATATACTTAAGGAGGTCTGTATTATAATGGCTGAACAGAAAAAAAATGAAATCCTTTTGGAAAGCGGAACTAACGAACTTGAGGTTATGGAATTTTCAATAGACAACAGATTTTTTGGCATTAACGTTGCAAAGGTTGTTGAAATTATGCAGTACAGCAAGGTTACCCCAATGCCTAACTCAAACCCTTTTGTCGAGGGCGTTTTTAAACCCAGGGAAAACATTATGACGGTTATAAATCTTGCGGCTTATATGGGCCTTCCTCCGACAGAAAACGAAATAAGAAATATACTTATAATCACCAATTTTAATAAGGTATTTACCGCTTTTCATGTACACAGTGTAGAGGGTATACACAGAATATCCTGGGAAGATATCGAAAAGCCCGATCCCACAATTTATGGCGGCGAAGAAGGTCTTGCTACAGGTATAGCCAGATATGACGGCAGACTTATAACAATTTTGGATTTTGAAAAAATTTTAACGGATATAAGTCCCGATACAGGCATAAAGGTTTCCGACATAAACTCTCTCGGCGCAAGAAGCGTATCTGCAAAGCCTATACTTATTGCGGAAGATTCACCGCTGCTTGAAAAAATGATTATGGAAAGCCTCGAAAAATCAGGCTATGAGAACATAACTATCTGCACAAACGGAAAAGAAGCTTGGGAGAAGCTTCTCCAATATAAAGAAACCGGAGAAGAAATAACAAAGCACGTCGCTTGTGTAGTTACCGATATAGAAATGCCTAAGATGGACGGACACAGGCTTCTTAAGCTGATAAGAGATGACGAGGTACTTAAAGATCTTCCTGTTATTGTGTTCTCATCTCTCATAAATGAAGAGATGAAGCTTAAAGGCGAATCTCTGGGCGCTACGGCACAGATTACAAAGCCGGAAATAGCAAGACTTGTTGCACTTATAGACAAATATATACTTTAAAAAATAATTTTTTCGGCTAAGCGCTCGGCGAAAGTTCGGGCGCTTATTTTTATGTGTTTATCAACTGAGTAAGACCACCGCCTATAAGACGTAAAATTCTTTGCCGGCTCAATTTTGAATAAATTTTATCTGCACCTCATATATATAACATATCAGGATTTTTATATTTGCAAAGGGAGGTGTAAATAAATGGAAGAAATAACGCAGCAGCTTATAGATGAATTTAATTTTAAGGCTAAATCCATAAGAAAATCAAAGTATATGTATATATGCCGAAACGAAAAAGAGGCAAGAGCAATCAAGCTGTCTTCTCAAAGCCCTGAGCAGATTTTTTTTGTTGAAGCCGTAAAAAATAATCTAATAAAAAACGGATTCAAAAATGTCGACAAATATTACATATCTTCTCAAAAAAAACCGTTTTTATCAACCGAAAACGGAAATTATGTTATGACGGATTATATAGATTATCAGGAAACCGATTTTTCAAATATAAACCAAATGAAACAAATTATCCATGCCGTAGGGCAGCTTCACAGGCTTGGCAGCGGCTTTGAGCTTAATTGCGCCCTTTTTAAGGAAGACAGCATACTCAGGCTTAAATTTGAAAAAGGAATAAAAAAACTTAAAGATATTAAAAAAACAATATGCAGCCAAAAAAAATACTCCGATTTTGATATTGCTTTTATAAAATATTATGAAAGCTATCTGAATGATGCTCTTGAGGCATTGGAAATTTTATCAGACTCTAAAATCAATCAGCTTGTTGAGGAAAGCAGAAAAAGGCATCTTTTCTGCCATAATGCCCTTAAAGAAGAAAATATTCTCGACTCTCCCAAGGGCATTTATTTTGCAGGCTTCGACAGCGCCGCAAATCAACACTATGTTTTTGATTTGTATCAGCTTATAGAAAGATATATGAGAAAACATGGTGAAAATTTTTTGCCGCTCGATGCCGTCTTAAATATTTATTTTAATTCAAACGAAAAGGATGAAAGAATATATCCTGTATTGTTTGCCCTTTTAAAATATCCGTTTAGGTTTATTAAGATATGCACAAACTTTTACAGCAAAAAAAGAAGCTGGGTTCCAAATTCCACAAAAGAGCAGCTTGATGAGCTTTTAATGCTGAAAGATGCAAATAAAAAATATATACAATCACTCAAGCCATGAAGTTTAAGCCCGATCATCGGGCTTTTTTATTTGATTTGCACAGCTTTATATTTTTTCGGAACAATATTTTTGTTTATAACATATATTCTCAAAATAAAAAGAACATTGTTTTATAGATTATTTTGACAAAAGCAATTATTTTAGATATAATTATATAATAAATACATTGGGCAAAATGAAGGGGGAGCGATTTATGTCAAAATTTAAAAATATGGGAATCAAAGCACAGCTTTTAATCGGCTTTGTAATAGTTATTATTATTTCTGCTGTGATAGGCTATTCCTGTGCATTTACAACATACAGCATAAACAAAAGCTATGTTACAAATGTAGGATCCAGAGTAGACATACTTGCAAGAGTTACAAACTTGCAGCAAGATGTCGCTAAGCTGAGAATAATAGTTTCAAGAATGATTTTAAATTCCGGCAAAGAAAAAATTTACAACGAAACATCTCAGCAAAGCGAAGAGCTGATGACTTCTATAGATGAAAACATGAAGCTTTATTATGATGAGCTTATAAATATAAAAACCGACAAGCAAACGCTTAAGGAGGTTCAAAAGCTCTACGATTATTTTACAAATTACAGCATAATGGTGGACAACATAAATGCGGCTATAAGCGAAGGAAATGTATCTGTTGCAAAAAAACTTTTTGATGTTAATCAGGCAACCTCCGATTCTTTCTTAGAAAAAACAGACAGTTTATATGAATTTACCGAAAAATCTCTTAAAGATAATTTTGATATCTGCACAAAAAAGACAATAGTGCTTGTTATTGTAATGATAGTATCTTCTATAATGCTTCAAATAATAGCTGTTTTAATAGCATTAGGCATATCCAATATGCTTAAAAAGCAGCTTTATGGGCTTAAAAACAAAACAATGCAGGTGGCTTCGGGTAATTTTGATGTAAAATTAAGGGTTAACGAAAGAAACGAAATAGGAGAGCTGTCAAACAGTATCGCAAATATGGTTGATATATTCAACAATCTTATATACGATATCGACAACGAAACCACTGCCCTCGAAAATGGCGATATTGATGCCAAAATTAATATAGAAAACTATTCGGGCAATTATAAAAAAGTTGCAGAGGGAATTAACAATACAATTGAAACCCTTGTTAACGATACCGTAAATGCCGTAAACTGTATGATTCAATACGGCGAAGGCAATTTCGATGCAAAAATAGAAAGATTTAAAGGCAAAAAGGCATTTATCCATGAGGCGCTTGATACGGTAAGTGAAAACCTCAAAAATGTTGATAATGATATCACTTTCCTTATAAACTCCGCCGAAGAGGGCAAATTATCCGTAAATCTCCCCTCCGATAATTATAAGGGCGGCTGGAAAGAAATGGTTGAAGGCCTTAACAGGCTGCTTTCTCTTGTCAATAAGCCTATAAGCGAGGTTATAAACGTTCTTGAAGGCATGGCGTGCGCCGACCTCAGCGTACATATAATGGGTGATTACAAGGGCGATTTTGACAAAATGAAAGAAACCATAAACAGATCCATAAACAACACCTCAAGCTACATAATGGATATAACAAGAATACTTACAGAAATTTCCGAGCAAAGGCTTGATGTTGAAATGGAAAAAGAATATGAGGGCGATTTTGAGGCTATAAGCCGTTCAATTAAGCTTATATTAAATAAATTCAACTCTTTGATAGGAGAAATGAAAACTTCCGCCGATGAAATAACCCAAAGCACAAGACGTATTGCCGATACAAGCGTAAGCCTTTCAAAAGGAACATCAGAGCAAACGCTTGCGGTAGAAACCTTAAATGAAACAATGTCTTCCGTCCTTGAGAAATCAAAATACAACGCGGAATATTCTCAAAAAGCAAATGAAATCATAACAAAAACAAAAAATAACGCTTCTGTAAGCAGCTCTAAAATGCAGGCTATGCTTGAGGCTATGGATAATATAAAATTATCATCAGAAAGTATTTCAAGCGTAATTAAAGTTATAGAAGATATAGCATTCCAAACAAACATACTTGCTATAAATGCCGCCGTAGAAGCGGCAAGAGCAGGCCACAGCGGAAAAGGCTTTGCCGTTGTTGCCGATGAAGTAAGAAGCTTGGCATCAAGGAGCCATAAATCTGCGGTTGAAACGGCTGAGCTTGTGGATGTAAGTATACAAAACGTTAACAAAGGCTATGACATTGCAAATGAAACCGCAAAAGGACTTAACGAAATGGTAGAAAACATAGTTACGGTATCAAAATATATAGACGAATGTTCCTCTGCATCCGAAAGCCAGGAAAATCTTATTAATTCAATTTCAAGCGAAATAGTAAAAATTTCCGATGTCGCTCAGTCAAATTCATCTATAAGCGATGAATCCGCAGCGGCGGCAGAGCAGCTTAACAGCAGAGCAGACAGCTTCCTTGGCGAAGTTTCGGAATTTGTTTTAAAAGTACAGTAAGGAGGATAAAAATGAAAAAAATAACAGCTTTGTTTCTTTCGCTTTTAATCTTTTTAATGACAGGCTGCTCGGCAAATGAATATGACACGAGCGATATACCTGCCCTTTCCGATAAATATGTAAGCTCTGTTTATCCTACTATGCCGGTAAGAGTTATAGTTCCGTTTTCGGAAGGCGGCGGCACCGATGTAGTTGCAAGAAATCTTATAGCCGCAGCCGAAGAAAGCTTTACACAGGGGGTAAGCGTTGAAAATGTAACCGGCGAAGGCGGAGCAACAGGTATGAGAGAAGGCGCAAATGCACCTGCTGACGGCAGCGTTATTACAATGATAACGGTGGAGCTTGTAACAGTTCCTCATATAAACCCAAACAGCGGAATATTATATGATCAATTCAGGCCTATATTAATGGTAAACTCCGCCTACACTGCAATAACTGTCAGAGCTGACGCACCTTGGAACAGCCTTGAGGAACTTATAGAATATTCCAAATCAAATACGCTTAAGGTCGGCAATTCCGGCAAAGGCGCAATATTCCATCTTGCATCGGCTGCTCTTGCTCAAAAGGCGGGAACTACATTTGAAGATGTATTTTTTGAAAGCGGCTCGGCTGAATCCATTAAAGCGCTTAAAACCGGTGAAATTGATGTTGTTTTGACGAGCTATCCCGAAGTTTCGGCTGAAGTAGATGCCGGAAATCTTAAAACATTGGCAATGATGGCGCCGGAAAGACTTGAAGAAATTCCTAACATTCCTACGGTTAAAGAGCTTGGCTATGATGTTTCGGTAGGAACATGGAGAGGTTTCGCAGTGCCTAAAGATACTCCGGATAATATTGTCGAAGAGTTGTCTTATATTCTTTCAAAGGCAGCAGGCTCTATGGAATTTGTTAATTTTATGATAGATACCAACAATGCTATGGAAATGCTTAATGGTGAAGATTTTATGAAAAGAATGGAAAGCGACAATACCATGTTTAAGGAGCTTATTAAAAACCTTGATTTATAAGCATTGATATTGAAAAAGACTCATTAGACTATGAGTCTTTTGTATTAAAATAATCCCTTGCCTAAAGGCAAGGGATTATTTTAATCTTGAATGTACGCCATTAATGCAACATGTCTTGCTCTTTTAATTGCAAGAGTTAAAACTCTCTGATGTTTTGCACAGTTGCCTGTGATTCTTCTTGGTAAAATCTTGCCTCTTTCGGAAACAAACTTTCTTAATTTGGCAACATCCTTATAATCGATATTATCAACCTTTTCGGCACAAAAAGCGCAAACACGTTTTTTTCTTCTGCCACGTTTTTTGTTAATCATCGTGATAATCCTCCTTTAAATTTCAGTATTTCCGCTTGCCAACCGGCTTTGCGGCCTTTTAAAACGGTAAATTATCATCATCAACGCTTGAATCCACACTGTAAAAATCATCCGGCTGAGCAGCTTCCTGCTGGGCTGCATTAGGCGCAGATGACTGGCTGTTCGCCCTTGATGATTCGAAAGCAGCTTTACTTTCGGCAAAATATTGCTCCTCAACTACAATTTCTGTTGATGTCCTTTTTTGGTTATTGTTATCAGTCCAGTTGTTGACGCTCAACCTGCCCACCAATGCAATCATCATGCCTTTTTTAAAATATTTGCTTGTAAACTCACCGGTTTTGCCAAATGCAACACAGTTAAAAAAATCTGCATCAGGCTCGCCGTCACGCTTAAACCTTTTATTTACCGCAATGCCAAAACGAACAACGGCAACAGGCTGAGCACTTTGAGAATATCTGACCTCAGGGTCACGGGTAAGCCTTCCCATCAAAATAACTTTATTCATTTATAATCACCTCTGGTTAAGCTTCCTGACAAACTACCAAATAACGAAGCACATTTTCTCTTATACGCATACGCTTTTCAACCTCAATAGGAGTGCTGCTTTGTGCAGAAAACGTAATAAAGCTGTAAAAGCCCTCGTTTACCTTTTTAATTTCGTAAGCAAGCCTGCGTTTTCCCCAATCATCAACCTTTTCAATAGTGCCGCCAAATCTTTCAATCATCTCTGTAATGCCTGCAAATTCAGCCTTTAAAGCCTCTTCATCCAAGGCAGGATTAAGAACAACTGCCAACTCATATTTTCTCATTTAATTACACCTCCTTCCGGTCTTTGGCCCTCTTTAACAAAAGAGAACAAGGATACAATTAAGTATTTTACCACATAAAGCCATAAAATACAAGCATTTTTTATTATTCAAATCGCTTTTTCATTTTTTCAAAAAAATTTTCTTTTTTAATATTGTCACCGCCTGCTTCGGCAAATGCTTTTAAAATTTCTTTCTGCTTATCATTAAGCTTTGTCGGAATCTGAACCTTTAATGTAACAATTTCATTGCCTCTTATGTCATTGTTCCTTACATTGAAAACGCCCTTATTTTTAAGTAAAACAACCGTATCCGGCTGAGTTCCCGGCTTTACATAATAACTTTCTTCTCCGTCTATTGTCGGTATAATAATATCGCCGCCAAGGGTTGCCTGAACAATAGAGATCGGCACATCTATAAGTATATTATCATTATCCCTGATAAAATGCTTATGCGGAGCAACATACATCGTAACCAGCAAATCGCCGTTTGGCCCGCCTTTTTCGCCTGGCTGCCCCATGCCGCTCTTTCTTATGCTCTGTCCGTTGTTAATTCCTTTTGGTATATCAACCGAAATTGTCTTTTTAACTCTTATCTTTCCTGCGCCTTTGCATTTTTCACAAGGAGTTTTTATAACTTTTCCGCTGCCATGGCACACATGGCATTCGCTAAGTGTTGTAACAACGCCAAAAATACTTTGCTTTGTTATCCTTTCCTGACCGGAGCCTCGGCAGTTTGTGCAGGTTTCTGCATGAGTGCCCGGCTTTGCCCCGGAGCCGCCGCAATCCGGGCAGCTTTCATCTTTATTATAGGTTATCTCTTTGCTGCAGCCAAAGACAGCCTCCTCAAAGCTTATATGAAGTTCAACCCTAAGATCCGAACCTCTCCTGGGGCCGTTTTTTCTTTTTCCGCCGCCAAATATATCGCTGAAACCTCCAAAGCCACCGCCAAATATATCGCTGAAGATATCGCCCATATCCATGCCGCCAAAACCGCCGCTGAAACCGCCTCCGCCTGCCGAGCCATCAAACGCCGCATGACCGAATTGATCGTAGGTTTTTCTTTTCTGAGGATCGCTTAAAACCTCATATGCTTCGCCTACTTCTTTAAATTTTTCTTCGGCTTCTTTGCTGCCTTGATTGGCATCGGGATGATATTTTTTTGCAAGCTTTCTGTATGCCTTTTTTATAGTCGCTTCATCGGCATTTTTATCAACACCTAAAACCTCATAATAATCCTTTTTTGAAGCCATTTTTTCACCACCGTTTACAGTATTCGTATTAATTATATCTACAGAGAGCTTATACTCTCGCTAAAATATAGGCTGTCGACTCTTTGCCAACAGCCTGTATCTTAAATCTATCAATCAAATCTTTATTTCTTAAATATATATTTATCAGCCGTCAATTATGTCATCACCGCTCTGGCTTGTGTTGTTTCCTTCTGCGGCTCCGCCTGCTCCCGCAGCTCCGGCGGCTCCTCCTGCCTGCTGATAAAGCTTTGTTGAAAATTCGTTTATAAAGCTCTGGAAGCTTTCTGTAGCCGTTTTAAGTGTCTGAACATCGCTTTCACTCATAGAATCGGCTGTTTTTCCCTCTGAAACCGCCTTAAGATTATTTATTTCGCTCTCAAGCTTTGCCTTATCTTCTGCGCTTACCTTATCGCCGACATCTTTAAGGATCTTCTCTGACTGGAATACTAAATTTTCAGCTTCGTTTTTAGCATCTATAGCTTCTTTTCTCTTGGCATCTTGAGCGGCATATTGTTCAGCCTCTTTAACAGCTCTGTCAATTTCATCATCTGATAAATTTGTGCTTGATGTAATAGTTATATTTTGTTCCGCTCCCGTACCCAAATCCTTTGCGGAAACCTTTGTTATGCCGTTTGCGTCGATATCAAAGCTAACCTCTATCTGAGGAATGCCTCTTGGCGCCGGAGCAATTCCGTCAAGCCTAAATTGACCTAAGCTCTTATTGTCTTTGGCAAGAGGTCTTTCGCCCTGAACTATATTTATATCAACCGCTGTCTGATTATCGGAATAGGTTGAAAAAATCTGCTTTTTGTTGGTAGGAATCGTAGTATTTCTTGGTATAAGGACTGTTGAAACTCCGCCTGCTGTTTCTATGCCGAGTGAAAGCGGCGTAACATCTAAAAGAAGTATGCTGCCTGCGCCCTCATCGCCTGCCATTTTTCCTCCTTGAACGGAAGCGCCCAATGCAACACATTCATCTGGATTAATACCCTTAAAAGGCTCTTTGCCGGTAATTTTTTGAACCTCTTCCTGAACTGCCGGTATTCTTGTAGAACCTCCAACAAGCAACACCTTATCAAGCTCTGAAGCGCTCAAATCGGCATCTGAAAGCGCTGTTTTTACAGGCCCTAAAGTAGCTTCAACCAAATCGCTTGTAAGCTCATTAAATTTAGCTCTTGTTAATGTAACGTCCAAATGCTTAGGGCCATCTTGGTTCATTGTTATAAACGGCAGATTAATGTTTGTTTGAGTTGCTGAAGAAAGCTCTTTTTTAGCTTTTTCAGCCGCTTCCTTTAATCTCTGCATAGCCATTTTATCTTGGCTTAAATCCATAGATTCTTTCTTTTTAAACTCTGAAACAAGATAATTTATAATTCTCTGGTCGAAATCATCGCCGCCAAGGTGGTTATTTCCGCTTGTTGCAAGCACCTCTATAACACCTTCGCCTATTTCTATTATTGATACATCGAATGTACCGCCGCCTAAATCATAAACCATAATTTTTTGCTCTTTTTCATTATCAAGGCCATATGCAAGCGCTGCGGCTGTCGGTTCGTTTATTATTCTCTTTACATCAAGGCCCGCAATTTTTCCGGCATCTTTTGTAGCCTGTCTTTGGCTGTCGGTAAAGTAAGCCGGAACTGTTATAACAGCCTCCGTAACACTTTCGCCCAAATAACCCTCTGCATCTTTTTTAAGCTTCTGTAAAATCATTGCGGAAATTTCCTGAGGGGAATATTTTTTGCCATCGTTTTCAAATTTATAATCAGAGCCCATATGACGCTTAATAGATATGACGGTGCCATCTACATTTGTTACAGCCTGACGCTTTGCCGTTTCGCCTATAAGTCTTTCTCCGCTTTTTGTAAAGCCTACAATAGAAGGAGTTGTTCTTTCTCCCTCGCTGTTGGGTATAACAACAGGCTGACCGCCTTCCATAACTGCAACGCATGAATTTGTTGTTCCTAAATCAATACCAATAATTTTTCCCATTTTTATTCCTCCATATATTATTATATATTATAGACAAAAAGCTTGGAATATCCAATAAATGATATCCGCAATTTTTAAATCAATGATTTCTGATAAAGCCTTTGTGGTTAATTTGCAACCTTTACCATACTTGGTCTGATTACTTTATCATTATATTTATAACCTTTCTGAAGAACTTCGGCAACTTTATTTTCACCAAAGCTTTCATCTTCAACATGCATAACGGCATTGTGGAGATTAGGGTCGAAATCCTGATCTTCGGCAGGTATTTCCTCAACGCCCATATCGCTGAGAGTATCCATAAACTGCCTTAAAATCATTTCAACGCCTTTATATACATTGTTTTGCCTGTCCTCATCGCTTAAGCCGGCTACAGCTCTTTCAAAGCTGTCTATAACAGGCAAAAGCTTTTCAACGCTGTCCTTAACTCCGTTATCGTACATAGCTGCCTTTTCGCTTAAAGTTCTTTTCCTAAAGTTATCAAACTCAGCCATATTTCTCAAAAGCCTGTCGTTAAGCTCTTTAACGGTATTTTGGGCTTTTTCAAGCTCAGATCTTAGGCTTTCTTCCTCGCTAAGCTCTTCGGTTTCCTGCGCTTGATCATCACAGCTTTCCGATAAATCAGCTTCATTCTCAAAGGCTTCGCTTTGAATTTCTTCATTTTCTTTTTTATTATCTTCCATATCAGTTCTCCTTATCCGCCCGACAAAGCTTTTATAACATCATTTATATTTTTGACAATAGCATTAAGTACGGCTACAGTTTGTGCATAATCCATACGCGTAGGTCCTATTATTCCGATAGTGCCTACTGCATTTCCCACGGTGTATTTTGTTTTTATTATGCTGCATTCCTTAAGAAGCTCGGTATTATTTTCATCTCCTATAAGTATTTGTATCTGATTTTCGGCGCAGTCTTTATTTCTGTCAAGAATATCTATAAGTATTTGTTTTTCTTCCAGCGCTCTGAATATTCCCTTTGCCTTTTCGATATCCGAAAATTCGGGAAAATCAAGAATATTGTTTACACCGCTTGTATAAAAATCAACCTCATCATTATCCTTTACAGCATCAAAAACCGTTGAAAAAACCTTTTTTATAATCTCTTCACAGCCGCCCAACTCTTGGTCAAGCTCTATGCTTATATCCTCCATTATCTGCTCTGTCGGATATTTTTTCAAAATATTGTTTATAATATTTGAAATCTTGTTAAGAGCATCTGTTTCGGGCACAGCCTCAAGCTTGATAATATGATTTTTAATCTCTTTATTCTCGGTAACAATAACAGCGGCTATGCTTTTTTCATCCAATGGCACAAGCTGAATATGCTTAATAGATGTCTTTTTTGTTTTAGGCTCGCTTACTACAGTTGTGTATTTGGTCATAGCTGAAAGAGCTTTAGCCGTTTGTTTCATAAGATAATCAATCTGATTGATATTTTCGCTTATAATATTTTGCAGAAAATCGCTCTGCTCCTTTGTAAGCTCTCTTCGATTCATCAATCTGTCAACATACAGCCTATAGCCCTTGCTTGAGGGAACTCTGCCCGATGATGTATGGGGCTGAACAATTAAGCCAAGCTCCTCAAGGTCGCTCATTTCGTTTCTTATTGTTGCAGAGCTTATGCCAAGGTCGTATTTTTTAGCTATTGTTCTTGAGCCTATAGGCTCGGCGGTTTCTATATAATCATTTACAATAGCCTCAAGTATTCTTATTTTTCTTTCATTTAAATGCATACTGTCACTTCCTTGATAAAACATAAGTCAAAGACTGTTTGCTCTTTTGTTAGCACTCATTATTTGTGAGTGCTGATTACAGTTATAAAAATATCACTTGACAATAAAAATGTCAAGTGATATTTGATATTTTTTTTATTTTTTACAAAAATGAATACATTATACAGACTGTCAATAAACCTATTAAGTAACTTAAAGCATCGCAGACTTTAAATCCGCAGACGAAATTCATTTCCGCCGAGGAAAAAGTGAGCTTCAAGGTATTTTTAATCCCGATGAGCCACCTCTATTTCGATACTCAGATTATAATATAGGGCTGCCATAATTACAAAAATTCTACAAAAACACTGTTTGAAACATCTATTCCCCTTTCGGTTAAATATAATCTGTCTTTATCCATAACAAGAAGCCCCTGCTTTATAAGATTTTCAATTTGAGATGAATAATTTTCAAAAATGCTTATTCCAAAACAGTTTTCAAACTCAGAGATACTTATTCCCTCCATCATCCTAAGCCCAAGAAAAATAAATTCCGAGTAAGCGTCCCTATCCTTTATTTTTTCAATCTGCTCATAAGCGCAGCCGTCTAAATAAAGCTCCATATTATCTGTATTTTTAAATCTAAAGCCATTTAAAAATGAAGCTGCGCCAAGTCCAAAGCCGATATATTCTTCTCTTTTCCAGTAAACCGTATTATGTTTTGAGCGAAAGCCCTCCTTCGCAAAGTTGGATATTTCATAATGTTCATAGCCCGATGATTTTAAAATATCCTTTGCAGCATAATACATTTCTCTGTCTGTGCGCTCATCCGGCAAATCAAGGCTGCCATTTTTATATAAGCCATAAATCGGAGTATTTTCTTCAATAATAAGGCTGTAGGCGGAAATATGTTCAGGCTCCAGCTCAACAGCCGTTTTAAGTGTGCTTTCCCAGCAGGAAAGCGACTGAAAAGGCAAAGAGAACATAAGATCGATATTTACATTATCAAAGCCCTTTCTTCTTATCAGCTCAAAGCTTTTAAAAAAAACAGACGATGTATGTATTCTGCCTATAATTTTTAAAATTTTATCATCAAATGATTGAGCGCCTATACTTAGGCGGTTTACACCGCAGAGCATAAAATTATTTAAAATATCTTCGCTAAGCGTACCGGGGTTTGCTTCCACACTTAATTCCAAATCGGAAGAAATATTAAATTTTTTATATAAAGCATTGCAAATCTCATAAAAAAACTCCGGAGGAAAAACAGAAGGCGTTCCTCCTCCGAAAAAGATTGTACAGACATTGTATTTTTCGGGATTTTTAAAGCTTTCTATTTCTCTTATAAGCGCATTTTTGTATCTTTCAAAATATTGCTCTGCGCCCTGAAAAGAAAGAAAATCACAATAAAGGCACTTTGCCGCACAAAATGGTATATGAATATAAATACTTAGTTTTTTATCTTCCATTTTACTCCTCGTCAAGCTTTAAAACGCTCATAAATGCAGACTGAGGAAGTTCTACACTGCCTATCTGGCGCATTCTTTTTTTACCCTCTTTCTGCTTTTCCAGAAGCTTTTTCTTTCTTGTTATATCGCCGCCATAGCATTTTGCAAGCACATCTTTTCTCATTGCGCTTACGGTTTCTCTTGCAATTATCTTATTGCCTATCGCAGCTTGGATAGGTATTTCAAAAAGATGCCTTGGGATTTCTTTTTTAAGCTTTTCAGCCATTTTTCTTCCTCTTTCAACGGCAGAGCTTTCATGAACAATAAAGCTTAAAGCATCCACAGCCTCTCTGTTTACCATCATATCAAGCTTAACAAGCTTAGACGGAGAATAACCCTTAAGCTCATAATCAAATGAAGCATAACCCCTTGAACGGGATTTTAAAACATCAAAAAAATCATAAATTATCTCATTTAAAGGCATATTATAAGTTAAAACGGCTCTTGTCTGCTCAATATATTCCATGCCCACATATTCTCCGCGCCTTTGCTGACAAAGCTCCATGATAGAGCCTATATATTCGGACGGAAGAATAATTTCAGCCTTAACTATGGGTTCTTCCATTTTAAGTATTGTTGTGGGATCCGGCATATCGTTGGGATTTGAAAGCTCCATAACCTCACCGTTTGTTAAATAAATTTTATATATAACGCTGGGCGCTGTTGTAATAAGATCGAGATTATATTCCCTCTCAAGCCTTTCCTGTATTATTTCAAGATGAAGCAGCCCAAGGAACCCACACCTAAAGCCAAAGCCCAAGGCGGCTGAAGTTTCGGCATCAAATTTAAGAGCAGCATCATTAAGCTGAAGCTTTTCCAATGCATCTCTTAAATCCTGATATTTTGAGCCGTCCGCAGGAAATATTCCGCAGTAGACCATAGAATTTACCTTTTTATAACCGGCGAGAGGCTCCTTAACGGGGTTATTGACGGTTGTAACTGTATCTCCTATTCTCGTATCCCTTACATTTTTTATACTTGCCGTAAGATAACCTACGTCTCCCGCCTTTAAATCATCAGACGGTATGAATGTTCCGGGGCCGAAAACCCCCACCTCAACTACTTCAAATTCCTTTTTTGTTGCCATAAATCTTATTTTATCGCCTTTTTTTACAGTTCCGTCAAAAATACGCATAAAAACTATAACGCCCTTATAAGAATCATAAAAGCTGTCGAAAATGAGTGCCTTTAACGGCGCTTTTTCATCACCCTCCGGCGCAGGAATATCGCTTATTATCCTATCAAAAACCTCTTCTATATTAATATCCGCCTTTGCCGAAATAAGCGGCGCATTTTGTGCATCAAGCCCTATTACATCTTCTATTTCTTTTTTAACCCTATCAGGCTCTGCGCTTGGAAGATCTATTTTGTTTATAACAGGAAGCACTTCCAAATCATTATCAAAGGCAAGATAAACATTAGCCAATGTTTGTGCCTCAACCCCCTGCGCCGCATCCACAACCAAAACAGCTCCGTCACAGGCGGCAAGGCTTCTTGAAACCTCATAATTAAAATCAACATGACCCGGAGTATCTATCAGATTAAGAGTATACTCTTCTCCGTCTTTATTTTTGTAAATAAGGCGTACTGCCTGAGCTTTTATAGTAATACCTCGTTCTCTTTCAAGCTCCATATTATCAAGAATCTGATCCTGCATTTCTCTTTCTGTCAGCAGGCCTGATTTTTGTATAAGCCTGTCGGCAAGGGTTGATTTACCGTGGTCTATATGTGCAATAATGCTAAAATTTCTTATTTTTGATTGTCTTTCTGAACTCATTGCTTTCTCCTTTAAAAAAATCATCGTATCAATGATATTCGTACTCTGTATACTGCGTCTTATATTCAACATCTTCTTAAAACACTCGTCACCTAAAACGACGGCTTCTGACGAAGCCTTTATGTTAGGCGGAAACCTGCCTAACATAAAAGTAATTATACCACATAAAGACAGATTGTAAAATATAAAAAAACCATCATCTATAATCAGATAATGGCTGAGTGTCGCAAAAGTCCATTCGGACTTTTGCGAGGTGAAAACAGAGGTATAAACAGCTCATTCCATTGGGGCTAAAAGCCCCTTGAAACTCGCTGTTTTCCTCGGCAGAAATAAACTCCGCCTGCGGAGCAAAAACCTGCGACGCTTTAAATAAGATAATGGTTTTATATTTATAAATTTATTATTATTGTTATTTTTATTGATTTATTTTTTGTATTATTGGGGATAAAATTTAATTCAAAATAATCTTTGCTATCTCTGAAAGTTTTATTCCCGTATTCATGCTTTTTTTCTGCATATATCTGTGTGCCTGCTGTTCACTCATATTATATTTATCAATCAGCAGCCGTTTGGCCTCTTCAATCAATGCCGCCTCGCTACTGTCCCTCATATGCTCCGAGCCTGTATATTTTAAATCCATATTCATAAGCATAGTTACAGAATAAACCAAATCCGATTTTGAAAGAGGAGCCGCAAGCTTAAAAACTCTTTCACTTTCGCAAAGATCAATCTGAGAGTAGCTCCCTATAAGTATAACACTGAAGCTTTCGGGAATATCTTCTATTAGGCTTACAATAGAAGTATCTGTAAGACTGTATCCGCAAATTAAAATTCCGCCACTGCAGTACGAAGCCTGCTTTTTTACCTCGGCGCCGCTTCTGCATTTAACATCAGCGGTAATTCCTCCTGCCTTGAGCATTTTTATAATTGTGTTTGATATTTTATCATTTTTAAAAGCCACTATGACCTTATTTTTCATTTAAACCATCTCCTCAATTCAGGATAAAGCCTCAGCTGACAAAATATATAATGGGGCTGTTAATTTTTAAACAGCCCCAAAATTTTTAATGCTGTATAAAGAATTAATATTTAGTAATGTATTCGTCAATCTCCCATTGGCTTACATAGGTTCTGAAGCTGTTCCATTCTCCTACCTTACAGCCAACAAAAGAATCATAAATATGATCTCCCAAAACCTTTTTGGCAAGACCGTCTTTATGCATTGCGGTAAGGGCATCTTTAAGGCTTCCCGGAAGATTTTTAATGCCCATGGCATCCCTTTCATCCTGAGAAAGCTTAAACATATTTACATCTACGCTTTCCGGAGCCTTTAAGCCTCTTTTAATTCCGTCAAGGCCTGCTGCAAGACAAAGCGCCAAGCAAAGGTAAGGGTTTGTTGAAGGATCGGGGCTTCTTAATTCCACTCTTGTTCCTGCGCCTCTTGCTGCCGGTATTCTTATAATATCTGAACGGTTTGAAGCGCTCCATGCTATATAACAAGGAGCCTCATAACCTGGCACCAATCTCTTATAAGAGTTTACAAGAGGATTTGTTACGGCTGTTATTCCTGCAACATGCTCAAGAACGCCTGCAATATAGCTGTAGGCTGTTGAGCTTAAGCCCAATGTATCTGATGTATCCGCAAAAGCATTTTTTCCGTCTTTAAACAAAGACATATTTGTATGCATACCTGAGCCGTTTATACCGAAAATAGGCTTAGGCATAAATGTAGCGTGCAAACCGTATTTTTGTGCAATTGTTTTAACTACAAGCTTAAATGTCATAACATTGTCGGCTGTTGTCAAAGCATTGTCATATTTAAAATCTATCTCATGCTGACCCTCTGCAACCTCATGGTGAGATGCTTCTATCTCATAGCCCATTTCTTCGAGAGTAAGACAAATTTCTCTTCTTGCGTCCTCGCCGTTGTCAACGGGAGCCAAATCAAAATATCCTGCCTTATCGTTTGTAAGCGTTGTAGGATTTCCATCTTCATCTGTATGGAACAAGAAAAATTCACATTCATTTCCAACATTAAATTCATATCCCATTTCTCTGGCTTCAGCCATAGTTTTCTTAAGTATATATCTTGGATCTCCGACGAAAGGCTCTCCGTCCGGCGTATATACATCGCATATAAATCTTGCTACCTTTCCTTTCTGAGGGCGCCATGGGAAAATTACAAACGTATCAAGATCCGGCTTTAAATACATATCAGATTCTTCAATCCTTACAAAGCCCTGAATAGAAGAGCCGTCAAACATCATGCCCTCTTCAAGCACCTTGGGAAGCTGAGCGCTTGTAATAGCCACGTTTTTAAGTGAGCCTAAAACATCTGTAAACTGAAGTCTTATAAATTTTACATCCTGCTTCTCAACGATTTCTAAAATTTGTTCCTTTGTATACTTTGCCATAACTAAAATCTCCTTCCATATATAAAAGCTTAACAATTTTTTAAATATAAAAAGGGTGTCTTACAATACAACTGTATTGTAAAACACCCTTGTTTTCTATATACTGAATTATATTCAAGACAAAGGAAAATGTCAATAGTTTTTTGCAATTTTTTTTAAAAAAACTTTCAAAAAAAATGTCAAAGGATTAAAAAAACTAAGTTTATTAATATTTTATGAAATATCTAATCATTTTAGATTCATAAAATTATCTGAATAAAATTTCATCTCTCTTGGGGCCGTTTGAAACCATTGATATTCTTACACCTATTTCATTTTCAATAAACTCAACATATTTTTTTGCCTTTTCCGGCAAATCATCATAATTTTTAATTCCCCTTATGTCACATTTCCAGCCCTCAAGCTCGGTATAAACAGGCTTTGCCTTATAAAGAGCCGCCGTATTGAGAAAATTTTTATAAACCTTTCCGTCAAGCTCATAGCCTGTGCAGATATATAATTTATCCATATAGCTTAAAACATCAAGACAGGTCATGCAAACTTCGGTTGCGCCCTGAACCTCACAGCCATAACGGGTAGCGACCGCATCAAAATAACCCACTCTTCTTGGTCTGCCTGTGGTTGCTCCAAACTCGCCGCTGTCGCCGCCCCTGTTCCTAAGCTCATTGGCTTCATCGCCAAAAATTTCACTTACAAAAGGTCCTTCTCCTACAGCCGTTGAGTAAGCTTTTGTAATAACCGTTATATTTTTTATATCATACGGTGCAATTCCCGCCCCCACAGCGCCATAGCCTGCAAGAGTAGATGAGCTTGTAACATAAGGATAAATACCGTGATCTGTATCCCTCAGTGCGCCAAGCTGACCTTCCAAAAGTATATTTTTGCCCTCTTTAACAGCCTTTCTTAAAAGGGCGGCGCTGTCGCATACTCTGTCTTTAATAATTTCACCGTATTTTATAAGGCTTTCATAAACCTCAAGATAATCAATCTGAGGCTTATTATATAAATATTTAAGCTGAACATTAAGTTTTTCATACATAGTTTGGAGTTTTTCCTTAAGCATATCCTTTTCATAAAGCTCCCAAACCTGAATACCTATTTTGGAATATTTATCTGAGTAGAATGGCGCAATTCCGCTTTTTGTTGAGCCGAATTTTTTATCCCCAAGTCTTTCCTCTTCATAAACGTCAAGAAGAATGTGATGAGGAAGCAAAACCTGTGCCCTGTCGGAGATAAGGAGCTTAAAGCTGATTCCTCTTTCCTCAAGGCTTTTAATTTCTTTCATAAGATATTCTATATTCAAGGCAACGCCATTGCCGATAATATTGGTTGTTTTGGGATTAAAAACCCCCGAAGGCAAAAGATGAAGCGCAAATTTACCAAACTCATTTATTATAGTATGTCCTGCATTGCTTCCTCCCTGAAACCTTACAACTATATCCGCCTCACCGGCAAACATATCGGTTATTTTGCCCTTTCCCTCATCGCCCCAGTTGGCGCCGACTATTACTCTGATCATTTCCAAAGCCTCCTTAAATTATCAAAATAATCAAATATCAAAAGCCGATTAAAATTTCGGCACTTAAATTATAACAACAAATTAATAACAAACGGTTCTGACGCAGCGCCCGCATAATAATAGGCGCGGTACTTACTTATTAAACAGTCAATTCACTTTCTTCTATCAAATCTGTTTTGTTGGCTTCAACAACAGGCATAACCTGCTGTGTAATATATTCCTCAACCTGCTGAGGCGCTCTTCCCACAAAATTTTTTGGCGCAAGTATTTTGTTAAGATCCTCCATGCTAAGGCCAAAATCAGCATCGGCTGCAATTCTCTCAATCAAATCATTTCTTCCGCCATCTTCTTTTACAACCCTCGACGCCGCCATGGAATGAACACGTATTTTTTCATGAAGCTCCTGCCTGTCGCCGCCACGCTTAACGGCATCCATCATAATATTTTCTGTAGCCATAAACGGAAGCTCCGCCATAATATGTTTTTCAATAACCTTGGGATAAACAACAAGTCCATCTGCAATATTGTTGTATATATTTAAAATTGCATCCGCAGCAAGAAATGCCTCCGGTATGGATATCCTCTTATTTGACGAATCGTCAAGAGTCCTTTCAAACCACTGGGCTGATGCTGTGATTGCCGGATTAAGCGCATCAACTAAAATATATCTGGCAAGACCCGCTATCCTTTCACTTCTCATAGGATTTCTTTTATATGCCATGGCTGAAGAACCAACCTGCCCTTTTTCAAAAGGCTCTTCCATCTCTTTAAGATGCTGTAAAAGGCGCATATCGTTAGAAAACTTTGTACAGCTTTGAGCTATTCCCGAAAGAACATTTGCAACGTTTGAATCCATTTTTCTTGAATATGTCTGTCCGGAAACCGCAAATACTTCTTTAAAGCCAAGCTTTTGTGCTATAAGAGAATCAAGCTTTTTAACCTTTTCACAGTCATTGTCAAAAAGCTCCATAAAGCTTGCTTGAGTTCCCGTTGTTCCCTTTGAGCCAAGCAGCTTTATGCTGTTAATGCAAAAATCAAGATTTTCAACATCCATCATAAGATCTTGAATCCAAAGACAAGCTCTTTTACCCACGGTTGTAAGCTGGGCAGCCTGAAAATGAGTAAAGCCCAAAGTAGGCATATCCTTATATTTCATCGCAAAATCAGTAAGCTTTTTTATAACCGAAATAACCTTTGCTTTTATAAGAATAAGCGCCTGCTTCATAATTATGGCATCGGTATTGTCGCCAACATAACAGCTTGTAGCGCCAAGATGGATTATGCCCTTTGCCTTTGGACACTGCTGAGAATAGGCATAAATATGCGCCATAACATCATGGCGTGTAATTTTTTCTCTTTCTTCGGCAGTTTCATAATTTATATCGTTTTTAAATTTTTTAAGCTCTTCTATCTGCTCGTCACTTATATCAAGGCCAAGCTCTTTTTCAGCCTCTGCGAGGGTAATCCAAAGCTTTCTCCATGTTTTAAATTTTTTATCAGGTGAAAACAATTCTTTCATTTGTCTGCTTGCATATCTTGAATTAAGCGGACTTTCATATATATCCTTATTCATTATAAAATCCTTTCCAAATTTAAATTTATAAATAATATCCGTAAATTTGCCCTAAAGAAGATGAGAAACATCTACACTGTATTTGCCCGTAAAACAGGCATCGCAAAAGCTGCACTTTGAATTTGGCGCAGTTTTTAAAAGATTTTCTATACTCAAATAATCAAGGCTGTCGGCATTTATTATTTTTGCTATCTCTTTAACGCTGTATTTGTTTGCGATAAGCGCATCTTTCGATGGAATATCCGTTCCGAAAAAACACGGCCAAGTAGGCGGCGGAGATGAAATTCTTACATGGACTTCTTTTGCTCCGGCATCTCTAAGCATATTGACAATTATTCCGCTTGTTGTGCCTCTTACTATGCTGTCATCAACCATAACAACCCTTTTGCCGGCAACAACCCTTTTAAGCACGTTAAACTTCATTCTTACCGCAACGCTTCTTTCGCTTTGATGCGGCTTTATAAATGTTCTGCCAATATATCTGTTTTTAACAAAACCCATTCCGTTAGGTATTTTTGAATATTCGCTATAGCCCTGAGCGGCGCTTAATCCGGAATCGGGCACACCGACAACAACATCGGCATCAACCGGATTTTGCTGAGCCAAAAACTCACCGGCTCTCATTCTTGTTTCATGCACAAGCTCTCCGTCTATATAACTGTCCGGTCTTGCAAAATAAATATGTTCAAAAATGCATAAGCTTGTCTTTAAGCCGCACATATGTTTATCTGATCTTAATTCTCCGTTTTCAAGGCAAACGATTTCTCCCGGCTCTACATCTCTTACAAACTCTGCATTGATTGAATCAAGGGCGCAGCTTTCCGAAGAAAAAATTATCGCCTTTCCCTTTTTGCCTATGCATAAAGGCCTAAACCCCCAAGGATCTCTTGCGGCAATAAGCTTGTTTGGGCTCATCACAAGCAAAGAAAAAGCACCTTTAACTCTTCCCATAACTTTTTTTACAGCCTCTTCTATAGATGGAGAATTTACTCTTTCCCTTGCTATAAGATAGGCTATAATCTCTGTATCGGCTGTGGTTTGAAAAATAGCGCCTGTTTTTTCAAGTTCCTTTTTAAGCTCGGCAGTGTTTGTTATATTTCCGTTATGGGCAATGGCAAGCGTTCCCTTAACATATCTTAAAACCAAAGGCTGAACGTTCTCCCTTAAGCTTCCTCCCGCTGTAGAATAACGAACATGACCCACAGCCATAGTTCCTTCAAGCTCTGCAAGTATTTTTTCGTTAAAGACCTCATTTACAAGCCCAACATCTTTATAATGTGTTGTTTCTCTGTTTTTGTTAACAGCTATGCCGCAGCCCTCCTGCCCTCTGTGCTGAAGAGCCACAAGCCCGTAGTAAACGGTATTGGCGCAGCCCCCGTCAGGGTTCCAAACTCCAAAAACACCGCATTCTTCGTGTAATTTAGCCATTTATTAAAGTCCTCCTAAAGGTTTGCATATTTTTCCTTAAGCCTGTTATAAACCTCATGATAAACATCACCAAATTCACCTAAATCAAATCTGAATCTGTCTTTATCCAGCTTTTTATTTGTTTCTGCATCCCAAAGGCGGCAGGTATCCGGTGATATTTCATCGGAAAGTATAATATTTCCTTCGCTGTCAAAGCCAACCTCAATTTTAAAATCTATAAGCTTAATTCCTATTTGGCTGAAAATTTTATTTAAGCTTTCATTTACCTTAAAAGCAATCTCTTTAATTTTTTCTATATCTTTTTCTGAAGCTATACCCAAGGCGATGGCATGGTAAGAATTAATAAGAGGATCTCCAAGGGCATCGTTTTTGTAGCTAAATTCAAGAGTTGATATATTGAGCTTTTCGCCCTCTTTAACGCCGTATCTTTTGGAAAAAGAGCCTGCCGCAACATTTCTTACAATAACTTCAAGCGGGATAATCTTTACTTTTTTAACAAGAGTCTGTCTGTCATCAATCTCCTTAACCAAATGAGTTTTGACGCCGTCTTTTTCAAGAAGGGTAAAAATAAGATTTGCCATTTTGTTGTTAATAATTCCCTTGCCCTCAAAGGAGCCTTTTTTTTCTCCGTTAAAAGCTGTGGCATCATCTTTGTATTCAAATATACAAAGATCAGAGTCATCTGTTTTATATACCTTTTTTGCTTTTCCCTCATAAAGCAAATCGAGCTTTTGCATATTTATTCCTCTCTTTCATTAATAAAGCCGCAACAGTCACCAATTTGTAACTGTTTGTTTTTTTGCTTTTTAAAACAAAAAACGCTTAAAAATTTTATCTACATAATATATAATATCAAATTTGTTTAATTAAGGCAATAGCACATAATTTAAATAAACGGCTTAAAGGAATAAATTATTTAACAAATTTTTATTTTAAATGCCGATTTTTTGTGTTATTATTATATAAAGAAGCCTTTGATAAAATATTTTTTATTGTCAAAATTTTAACCAACAGATAAGGCTTTCTCGTTTTATCTTCAGAAAATAACATCTTTAGCCTCAGCTTAAAACAAAATAAGGAGGATGTAATATGAAAAAATTTAAAAAATTTTTATTTGCAGCCTTATCGGCGGCTGCCATTTTTTCCTGCGCAAACGTTACAACTGTATTTGCGGAAAACTATGTCATACTCTCAGATGACAACGTAAGCGCTAAGGTTATACAAATAATAGACGGAGATGCAATAAAAGTTCGTCTTTTGGATACAAACGAAACTGCTCTTATTAAAATAATAGGCGTTAATTCAATGGGCTACGATGCAAGCGTAAAATATCTGACAGATAAAATTTTAGGCGCTGTTGTTACTCTGGCAAAAGATTCAAACATAAACATTGTAAGCGGAAGCTGGAACTATCGATATGTCATATTCAACGGCGTAAATATATCAAACGAGCTTGTTGCAAAGGGCTATGCGGCTCTTGATACAAGCCAGTCTAACGGTTCTCTTTACTCTTATCTTACCGACAGAGAAAGAGCCGCCCGTTCGTCACAAACAGAGCTTTGGGGAGCCGGTGTAAATTCAAGCAACACAATAGCAGGCAACGGCTTTTCCGTAAACAGAGGCTCTTCCGGTTTGGCTGCGGATAAAATAAACATAAACACAGCTTCTGTATATCAGCTTAAATCATCCCTTGATGGGGTTGGCGATAATCTTGCTCAAAATATAGTTAAATACAGGGGAACAAATCCATTTAACGACAAATATGAGATTATGTTTGTTCCGGGCTTCACAAGCGATATATTCCAAAGCAATAAAGAAAAAATAAACGTATGCACAAACCTTAAGACAGCCAGCGCCGAGGAGCTTGAAACATTGGGCATAAGCGATGAAGAGGTTGATGATATAATAGCATACAGAAATAAATCCGTTATAGAAGAGCTTGCAGATTTTAAAAGAAAAAATCTTATAGGAGATAAAAAATACGAAAATCTTAAGCCATACATAAACGTAAACGATAACAACAGCATAGATGAAACTATAGGAAATTATGTTGTAAACTTTAACACCGCATCTGAGGACCAGCTTAAAAGCGCAGGATTAAGCGCCGCCGATGCCCAAGCTGTGGTTAATCTCAGAGTAAACGGATATACAATGAAAAATATCATGGAATTAAGCTTTGCAGACTCTCTCAATTTATCAGAGCAGCAGCTTTATTCATATGAAGATAATCTTCACGCTGTAACAAATATAAATCAAGCTAAAGACTCTGAGCTTAGAAGCGTATTCACTCTTGCGGAAATTAGCAAAATAAAAAATTCCGGTATGTTCAACAGTCTTTCTGATATAGGCGAACGCTTGAGCGGCGAAGCAAGAGAAAGAGTTAACGGCTGCGTTTATTTTTCAAGAAACATAACAGAATACATAAACATAAATACAGCCACTCCCGATCAAATAGAGCTGACAGGATTAAGTGCCGAAAAGGCAAGGACTTTGGCTGCTGCCGCCCCAATGAAAAGCGCAGAAGATATTCCGTTTAACGTTGCGGATTATAACGATAAAATAACCCTCTACACAAATATAAACAAGGCATCGCAAGCAGAGCTTAAAACCCTCAACAACGGCCTTACCAACGCTTTGATAACAGATATTATAAACTACAGAAACGAACAGCCATTCGGAAGCTATGACGAGCTTAAAAAATTCTTTATAGTTAGAAATGCTTCAGTCGTTTATGATTCCATTAAAGATTATGTCGTTTTAAGATAATAAACGAAAAAAAAGCCCACGCCTTTTTGGCAGAGGTTCATAAGGAAGTATAGGGTATTTCCGGTAAAACCGGCGTGGCGAGAATCACGCCGGTTTTTCTGTACTTAAAAGCGGTCCGGATTTTGAAGCGGGATACGGATTTTACCAACGTAGGTGAAATATACCTCAATCGTAACATACTTTTTTCCGTTGTTCCTTATCGGATTATGTATCACAATCTTGTCGATCAACTCATTGACCGTAGCCGCATCCAGCTCATGCAAATCAGAATACTTTTCCGCAAGCTGTAGGAATCGTCTTACATCAGCCACCTGTCCGGCTTCGTCCTCGATTTCCCGTTCCAAAGCGGCGGCAAGCTGCTGTATCTCCATCTGCTCTGTTTCATACTGCGCAGATAGTTTGCTAAATCGGGTGTCGCTCAGTTTTCCCAAAACCGAATCCTCATAAAGCCTTTGGATGATTTTGTCCAGATCATCTATGCGTTTCTGTGCGCCGGACAGGGCCTTTCGCTTTTGTTCCAGTTCCGCTTTTCGACTGGCCTCATCCTGTGCAAGCATTTCCTGTGTAAAATCATCCCGGAACAACTGCACATAGGTCAAAGTCCGCTGAATACACTCCAATACTCGCCGATTCTCAACCGGATTCTCCATCCGCTTTTTGAATTTCATAGATTTCGTATAGGTCTTAAAGTTTACGGTACAGCCTGTATATTCCCGCCGTGCCAATATTCCGGCAATGAAGTTTTGACTCCAATGATAGAGGTTATCCGGCATAGTCCAGCCCTTTTGCTTTGCGTGATAGGCAGTAACGGTCAACACCTTTTCTGCTGTCAGGATTTTTGCGATCTGCATAGGGCCTTTGCCCGCAATACAGAGGTCAAATATCCTTTTGATTACCTTTGCCGCACCCTCGTCCACGATCCACTTTTTCTTGTCCTGCGGGTCTTTGATATACCCGTAGGGCGGATTGCTGGCGATGTGTTCCCCTGCCTCGCCGCGCATTTTTATAACGGCACGAATCTTTTTGCTGGTGTCTTTTGCGTAGTAGTCGTTGAACACATTTTTGAAAACAGCAAAGTCATTCTCACCTTTGGCACTGTCCACATCATCGTTGACCGCGATAAAGCGCACGTCGTAAGCAGGAAAGATGAAATCCTGCAAACGTCCCATGTAAGAATACTCTCTGCCGAGGCGGGACAGGTCTTTGACGATCAATGTGGAAACACTGTAATCCTCCACATACCGCATCATTTCCTGAAATCCGGGCCTTTGAAAATTCGTACCCGAAAAACCGTCGTCTAAGTAGTATCCCAAAGCGATACAATTACATTTTGCCCTTATACCTTTTGATTTTGCCTTGAACCTTTT
>CANRHR010000016.1 GCA_947630475.1 uncultured Clostridia bacterium | reverse complement strand
GCTCCCCTTTCATTAGACTTCTTTCAGGTATATTTCTATTATACCATATTGTCTAACAAATGGGGAGCATTTCATTTTTGGGCGGAGAATAATTTTCGATAGTTTTATTTAAACAGCTTGTTTATAAATTTATAACCATCTTTTGTAAAATTGCCGCTCTGCTTTGCTTCTTTTTCGTTATAGAGCCATGTTTTATTTAACTTAGCCGTACTGTCATACAAAAGATAAGGCACAGGATCGGATGTATGAGTTCTGCAGTAAATCGGAGTAGGATGATCGGGCGTTATAAGAAGCCTGTAATCCTCTCCCGATTTATCCATTTGTTCAACTATAGGTTTAATAACTTTTTCATCGATATATTCAATAGCTTTAATTTTATTTTCAATGCTGCCCTGATGACCCATTTCATCGGGTGACTCAATGTGAATGTAAACAAAATCATATCCGTCATTAAGAACGGCATTTAAGCCTGCAAGCGCCTTTCCGTTATAATTTGTATTAAGCGTTGCGTCAGCGCCTTCAACCTCTATAACTTTCATGCCGGCTCCCACAGCTATGCCTTTTAAGAGGTCGACAGCGGAAATCATAGCGCCTTTCTTGTTGTTTTTTTCTTCAAAGCTGTCTAAGGCCGGTTTTGTTCCGGCGCCCCAAAACCAAATTGAATTTGCTTTGTTAAGCCCCCTTTTTTCTCTTTCAATATTGATGGGATGATTATTTAAAATATCATAGCTTTTTTCCATCATTTCTTTTAAAGCCGGAACGGAAGGCAAATATTCGCCTATTACCTTTCCCAGAATATCGTGCGGCTGAGAAAGCTCAACAACCTTTCCCTTATTCCATATGGTAAGATGACGATAACTTGTTCCTACATAAAATTTATAGCTGTCGTTTTCAAGCTCTTTTTTTACGGCATTTATTAATACTGCCGCTTCTTCGGTTGAAATCTCTCCCGAACTGTGATCTTTTATTGTTTTTTTGGCATATTCGGGTTCATCTTCCGAAAGTGTAACAAGATTACATCTTATTGCAATATCATCAGCTTTCATATCCACTCCTATGCTTAAAGCCTCCAAAGGAGAGCGTCCTGAATAATATTTTTTGGGGTCATATCCCAAAACGGCAAGATTTGCCGTGTCGCTTCCGGGCTTCATGCCGCTTGGAACGGTATTTATAAGCCCTATTTCAGATTTTTTGGCAAGCTCATCCATAGCAGGCGTTTTAGCTGCCTCAAGCGGAGTTTTGCCATCAAGCTCTTTAATGGGCTCATCTGCCATTCCGTCACCTAAAATAATTATATATTTCATTTTTCTTCCTCCTGTTTTTGTAAATATTATATCATAAATCAGCATAAAATTAAATCAACCATTGTGGTTTAAGCAGAATTTAACCGACAAGCAAGCTGTTTCTCTTAGGGGTACTATGAGTTATCAGCGTAAGCGGAGCAGGAATATAAAATTTTTAAGATTCTAATTGTTTTCAAAGGTTATTTTGGTATTAATTCTGTCATATCCAAGCTCAACTTTTTCAAAAACAGATTTAACATCCTGCTCAAAAAGCTCCGGCTCGGTTAAAGCCGGGCTGTAATGAGTAAGCCACATTTGCTTAACATCAGCAAGTTTGCCGAGTTGTGCGGCTTCTTTAAAAATCATATGCTTTTTTTCAATAGCTTTTTCAAGTTTTTCATCTTCGGCATATATGCCTTCGCACACAAAAAGATCAGATTTTTTTGCAAACTCAACAAGTTCTTTAATAGGCCGGCTGTCTGTGCAGTATGTTACTTTGATTCCTTTTCTTTCTTCACCCAAAACCATATCAGGAGTATAGATTATGCCGTTATATTCAGCCTTATCTTTTTTTTGAAGCTCTCCCCAAACAGCTTTTGGAACATTGTTAAGCTCAGCTTTTTTTATGTCGAATTTGCCGGCTCTTCTTACAATAATATTGTAAGCATAACAGTCTATTCTGTGTTCAACTTTTAGAGAATTTATTTCAAAATTGCCTATTTTAAAGTTATCCGTAATATTTTCCGTTTCAAGCATATTAAGCTCAAATGGAAGCTCCGGACATATTATTCTCATTCCATCAACCATTTTTTTAAGCCCTTTTGGGCCTATAAGAGTAATGGGATCTCTCCTTCCCGAATTGCCTATTGTAAGCAAAATACCGACAAGGCCGGCAACATGGTCGGCGTGGTAATGTGTAAAGCAAATAACATCTATATTTTTAAAGCCCCACCCAAGCATTTTTATGCTTACTTGGGTACCTTCACCGCAGTCTATAAGCATATATTTTCCGTTAAGCCTAAGCATAAGAGAGGTTAAAAATCTGTCGGGAAGAGGCATCATTCCTCCTGTTCCCAAAAGCGCAACGTCAAGCATATCATCATCCCTGTATTCTGTATTCTTTAATAAACGGCTTTATGTATCAAAGCTTTTTAAGCTTTGCAAGCATAGCCATAACCTTTTTTTCGCCAACTTTTTCAAATTCAACGGTTACTTCATAATCAGCCCCTGCCGGGCTTATTTTTTTAACTGTACCTATTCCGTATTTCATTTGCCTAACCTTGTCGCCAATATTAAAATCAAGCACTATATTTTTTGGAGATGGTATATTGGCGGCATAATTGTTTTTTAAGCCTGAATATGTCTTTTTTGGTTTAAATTTATTTTCCGCTTTTGTTATTTTAACCGGCGAGGAGATGTTTTCCGTTTTCGAAACATTTTCGCTGAGGTCGAGATAATCTTTCGGTATTTCTTTCAAAAATCTCGAAGCTGTATTATATACATATTTGCCATGCTGAAGCCTTGTTTTTGCGTAGGATATATAAAGCTGCTTTTTTGCTCTGGTTATTCCTACATAGCAAAGACGTCTTTCCTCCTCCATTATATTCGGCTCTCCCTCAAGTATTGAACGAAAGCTTGGGAAAATACCCTCTTCAAAGCCTGCCATAAAAACATAGTCAAATTCAAGCCCTTTTGAGCTGTGAAGAGTCATTAAAACTACTCTGTTTTCATCATTGTTAAGGTTGTCTATATCAGCCACAAGAGAAATTTCTTCCAAAAAGCCGGAAAGAGATGCATCCTCATTGTTTTGCTCATATTCAACGGCTTTATTTATAAGCTCCTGAATATTATCAATTCTGCCTGAGATATCTGATTTTGATTCTTCGGCAAACTCTGATATATAGTTTGTTTTATCAAGAACAGCATTTAAAAGCTGAGATACGGAAATTTCTTCTGAAAGCTCCGAAAGATCTTTTATAAGTGAATAAAAGCTAAAAAGCTTTTTGCTTCTTGATTTTAACTCCGATATCTCATTTGCCTGTGATAAAGCTTCCATAAATGAGATACTGTTTTTTTCGGCATATGCGTTAACTTTTTCTATGGATGAATCACCTATTCCCCTTTTAGGTACATTTATTATTCTTTTAATGGCAATATCATCATGAGGATTGTAAATGACTTTAAGATATGCCAAAATATCTTTAATTTCTTTTCGTGAATAAAAATTCTGCGCCCCAAATAAGCGATAAGGAATTGATGAAAGTACAAGCCTTTCTTCAATAACTCGCGATAAAGCATTGTTTCTGTACAACACGGCAAAATCACCGTAATTTGCTGTGTTTGATTTAACTTTTTCATTTATTTTTTCTGATATAAATTTGGCTTCTTCAAGGTCTGAATCCAAACATCTGCATATTATTTTATCACCATCGATGTTTTCTGTCCAAAGACTTTTTGATTTTCTGCCGAAGTTGTTTTTAATTACCATATTTGCGGCATTGAGAATAACTTTGGTAGAGCGGTAATTTTGTTCAAGCTTTATAACTTCGGCGTTTTTAAAATCTTTTTCAAAATCCAGAATATTTCTTATATTTGCTCCTCTCCAGCCATATATGCTTTGGTCGTCGTCACCCACAACACATATGTTTTTGTGTTTTGAGCTTAAAAGCTTTATAAGCTTATATTGTGATGTGTTTGTATCCTGATATTCATCTACCATTATATATTTAAATCTTTGCTGATATTTATCCAAAATATCAGCGTTTTTTGAAAAAAGTTCTACGGTTTTAAAAATCAAGTCATCAAAATCAAGGCTGTTGTTGGCTTTAAGCCTTGATTGATAAATTTTATAAATTTCGGCAATTTTTTTAAGCCTAAAATTATCGGCTGTTTCAAGAAAGACATCGGGTGTAATAAGATTGTCCTTTTGTTTTCCTATTTCAGCCATAACAGATTTTGGAGAAAACATTTTTTCATCCAATTGGAGAGTTTTTAATATTTCTTTAATAAGCTTTTCCGAATCATCGGCGTCATATATTGTAAATTGATTTGTATAACCCAAATTTTGTATATCTCTCCTCAGTATGCGTACACAGGTTGAATGAAATGTGGATACCCAAACATCGGATCCGCTTTGTGTTATTTCACATACTCTCTGCTTCATTTCTTTAGCTGCTTTATTTGTAAAGGTTAGAGCAAGAATATTAAAAGCATTTACATTAAGAGCATCTATTAAATAGGCTATCCTGTGTGTCAAAACTCTTGTTTTTCCTGAGCCTGCGCCGGCCAATATTAAAATAGGACCGTCTGTTTTCAGGACTGCCTTTTTTTGCATTGGGTTAAGAGTTTGTAATTTTTCGGTTATCATTTGATTTCTCCTCTAATCTTTTAAGCACAAGAGCATAACCATCACAGCCATAATTTAAAGCTCTGTTTATACGGCTGATAGTTGCTGTTGATGCTCCTGTTTTTTGACTTATTTCTGTATAGGTGCCGCCTTTTTTAAGCATAATTGCAACATCTAACCTCTGAGCAAGAGCCTGAAGCTCATGAACTGTACAGAGATCTTCAAAAAAATTATAACATTCTTCGATATTTTTTAATTGCAACACAGCGTTAAAAAGATTATCAACAGACGAATTTTTTAATTTTTCATTCATATAAGTACCTCAAATAAAATAATCTGTGCTGTTAAAGACATTGTCTTAATTTTAATTATTGAAAGAATAAAGTGTTTTAACAAATTTGTGATTACACAGCGTAAGTACATTGATTTTTAAAAATATTTATATACCAATCTGTTTACTCGATTATAATTTTAACATTGTATGATTGCCGTGTAAATAAAAAAATTTACCCGATAAGCAAGTTTGGCGCCTGTCAGCAGGAGTATAAGCATACTTATTTGTCGGCGGAAAATATCATAAAAATAAAAATTAAAAAATATATTATGTATATAGGACAGGCATAAATATGTTTATTCTTACTTTAAGGAGGAAAACTTTATGAAAAAAACAAAATTTAATGTGATAAGATATCTGTTGAAAGTATTGTCGGTATTGGCTTTTTTTATTGCATCTGCGGTATTGTCGGGCTGCAAAGACAATGAAATATACACCGATGGCTTAAGCTCGGTAAGTGAAAGCGATATAGCAAATGAAAAGGGAATTGTGGGAGATAAGCTGCCGGTTACAAGGGCATCGGCTGCAAAGATGCTGGCATATTATTTTTATGATGACAATGAAATAAACAGCTTTGACAGAATAATTGATTTTGAAGATGTTTCTCAGGATAAATGGTATGATAAATATATAAACGCTGTTTTTAAGGGCGGCTTTATGTTTGGGGCGGACGAAAAAAATTTTAAGCCCGATGGATATTTAACTTTAAATCAGGCTCAAGCGATTATTGACAGAATGGATAAAAACAATAAAATTAAAATAAAGCTTACCGATGAGAATAAGGACAAAGCAATATCAACAGCTTTGTGGAACGAGCTGTATATAAAGGTTTTGGAAAACAAAGGATATGGAAAAATAAAAAAGCAAAAGCTTATTTTGGCTGCATCAAGCGCTCAAAGCAATGATATAAAGGATGGATTTGTTATAACCGATATTGGGCTTTTTTATGCTCAGGGAATTAATACCGACAATATAATAGGAACTGAAGCCGAAGCTTTGATTAAAGATAAAAATATACTTACAATTAATGAAATAACCGATACAAGACCATTTATAAAAAATGTTTTGATTACCGACAGCAGTGAATCAGGGGTGGAGGTTTTTATAGGAGGCATGAAAAGAAGACTTGAATTATCGGAAGATATTTCATATGATATAAAAAAGGGAGATATTTGCAGCATAAAAATAAACGCAGATAAAATAGTCGATTTAAATGTTACGGAGGATAAAATCAATTCAAAAATAATTATGGCGGACGATGAAAAAATTGAGCTTGAAGCAATAGGAGATCTGTTTTATGAAAAAGAATTTAAAGTTTATTTTTATGACGGAAAAAATGCTGCCATAAAAGATATTTCTTATCTTATAAGCGGTGAAAGCTATGAATTTTACATAAATAAAGGCAGGCTTTGCGCAGCTGTTGCAAACAGTGATAATAAAAGCGACAAAATAAGAGTTCTTTTAAACAATAACGAAAATAAAAATTTTAACGGTATGGTAAATATAGGCTGCGAAGGAGATTTTACAATTATAACAGGAAAAGATGAACGAAATTATAAAGCGGATCAGGAAATTGTTATAGAAAAGGATAAAAATAATGATTTGTTTTCAAAGGAAAGAATAATTGTTAAAGCGGATGATGAAAAGAACAATATTTTGATAAAATCAATAAAGATTCCCGGCGGAGGTTTTTTAAGCGTTAACGGCAGTGTGGAAATAAGAAAAGAAAACGAAGGCTATATTGTGGTTAATGAGGTTGGTATCGAAGAATACACTGCAAGCGTGCTTAATACGATTAAAGCCGAAAATTTAAACGATGAAATTTTGAAGCTTATGAGCGTTGTTATAAGGAGCAAGGCATATAAGCAAAAGCAGGATAACAAACTATTGGAATTTGGGGCAAATGTTGACAGAACGCAAAATTATCAGCTTTATGCTTGTTCAAAAACGGACGAAAAAAGCAGAAATATTGTTTATGAAACAATGGGTTTATGCATTACATATGAAGACAAATGCCTAGATGTAAATTATTTCAGCCAAGATTGCGGCTCAAGCGCAGTTATGGGCGAGGTGTGGAGCAAAGAGCTTGTATTTCCGTTTGAAAGCGATAAATACAGCAGATCAGTTAAATTTTTAAGCGGGAATTACCCCGATTTAAGCAATGAGGAAATTTTCAGAAAATTTATTGATAATGGAGCTGATGATACAAATTCGGATTGGTTTAGGTGGAGTTTTAAAATGAATCAAAATGAACTTGCCGCCTGTGTCAATGCAAGCATAAAATGGCTTTATAAGGATTACCCTGCCTTTGTTAAATGCCTTGACAAAAGCGGAAAATTTATAAGCAAAGAGGTTGAAAATATTGGAAATATAAAAAATATAGAGGTTATTAAAAGAGGGGAAGGAGGAAATGTTATGGAGCTTAAAATAACGGCAGGAAAGGAAATTGTTATATTAAAAACCGATAATGTTATTAGGAAGATAATTAAGCCTAAGCAGTTTGTATATGGCAGAAACCCTGTAATAACAAATAAAAAGGGATATGATTCGGCGGAAAATCTTGATATAATGCCCAGCGGATTTTTTTATGTAAACACAGTTAAAGATGAAAACGGAAATCTTACCGAAGCGGAATTTAAAGGCGGCGGTTATGGTCATGGCGTGGGCATAAGCTTAAAAAGAGCCGAATATCTTGCATCAAATAAAAAAAGCTTTGAAGAGATAATTAAATATTTTTATCCTGCCGTAACGGTTAAGAGCGCAGTATAGCGGAGTACGAATATTATTGACATTAGAAAAAGTTTGAAATTTTTTGTTTGCCGTCCGGATGTTGATTTGGAGGAAGTGTACAAATGAATAATGATAAATTTTATGTTAAGCTTAATAAAAAAAATATATTCGAAATTTTGGATATTAAAGAAAATACACAGATATATGATCAGTCGGAATATATTTTTAATGAGCTTGAGAAATTATTTTACAAAACAATTTCACCGATATATATTTATGAGCTGAAAAATAAAAAGATATCCGTTTACAGTTTCAGCATATTTGTTTTAATAAGCATAGGGGAAAAAATTGAAAATGTTATTGACAGCTTTTTTAAAGAGGGAGAATATTTTAAAGCCATTATGCTTAATTGTATGTGCGATGATTTTTTAATGCAGACAGATAAAATTGCTTCTGATGAAATTTTGGCTTATATATGCAAAAAAGGAATTGGCTTCGGCGAAAGGTTTTATCCGCATGAAAATGCATCTGCGGACGTTATGAAAGAAATAGTGTCGGCCTTAAACGGCGGCGAATGGGGAATAACAGTTAACGACAATTACGTCTTAAAGCCTGCCAAGAGCATAGGTTTTATTATAGGCGCAGATTATAGTGTTAATAATTCGCCGCTGCATAACTGCGAAAATTGCAGCGCAAAGCAATGCATATACAAACGGAGGAAAATAAATGCTTAAAATAAATGTTTTATATGATGGAAAGAGCGCTGCTTTAAGTGCATACAGAGGAGAAAGCATTAGCGAACTTTTAAAAAAAGAGGGTATTTTAATTTCTCAGCCATGTTTGGGAAAGGGCAAATGCGGTAAATGCGTTGTTAAGGTTTTAAACAGGGCATATCCGTATGATGAAGCCGATATCAAGCTGCTTGGAGAAAAAGCCGTAAATGAGGGATTAAGACTTTTATGCAGAATGAAAGCTATAAGAGATGTTGAAATAGAATTGAAGCCGCAGAAGAAATTTGATATATTGGCCGATTTTGAAAATAAATATCTCGATTTTAACAGTGAGCAGAAAGGTTTTGCCATATGTTTAGATATAGGCACAACAACTTTGGCAGCTCAGTTGATAAATCTGCGTGACGGAAAAATTGTAAAGGTCTGTTCAAAAATTAATTCTCAAGCCACTTTCGGCGCCGATGTTGTTTCAAGAATGGAAGCAAGCCTTAAAGGAAATAAAGAAGAGCTTGAAAAAATAATAAAGCTGGATATTATGGGATGCTTTAATGAGCTTTGCACAGATATTTTAAAATGTGAAGTTAAAAAAATTATTTTGGCCGGAAATACGGTTATGACATATCTTCTTCTTGGAATGGACTGCAAAGATATTTCTCAATTTCCGTTTAAATGCAATTTTAATGATTTAAAAAAATATTGTTTTAAAGATATATTTGGAAACGATGAATTTAATGCGGATGTTTATATTATTAACTGTTTAAGCGCTTTTGTCGGCGGCGATATTGTAAGCGGAGCTGTTTTTTGCGCTCTGTTGGAAAATAAAAACAGTCTTTTTATAGATATAGGCACAAATGCAGAAATGGCTGTTTTTAACGGCGAAAAATTGTTTATATGCTCCGCTCCTGCCGGGCCGGTATTTGAAGGCGGTGAAATAAGCTGTGGAATGGCATCGGTTGAGGGGGCGATATGCTCAGCTTCTTTTGATGGAAAAATATGGTCTTATGAAACGATAAATAAAGCAAAAGCGGTTGGAATATGCGGATCGGGGCTGATAGATGCAGTTGCGGCAATTATTGAAAATAATATTGTGGATAAAAATGGTCTTATTTGTGAAAAATATTTTGACAGCGGCATAAAAATAGGCAAAAATGTTAAAATAAGTCAGGCGGATATAAGAAAATTTCAGCTTGCAAAGGCAGCGGTAAGAGCAGGAATAAAAATTTTGCTAAAAAAAGCAGACATTGAGCTTTGCGATATAAAATCAATATTTTTGTCGGGAGGATTTGGCTCTAAAATAAATACACGCTCGGCTTTCAGAACAGGATTGCTTCCGGCTGAATTTGAGGGTAAAATTTGCTCTGTCGGAAACAGCTCATTGGGAGGGCTGAGAGATATAGCCTTAATTATGCCTTTAGGCTGCTTGGAAAATATAAAAAAGGCTGCATTTGATATAAATTTAGCGCAGATTAATGATTTTAATGATATTTTTATGGAAGAAATAAATTTTTAATATGTATATAATGTCTTAAATTCCATTAATTCATATGTTTCATTTTTGTTTCGTTTGTTGTATTATAATGTTAGACATAACAATACGATGCAAAATTACTTATAATTTTATCAATTGCTTTTGCAGTTTAGGGATAAAACTGCTTATGCCCAATCGGGCCGATTGAAAAATATTTTATCAGTTCGACATAGTTAACTTCATAATAGGGAAAATAAAATATACCGAAAAGGAGAATAAGCTATGAAAAGATTTATTGCAACAGCGGGAATGATAACAGTTTTACTTGCCTCAACTGTTCAGGCACAGCAGGTTAAAACAGTAAAAATATCATGCTCAAACAAAGCGGGAGATATTGTATGCAGCCAAAGCGGCTCTTATATGGATAATTTTTTAAAGAATGGGTGGCTTAAATATATCAACAGTAATAAAGACTCTTCTTCAAAAAATCTTCAGAGCAATAATCAGTGCTGTCAAAATTCGTCAGATAACAAATCCGAAGAAAATAAAGCTCAATCGGGCGAAACCACAGCGTCGCCGACAAATCAAACGCCATCAGGCGGAAGCCAGAATAATCAAGCTGATCAAAGCAGCCAAAGTCAGCTTATGCAGCAGCAGGTTGTTGATCTTGTCAATCAATACAGGGCACAGTATGGATTAAAACCTTTAAAAATAAATTCGGATGTAAGCAGAGTTGCTCAGGCGAAAAGTGAAGATATGAAAAATAAGAATTATTTTAACCATACCTCACCTACATACGGAAGCCCGTTTAATATGCTTAAAAGCTTTGGGATAAGCTATAAAACAGCGGGAGAAAACATAGCCAAGGGTCAAAAAACAGCACAGGCGGTTGTAAACGCATGGATGAACTCAGAGGGACACAGGGCAAACATATTAAATGCTAATTTTGAAGAAATAGGAGTAGGTTATGCTAAAAGCGGTACGACTACATATTGGACACAATTGTTCATAAAAAAATAAAATTATGATATTAGCAAATTTTAAAATCTTTATAAAAGGTAATTTGCAGTTTTGTGCGGCTAAGCTGATTATATAAAGTCTTTTTTAACCAACAAGTAAGTCACCGCCTCCTTAGGCGGTGGATACTTACTGTTTATTATAAGTACGCAGCTTAATTAAAAAATAATACAAATTAATAAAACTCTTGCACTTTTTAGGTTTTGATTATAAAATATATTTATTCACATATCAATAAATTCGACATATTTTACCTATAAGCAAAGGATTGTATACTTGCAGACATCATAGTATTATGTCGTAAGCCGGTAAAAGCAAATCAATAATTGCTTTTCGATCTGTAATAATGAGAGGAATGATTAAATGAACAGATATGACGATGATGATATTCCGTTGACAGACGCTGATTACGATGGTGTGATATATGAGCCAAGCTCTCAAAGCTTACAGGAAACACAGCATTTAAAAAAAACAGAAAGTAAAAAGGTTTTGCCGAAAAAAACAAAAAAGATAAACCAAAAATCACAATATAAAATTTTTATGACGGCAACGATAATAAGCGGTATAATAATAAGCGTTGTTGCCTTTGCCGTGGTTTATAATTCCTTTTCTCCAAATCATGGTTCTTCTTCATCAAGCGTGAATAATACAGAAGAATTGGCAGCCCTAAAGCCAAATAAAAATAATTCTTCAGAAATTAAAACTGAAGAAGATGATGAAAATGATAAAAATCTTGGGGTAATAAAGGAAATTGACGCCGTTAAAAAAACGCTTACATTGTCATCTCTCGATGATGGCTTTGCTTATGTTTTGGAAGTGACGGGAAAAACTGAGCTGAAAGACAAATATGACAACAGCATAAGCCTTCAGGAATTTAAAATTGGAGATATAGCGGATTTTGTATACAACAAAGATAAAGAAATTACTTATCTTAAGCTTAATGCAGCCGCTTGGACCGAAGAAGATGTAACAGGTGTCAAAATTGATTCCGAAAACAGCTTAATAGAGGCAGGCGACAAATCTTATTCATATTCGGAGCTTTTAAATGTTACATTTAAGGGTACGCAAAGCGATATATCAAAAATTGACGAGCTTGATACTATTACTATGAAAGGTTATAACAATACGGTTTATTCTATAAGTATTGAAAAAGGACACAGTATAATCCAAATCAGCAATAAAGATAAAATTAAAGACGGAACATTTGAGGTTGACAATAACATTTATAAGGCATTAAGCGAAGTAGGCAGCGTAAAAGTTAAGGAAGGCAGCCATAAAATAATTGTAAAAGGCTCCAATTGTGAGCCGTTTACAAAAGAAATTATAACATCAGCTGATGAAACAGTTAACCTTGATTTATCGGAAGTTCATATAAAAACAGGAGTACTTCTTATAAAAGCTAATGTTTCGGATTATCTTCTTACAATTAACGATATGCCCGAGCTGTCAAGAGAGCCGCTTGTTTTGGAATATGGCGCATACAGTATCAAGCTTGAAAAAGAGGGCTACACAAGTTTTGAAACACAGCTTATTTTAAACAGTGATCAAAAAACCGTAAACGCTGAGCTTCAAAAGGAGGTAAAAATGAGCAAGATCACTGTAAATACAAACCCCGATGGGGCAGAGGTTTATATTGATAACGCAAAGGTTGGCTATACCCCTGTAAGCTTGCAGATTACGCAGGGCAAGCATAATATAACGGTAAATAAAGACGGCTATAATGAGTCTGTTTACAGTGGCGTTGATATTACAGATAAAGAGAATATATTTAATATTACGCTGACTAAAAAAGCTTCGCAAAGCAGTAATGAAGAATCAAATAATAACGAAGCTTCATCAAGTGAAGAAACTACGGATTCTTAAAATTTAAAATATAAATTAAAAAGACCCCTGAGGGGTCTTTTTAATTGTCGCAAAAGTCTTTGTGAAACTTTTGCGAGAGAAAACAGATGTATAAACAGCTCATTCCATAGGGATTAAAAATCCCTTGAAACTCGCTGTTTTCCTCGGCGGAAATGAATTCCGCCTGCGGATTATAAGTCTGCGACGCTTTAAGTTACTTGTTCAAAGTAGGTTTTTTATATTAAAGCTTTCGTTTAACAAAATTTACAGCATATATAATAAATGATTTATTTAATATTATTATAAAAATACTTGAAAGGATTAAAGCTATTATGCAAATCCAAATCGGAAGATTAAGACAAATTATATTAAGCAGTATATAAATACAGAGCATAGCCAAAATTGGTATCCAGTTAATTTTAAAGCTTACATATTTATTAACAAAAATATATCTTGATATAAGCATAACCGCAGAGCCCAAAAGCTGAGCATATATTACAGCATAAAGGCCGCTTTTTTCGATAAATAAAACGGCTGTTAAAACCGTAACGACAGAGCCGAGAGCAGTTGTTATAAACTGATATTTTGTTTTGTTTATAACCTGAAAAACCGTTCCGAAGCTTGTTGTCATAATCATAATAAGAGAATAAAGAAGAAGCCCCGGAAAATACGAAATAGAGCTGTAATATTCTGTAGTTTTTATCATATAATAAAATATTGTTATTGCAGGAACGGCAGGAAGCATAATAGATTGGAAAATTTTGAATAAATTTTCAATCGTTTTTATAAAGCTTTGTCCTATGCCTTCTTTTTTTGCCGAAATCAGAGCTTCTTCGATTATTGCCATATTTATAACAGAACCAAGCATACTTATAACAAGCGCAAATTTATTTGCAAATGCATATAATCCGTTTTCCGCATCACCGAGTTTTTCGGTTATGATAAATCGCCCAAAGCCTGTTATAAGCCATGTTGATGTCAGGTTTAATACTAAAGGCAGAGAAAAAACAAGCATTTTTTTTAGTGTATTGATATCTATATACTTTAAATCAAGCTTTTTAAGTATTTTAAGCCTTGATTCTAAAATAATTATAATTGACAGATTTCCGGCTATGTAGGATATGAATAATGCATTCAATCCTTTATTAAAGCCGCATATTAAAATTATATTGAGCGTAAAATTAATTAATGTGCCTATAATGCCTGTTAAGACATAGATTTTGTTTTCTCCCAATGCTCTGGAATAATACTGCCATATAAACATAAGGGCATATGATATTATCATAAAAACAATATAATTAAGAGAGGATATTTTTTTATTTAACAGACCATTGTATATATATGTGCCTATTATTAAAACAATGGACATAAATATCGAAAAAATGCATGAAGTTGCCAAAACTTTATTTTTTTCGTTTTCGGAATCTTCTTGAAGAATATATTTTAAAATTGCTTCCCAAATTGCACAAAATACAATTGGAACAGCTACATTCATAATAGTTTGAGTATAATCGAAATATCCAAGCTCTTCCTTTTTTATATAAAAAGCATATATGGGAACCAATAAGAAAGCTAAAATTTTAGAAGATAAATTACCTATAAAATATAGCCCTGTTTTTTTTATAACCTGTTTACTTTCCATTTGATCCTCCGTTATTTTATATTTTTATATAATTATACACTATATATAGGCTGTACGCAATTTTTTTATCAGCAAACAAAGCTTTAGCCTTTGATTAATTAAAATTAGATATGGAAATTAAAGGTATTTTATGTTAAAATAAATAAAAACTTTAACCAATAAACTGCTCGGCGACTTTAATCCATACCCTTAACAGGCAGGGGATTTGTCGGTCGGCTAAACAAAAAAGAGAGGTGCATAAAAATGAGCTTTGGAATGAGAGGTCATGATTTGGGAGGAAAGCAAAACTTTTCACAATTCCTTGAAAAGGTAAAAGAAAATAACATAAATTTTGTTCAGCTTGCGTTTAAAAAATCAATTACGGATATTGATTTTTCTCTTGGAAATTACAACCCGGGGCTTGGTTTTTTTATTAAAAACAACCTTGATAAAAATGATATTCATGTGGCGGTTTTGGGTTGTTATATCAATCCTACCAACCCTATTGAAGCAAAAAGGCAGGAGGCAGTGGCAACATTTATTGAGCATCTCAAATATGCAAGAATGATTGGCGCCGATATGGTTGGCACCGAAACAGGAAGATATGACCCAGGTCTTAAGATTGTTCCTTATACTTATACGGAAGGAGCTTACAGGCTGCTTTTAAAAAGCATGAGAGAAATCGTTGATGCCGCCGAAAAGCTTGGCGTTATTGTAGGAGTGGAGGGTGTAGCCACACATACTCTTTATTCTCCTGAGATGATGCAGAGATTTTTAAGAGATATAAATTCTCCTAATGTTGAGGTTATACTTGATGCGGTTAATCTTTTGGATATGAACAACTATACCGAGCAGGAAAAGATTATTGACAGGGCTTTTGAATATTATGGAGATAAAATTTCAGTTCTCCATATCAAAGATTTTAAAATTGAAAATAATGAGCTTAAATATGAGCAGGTAGGGGAGGGGCTTTTTAACTATGAGCATCTTTTCCGTCATGTTAAAGCTAAAAAGCCTCATATTACTATGCTTATCGAAAATTCTAATGAATCGAGATATAAAAATGATTGTGAGTATCTTCAAAAAATATATGACTCAATCGAGCTTTAAAGGTTTTATACGTTAACAAGCAGCTTTGATTTTTTATAGGTAAAACACAGATTTAAAAACCCCTTAAAAAAATCATTAATTTTTAATGATTTTTATAAATTATTGTGATATACTATAATTGTAATAAAAAAACAGACGGGGGTCTTTAAGTTAATGAAAAATGTTATAGGTTCAAGCGTCAGGTTTGATGCAGAAGAAAATCTTTATGCAGTTGAATTTATGGATTGTATTGAAGATTTGTTGGAGCTTGATGAAGTTAAGCGCCTTGACGAATATTTTCAGCACTGTAATACAAGCAGACTTCAGCATTGCTTAAATGTGGCATATTACAGCTATTTAATGGCAAGAGCTTTTAATTTTGATTATCGCTCAGCCGCCAGAGCGGGGATGCTTCACGATTTGTTTTGGTATGATTGGAGAGTTGAAAAAACGCCTCAGCTTCATGCCTTTTATCACCCCAAAAATGCTTTGGAAAACGCTGAAAAAATAGCAGAACTAAATAATATCGAAAGAGATGCCATAGTTAAGCATATGTGGCCGCTTACATTAAGCTTTCCACGATATAAAGAATCTTATATAGTTACATTAAGTGATAAATATTGTGCCTGTATTGAGATAGTCAATCAATATTACAACTGCATAAAACGAGGCTGCCGTTCTTTTAAGCATATGTTTTTTAGAAAAGCAGCGACATTGCCTGTATCTTACGAAAAAACTCCCAAATCTTAAAAGATTTGGGAGTTTTTTGGTGCCGTATAACTATTTTATATATAAAAAATGCTCCGCATTAAATTATAAACTCGATAGATTATAAACGAACAACATTTGCAGCCTGAGGACCTTTTGCGCCTTGAACTACTTCAAATTCAACAGCCTGACCCTCTTCAAGTGTTTTGTAACCCTCTGCCTTGATAGCTGAGTAATGTACAAATACATCATCTTCGCCCTCAACAGATATAAAGCCAAAACCCTTTTCTGCATTAAACCATTTTACTGTACCGTTTTTCATGAAAAAAATCCTCCTAAACATATAAAAAAAATAAATGTTACAATGATAATTTAACATATTTTATAACTAATGTCAATATAATAATAATTTTCTTTATAAGCAAATTCGACATTTATACAATTAATGAATCTTTTATTTTAAGCTGTTTGCAAAACATAGATTTTATAAATTTAACCGATTTGAGAATTTATTTTTTCATATATTTTTTTAAAATTATGTTCACGTTCTTCTTCACTGACAGATTTAAATTCATCGATAAAAATCAATTGTTTTTTTTTCATAAACTCACCCCTTTTTAGTTATTTTATTTAAATATTTTTATTATAATGACTATATTGTGCTGTATTTTTTTATACCCAACCCACGTAGCGGGCATAGCGGCAGGAAACGGAGTAAATTCCGCAGGAAAATATAAGGGTATAGCTCCGCAGGCAAACATGGTGATTTTAAAAATACTGAATAAAGAGGGAAAAGGGAGTTTGATTGATGTTTTAACAGGGATACAATGGATGATTGACAATAGAGAAAAATACAATATAAGGGCAGCCAATCTTTCCATAGGAACAGATAATACATCCTCCAACGATCCTATGGTTAAGGCGGTGGAAAAGGCTTGGGACTGCGGAATAGCCGTAACAATAGCAGCCGGAAACAATGGGCCTTCGTCAAAATCGATAACCTCACCCGGAATAAGTCGCAAGGCAATAACCGTAGGTACTTCCGACGACGATTCGGAGGCATTTACTCTTTGGGGGGATAATTTGATTAATTTTTCGGGCAGAGGGCCTACTTATGAATGTATAATAAAGCCGGATATTGTTGCGCCCGGCTCAAATATTGTATCATGCCTGACGCCAACGCCATATGATGAAAATAAAAAAATAAATTCCGCTTCCGAAAAAAGCAGCTATATAGGGCTTAGCGGAACTTCTATGTCAACACCTATTGTAACAGGGGCTATTGCTCTTCTTTTGGAAAAGCACAAAAATTTGAAGCCAAATGATATAAAGTTGATGCTTAAAAAGTCGTGCACTGATTTGGGACATTCTCGCAACAAGCAGGGATGGGGACTTATAAATGTTGAAAAATTAATTTCTCAGGAGGCAGTTTATGCAAAAATCTGATTCTATTTATGAAATAGCAAAGCTTATGAATAATAAAAATTACATTAAAAACGATATAGCTCAAGCTATGCAGCTTGCAGCGGATTTTTTTAAGAATAAGTATATAACATCTTTTGAAAATGAGCTTGAAATTCAAAGCAAAAACATAAAAAACAATCCATCAAAAGAAATGAGGTTTTTAAGCCTTATGAAAGAGTTTATGCCGGAACAGACCCATAACAGTATAGATAATATGATAAATGCGATGACAACAGCTTCGGCGATTTCAAGCATAAGAAAAAAATTAGAGCCTAATATTAATTTTTCGGATGAAAATACAATAAAAGCAGCTTCATTGGATCCATCTGTTAAGTCGGACGGAGTTTATGATATTGATGAAAATTGTCAAATTATGGCTCAAACAGATTCCTATTTAAATTTTCCTGTTTTGCTTGTTATTGTTTTTTTGCTTATTATTTTAATTGACTAAGTAAATTTTTAAGAGCGCCGCAGGCGGAAATTACTTCCGCCGAGGAAAACAGCGAGTTTAAAGGGATTTTTTCGACACTCAAACCCGCCTTTTAGGCGGGTACTTACTACTGTATTCAGCAGGAGCATAAGCTCCTGCCTATAGTGAAAGTTAATAATCATTACTTGTATATTATTTTCTCTATTTTCTTATTTGACCGTTGCCGAATATTATATATTTGGTGGTTGTTATCTCCTTTAATCCCATAGGGCCTCTTGCATGGAGCTTTTGGGTGCTTATTCCTATCTCGGCGCCCAAGCCAAATTCATTTCCGTCTGTAAATCGTGTTGAAGCATTTACATAAACGGCAGCAGAGTCTATTTCATTTATAAATATACCTGCATTGGTATAGTTTTCGGTTATGATAGCCTCGGAGTGACCTGTTGAATATTTTGAAATATGCTCTATGGCATCTTCAAGATTTTCAACAATTTTAACCGATATAATGTTATCAAGATATTCACAGCCCCAGTCACTTTCCTGAGCTTTAACAACATCATTAAAAAGTGCGGCTGTTTTCTCATCTGCTCTTATTTCAACGCCTTTTTCCCTTAATGCCCCACAGACTGTCGGTACAAAATCTTCGGCTATATCCTTGTGTATAAGCAGACTTTCCGCCGCATTGCATACGCCGGGGCGCTGAGTTTTTGCATTTATTACAATATTAAGAGCATCTTGAAGCTTGGCGCTGCTGTCCACAAAAATATGACAGTTTCCGACGCCTGTTTCGATTACGGGTACAGTGCTGTTTTCAACAACGCTTCGTATAAGCCCTGCTCCGCCTCTTGGTATCAGCAGATCTATCAAGCCGTTCATTTTCATCATTTTCATTGCGCTGTCACGGCTTGTATCTGTCACAAGCTGAATTACGTTTTGATCGAAGCCAAGTTCATTTATAGCCGCTCTTAATATTTCAACGATTTTAATATTTGAATTTATCGCATCTTTGCCGCCCCTTAGGATAACGGCGCTGCCTGCTTTAAGGCAAAGCCCGAATGCGTCTGATGTTACGTTTGGTCTGGATTCGTAAATTATGCCTATAACGCCCATAGCCACTCTTTTTTGCCCTACAACAAGCCCGTTTGGAAGAGTTTTCATAGATAAAACCTCTCCTATAGGATCATCCAAAGCGGCTATTTGTTCAAGCCCCTCCGCCATAGAATCTATTCTTTTGTCATTTAACGTAAGCCTGTCTATTAAAGACGGTTTGATATTGTTCATTTCTGCATTTTTGAGATCGGTTTTGTTTGATAAAATTATTTTATCGCAATTTTCACGAAGAGCTTTTGCGCAGCAAATAAGTATTTTGTTTTTATCGTCTGAGGAAAGTCTTGTAAGCTGCTTTGAAGCTTTTTTTGATAATTCGGCTGTTTCATTTAAGTCATACATATTATCAGCTCCTTAATATATTTTACTTTGTGTTATTATTTTATCAACGCTTATATCAAATTTTTCATATGGAAGTGTTTGTATAACCTGAAAATCCATAGCAAGAGCTATATTTGCAAGAGTTTTGTTTTGCGCCATAAATCTGTCATAGTATCCGCCGCCATAGCCTATTCTATGCTTATCGGCGCTGAAAACAAGCCCCGGAATGATCGATAATGTTTTATCGTTTGCGGAAGCTATGTTTTTTTCGCAAAATTCAGGTTCAAGTATGGAATATTTATTTGGTTTTAATTTATTAACATCAGTTATTTTTATAAAAAACATTTCGCCTTCATTTTTGCCGACAACAGGAAGGGCAACGGTTTTTTTATCCTTTAAAGCCTTTTCTATCAAAGGCAGAGTAATAATCTCGGAGCCTGTGTTTATGTATGTGAATATGGCTTCGGCTTTTTTATATTCATCAAGGCAAAAAAGTGAAGATAAAATTTTAAAGCTGTATTCTTCAAGCTTTGTTTTTGGAATACTGTTTCTTAGGGCAATATATTTTTTTCTGAGTTGTTTTTTAAGCTCTTTCATAATAATCACCGTCAATATCTTTTTACGGCAAATAAAGTTCCTTTTTTTTCGGCGTTTAATATATCGAAAATTACATTCGGATTTTCTCCGGATGCAACAACCATATCCGCACCTGAGGAATTTGCGATTTGAGCCGCCGTAACCTTTGTTATCATTCCGCCTGTACCCAATTCTGTTGAAGAGCCGCCCGCAATATTTTTTATTTTGTCGTCTATTTTATCTACTACGTCTATAATTTCAGCATCGGGATGAAGATTGGGATCTTTTGTATACATTCCGTCTATATCGGATAAAATAATTAAAAGATCTCCGTCTATAAGAGAGCAGACATATGCAGAAAGCGTGTCATTGTCGGATATTTCATAAAGCTCCTCTGTAGCCACGGTATCGTTTTCGTTTACAATTGGTATGACTCCAAGTTCAATAAGCTTATCTATTGTATTTTTGGCATTTCTTCTTTTAAGGGGATTTTCAAAAACATCCTTTGTCAAAAGAACCTGAGCAACTTTTTGATTGTACTGCATAAAAAAATTTTCGTAAATCTGCATAAGGACAGCTTGTCCAACCGCAGATGCAGCCTGTTTTCCGATTATATCTCTGGGGCGCTTTTTAAGAGAAAGCCTGTCCGCTCCTACGGCAATGGCGCCGGATGAAACAAGAATAATATCTTTTTGCTGATTTTTTAAATCAGATAATACCCAAGCGAGATTATCTATTCTTTTTAGATCCAATTTTCCGTTTGGGTGTGTTAATGATGTTGTACCTACTTTAATTATAATTCTTTTATGATTTTTTAAACCGATTCTGTAATCCATAATTAATCTCTTTCTAAAATAATTATAAACCGATTCCGAAAAGCTTCGGAATCAGTTTTGATATTGGTACTTTGTGTGTATTTATAGCCCTTGCCGCCTAAGAAACGTGGGCTTATTTGTTGTTTAAATACAAACTATAACTATATTACCAAAGGAGTTTATAATTTTCAATGGATTTTTATCAATTTTATAAATTTGAACGGATCAAATATAAATTGTTTACTCTGGAAAGCTTTCTCAGTATAATCGGCGTAAGCCATAAGGCTGTTTTGCCGTTATTTTCAAGCATTGATGAAAGGCTGCCGAGAGCTTTGTTTTCTTCTTCAAGAGCAAGCGCTATGCCTGCTCTGAAGCTTATAGATGTGTTTACATTTCTTTGCTGAGGTTCTTTAATTTCAATAGAAAGCTCTGTACATAGTTTTCTTGCGTAATTAACCTCTTCGGCGGCATTTTGGCTTATTGAATATAAAATTTTTTTGTTTTTATCGATATTTGTTTTTTCCGCAAGCTTATCGTAATATATAACTGCATTTTTTTCATTTTGCATAAATTGATATATTTCCTGCGAAAATTCAGAGTTTATTTTATTGGCAGCTTTATTTTCCGGCTCTGTATTTTCAAAAGGTCTGTTTATAGCTGAAGTCTCTGTTATAAAATTGCCGCAGGGCATATTTCGGTTTGACTGAATGTTTTGAAAATAATTTGGATAAATCATATTTGGATTTCTTCTGAAAGGCTGATTAAAAAACATAGGTACCATTCCATTTTTTGTGTTATAATTAATTTATTCGGACTTGAGAATATTAATTCTTAAATCATTGTAAAAGTTATTCGGGCTTTTTTTAGCCTAATATTAGGTAAACGGATTAATTTATAAAAACCTTTGTCTTTTCGGGTATGGTATCATAAAGGTATTTTATATCATTAACGGATAATCTTACACAGCCGCTTGAATGTCTTATTCCCAAAACGGGGTCGGTTATATTTTGATTTCTATCCATTGCCACACTGTGAAACAGATAAGAATTGTTAAATCTAATATAATATTTGGCTCCGCTTTTAAGACGTTCGCTGTAAAACCATTCTCCTCTGTCGGAGATTTCAAATTCTCCCCTTGTTGTCGGGGAAATATTTTTTCCTGTTGAGCAGATAAATGTTTTTTTAAGTTTCCAATTATTTTTTTCTGAGATAAAAACATGAGTAAGCTGACGGTTTATGTCAACCCAAATAAAATATGGCGTTTTGCTTTTAAAGCCCATTATATTTGCATAGCTTTCAAGCTCATCGTCGGACATTTTTGATGTATCTGTTTTTTCATCCTCAGGGATTATAAGATATTTGCCGTTTATCCATTTTCCTAAAGAAGACTCGTCTTCTTTTACAAGATAATATTTAAAACCTTTGTCCTGCAGAATTTCAACTTTTGTGTTTGCTTTAAGTATGCCTATAGGACGGAGAGTGTTTATATTGTCAAAATATTCACAGTCTTTGCTGATTATTGCACAAACTTTTGCCGGTTTTACCATTTTTTTTATATTATTTATTTGCTCTTGCGAGTATTCTTCTGCTTTGGCTTGATTTTTGTCCGTTTGCTTTATTGTTGCGCAAACTATTGTAAAACTCAATAAAACAGCGGATACGCACATAAAAAACCTTTGCATTTTTTTATGCTCCTTTCGTTTTTGGGTTACAGTCTTTATTATTTGTGCTAAATTTATATTTATTCTGTTCTTGAATTTATTTGATTTTTATGTAAATATATATATAAATAAACCGATTGTCCAAAAAGCCTTATAAGACTTTTTATAAGGTAAAAATAAAAAGTTAAAAGGATATTTATTGACAGTCTGATAAATAAATTTTGTTAATTCTTTGGAGGAAATCCTTATGATAAAAACCGATATTGTTATAATTGGTTCAGGCATAGGCGCATTAAGCGCCGCAAGCAAGCTATGCAGATATAACAAAAAAATAACCGTCATAACAAAGGCTATGAGAAAGACCTGCAATTCCAGCCTTGCTCAAGGCGGAATTTCAGTTGCGCTTTCCGAAGAGGATAATTATAAGCTTCATTATGAAGATACCATGAAAGCGGGCTGCTATCTTAATGATTCCGATGCTGTTATGACATTGGTAAAAAATGCTCCCGATGCCATAAATGAGCTTATAGCCGAGGGTATGGAATTTGACAGAGATGAAAACGGAAAGCTTTGCTTTGGAAGAGAGGGCGCCCACAGGCTTTCGAGAGTTGTTCATGCAGGCGGTGACAGAACGGGGCTTAAGGTTATTGAACAGCTTTTAAAAGAAATAAATGAAAATGTTGAAATAAATGAAAATGAAATGGCTTTGGATTTAAGAATTAAAGACGGAGTATGTGCCGGCGTTACAACAAGAGATAAAAACGGAAAAATCAAAAAATACAGCGCTCCTTATACAATTTTGGCTACAGGCGGCATAGGTCAGCTTTATCCTTGCACATCCAACGATGTTACAATTACAGGTGATGGTATAGCTATGGCATACAGAGCCGGATGTCGGCTTAAAAACCTCGAATTTGTTCAGTTCCATCCCACAATGCTTGATGTAAACGGCAATGCGGCAGGGCTTATTTCCGAGGCCGTAAGGGGAGCGGGAGGAGTTTTGGTAAATGATAAGGGAGAAAGATTTATGAAAGATTTTCTCCCGTTTAAGGATCTGTCGCCCAGAGATGTCGTTTCAAGAGAGGTTTATGCAAGATATTTAAAAGGAGAAAAAATTTATCTGGATATTACGGCAGTTGATAATTTTAAGCAAAGGTTTCCTTCAATAACCGAAATTTGTCTTTCAAACGGCATAGATATAGATAAAAAGCTTATACCGGTTATTCCGGGCGCTCATTTTCACATGGGCGGCGTTGAGGCAAGCGTTAAGGGCAATACTAATATTGATGGGCTTTATGCCGTAGGCGAGGTTAGCTGTACGGGTGTGCATGGCGCTAATAGGCTTGCTAGCAATTCTCTTTTGGAGGGAATAGTTTTTGGCAGACTTTTGGCGGATAACATTTTAAGCTCAAACAGAAAAAGCGTTGAATTTGACGAGCAAATCTCTAAGCTTACGCCCAATAAAATGCCGACAAAAAGAGAAATACAAAATAAAATGATGGAATTTGTAGGTATTGTGCGCTACGAAAACAAAATTGATGAGGCTGTAAAATGGTTTGAACAATTTAGCGCCGACAAAGCTTTTGGAAGAATCGATATAAGCGCTGTGTCAAATGATCAGCTTGAAATTTACAATATGCTTACAACAGGCTGGCTTATTGCAAAGGCTGCGGAAGAAAGAAAAGAAAGCGTTGGCGCCCATTATATAGTTAAGTAAAATATTATTTTAAGGAGCAGAATATGAATAAATTAAAAGCAAAAAAAATGATTGAAAGCTTTTTGACGGAGGATATAGGATCGGGAGATTTATCGGCGGAGCTTGTTTTCGGCGCCCAAAGGCTTGGCACGGGTGTTTTTCTTTCAAAGGGCGATGGCATTATTGCAGGAACAGAGCTTATTTCGCTTACATATGAGGCATATGGCGCAGACGTTAGTGTAAGAGTATTTAAAAATGACGGAGAATTTGTAAAAAAAGGAGATTTTATAGCTGAGGTTGAAGGTTCTGTTGCCGCTCTGTTAAGCTGTGAGAGAGTTATTTTAAATCTTATGCAAAGAATGAGTGGAATAGCTTCGGCGGTATATAATGCAAAAAAGCTTTTAAACGATGATACAATAAGAATATGCGACACAAGAAAAACTCTCCCCGGGCTGAGAATGTTTGAAAAATACGCCGTAACCTGCGGAGGGGGCTTTAATCACAGAATGGGCCTTTATGACGGAGTAATGCTTAAGGATAATCATATTGCTTTTGCAGGCTCTGTAAAAAATGCGGTTGAATTGGTAAGAAGCAAAATAGGTCATATGGTTAAAATAGAGATTGAAGCAGAAAGCGCCGCTCAGGTTAGGGAAGCTGTGGAGTCGGGAGTTGATATCATTATGCTTGACAACAGGACGCCTGATGAAATAAAAGAGCTTGTAAAGCTTATTCCCAAAAATATTATAACCGAAGCTTCCGGAGGAATAAGCCTTGAAAATATAGCTGATTTTAAAGGCTGCGGCGTTGATTACATTTCGCTTGGCTCTGTTACTCATTCGGCATTGCCGCTTGATATAAGCTTTAACAGCAGAGAAGGAAATAAAATATGAAAATTTGAAAGGAATGTTTTTGATGAAAATAGGTTTTATAGGCTCCGGAAATATGGGAAGCGCAATTTTTAAAGGCTTTATAAAAAATAATGCTTTTAAGGCGGAGGATATACATATATACAGAAAGAATAAGGATAAACTTGAAGCCGATGCAAAAAATTTCGGAATAATTGCCCATAAAAATGCACAGGAGCTTGTCCAAAGCTGTGATTGTGTTATTCTTGCCGTTAAGCCCAATATGTTTGAGTCGGTTATAGAAGAGATTAAAGCTGTTGTAAAAGAGAAATCAATTCCTATAGTTTCAATAGCGGCAGGCCTTAATATTGATAATATTGAAAAAATGTTTGGCTTTGATGTTGCTGTAATAAGGATTATGCCCAATATAAATGCCCAGCTTTGCCTTTCAACCTCAGCCTGCTGCCGAAATAATTTGGTAAGTAATTTTATTTATGACAGTATTAGATTGGCGTTTGAAAAGATCGGCTACATAACAGAAATAAGTGAAGAGCAGTTTCCGATTTTTACCGCAATTGCAGGCTGCAGCCCGGCATATGTTTATCTTTTTATAGATTCATTGGCAAAGGGCGCCCAAAAGCTTGGAATGAACAAAGCCAAAGCGCTTGAAATAGCGGCTTCTGCCGTTATAGGAAGCGCAAAAATGCTTGAAAGCTCCGATTCTCATCCATGGGAATTGATAGATAAGGTATGTTCCCCCGGAGGAACAACAATAGAGGGCGTATGCACTCTTGAAGAATATAAATTTGAAAGCGCTCTGGTTAAGGCAGTTGAAAATTCCGTTGTCAAAGACAGAGCTTTAAGCAAAAAATAAAATAAAGATGGGTTATGATATGAAAAATAATATAAAAAAATATCTTGAAAAAAATATTCTTATAGCCGACGGAGCTATGGGAACCTTTTTTAAAACCTTAAAACCCGAATCGGAGTATCCCTGTGAGCTGGGCTGTCTTTATGATGAATATTTGATAGAAAATATTCACAAAAAATATATAGAAGCCGGAGCAAAGCTGATAAGAACAAATACATTTGGCGCAAACGCTTCAAATTTGGACAGCTTTGAAACAGCCGAAAAGGTTATTAAAAAGGCTGTTGAAATCGCAGAAAGAGCGGCGCAGGGCAAAGATGTCTTTATAGGCGCAAGCATAGGACCTATTGCCGACGCAGGCTCGGATATGAGAAAGTATTTTGAGATTATCGATGCTTTTATAAAATTCGGGATTGAAATTTTTGTTTTTGAAACTTTCAATAACTATAAACGTCTTATAAAAGCAGCCGCCTACATTAAAAACAAAAATCCCAATGCTTTTGTTTTAACTCAATTTGCTCTTACAGATACGGCAGTTACAAAAAAATCGGTATCTGCAAAAAATATTATTAAAAAAATGACCGCCGATAATAATATTGATGCGGTGGGCTTTAACTGCGGAATAGGGCCTATGCATATGCTAAATATCATAAAAAAGCTTGAAAATATGCCTAAAATTATGACCGCTATGCCAAACGCAGGTTATCCGGAGGTTATCGACGGAAGAATCGAATATATTATGAATCCCAAATATTTTGCAAAAATGGTTTGCGATATTTCAGATTTGGGCGTTAAAATTGTAGGCGGCTGCTGTGGAACAACCCCCGAACATATAAAGCTTTTATCCGATATGATTTCTTCGGTGCATAAAATAGAAATCAGCGAAAAAAGCAGCGAAGAGCATGAAAAAAAGGTTGTGACAGACTCTGTTAAAGCCGTTAAAAACAAGTTTCATGAAAGCATTGAAAAAAATAGGTTTTTAATAGCAGTTGAGCTTGATCCGCCTTTTAAAACCGATACAAAAAAGATTTTGGAGGCTGCCGCATATTTAAAGCAAAAAAATGTTGATATCATAACTATAGCGGATTCTCCTATGGGAAAGACAAGGGCTGATTCGATTGTTATTTCTTCCAAAATTTTAAGAGAAACCGGGATAGATGTTTTGCCGCATATATGCTGCCGTGACAGAAACTCTATTTCGCTTCGTTCTGCCGTTTTGGGCGCATATATTGAGGGCATACGTAATTTTTTGATAGTTACGGGCGACCCTGTGCCAAGTGCGGAAAGATTAGAAACGAAGAGCGTTTTTGATTTAAATTCATACAGTTTAACAAGCATGATAAATGAGATGAATGAATCTGTTTTTGAACAGGAAAGAGTAAAAATAGGCTGTGCGGTTAATTTTAACGTTAAAAATAAGGATTCTGAGCTTAAGCGTCTTATAAAAAAGAGAGAGTGCGGAGCGGAATTTTTTTTAACTCAGCCTATATTTTCCGACGACGTCATAGAATATTTAAGCCGCATGGATAAAAACAGAAACTACAAAATTTTAGGCGGTATTATGCCGTTGGTTTCATACAAAAATGCTCAGTTTATCAACAATGAGCTGCCGGGGATAACCGTTTCACAAAAGTATATAGATAAATTTTCACCGGATATGACAAGGCAGGAGGCACAAAAAGTCGGCATTGAAATTGCTGTTGATATAGGAGAAAAAATAAAGCCTTATGTTGATGGTTTTTATATAACAACCCCATTTAACAGGTATGATATGGTTGCGCAGATAATAGACAGGCTTAATTTGTGATATGTTGTTTTTTGTTGACAGCTTGCCTTTGTTAGGCTATAATACAGTAGGTCTTTGTGCAAAATAATGGATTATAAGCATAAATATATAATAATCTTAAGCTTATGCGCCAAAAAGCTTAGGCTTAAATAATAGAGTGTATGCAAGCATACAGTAATACTTAAAAATTTAAGGAGTGTATATATATGTCAGATGAAAAAAAGATTATTTTAACAGCAGAGGGCTTAAAAAAGCTTGAAGATGAGCTTGAGGATTTAAAGGTTGTAAGACGTAAAGATGTAGCCGCAAAAATTAAAGAAGCAAGAGGGCAGGGCGATCTTTCAGAAAATGCCGAATATGACGCCGCAAAGGAAGAACAGGCGGAAATTGAAGCAAGAATTGTTACAATAGAAAATATGCTGAGGAATGCTCAGGTTATTGATGATGAAGACAGAAACTCCGGACTTGTAAGCCTTGGAAGCAAAATAAGGGTTTATGATGAAGAGTTTGAAGAAGAGGAAGAATATACTTTGGTAGGTTCTGCGGAGGCAGATCCGTTTGACGGCAAAATTTCAAACGAATCACCTATAGGAGCTGCTTTGATAGGTCATGCGGCAGGGGATACGATTGAGGTTGAAACACCAAACGGAATTTCAAGAATAAAAATTTTGGATATAGAATAAAGGCTAAAAATTTAGGAGTGAAAAAAATGGCTGAAAATACAAACGAAAAGCAAATGAACGAGCTTTTAAAAATTCGCAGGGATAAGCTTGAGGATTTAAAAGCAAGAGGCAAAGATCCATTTGAAATAGTTAAGGCTGAGGTTACTCATCATAGTGAAGAAATTAAGGCGAATTTTGATTCTCTTGAGTCAAAACAGGTTAGTGTTGCGGGAAGACTTATGAGCAAAAGACTTATGGGAAAGGCTTCATTTTGTTCTATTCAGGACAGAGATGGAAGGATACAAAGCTATGTTTCAAGAGATGGTGTCGGCGAAGAAGAATATGCAGATTTTAAAAAGCTTGATATAGGAGATATTGTCTTAATAAAAGGAGATGTTTTTAAAACCAAAACCGGTGAAATTTCGGTTAAAGCCTGCGAGGTTGTACTTCTCTCAAAAAGTCTTCAGATACTTCCCGAAAAATTTCATGGCTTGAGAGATATTGATTTAAGATACAGGCAGAGGTATGTTGATTTAATTGTCAATCCGGAGGTTAAGGATGTTTTCTTTAAAAGATGCGCCATCATTAAGAGCATAAGAAATTATCTTGATGCTTTAAGCTTCCTTGAGGTTGAAACTCCTATGCTTCAAACTATTCCGGGCGGCGCTGCGGCAAGACCTTTTATAACACATCACAATAGCCTTGATATTGATATGTATATGAGAATCGCCCTTGAGCTTCCACTTAAAAGGCTTATTGTAGGCGGGCTTGAAAGAGTTTATGAGATAGGAAGAGTTTTTAGGAATGAGGGTATGGATATGAAGCATAACCCCGAATTTACTTTGATTGAGCTTTATCAGGCATATACTGATTATCATGGTATGATGGATATAACCGAAGGGCTTATAAGAAACTGTGCAAAAGAGGTTTTGGGAACGGAAATTGTTAATTACCAAGGAACGGAAATTGATTTGAGCAAGCCGTTTGAAAGAATAACAATGGTTGAGGCGGTAAAAAAATATTCCGGCGTGGATTTTGATGAAATTAATACAACGCAGCAGGCAAGAGAAGCAGCAAAAGCACACAATATTGAATTTGAGCAAAGACATTCAAAGGGCGATATATTAAATCTTTTCTTTGAAGAGTTTGTAGAAGATAAGCTTGTTCAGCCCACATTCCTTATGGATCATCCTGTTGAAATATCACCTCTTACAAAGAAAAAGCCTGATAAGCCTGAATACACCGAAAGATTTGAGCTTTTTATAGTAGGGCGTGAGTTTGCAAACGCTTATTCCGAGCTTAACGATCCGATTGATCAGCTTCAAAGATTTAAGCGTCAAGAAGAACTTAGGGCACAGGGCGATGATGAAGCGAATATGATTGATAACGATTTTATACTTTCACTTGAATACGGAATGCCTCCAACGGGAGGTATGGGAATGGGTATAGACAGGCTTGTTATGCTTTTAACCGATTCGGCTACGATAAGAGATGTGCTTTTATTCCCGACAATGAAGCCGCTGGAGTGAGAAAGCCGGTAAAATCAAAGATTTGTAATAAATTTGCGAAGAAACCTGCAACCTGACAGTCTGTCAAATAAGGCATTTTAGAGGATGAACACTTATAAAAGCCATATTTAGATGAGCTTGATTCACTCATGGCTGAAGAAATTGTACTATATACGGAGGATAAATGAGGACGATAGAGATCAACTGGTCATATCCGATGGATATTAACAGCATTTTGGAAGATGCCCGAATGAGTGATATTGGGATTTATTATATTACACGTGATTTCGGCGGTAAAATATCAGATCTGTATATTGGCAGGACGACATATAGCTACAAAAGCCGATTGGAGGAGCATTGGTGGCGCTGGATAGACAGTTATCGCGGAAAGAAATACGTGAGGCTAGGTACCATCGTTAGGTCGAAAAATGTTCAAGAGAAAGATCTAAAGCAGCTTATTGTTGACGCCGAGGCTACGCTGATATACTGTTGCCGGAATCAGTTGCTCTACAATACGATGTGTACGAAGTCATGCCATACATCGCAGCGTCTGAGGATATTAAATAAAGGTTGGAGGGGTAATTTACCGAAAGAAGTTTACATACCAGATGATGAGTGGACTTATGACTAAAGACAGAAAGACTGACCGCTGACGCGCCGGATCTTCGGTGGAATGCCAGCGGTTTTTTATTGTTTTATGCCACTTGTCTGGTTTGTGAAGAAAACTGTATTTTGTAAAAAACAGATGTTATTGTAAGCCGTTGAGCAATCGAATACTGCTGGGAAGATTCTTTCAGAATTTAATGTCGTCAGCTATATCTGATATTTTATTATAGTGCTTGTCCTTACAGGTTTCTTCAAGTTCCCGTTGGTGCTGTTCTTCTTCAAGATATTTTTTCTCGGTCTTGTTTGCCTCATCAACACAAAGGATAAGTGTTTCCCTGTGATAATTACGCACTTCTTCTATTGTTGTCCCATCAAGGATTATTTCATCTTCATAAACAGATGCAATGCCGGATCTATGCATTGCAGTCCACTGTGGAGGGTGATTCCAAATTCGTACAAATAATTCTTTCCATAGTTTACTAGGTTTTTTCGACGAGCGAAATGGTATTTTATATAAAGCTGAACCGCGAGTTCCATTCATCTTTGGAACAGTTACTTGGTCTGTTATGATTCCTAATATACGAACGGGCTCGTTTGGTGTAGTTGTTTTTTGAATAGGTATGGGTTCTTTTGAATCTGATACCAATCGTTTGGCAGGCGGTTTTTTATGCTGACCTTTTAGTGTGGTAATTAAATCTTTAAATTGTGTTTCGAAGTTAGAACCATCTCGTAAATCGACATAATATTTTCCTGCTAAGTAACTTGGCATTGATGATTTTTCATTACCTCTGCGTATTATTGGAATGAATTTTCTTTCGTTTCCCTTTGCAAACAGTTCTCCAGATATTATGTTTCCTTCATATCCGACACCGCCTTGACGAGAATCAGCTTTCTCTTTGTATTGGGGTGTGCAAACAATCAAAACGAAGTTGGCTTTTGTGATGTACTCCTCCATAAAATGTGGCAATCTATCGCCGTATTGTACGTCATATTGGTCTATGTAAGCCTCAATTCCATTTTCGAGAAGTTTATCAGCAAATGAAAGCGTCCATTTTTTATGTTCTTCATTATCCCATGAATAGGAAATAAAAACTTTCGGCATATTACATACCCTCCACAAGTTTTTGATACATTTTCATCAGCTCAGCTACGCACTTGCTCTCGGTCATGTCCTTGACAGAGAAGCCATACGCCTGCATAACGGCACGGTCGTTATCCTGATGGGCTTGAAGGAGTTCGGGGAATAAATACATCTTATCTCCATACATATCTGCAAGACATTTATCTGGATACTGTTTTCGTGCGACAAGTATAGCCTGTGCCGATTCTTCAATTTTCCTGTGTTGCTCATCAGTCACATCGGGAAAAGGAAAATTATAATAAACTGATGGCGCATACCGATAATCATTTTTTAATCGCCCGGCAATTGTTCGCATCCACGAATTATGAACATTTGAGCAAATAATTCCAAATTCATATAAGCTCGCATTATAGACCAATACCGCAGAATCGCTTGCTATTACATCCGGTGTTAAGAAACCGATGGGAATATATCTTCGTGCTGATGATGATACGCGAGGAATAATCAAGTAATCCGTTTTCGGTTGTCTGTTTTGCGTAAAGAGGAAAGGTTTGTTTGCTGTTTTCTGTATCCTATCAACAGGGCTTCTCAATCTGTATTCGCGGACATAGTTGAAGCGCTCCATTAATTCGGGAATATGTTGAAATTTACTTGGGCTAACACCATCAAACCAAAAGCAATATCGGCTATATCCTACGTCATTGATGAACTCCCGACTTCCGACAAATGGTCGTATGACTTCACTCAACTCTGGATATTTCTGTATCAGCGTTTCTCGTTCTTCAGGAGATAACAATAATCGACCATCATCTGCAGGTGGACTGCCCTGTACTACTTTCGCAAGTCCTTTGTTAATGCTTTTACTTCTGTTCTTAATAAAAACATCAGGAGCAGCTTTGAGATAGCCGTTGATATGATTGACAATTTTGTATTGTTCCCCTACAAATAGTTTTTTTTCTGCCCTGTTTATATAAGAAAAACCTACAATTACGCACATAACAGCTGCTGTATCTTTAGCTTCGCTTGTCCATTTGAATGTAGTATGTGCAAAATTTATAATCAACCCATTGCCCAATAGCATTTCCCACAACAAATTTACAGATTCTCCCTGACAAATGGAGTTTGATGATACAAAAGCAACCTCAATGCTGGATGCCTTTATATAATCAGATGCTTTCTTAAACCAACCAGCTACATAGTCTAATTTACCACCCACATTTGATGTAGCAAATACTGCTTGTATATCATTTGCTTGTTCCCGTGTGCGCATGGCTTGTCCTATAAACGGAGGATTACCCATAATGTAATTTAGTTTGTATTTGGGCACCACGCTTTCCCAATCTATCCGCAAAGCGTTGCCCTCTACAATGTACGCATTTGTTTTCAGCGGCAGGAAATCCAGATTCATCAGAATAATATCTTCCGTTTCCTTAAGCATCTGACTTTCCGCAATCCAAAGCGCAGTTTTGGCCACTGTCACAGCAAAATCGTTTATTTCAATGCCGTAAAACTGGCTGATGGAAACCTGTATTGGATTGTATTCCAGAGAGCCAAATGCAATCTGACCGCCGGACAAAATCCGCAGAATGTCATTTTCTAAACGCCTTAAACTCAGATAAGTTTCCGTCAGGAAATTGCCGCTTCCGCAGGCAGGGTCCAAAAATGTGAGCGTCCCTAACTTCTTTTGAAATTCTTCCAGCTTCCTCTGTCGGGTTTTCTGGACGGATATAGCTTCGATTTTTTCAAACTCCTTTTTCAGTCCGTCAAGAAACAGCGGGTCAATGACATTGTGGATGTTCTCGATCGAAGTGTAGTGCATCCCACCTGAGCGCCGTGTTTCAGGATTCAGTGTGCTTTCAAAGACCGCTCCGAAAATCGTGGGGCTGATTTCTGACCAGTTGAAATCTTCGCTGGCCTTTGTCAGCAGAAGCTCACGAATTTCATCAGTGAAAGGTGGGATCTCTATGTCTTCATCTTGGAACAGACCGCCGTTGACATAAGGAAACGCCGCCAATTCCGGAAAATCTTCTTTTAAATATGGGTCGCGTTTTTCCGGCTTTGTATCGAGAATTTTGAATAAGTCCGTAAGAGCTCGACGCATATGTTTGGCGGAAAATTCTGCCATATAGTCATGAAACATTCCGTGTTTGCCGAAAATTCCTGCGTCCTCTGCATACAGACAGAACACCAGCCGAACACAGAGAATATTCAAACTGCGGAGCGTACTCTCGCTATTTGGGTCTTTGTACTGCTTGAGAAAAGCGTCATACAGAAGTCCAACGATTTCACCGGCGGCAATGGAAACCTCCATCTCTCGTTTGAGGTGGTCGCTACCGGTATCAACGAGGAATTGGAGCCGATAGTATTCTTTCTCTAAGTCGGCCAGCAGTATCTTCTCTGGCTCGCCTCCCGGACGCTCCATGTCGTAAACATAGAACTCTGCAAAGTTGCAGGTCACCACCCAACGTGGGTGTTGGGAGAGCGGCAGCTCGGTTATGTACCGCTTGGCCTGCTGGAACGGATTGAGAAGAGAACCGTCCGACTGCCTGATGGCCTTATTCAAATCCTTGCCCAGACCTTTTTGCTCGATTAGGACTTTCGTGGCCGGTATTGTTCCGTCAATAAAACTGGTGTGGTCCAAATGCACCTGTTCTTCAAAAATGATAAATTCCTCCGGATGTTCCACGCCGAAAACGTCACGTAGAAGAGAAAGCCAAAAGGCTTGGCTCTGACCTTTCTCATATCCTTTATCCTTCCAGAATGCCGCGAACTTTTTGGCGGCCTGCTTCTGCTCTTTATCTTTCATACCGTCACCCCTGCATTATAATGTTATTAAAAAACACTTTGTCAGCAAATTCGTCTAAAATCTCATATATTACTATATCATACGAAGCTAAGGATTTCCATAGCGGTTCTGAGATTTTCCATATAAAAAATTTGAACCAAACCACTTTACACCTAAATCATTTCGCTTCTGATTATTTTTTCTGTCCGCTTGATTGCTGTTTATGGTCTGAATCCATTCTCACTGTGACTGAAGCTTCAAAAATTCATTTGAATGATATGTAAAAGACATAAGCAAAAAATAAGAGCACAGCTTAATATTGTAAATATTTTTATAGGAAAAAAGTTAAAACTCCAAAACAAAGCAAAAAAGACGTTCATTTTATATGAACGTCTTT
>CANRHR010000015.1 GCA_947630475.1 uncultured Clostridia bacterium | reverse complement strand
ATTTTTTCTTAAAAAAACTTGACTTTATAAAATTATAATGTTATAATATATTTAGACAATAGAAAACAGCTATTAAACAGGCTTATCTTGCCGTACAGGCGGGCAAGCCCACAAAGACCGACCCTGCATCAGGCGATGAAGATGATTTTAAAGCTTATTTTGATTCTCCTGTTATAGATCAAATTATATATAAGATATCAGAATCGGATTATGACTTTGATGACGATGAATCAGTATATGTCCCTGTAAAGGAAATGCCGAGTGTGGATGTTGCTCCTCAGGAGTATGTGCCGCTTAGGGTGACAGGCACAATGAATCTTGATGCAAATTGGGAGTCTAACGACAACATCAGGGTAACTCCTGTTTTTAAAATCAGCCCTAAAATTAGTTTCTGATTTCCTTGCATAGTCATATATATCTCTTCTGTGCTTATCCCAAAGCTTAAGTGATGCATTTTAAGCTTTGGGATAACCTTTCAAGGCCATTTCTTGGCGAAGCCTGCAACAAAAAACCGCCTTGACCGTTTAAGATCATGGCGGTTAGTCTTGTAGCGCACATACCCTATAAAGAGCAATAAGCACATATTTTGTGATTATTATTTGTATATAACTCTTGATATTATCTTAAAAGTATACCTATATTGTAGAAAATATAAAAGAACAAACTGCTTCCAATAAGAAAGCAATTTGCACTTTATTTTACTTGATTTCTATAGGTATATATGTTCAATCTTTTTATGCCTGTACTAAGTTACAAAAAATAATAGCAACATATTAAGTCAATACAAAAATTTAATGAACCTTTTCAACTGCAATTAACCAAGCCTTACATGGTTTTTAAGCTGGAAATTTTCATCATTTGAACACAGATAAATAATACCTTCGATAAAACCAATAATTGCCGGTATATAAGTCCAGCAAAAAACGATATACAATATTCCCATTCCAACTTTACCCAAGTAAAATTTGTGTATACCGATTCCACCTAAGAAAATCGCAAGAAGACCCGCTGCTACCTTGCTTTTTATCGGCCATGCCGGATTAATTCCCGAAACATACGTTTGCGTTGGTGGTACCACCTGTTGAATTATAACTGATGGTTGCTGTTGAGATATCTGATTATTGGCCTGCTTAGATTGTGTTTGTTGTGCAGCTTGCTGAACTGCCAACTTTTCACCGCAGAACTTACATTCAATAGCGTTCGGATCAATAGGAGCGCCGCATTGTGGACATACTCTATCTGCCATAATTTTTCCTTCCAAAATTAAATTATTTATCTTTTACCCATTATATACTTAGGTATTGATATCATACAATATATAAACAACAGAATAAGTTGAAGCAATATAAAAAACACATGAAACATTCTCATATCGAAATAGAATTAATAACATCAAGAAGCAATGTATAAATGACTATAACCATAACAAATGGAACAAACTATCCCCATTTTGATAGACCTTAATGACAAATTGACAACAATAAAATATGTAACAAATGCAAAGCCTATCATCTCAAATAATATTGCGTTTCCGAAATTAGCAAGAGGTTGAATATGTAAATATCAGGACTCCCACCGATAAGAAGCTGCTTAGAAGTCATTTTTCATTATTCTACCTTCTTTCCACACTCCGGACAAAACTTTGTTCCATAAGATAACTTGTTTCCACATTCACATATAATCTCGCTGTTTTTGGCTCCACATTCCGGGCAGAATTTAGAGCGGATAGGAATAAGGGCTTTACACGAAACACATTCTTTTGTATCTTCTTTTTGAATCGGGTTTCCGATGGTTTGATTCATCATAGAGCCCATTCCCATAGCAGCACCAAAGCCGACACCGCTTGCTGCAAATGCGCCTGCTACGCCGCTTTGATTGTTAGCAGCGCCTTCATATACATCAAATGATCTTTTGGTTGCATATCGCCTTTCGCCCATGATTTCAAACTCAGCTTTATTTTCAAGAATCTTGTTAATTTTTTCAAAATCTTCGTCAGGAAAATTAATCGACTGAATATAAAAGTTTACTACCGTAAATCCATATTTTTCAAATTCAGGCATAATTTTTTGTCTTACTTCATCAGACAATCTTTCTAGTTTTACGGAAACCTCAAGAGCCGAAATCCCGTTTGTAATGATTGTGTCAGCAATAGAGGATTTTACTTTAATAACTAAAATACCACGATAATATTCCTTTATTTTATCAAACTTTACGATGTCGTTTTTCTGCATACTGCCAATTACTTCTTTAAATAGTTTGGCTGCATCAAAAACCTTTAGGCCCATCTGTCCAAAAGCCCTTATACGAAGTTTTACATAGTATTTCGGGTCTATAAGCTGTATAGGATCAATAGTACCCCAATTGATATCAAGCTTTACTGCAGTATTAACAAAATAAATCTCCGCACTGAACGGCGTTTTCCCACCAAACGGCAGATTTACAATAGATTTTAGAATTGGCAAATTATCCGTTGATAAAGTATATGTACCAGGATAAAAAACATCAGCTACAAAGCCGCTTTTTACAAAAATTGCTGTCTGACCTTCTTGTACAATTAGCTGTGTGCCAAAAACCAATTCTTCAGACGGATATTTATATATCAGCCAGTCACGGCTCTTTAGTCCATCAAATCGAACAACATCTAAAATCGCCATTCTTCTTTCTCTCCTTTGGCTACTATAGCTTCAGCACTTAAACCAACTTTTAAAAACTGTACTTTTTAAATTCACTAAATTTATTTTAATATATAAACTATAATAGTAAAAAAAGCGAGAAAAGTCAAGAGTTTTGGAGAATTTTATATAAAGTCCGATTTAAGAAAGTACAAATTTATTTAATCGGCTTTTTCAGCTCCAATGCCTTGTGATAGAACATTCCAACCGCCAAGCCCGCACATTTTTTGTATATTGATTATATATTACAAAAAAATTTTAAAGGTTTTTACAAAGCTTTAGGGCATATTAAAAATTCTATTAAAAATCCATTTTAATTATATAAATAGGAGCATCCTGAGAAAATTCTCTCATAACCTTAACCGCTTCGGCAGCATCGGCAACTTTAAAACATTCAAGCTCATTTTTTTCATTAACTGCGCCTACGAATTTTGTTCCCGATTTAAGCTGAACATATACATATCTTCCTGTGCCGCAGCCGTAAACAGCCGGAAGTTCATCTTCTTCTATAATCCCTTGGGAAACAATGCCGGATAAAAATTTATCCAAATCAGTTTTAATTTCACCGTTTGCCGCTATACTGTATTTTGGAATCATCTGAACCGCAAGATCCGGAAAATGAACGTTTATTCCCGTAATAATATCTTTCACTTTCTCCAATCCGTCATAAGAAACAGCCCACTTTCCGTCCTGTTTTGTCAAAACATATTCTCTTATATCCTTTATATCGTCTGTATCGCCCAAAACGGCAACGGCATATTTTTCATCGCAAACCATATGCTTTACATCATAATTCTTTTTTTCTCCTAATTTTTCATTTACGGCATCTATAATGGCATTATAATTTTCATCATTTTTTTTGGGGTAAATAACTTCGCCATGCTCAGGTATATATCCGAGAATCATATTTCTAAATCCCTCGTAGCTCATCATTGTGCCTTCGTCCTCGGGTGAAGAAACAAATACTCCCTCTGATGTCCTTATAGATGTGTAAAAACAAGCAAAATCCGCATCAAGAACATTTCCTCCGTTATTTATAATATCCTTTGGCATAAGAAGATTAAAATCAGCCTCAGTTATGCGCTCCATGTCCTTGTCAATTTTATAATATCCTGCGTTTACAACATCATCAACAGTTATAACCTTATCCATAGCAAGGCTGTAAAGATATCCATAATTTGAAACAAATGCTCCTGTCTTAAAATTATCATTATAGTATTTATAGCCTGCCACATTAAGCTTTTTTATTTCTTCATAAAGCTTTTCATTTGCTTCAAGGTCGCTCTTTTCTATGTTAATTTGCTCTTCGGAAGCGCTGTAAGGGTTTGCCTCGGATAAATTCGGGGCGGCGCTTTCGGCTGTGCCGGCTGTATCGTTATTGGCGTTTGAGCAGCCTGCGAGGGCACAGATACTTAAAATTCCCGCCGCAATCAGCTTTAAATTTTTTTTATTTCTCATCTGTATATTCTCCTTTTTTATCTTTAATAATATCATAAACAGAATCAAGCTCTTGTCTGTGAATATCCAAAATTTCAACTATTTTTGCTTCAAGCTCTGCTTCGTTGTCACTGTATTCTATAACAATATCCCACTCCGGGTTATAGCCTTGGGTATTTTCGGCTATACTCTGAACATTATTTTTTAAAACATCGGTATCATAATAATCAAAAACCGCATTATATTCCCAATCCTCCACATCTCTGTCTGTAGAAAGTCTTATGTGAAGCTTCATTGTGCCTTCCAAAACAGCGAAAAGATTTACAATCAAATCTTCATTTTTTTCTATTTTTAAGCTTGACAGCTCTTTTTCAAGAAAACCGCTTTGCATATTCTTTTGCATAATAACTATAACCGTATCCATATTATCTCCTCAAAAACCATTATTAAGCGTAATGTTTACAGTTTTTGCAGTGCAAAACCACTAACCAAACACTTGCCTAAAGCAGCTTGTGCAATTGGTTAAAAATATTGCCGCTTTACAATAGACTAACCAAATTATTTATATTATAATACTTATAAAAACTTATTGCAACAATTAAGGAGATATGCTAATGGGAATAAAAGATAAAATAGGCAAAGAACTGTTATTTTTTGACGGAGCTATGGGCTCAATGCTTCAAAAAACAGCTCTTAAAACAGGGGAGCTTCCCGAAAGGCTGAATATAAGCTCTCCCGATGTAATCATAAATATTCACAAACAATACCTTGAAGCAGGCTCAGATATAATTTCCGCCAATACTTTTGGCGCATTTTCCACAAAATACGATAACTTGGAAGAAATTATATTCGCCGCCGTAAAAAATGCAAAAACAGCCATCAGTCAATCGGGCTTAAGCGATAAATATGTTGCCCTCGATATGGGCTCGGTCGGCAAGCTTTTAAAGCCGTTGGGCGAGCTTGAGTTTGAGCAGTGTTATGAAATTTTTAAAACCTCCGCCGTTTTGGGAGAAAAGGCAGGCGCCGATCTTGTGATAATAGAAACAATTTCAGATACCTATGAGGCAAAGGCTGCTCTTTTGGCTGTAAAGGAAAACACCTCTCTTCCTGTAATAATAACTATGACATTTGAAGAAAACGGCTGTGCCCTAACAGGCGCCGACGTTCTTGCAATGACTGCCCTTGCAGAGGCTCTCGGAGCCGATGCCCTCGGCATAAACTGCGGCCTTGGCCCAAAACAGATAAAAGCTATGTTTGAAAAACTTGTAAAATATGCTTCTATTCCCATTCTTCTTCAACCAAACGCCGGTCTTCCCCACGTTGAAAACTCTGTAACCGTCTACGATGTAGAGCCGGAAGAATTTGCCGAATATATGGCGGATTTTGCAAAAAAAGGCGCTTGGCTTCTTGGCGGCTGCTGCGGAACAACTCCCCAGCATATAAGAAAAACAGCAGAGCTTTGCAAAAACATAACGCCGCCGCCGGTAACAAATAAAAATCTTACTGTTGTAAGCTCATATTCAAAATCCGTTATAATAGATAAAAAACCGATTATTATAGGCGAAAGAATAAATCCCACGGGTAAGAAAAAATTTAAGGAAGCTCTTAAGGCAAACAATCTTCAATATATTTTAGATGAAGCCGTAAGCCAGCAGTCAAACGGCGCTGATATTCTTGATGTAAACGTAGGTCTTCCCGAGATAGACGAAGAGCAAATGATGATTTCGGCAATCGAATTAATACAATCCGCCGTTGATCTTCCTCTTCAGATAGATTCTTCAACGCCCGAAGTAATCGAAAAAGCCGTAAGGATTTATAACGGCAAGCCTCTTATAAATTCTGTAAACGGAAAACAGGAAATAATGCATAAAATATTTCCGATAGTAAAAAAATACGGCGGTGTGGTTATAGGGCTTGCCCTTGATGAGAACGGCATCCCTCCCACAGCAGAAGGCCGTCTTATGGTGGCTGAAAAAATAATTAAAACAGCCCAAAGCTATGGGATAGACAAAAAAAATATAATAATCGATACACTGACCCTTACCGTAAGCGCACAGCAGGAGGAATCCAGCCAAACCATAAAAGCCTTAAGTCTTGTAAGGGATAAGCTTGGCGTAAAAACTGTTCTGGGAGTATCCAACATATCATTCGGTCTGCCAAACAGATCACTTATAAACACAACATTTTTGGCGCTTGCTCTTTATGCCGGTCTTAACTGCTGCATAATAAACCCTATGTCAAAGCCTATGCTAGATACAATTAAGGCATATAATGTACTTTTGGGAATAGATATAGGCTCTCAGGAATATATCGAGAATTTTTCTCAGACAAGCCCCGAGCCTGTTTCTTCAGGCACACAAAACAGCTTAAATCTTCACGACACAATAGTAAAGGGCTTAAAAAACAGCTCTTATGAGCAGACAAAAAAACTTCTTCAATCAACAGCTCCTATCGATATAATAAATAACCATATCATAACGGCGCTCGATGAAGTTGGAAAGGGCTACGAAAGCTCAAAAATATTTTTGCCGCAGCTTATAATGAGTGCGGAAACGGCTAAAAATTCATTTAACGCCATACAGGAATTTATGTCGGAAAGCGGCGCAAAAGAAGAAAAAAAGGGCAAAATAATAATAGCTACCGTTGAGGGGGATATTCATGACATAGGTAAAAACATTGTAAAGGCTCTTCTTGAAAACTATGGCTTTGATGTTATAGATTTGGGCAAAGATGTAAAAAGCGAAGTAATCGTTTCAAGAGTAATTGAAGATAATGTAAAGCTTGTAGGCTTAAGCGCATTAATGACGACAACAGTTGTTAATATGGAAAAGACTATAAAAGAGCTTAGGGAATCTGCGCCGGAATGTAAAATAATGGTAGGCGGAGCCGTATTAAACGAAGAATATGCGAAAATGATAGGAGCGGATTTTTATGGCAAAGACGCTCTTGCATCGGTAAATTATGCGCAAAAAGTTTTGCAGTAATAAAAAGGCTCATTCCGATGGCTTTAAGCCGCCGAAATGAGCCTTTTTTATTTTTTATTCAAATAACCCTATACCAAAAAATCCTTTGGTCTTTCGCTTATTATGCCAAAATGATATAAAACAGCCTTTGTAATCCTATCTGATGCAAAGCCGTCGCCAAACGGATTTTTTGCCTTTGCCATTTTATCATAAACAGCCTTATTGTTTAAAACTTCGTCAGCTATTTGATATATCTTGTTTTCATCATTTCCCGCAAGCTTAAGTGTTCCGGCGTCAACGCCTTCCGGTCTTTCGGTTACGTTTCTCAAAACAAGCACAGGCTTTCCGAGTGAGGGAACCTCCTCCTGAAGCCCTCCGGAATCTGTCATAACAAGATAAGAGCGCTTCATAAGATTATGCATATCTTTCATATCTATTGGGTCTGTTAAATGTATTCTTGGATGAGAGCCTAAAATTCTGTTCGCCGTTTCTCTTACCGCCGGATTATAATGAACAGCATAAACAACCTCTGTATCCTCATTATCATTAACAAGCCTTAAAACCGCACGGCATATATTTTCAAGAGGTTTGCCAAGGTTTTCTCTTCTGTGCGCCGTCATGGTTATTATTCTTTTGCTGTAATCTATTTTATTAAGCTCGTCAAGGCTAAATTTATAATCCTCTTCAACGGTAGTTTTTAAACAATCAACCGCCGTATTGCCGGTTATAAATATGCTTTCTTCATTAACGTTTTCTTTAAGCAAATGTTCTTTGGCAAGCCTTGTCGGGGCAAAATGCAAATCCGCCATAGCTCCTGTAAGCTTTCTGTTCATCTCTTCAGGAAACGGCTGCCATTTATCATATGTTCTCAAACCGGCTTCAACATGGCCTATTTTTATTTTGGAATAAAAAGCTGCCAAAGCCCCTGCAAATGTTGTTGTCGTATCTCCATGGACCAAAACCAAATCAGGCTTTACCTCAGCCATAACGCTTTCAAGGCCTGTAAGAGCCTTTGTGGTTATTCCCGTAAGGCTTTGTCTTTGGGTCATTATATCCAAATCATAATCAGGCTTAAGTTTAAAAATATCCAAAACCTGATCAAGCATCTGCCTGTGCTGCGCCGTCACGCAAATAATTTGTTCTATAGCTTCCTGCTTTTGCATAGAGTTTATGACAGGAGCCATTTTTATTGCTTCCGGACGGGTACCGAAGATACTCATAACCTTAATTTTTTTCATTTTGCTTCTCCTTTAAAATATGCTTTATTTAAATGCATTGTCACAGGTTCTTAAACCGTCGATATGTTCAAGCAGATCGGACTTAATATGTGCATGAAGGGGATCAAGTATAAAATCTATACCCTCTCTTCTGGCAAGCTTTGCGGCGGGAACAAAATCGCTGTCGCCCGATATCAGCACAATTTGCTCAACCTGTTTTTTATACGCCAAAGAAGCTATGTCAATACCTATTTTCATATCAACGCCTTTTTGATCAACTGTAATCATAAAATCTTCTTCTGTAAGATCCTCAAATGATTTTGAGCCGTTATATAATTTTTTTATAGAATCGGGACGTATTGTATACACAGCCTGAGTATCCGCAAGCTTTCCCAAGCGGATTGCAAATTTTCTTTTACCCTTTAATTCTTCTATAAAATTAGTCATCCAAAGATAAAACTCGGATTTTGAAAAATCGATCTGAATTTTTTTTAACGGATGATATACCTTTTTTGTAATAGGCGGGCAGTCATAATAAAAGATGCGGTATAATGTGTTTTCCTGATGATGCTCCTTCAAATGTCTGTAACAATAATCGTTTAACTCTTTGGCTCTTTCAGCCGGTGTTTTTTCACCTAATTTAAGCTGCGCGCGTCTGCGGTAAAATCCCCCGTCAACCAATATTGCTGTTTTCATAAAAACCTCCCGGTAGTAAAAAACCTTGGGTTCGGTACTTCCCTTATTGTGGGAGACTTACTTCCAAGGCATTGATAATAAATAATGAACAAAGATACTTAACTTTGTTAATATTATAATACTCAGCTTAAGCTTTGTCAATACTCAAAATCAAAAAAAATAAAAAAAACGATATTTTTTGACACTCTTTTTACGAATAGAACAAACGTATTTTATCATATGCTGAAAAAAAAGGTGAAATTATATGTATCCAAAAATTATCAAAATCGAAAACAGCATATTAATCTTTAACGATGAGCAGGCTAAAAACGGTGAAACCAAAGAAGATGCTCTTAAAAATATTGCGGCTTTAATATACAAAAACGAATTAAAAAGTCTTTAAAGCTTTTCATATGGCTTAATTTGTGATAAACTGTTTTTATAAAAGGCTTGTAAACAACCTCAGAGCCTTTAGGCTTTACAGACATAGGAGGAAACTTTAATGCAAAGCTATGCTGTTAAAAATATATATAAAAGCACAAACAAAAACAAAACGTTAAACCTGCGTGTTCCCGGCTCCAAAAGCATAACAAACAGAGCTATGCTTATTGCCGCCCTCACAAACGGCGAATGTGTGTTAAAAGGGGCTTTATTCAGCGATGATTCCCGTTATTTTTTAAAATGCCTCTCATCATTGGGCATAAAGACAGAGGCTGATGAAATCGGCTCTGTTATAAAAATAACGGGCTGCGGCGGCAATATTGCCGTTAAAAACGCCAAAATTTATGTCGGAAGCGCAGGTACGGCAGCAAGATTTTTAACTGCATTTCTCGCCCTTTCCGAGGGCTGTTTTTATCTAGATGCATCACAGCAGATGAGGAAAAGACCAATGGCGGCGCTTATAAAAACGCTCAGAGAAATGGGCGCTGAGATAATCTGTGAAAACGAAGAAGGCTTTTTTCCTTTTAAAATAACAAAGAATGCTGTTTTTGATAAGCCTGCTTCAGTCGATATAAGCGATAGCTCTCAATTTTTAAGCGCTCTTCTGATATCAAGCGTATTATCCGATAAAGATGTTTCCATCGATGTTGTCGGCTCACATGGTATGAGCTATATCAACATTACATCAAAAATGATGTCACAATTTGGAGTAATTGCCGAAAAAACCGATTCCGGTTTTTTTATAAAAGCAGGACAAGCTTACAAAGCCCAAGAATATATTATAGAAGCAGATGTTTCGGCCGCCTGTTATTTTTATGCCATGTCGCCTATTCTGGGCATAAGTGTTGTTGTTGAAAATATATTTTTCTCTTCTATGCAGGGAGATATGGAATTTTTAAAAATACTCGAAAAAATGGGCTGCTCTTTAAAGCAGACAGAAAAAGGAATTTTGATAAATCCGCCAAAAGGCAGCCATTACAACGGAATAACGGCGGATATGTCCTCCTGCTCGGATCAGGCCATAACGCTTGCCGCCGTTGCCGTTTTTGCCGATACCCCAACAGTTATAACAGGTATAGGGCATATAAGGTACCAAGAAAGCGACAGGCTTGCCGCCATAGAAAAAGAGCTTTCCAAAATGGGAATAAAATGTGATAAGCTAAAAGACGGTATTAAAATATACCCCTCAAAACCAAAGCCATGTACAGTTGAAACCTATGACGATCACAGAATGGCAATGGGATTTTCTCTTATCGGGCTGAGAGCGGACGGTATTGTAATTTCAAATCCATTATGCTGCCGCAAAACATTCGAAAATTATTTTGATATTTTAGATAATGTTATAAATGAATGTTTATCATAAAATTGCCGTTAAGCTGTTAAGGCTTTACACGGCTTCTGACAGGAGTTGTTTTTATGAGTATTTTGCAGGTAAGTGAGCTATGCTTTAAATATCCGGATAAAACTATACTTGAGAACATAAGCTTCAGTTTGGAAAAAGGTGATTTTCTGTGTATAGTAGGAACAAACGGAACCGGAAAAAGCACGCTTTTAAAGCTTATTTTAAATATACTTAAGCCCACCAAGGGAGAAATAAAAATATTGGGTGAAAGCGCTTCAAAATTCACTTCTTTTGATAAAATATCTTATGTTTCACAAAAAGCAACGGGATTTAATGCGGATTTTCCCGCAACGGTAGAAGAAATCGTTGCCTTGGGGCTTTATTCCAAAAAAGGCTTTTTAAGCTTTCCTAAAAAGAGCGACAAGCTTAAAATAGAGTCCGCCCTTGAAAGAGTCGGTATGAAAAGCTATTCAAAAAGGCTTATAGGAAAGCTCTCCGGCGGTCAGCAGCAGAGAGTTTTTATAGCAAAAGCTCTTGTAAACGAGCCTGAAATAATATTCCTTGATGAACCTACGGTAGGAATAGATGTAAAGGCTGTGGATTCCATCTGCTGTCTTTTGGGAGAGCTTAATAAAAGCGGAATAACAATAGTAATGGTAACTCATGATATATCGTCTATACTCTATCATTCCAACAAGGTTCTTCACCTAAGCGAGGACGGCAGCGCAAAAATTTTAGCTTCCGAGGAATTTAATTCTCAAACGATATTCAATCACGTTCATCATAATCATTAAGGGGTGTCGATATGGAGATTTTAACTTATTCTTTTATGCAGAGGGCATTTGCCGTTGCTGTTTTAATTTCTGTTATAACTCCTTTGATAGGCAATATAATTGTCTTAAAAAGGCTTTCGTCAATAGGCGACGCTTTGTCACACTCAAGCCTTGCGGGCGTAGCGATAGGGCTTTGCTTCGGATTTGATCCTATATTATCCGCCGTTATATTTTCAATGCTCGCCGCATTTACAATTGAGTTTGTAAGACGATGCTTTTACAGATATTCGGAAATAGCCACCGCCGTAGTTTTATCATTCGGCGTAGGCACGGCGGCTGTTTTTTCGGGTTTTATAAAAAACTCATCGGCATTTTCAAGCTTTCTTTTCGGCAGTATAGTTGCCGTAAGCAGCTTTGAATTATTTGTTGTAATTATTTTAAGCCTTATAGTTATTGTAACTGTAATAATTCTGTATCGTGAGCTTTTTTTTATAACCTTTGATGAAGAAGGCGCTCAGCTAAGCGGGGTAAAAGTAAAAACAGTAAATTTTGTTTTCACTCTTCTTACGGCCATAGTTGTGTCTGTTTCCTCAAGAACAGTAGGCGCGCTTGTCATATCATCACTTATGATAATACCTGTTGCCTGTGCAATGCTTATTTCAAAAAGCTATCGCTCAAATGTTATTCTGTCGGTCATATTTGCCGTTTTGTTTACGGTTATAGGGCTTTTCATTTCCTGCATTTATAACATAAAGCCCGGAGGAACAATAGTGCTTATAGGAATTTTTATTTTGCTTTTGCTGATTCCTTTCAGAAAGAAATAGTTTTAAGGAGGGGCTGTTATGAATTCTCAAACAGACAAATTTTTACAGCTTTACAAACAGCTTGAATTTGACGGAAGACGTCTTTTTTATCCCGAAGCCAAAGAAAATGACAACATTATAGGCAGGCTTTTAACTGTTCCTTATCTTAAAAAATTTAAGGAGGAGCTTAACTACTGTCGTGTTGTGCGCAACTTTTTAACGCATAATCCAAAGGTAAACGGCGTTTACCCTATAATACCTTCACCCGAGATGGTAAAGCTTTTGGAGCGCTGTGTTAATGTTATAAACAATCCTCCACGGGCCATCGAGTTTGCAATAACGGCGGATAAAATGCTTACGGCTGATTTTGATGCTCCTGTTTTGGAGATTATAGCGATGATGAACAGATTCACCTACACTCATGTTCCTGTTTTTAAAGATAATGAGCTTATGGGGATTTTCAGTGACAATACAGTGTATTCATATATATGCAGTGAAAAAGAACTTACAATAGATGACGATACCAAAATATCAAAATTTGAAAAATATATAAGACTTGACGAACACATTAACGAATATTTTGAGTTTGTGCCGGAAAACACTATGTTTTATGAAGTAGAAGAGCTTTTTAAATATAATTATCAAAGCAAAAGGCATAAGCTTCTTTCTGTTATATATATAACAAAAAATGGGAGAAGAGATGAACAGATCCTTGGTATGCTTACGCCTTGGGATATTTTATCCGAATAATGTTTTTATTTGTGATATGGCTCATTTTTTATTATTTTTTCCGCCCTGTAAATTTGCTCCAAAAGGATAACTCTCATAAGCTGATGAGGAAATGTCATATGAGAAAAGCTTAACTTAAGGTCGGCTCTGTTTAAAACCCTTGTATCAAGGCCAATAGAGCCGCCTATAATAAAATATATGCAGCTTACTCCCCTAACAGCTTTTTCACTGATAAAAGAAGCAAATTCTTCGCTTTTCATCTGTCTGCCCTCAATAGCAAGGGCAACAACAAAGCCTTCATCTCTAATTCTGCTGAGTATTCTTTCGCCCTCGACGGCTTTAACAGCTTCTTCTTCGCCCGGATTTCGAGGGCATTTTTCATCCTGCAATTCGATAATACTAAGCTTTATGTATTTTTTTAATCTTTTTGAATATTCCTTTATGGCATCGACAAGATATTTTTCTTTAATCTTGCCTACGCAAATAATATTTATTTTCATTTTATCAAATTCTCCGATATACTTTTCAGAGAGCTTTCATCTTATTACTATTTTTTCGCCTGATTCTTCCGCCATAGGCTCAAGCATCAGTTTTATCAGCTCTCCCGCTTCCTTTTTGGAGCTAATTAAGATATCGCTTTGCATTGCTCTTGTTTCTGCGTTTTGCTTTGCATATTTTATCAGCTCAACAGTGTCATGTATGTCCTGCCAATTAAAAACAGCGTGTCTTTCATCATAAAACTCTAATGAATTTTCATCTATAGTGATATCCAAAATTTTGGCATCCGGCAAGGTTATAATAATAGCATCGTTATTTTTTTTAACATCTATCTCGTTAAAATCTATCCCAACCTTAACTTGCGCATCATATAGCATCGTAAAACCCTTTTGGGTTAAAAGCGGGATATCTCCGCTTTCATATCTTACAATATCTCTGTATTCCAGCTTGTTTACGGCAAGCTCGCTTATTTGTGATATTTTTTGCATAACAGCCGTCGAACTCAGCTTCGGCGGCTGTTCCTGCTTTTTAAACAAAAAAGATGATAAAATAATAACTGCGCTTATGCTTACAACAACCAATATTATCAATATCAAAATAACTGTTGTTTTAAGATCACAAATTAATTTTTTCATAAAATAAACCTATTCCTTATCCTTAACTTGAAACATTTGAGAGAAGATAAGGTCTTTTTAAGCAGAAAGAAAGATTTTTATAAGTTATGGCATTGTCTTCAACAGCCTTTTCTGCATTTAATATGCCAAGCTTAGCCTGTTCTGTTTGGAACAAAGTTGCTCTTCCTGCCCTATAGCTTGAAACAACGGCATTATAATCATCTTTTGCCTGTTCAACCGCCAAAAGAAGAGTTTTGTTGTTTTGTTCAAGCTGCTTAAGGTTATTGTAGGTATTTCTTATATTTTTTTCCATTTGATCCTGAGCGTCTTTAAGATTTCTTTGGGCTGTTTTTGCATCGTTTGCAACCTGTATTTCACTTTCATCAACATAAGAGCCGTTTGTTCTTACGTTGTACTGAGCAATTTCCAAAGCATCCTTTAAAAGTACAATAGAAGGATCGGAATTTATTTTTTTGGTTATAAACACCTCAAGGTCAAAATCATCAAGCTCATCAAATGCCATATTTTCATCAACATAAATTTCCTCGTCGGCTTTTACGCCAAGCAAAGTTTTTAAATTTTGCTTTTGGCTTTCAAGCCCAAGCTTAAGGCTTTCAAGGTTTGATTTGCTTGTTTCAAGATTTTTTTCTTCTGTTTTGTAATTATATTCGCTCTCCATGCCAAGCTCAAGCTTAAGCTTTGTATTCTCAAGGTTTTTTTCTGCCAAGGCAATATTCTGCTCCAAAAGCTGTATATTCATTTCATATGTTTTAATAGAGTTAATGCTGCTTATAAGCCCAAGCTCAATACTGTCGTTTACCATTTCTTCATTTACGGAGGTTTCACTTTTTTTAATATCCACTTCTTTTATGCTTCTTATAACCTGAATAGAGCTTACAACATTTTGATACATAGAAAGAGCAAGAGCATCACTATCCCTAATACTTCCGTTACCGGTTAACGGATAGCTGTTAAGGAAAACGCCATATTCATCGAGAGCATGCAGATTATTTCCCAAATCATCTCTCAAATCATCAAGATAATCAACTGCATCATCAATATTTTTAAGCTGAGAATTATTTTCCTTTGCCATTGTAAGGGCGTCGTCAAAGCTTAAAACAGATGTATTTTCAGGTACGCTCTGTTTATCGTTAAGCAAAAGATATTTTCCTGTATCATTTGTTATAGTTATAGTTCTTGTATCCGTATCCCATTGAACATCTGCGTCAAAAACCTCGCTTACAAATCTTAGAGGAACCATTGTTGTTCCGCCTGAGATTTCAACGCCTACGGGCTCCACTTTAGTTTTTTTGCCATCAACCTCGGCAGTATTGTCATCTACATAAATAACAACGGTTTTATCGTCCTTTTTTGCCGTAATGCATCTTTTAACGCTGTTCCAGTCAACGCTTGCGCCAAGCATATTAAACATATCTCTCATGCCGACAAGGGTATATCCATCTTTGTTTATAATCTCGGTTTCAATAGGCTGAAGCAAGCCATCCACCTCAATTTTAACATCATCTGCGGCAAAAACACTATTTGTAAAAAGCATCGCCAAAACAAGGGCGGTTATTCTTTTTATATTTTTTTTCACAATAAAGCACTCCTTATTTTATAATCTCTGTTGAAAAGAGGGTTTATTTAATTTTACAATAAAACTTTTTTTATTTCAATAACAGATTGTTAAATATATTCGTACTCCGCTATTCTACGCACTCATAACCAACGGCTTCTAACGAAGCACCCCGCCTAAAAGGCGAACACTTGTCGGTTAAAATATTTTCAAAAATCAATTTTTGCAGTTTATAAAATTTGTTGGGCTTTAACAAGATTACAATTTTTGCCGAACTTTAATAATATTATTTGCATAATTTATGTTTTATATATCAAAATATATTATGTATAGAAAAAAGCCCCCTAAGGGGCTTTCTCCTATATTTAAAGTTAAATTATTTGTCACCGTTGTAAGTTGCTGTTCTTGTATCAGCATCCCAAGTAACGTTAATACCAAGTGCGTTACCTAAAGCTCTGAAAGGAACAAACATTCTGCCGTCTTTAATCTCGGCAACAACGCCATATTCCATAGGAATAGGAGAACCATCAACTAACATAGTGTTGCTTCCGGCTGTGAACTGAACAATCTTCTGTCCTGTACCTGCGCCGTAGTAGATAGTAACTGTCTTAGTGTTTGCATCCCAAGCTACCTTGCTTGATTCATCAGGATTGCTGATGCTTGCAGGGTCAACGCCTAATGCTACAGCTACGAATCTTAAAGGAACCATTGTGCTGTTGCTTGAAGCCTGGATATAAGGAGCAACATCCATATCCTGAGCCTCATCGTTGATAAGGATAGTCTTCTCGCCGATAGTTACTTTAACAACATCATCAAATGTACCTGTTACAGTACCAATTGTAAGATAGTCGTCAAATGCGTAAGAATCAGTTACATCAGAAAAACCTACTCCATGATCAACGCCGTCATCATCGTAGTTGTTGATAACACCTTCGCCTCTTACGCAGATATCAAATGAACCGTAAGGTACGGAACGAGTTGTACCAACTTTAAGGTTTTTAAATGTGATAGAAGACGGTTCAGTATAAGATTCTTTGTCAACCTTGAAAATGATTTCTCCATCACTTACCTTGAAGTTTGTAATCTCTAATTCGCCATCGATCTCATAATCGATACCTTCATCAGCGAAGCCGATTTCCTGATTACCAAATGAAGCATCAAGATAAACCACAACCTCACCATTCTTAAGGAAAGCGCCTTCCTTTGCTTCTGTAATAGTAATATCAGCTGTATCAACTGACTGATAACCCATATTAGTCTTAGTTGTTTGAGAAGAAATGCTAATTGGGCAGATAACATTAGCTACCACAATGTCGTCAATTTCTCCCTCTGCAATTCCGCCACCTTTTACAGATACAGGTACTTCACCCTCATAGTCAGCGTCTACTGAAAGATATAATTTAAGCTTGAATTCTGCTGTATCATCTGTAGTTCCGTTACTATTCTTATCATTACCTAACACAACAGAATCTCTGTCAATCTTTAATGTTTTGTTATCGTTTGCAAGCTCTGCATCGCTCTTAAATTTAACCTCTTCTTCATCATCAAATTCCCAATCGTAAATCTGAACACCCTCAGGAACTGAGAATTCAAGTTTTCTCTGAGCTAACCAAGTATTTGGAACTGTCTCCTCAAACTTAAACTGAGCTGTTACACAGTCATCATCATAAATCTTAGCTGAACCTTTACCGTTTTCGAAACGACCTGCGATAATAGTAGGAACGTCCTCAAGAACAGTCATAGCAAACCCAAGTTCTTTTCTCTCGGCAATCTTAATAGTTTCCTTTGAGATACCTGCGCCTGAAACTGTAAGCTTAACATCGCCCCAATCTTCATCGTCATCATCGGCTTGAACACGCATACCTGTAATCTTGATGGCAGCTGCCTTGCCGTCTTTTCCTTTGCTAAAAGGCATTATGAAAGTGACTTCATCACGATCATTATTATACGTTAATTTCAACTCATCTTGAGTAAAGCTAGGTGCATTAATTCCCGGAGTAATTTGAATATTGCTGCTGTTTGAAAAAACAAAACCGCTACCAAGTCTTAAAGTAACTTCTTTGCCTTTTTCAAAAGTTTCAGCTACATCTTCTCTGATTGTAATAGTTTTAATTTCGCCTATATCTTCAAAATTCTTAACTTCTTCAATTGTAGTTGTTGTGCTTCCTGAAGAAGAAACTGCAGTACCTATAGTATAAGTGCCGCCACCTGAGATTGAAGTTTCGTTAGCGTCAACTGAAACTTTGATATCTCCTGTTGAAGTAGCCTTCATTGGAAGAGGAATCTTGTAGTAAACTTTTGTTTCTGAGTTTCCATTCTTTACTCCAACTTGATTTTCTGTAAGTGGGAAAAGCTCAACTTCAATTTCCTTAGAGCTGTTTCTTGTAAGCTTGAAAGGAAGCTCATTAGTAGGGCCACCTTTTTTAGCACCCATAAGGGTTAAAACAGTAGTTGAGTCATCAATTGTCTTACTGATTTCGTCAAAGTCCATCTTTCCATAGTCTGTATTATCTAATGAATACTGATAAGTATCGAAATAGTAAGTATCATCATCAATCTTAGTTCCGCCTTCTGCTTCTGTTTCAAAGAACTCAGCGCCTTCGATAGTAAGAGCGATTGTATCGCCTGAAGCGATCTCATCGTTAGGTGTAATGTTCAAATAAACATCATCAATAGCTTTGTTAACAGCCTTAGTAACTGTCTTATTAATCTGATTGCTTGATGAAGCCATTACATTCATTGGTACGGCTGCTGTTGTCATAACAGCTGCCAATAATATAGCAACTTTCTTTTTCATTTCAAAAATTTCCTCCTTAAGATTCTTTTATAAAATGTGGCGAGGCAATTATCAAAACCTCATCTACAAGTCACATTATATCACTGCAGGTTTTTCAAGTCAATAAACTTTAATAAGCTGTAATGATACTGTAACATATCATCTTGCTTGTTTACTGCTTTTCCCCTCCTGCTGAAATAAATATTATCACAGGCTTAAAACAAAATCAAGTCTTATTGACGTTTTGTAATACTTATGTAATATTTACGATATTTTTGTAACATTATTTCATGCCAAATATATAAATATCGGCTTATTTCTGCGGTTTTAAGCCTTGTTTTATTATTTATCGCCTTTTTGTTTTTGCCGTGGTCCTCTCTTTATAATTTTTGCCAAATGTGATATAATAACAAAAACAATAATTAAAACGAATATAATTGATATTTTTATAATCGGAATCTGCTTTATAATACACTTATATAATAAGGAGAATAAAATTATGAAATTCGGTTTTATAAGAACAGCGGCGGCATCTGTAAATATAAAAGTAGCCGACTGTATTTTCAACAGCGAGGAAATTATAAAATCAATTAAAATTGCCTGTGAAAACAAAGCGGAGGCAATAGTTTTTCCAGAGCTTTGCATAACAGGCTACACCTGCGGCGATTTGTTTATGCAGCAAAGCTTAATAGAAAGCGCGGTTAAAAGTCTTAAGCATATTATAGAAGAAACCGCATCATGTGATATAATTTCGGTAACAGGACTTCCCCTAGAGCTTGACGGCAAGCTTTACAACTGTGCGGCGGTTTCAAAAAGCGGAAAGCTTCTTGCCGTTGTGCCTAAAACCTATATACCCAATTACAATGAATTTTATGAAAAAAGACATTTTGAATCCGCCTTTTTGGGAATAAAAGAATATGATTTTTTCGGTGATAAAGTTCCTTTTTCAACAAAAATAATATTTGCTCACAAAAGCAAAAAAAATTATACTTTTTCCGTTGAAATATGCGAAGATCTTTGGGCGGCGGTTCCTCCAAGTTCTTATCACTGTCCTGCGGGGGCATATATTATTCTTAATCCCTCAGCCGGCAACGAAATAACAGGCAAGGCGCAATACAGAAAATCGCTTGTTTCTTCTCAGTCGGCAAGGCTTATCTGCGGCTATGCGTATGCCTGCGCCGGTGACGGGGAATCCACAACCGATGTTGTTTTCTCGGCACACAGCATTATCTGCGAAAACGGAAAGACTATTGCCGAAAACAAAAGATTTAACAACGGAATAATATATTCCGATATAGATGTGGATTATCTTGCCTCCGAGAGAAGAAAAAACACGAGCTATCATACTGAAGACGACGGTTATATTAAAATAATATTCGATCAAAGCGAAAACAATGCCGAGCTTGAAAGATTTGTGGATTCAAAGCCTTTTGTTCCTTCCGATGAAAACATGAGAAAAGAAAGATGTGAAGAAATAATAAACATTCAGGCTATGGGGCTTAAAAAGAGAATAGAACACATAGGCTGCAAAAACGTTGTAGTAGGCATATCCGGTGGATTAGATTCAACTCAGGCGCTTCTTGTTACCCATAAAGCCTTCAGTCTTCTTAATCTTGATCCCTCCGGCATAATATCCGTAACGATGCCATGCTTCGGAACAACCGAAAGGACTTATCAAAACGCCGTTAAGATGTGCCGTATTTTAGGCACAACTCTATTGGAAATAAATATAAAGGATGCCGTTTTAAAGCACTTTGAGGATATAGAACATAATCCCAACATTCACGATCTTACCTACGAAAATTCTCAGGCAAGGGAGCGTACTCAAATTTTAATGGATACAGCCTCAAAATACGGCGGCTTTGTGGTTGGCACAGGCGATTTGTCGGAGCTTGCGCTTGGCTTTGCCACCTATAACGGCGATCATATGAGTATGTACGGAGTAAACGCCTCCGTTCCGAAAACGCTTATAAGATATCTTATAGAAGACACTGCCATAAACGCAAAGGAAGCCGGACTTAAGGAGGTTCTTTACGATATACTGGATACTCCCGTTTCTCCGGAGCTTCTGCCGCCCGATAAAGACGGCGGCATAAAACAGGTTACTGAGGATATAGTAGGCCCTTATGAGCTTCACGATTTTTTCCTTTATAATATGATGCGTTTAGGTTTTCCTGCCGATAAGATATATTATCTTGCAGGCTGTGCTTTTAAGGATCGCTATGATAAAAAAACAATCCTTAAATGGCTTAAAATGTTTTACCGCCGTTTTTTCTCTCAGCAGTTTAAGCGCTCTGCTCTTCCCGACGGCCCAAAGGTAGGCTCTGTTTCTCTTTCGCCCAGAGGCGACTGGAGAATGCCAAGCGATGCTTGCGTAAGGATATGGCTTAAAAGCCTTGAGGGGCTTGAATAGAAGAGCTTGAATATAAGAAGCTTGAATAAGCTTCCAAAAAACGATTTTAACATATAATATATAAAGCTAAAAATCGATTATTTAAAATTTGCAAAAAGCTATTGTATTAATTATAATTACCAATTAAAATGTAAAAGGCAAATATTTCCTTATAAAATAATTTAAAAGAAGGTGTTGTAATGAAAAAAAAGGTCGTTGCTGTACTTTTCGGGGGACAATCCTCCGAGCATGAGATTTCAAAGATATCGGCAGCCACTGTAATTTCAAATATGTCAAGGGATAAATATTATATTATACCCGTTTATATAACAAAGGACGGAAAATGGATGATATATGACGGCCCTGTAGAAAATATATCCGGCAGCAGATGGGAAAAGTATGCGGCTCATGCGGTTTTAAGCCCCGATTCAGAGCACAAAGGGCTTTTAAGGATAGTCGGCGATAAGGTTAAAATTATACCGGTTGATATTGTCTTTCCCGTTCTTCACGGAAAATACGGCGAAGACGGCACAGTTCAGGGCCTTATAGAGCTTTCGGGCATACCCTATGTGGGCTGCGGCGTTCTTGCCTCAAGCCTTTCTATGGATAAGGCGTATACAAAAATAATCTGCGCCGACATAGGCATAGAGCAGGCAAAGCATATCGTAGTATACAGCCATGAGCTTGAAGAGGATATAAACGGCATAACTGCAAAAGCCGAAAATGAAATAGGTTATCCATGCTTTGTAAAGCCTTCCCGTGCAGGCTCGTCTGTCGGCGTTTCAAAGGCGTCAAATAAAGAGGAGCTTGAAAAAGCTTTAATTTACGCCGCAGAAAATGACTCTTCGATTATTATTGAAAAATGCATTTTCGGAAGAGAGCTTGAGTGCGCCGTTTTGGGAAACCTCAGCCCCAAAGCCAGCACAGTGGGAGAAATCAAAGCGGCGGCGGATTTTTATGATTTTGATGCCAAATACAATAATAAAGAATCAAAAACAATTGTTCCCGCAGAGCTTGAAGAAAATATCAGAGAAGAAATAAGAGAAAAAGCCGTTAAAATATTTACCGCCTTAGGCTGCAAAGGTCTGTCAAGGGTAGATTTTTTCCTTGAAAACGAAACAAACAAGGTTATTTTTAACGAAATAAATACAATGCCGGGCTTTACATCCATAAGTATGTATCCCATGCTTTGGGCAGAAGCCGGAATTTCTCTCAAAGAGCTTATAGATAATCTTATCGAGCTTGGTTTTGAAAGCTTTGAAGAAGGCTCGGAATTACAGGAGGAATGATTTTATGGATAAAAGACCTATCGGAATTTTCGACTCCGGTGTAGGCGGCTTAACTGTGGTTAAAGAGGTTATAAGAGAGCTTCCGTTTGAGGAAACGGTTTATTTCGGAGATACGGCAAGGGTTCCTTACGGATCAAAATCAAAGGAAACCGTAACAAAATTTTCAAGCCAAATCATACGTTTTTTAAAATCTAAAAATGTTAAGGCGGTTATAATAGCCTGCAATACAGTAAGCTCCAATTCCTTTGAAGAGCTTAGAGAAGAATTTCCAAATCTTCCCATTATAGAGGTTGTCGGCCCGGGAGCAGAAAGCTGTATTAAAGCTACAAAAAATAACATAGTCGGCGTTATCGGAACAGAGGCGACAATAAAAAGCGGAGCTTATGAAAAAAGAATAAAAGCGCTCGATCCAAAAATAAAAGTATATTCCAAAGCGTGTCCGCTGTTTGTTCCTCTTGCCGAGGAGGGCTGGACAAACAACGAGGTTGCAAAGCAAACCGCGAATATTTACTTAAAAGAGCTTATTGAAACCGGAATGGACTGCATACTTTTGGGCTGCACTCATTATCCTCTGCTTAAAGCCTGTATAGGCGAAACCGTAGGCAAAGAGGTAAAAATAATAGATCCTGCGGCGGCAACGGCAAAAAAAATAAAAGATTTTCTCGATAAGAATAATATGCTTAATAAAGGGAATACTGAAAAACATACTTTTTATGTCAGCGACAATAACAAAAAATTTGCCGATATATGCAGCGTTACCCTTAAACACAGCTACAACGCCGAAAAGGTCAATATAGAAAACTGCTGATTTATAACCAAAGGAGGGGTTTTATATGGCTAAAATAATTGATGAAAATAATTTTGACGAGCTTGTTTTAAACAGTGATAAAGCTGTTATGGTTGATTTTTATGCTTCTTGGTGCGCTCCATGCAAAATGATAGCGCCGTATATAGACGAGCTTAGCAAAGAGCTTGACGGGTCTGCGGAGGTTTTTAAAGCCGATATAGACAAAAACGAAAGCCTTTGCGAAAGATTTTCTATAAACGCAGTACCTACTCTTCTGTTTTTTAAAAACGGAAAATGCATAGACAGATCTGTCGGAGCAGTGCCAAAAAGCTCTATTGAGGATAAAATTAAAGCTATTATATAGAATAAAAAATTTTATATAATATTCGTTGACAAATTATTTAAGAAATGCTATTATATCATTGCTAAATTAAATATTTACTTATCAAGAGAGGTGGAGGGATATGGGCCCTGTGAAACCCGGCAACCGGCTTATGCATCGGTGCTAATTCCCCCGGGCTTACCGGAAGATGAGAACTTCGCAATTTAAGCCCGAAAGGGCTTTTTTGTTTTGTTAAAACATCTTGCCCTTGAGTTGATAATCTTTTGATTTAACAGACAGGAGGACTAATTAATGAAAAAATTATTTACTTCAGAATCGGTAACAGAGGGACATCCGGATAAAATCTGTGATCAAATATCAGATGCTATCCTTGATGCTATCCTTGCAAAAGACCCTATGGCAAGGGTTGCCTGTGAAACAATGACAACAACAGGTCTTATTATGATATCCGGTGAAATTTCAACAAACAGCCATGTCGATATCGAAAAAATAGCCAGACAAACAGTCAGGGAAATTGGTTATGACAGGGCTAAATATGGTTTTGACTGCGACTCATGCGCCGTTATTACATCAATAAAAGAACAGTCGCCCGATATTGCTCAAGGCGTAAACAACGCTCTTGAAACAAGAAATGAAAACGAAAACGACACCGGCGCAGGCGATCAAGGAATGATGTTTGGCTTTGCCTGTGATGAAACTCAAGATCTTATGCCTATGCCTATTTATTTGGCGCATAAGCTTGCCAAAAAATTATCCGAGGTAAGAAAAAACGGAACTTTAAGCTATTTAAGGCCAGACGGCAAAAGCCAGGTTGCCGTTGAATATGATGACGACAAGGTTGTAAGGATAGATTCCGTCGTTATCTCAAGCCAGCACAGCCCCGATGTAAGCCACGAGCAAATAGAAGCGGATATTAAAAAATATGTTATCGAGGCAGTTGTTCCAAAACATTTGCTTGATGAAAATACAAAATATTATATTAATCCTACGGGAAGATTTGTAATAGGCGGCCCTCAGGGTGACTGCGGCCTTACGGGAAGAAAAATTATAGTTGACACTTACGGCGGCTATGCAAGCCACGGCGGCGGAGCTTTTTCCGGAAAGGATCCCACAAAAGTTGACAGAAGCGCAGCTTACGCCGCAAGATATGTTGCAAAAAACATTGTTGCCAGCGGAATAGCCAAAAAATGTGAAATACAGCTTGCCTATGCCATAGGCGTTGCAAAGCCTTTGTCTATTCTTGTAAACACATATTCAACCGGCAAAATAAGCGACGAAAAAATAGTTGAGATAATAAAAGAAAACTTTGATTTAAGGCCTGCCGCTATAATCAAAAACTTTGATTTAAGGCGCCCCATTTACAAGCAAACAGCCGCTTACGGTCACTTTGGCAGAAGCGACATACTTGTTCCTTGGGAAAAAACGGACAAGACAGAAGTTTTTAAAAAGGCCCTTAAAAATTAAAGCTTATACTTATAATACCTTTGTTTTCGGTGAGAGAAAAACTCTCACCGAAAATTATATATAGGCGGTAAAAAAGAAAAGAGGCTGCATAGATGAAAAAAACAATCAGCAAAAAAGAAAACAGAGATTTGATTTTAAACGGAAATCTTTTTAAAGCAATAATATTTCTTGCCATACCTATTATAATAAACAGCCTGCTTCAAACTATGTACAACCTCACCGATACCTATTGGCTTGGAAAAATAGGCACAGATCCTATGGCGGCAATTACAATTGTCACCCCTATCCAAAATATAATAATAAACTTTGGCCAAGGCCTTACGGCGGCGGGAGCAATACTTATATCCCAATACATAGGCGCAAGAGATGACAAAAACGCAAATATTATGGCAAATCATATTTTTATATGCTCAATATTGTTTTCGCTGATATGCTCTTTTGTATTTCTTTTGTTCTCCGGCTTTGTTATAAGCTGGCTTGGCGCAGAGGGCGATATTTACAGCTTAAGCTGCATTTATCTTAGAATAATACTTATAGATATGCCGTTTTTATTTTTAATAAACATATATACCGCCGTCAATCAAGCCCAAGGCAACACGCTAAAACCAATGTACCTTAATTTTTTAGGCATATGCATAAATATGGTTTTGGATCCTCTGTTTCTTATTGTATTTAAATGGGGCATAGCCGGCGCTGCTTTTGCTACTTTGTTTTCAAAATTTCCATGCTCGATAATTGCCGTTGCAAGCCTTTTAAGCAAAAAAAATAACATACATATCAGCCTAAAAGGCTTTCGCTTAGATAAAATAAAGCTTAAAAAAATAATTAAAATAGGGCTTCCCTCGGCAATAGGCGGCAGCACTATGCAGTTTGGTTTTTTGCTTATGAGCAAAAATGTTTTGGAATACGGCTCTGTTGCCGTTGCCGCATATGGCATAGGCAACAAAGTAAACGGAATTATAACAATGCCATCCACCGCCATGGGTTCGGCCGTTTCAACCATAGTCGGCCAAAACATAGGCGCAGACCAATACAACAGAGCCGACAAAGCCTATAAGCTTGCAAGAAGCATTATAGTTTTATTTTTGTTTATAAGCGGCATAATTTTATCAAGAAATATTATTTCGTCTTCTATTGTTTCAATTTTTTCATCAGACAGCGAGGTTATTAGATTAGGCTCTGATTTTTTATCCGTAATGGCTATATCCTGCTGGACAAACGGTATTCACAACACCTCAAACGGTCTTTTTCAAGGCTCGGGGCATACTATGATTACAATGCTAAACGATGCTTCACGTCTTTGGATATTCCGTTTTGCAACCCTTTATATATGTGAAACCGTCCTTAATATGGGCGTAAGAAGCATTTGGTACAGTGTTGTTGTCAGCAACGCCATTTCGGCTTTTATTCTATGGTTTTTGTATATATTGGGAATATGGAAAAAAGACGGGCTTAATATTAAATCGAAATAAAAAAGCTGCCTTATGGCAGCTTTTTAGAAATAAAACAAAGGTTATAACATTTAATTAAAAACTATCGCGTAATAAGCTTTATTGCCGACATATCGTCAAGCTCATCTGCTAACTCGGGATCGTCAATGACCAACTCGGCCTTATCCTCTCCGACAGGGCGAGTCGAAATCACGTTTGCAAATTTATTTTTATGCTGTATTTTATATACTTTGTTAAGCTTTGATACGTCTGCTGTTTTTACATATATTGTGGCTTTGTTGCCACTTTGCTCACATTTGGTGACAGCCGCAAAATTCAAAGTGTTTTGGAAAAATCCCTCAACCTGTGCCGAATTAACCGTTAAAATAGTATAATCAAGAGGATATGAGGTAACAGTCATTTTTCCCACGCCGTTAACCACCTGTATGGGTATGTAGAATGTTTGCGTCTTACCTCCGCCGCCCGGCAGCGGAAAATCCTTGTTGAAGCTTTTTTCTGCATTGTACATATCTTTTAAAAATATCAAATTCTTAATGCGAAAATTATTTTTTGGATCATCAGTCTTTTTAACATCATATGTCAATTTGACATCTGCTATCCCTGTAAACTGCTTGTCATATTTAACGTTTATAACAGTTGTGCCTGTGTCGGTGGAAACTACGGAAACGTCACAGGGTATATTTTGTCTTTGAGGCTCGGCTGCCTTTGAATAGTAGAGCTGATACTCGTTGCAAAGATCCAAAACATAGCTATCGAGAAAATCTCTGTAAAAAAACCAGTTTAAACCTCTTATACAGCCTTCCCATACATCAAAGTTTTCGTTGGTTATACACACATAGTCGGGTGCATCGTTATGAAAAACATTTAAATAATGCTCTCGTTTGTCATCTCCTAAGGCATGGATTATATAGTCTATACCTGTAGGCTGGAATGTATCAATAGCAGCCTCAACTGCAGAGGCATATGTGCTGAATATCTTTTTGCCTCTCATTCTTTCCTTTGTTTTGTTTACGGAATCGCCGAGTGTTAACATATTGCCTCCCAGCTCCTCCACCTCAACCCCGTTTTTGTATTTTCCATTAAGGCTGTCGACTACAAAGGTTTGGATCTGTGCTAAAAGCACGCTTGCGCATATGATAAAGGGCAAAAGTGAAATTATAAATTGGGGGGGGGTAGAGTTCTTAGCCGATGCCGCATTTTCTATTATAGGGCGCAAATGCTTTGAAGCAAAGGTCACCACTTCACAAATTGATGTTGCCAGCAGCAGAACCACAAAATATTCCACTCCGCCGCCATCGCCTATTCTGTACATATGAACGGCAGTGTATCCTGTGAACAAAATAATACAGGGCACGGCATATCTGAAATATCTTTCTTTGTTTATCTCCCCACGAAAATAAATAAATGCATATATCACAACAAGGAAAATAGCAAAATATGCATAAGGGTATTGGATGGGTACGTCCCAAAGGAAATAACAGCAAATTACGGGAGAGTGTACAGCATACCATGGCTGATAGCTGCTTACGCCGAGGGTGGATCTGAAATATGCCAAGGGGTGAAGCCCTGTAACGATCGCCGCCAATATAAACACGCTCAAAAAGAAGCTTGCAAGCATAACGGAGCCTGAAATAAAAAGCTTTTTTATATTTTTTGAGCAGAGCTTAAAGCAAGTCAATGCTGACATAAGCAAAACCGAAAAGGCGGATGCAATGCCGTAATCGTTGCTGTAGAAAATGGCAAATGCCGCAGAAAAACCTACTGCCACACAGCCTAAAATGTATATATCGATCTTACGGCTCTTTATTTTACCGTTTGCCCATTGCAAAAACTTATATATAACAGGTATCAAAATGGGGGTTATCACACATATGCTGCTGCGTATAAAACGAGCAGAATTTCCGGAAGTAGTGGTGATTGAAAGTGCTTTAGTGATAATATCACCCAATATTGCCTCTATGTTTTTAAAGTGCATCACATCAACAGCACATAAGGAAAGGGTAATGCCCTGGGCAAGCCTTTTGTCCTTTGATATCACTCTTGAAATAACATATAATGTGATTGCAAAGCATATAAATGTTAAAAATCTCATTGCGCAGTATGATGAATGAAAATTATTGCCAAATATAAAGGTAAACAGGGAACCCAAGACCAAATGCCCCATACCGAGATATACTTCAAAATCAACAAAGGGAGTCTGCCCAGATAAAAATCTTCTTATAGGGTTGAAGTTTTGAAAATCACCGTTTACCGGAGAAAAATTTATATAGCCTGATTTGTTTAATGCATTGAACAGCGCCAATAACACAAGCATGAGCCAGAACAAGAAGGTGCGGATATTTTGGCGTGTGAAATAATTTTTTATTTCTTTGTCGTTATGTTTGGATTTTTTGTTCAAGAAAAGATCCCTCCCATTATAGTTTAATATTTTATACATTTTGCATTGTAACATATATTTTTTGATATGTAAACAATAAAACAACTATATTGGGGCAATGATCGACACTCAGACGGTGACTATTTGGGTGCAAAGATACATACCAACGAGAGAAGCGAAGTTCTTTTCACGAAATGAAAAGCGTTTAATATCGTTGCTTTGATGCCATCTCTCCTTGGCAAGATATGGCGCTTTAAGTTGCTTGGTCAAAATGGGCTTTTTTGAAGTTAAACAGAATAAAAAAAACAAACAGCTCATTCCAAAGGGGCTTTTAGCCCCTTGAAACTTGCTGTTTTCCTCAGCGGAAATAAATTCCGCCTTGATTTAATGATTTAAAGTGCAATCCTTTAAGCTGCTTTGCAGCAGCTTTTTTTATTTTTTATTAATAGCTGAGCTTAGTCCAATCTAATTCAACTTTTCCTGCTCCTGCTTCGTTCTTAAGTGTTGCTTCAAGAGTTGATAAATCCTCAGGCGTGCAGCTTACAGCATCATCTGAATAATTAGGAGTACTGTTCCAGCTGAAAGCCAAAGGAGCATTGCTATAGCTGTTTGACGGCTTAAGGGCATTATCTGCTGATGTACTGTCCCAAGATAAAGTATTTCCTCCTACAACTACATCTTTTGCTTTAAATTTGCCCTGATATGTTGCTGAAGCTCCGCTTGTCTGCTGATCTTTAACAAAGTTTGATGTAAGTCCCTTAAGAATAGTATTTTCAACCATCATAGCAGAACCTTCTGTAGGTATAAACGCTTGATTCGTTCTTGAGAAACTTAATTTATCTGTTTTTGTATCACTGGTTGTGTTCATCTTTAAGCTATTGTTATCCAAAAACAGAGCAGAATTTGTTTTGCTTGTAATGCTTGATGGAGTTATTCCTTCGTTATCGATAACGCAATTGTAAATATGAGCGTTGCCGCCTCTTATTCTCGGCATTCTGTCTCTTACATCGTTGTAATAATTGTAAGCAAGAGTAATTTCCAAATTTCCTTTATTTGCTTCGTCTGTGCCTGCGCCTATAAGATGGCTCTTCTGCTGTGCAGTTGCTGCAGTAAGAATATCGGCTGCTGAATATCCGCTTACAGCCCCTTTTCCGTCATCGTTTGAAATACCGTCTCTTAAAAGCTTGTAGAGAGGATATTTATATGTAGTAGCTGTAGCTGTATTGTTGCTTTCTACGCCGAGTATTGTCCTGCCGGTGTTGTTTGTTATTTTCTTGCCGCTGCCATCGCTTACTGTATCATCTTTATGAGCTTCAAGCCAATCCATCTGAGTTTTGATAAATGCCGCATCTTCATTTGGGTCTACCTTGCACCATGTAATGGAAACGCCTGTTGCGCCCTGCTTTGAGTCTACAATACCATCATATGACTTTGTAAATGTGCAGTGATCAATCCATATATTTTTGCATGGAGTTGAATTTTTACCCTCTTGTATGCTGATGAAATCCCAGTCGTTTCTGTCATAATGACCGAGTGTCATTTCATCCCATTCCCAGTATTCGCTGAATTTTAAGTTTCTGAAAACGATATTATCTACGCCATAAACAATAAAGCCTGTATGCTTAAGGGCAGCGCCGTTTTCTGAATATATAACAAGATTTGAGGTATTTTCTATTGTAATTTTGCTTACGCCCGATTCAATAAGAGTGGGGTGAAGAAGCGGCGCATTTGCTTCCTGATAATATGACTCCTGCTTTACACCGGATTCTTTAAAGCCAAGGTTAAGATCTGATGTTACCTTTATTATTGTACCCTTTCCTGCGGCTGTGTTATCCTGAGCCTTTTTAATGCCGTCTAAAAATGCCTGTGCAGTGCCTGCTTCTATTGTTTCAAACTCAATATCAGAAAAGTTTGTATTGTCAAAGCCTGCCTTTGCAAAGCCCTGAATACCATATTTTGAGCCTTCCGTTTGCTGAGGATCATCTTCTGGAGGTGTAACTTCTCCGCTGCCGTTATTAAGATATTCCTTGTAAATAAGAGCTGCATCTGTTGAAGTCAATTTTTGATTATTATCTTTATCATATTGCGCATATTCTGAAGAATACTGCACGCCTTTACGAACATAATCAAGTACTTTTTTTGATTCTTCAACAGTAGCTCCTGATGCAAAAGCGACTGAATTAACGCTCATTACACCGATTGTAAGCACTGATAAAAATTTCATCAATGATTTCATAATAATCTTCATAATCTCCTTTCAAATATTATTTTTAATTATTAAAGCCAAATTTCCAGCGCCTGACATTCAGCCGTTAAAAAAGCCCGAATGGACTTTTCGACGCTTATAATTAATTTATAAATTAATTATAAAATATTATCAATAAATTTTCAATCTCTTTTTTTTTATAAGATAAATTCGGCATTTTTAACGTAACGCATATTTACAATAATATCTATATATTGCCTTTATGTTAATTATATTTACAAAAAATGCATTGATTTTGCATATATTTTCTAAAAATATTAAGTAAATTTGCTCAATCAATCAGGCTTCATTATCTGTTTTTGGCATGGCGGAAAGGCTGTTAAAGCCAAAATGTCGTAAAAAATCATCTGTTGTACCAAAAAGTATAGGCCTGCCGGGCGCATCGAGTCGTCCTTTTTCCTCAACCAAATTATATTTAACCAATATATTTACACTATGATCTGCGTTAACTCCTCTTATAGCTTCAATTTGAGCCTTTGTTACAGGCTGTTTGTAGGCTATGATAGCCAAGGTTTCCAAAACGGCGGATGAAAGATTTTTTTGAGGGGGAGCTTCATAAAGCTTTTTTATATAGCCGAAAAAAGCCGGATTTGTACACATCTGAAAAGAATCCTCAAGTTGTATTATTCTTATTCCCCTGTTTTCTTTTTTATATTTGTCATTCAAATTAAGGATAATCTCTTTTGTTTTTTCAGTCTGCTCGTCTATTGCCTCGGCGATTTTTTTAATCTTAACAGGCTCTCCCGATGCAAATAATATAGCCTCTACAGCCGCTTCAATCTCATTCAAACTATCCTCTCCTTTGTGTTATAGGGCATTTATAATAATTTCATCAAAGTTATCCTTTTGCATAACAGCTATTTTTTTAATCCTTATAAGCTCAAGCATCGCCAAAAATGTCACAACAACTTCGGTTTTGGAACTGTCGCATTTAAAAGCATCGCTAAATTTTACTCTTTTTTTTACAATCAAAAGGTCTGTTAAAAATTGTATCTTTTCGTTTATGCTGAATTTTGCTTTTTTTACAGAGTTAAATTCGCTTCTTATTTTATCCCTGCGAAGCTCCTTTCTTTTTAAAACCTCTTCAAAGGCGGCGTAAAGCATATCCATATCAGCGCCGTCCAGTATTTCGCTTATATCCGTTTTATGTATTTGTTTAATGCTTTGCGCAACGGTTTTATCCATATCTCTGAAATATAGATTGGGTTTGTCCATTTGCGAAAAAAGCTCTGCAATATGCTTAAACTTTTTATACTCCATAAGCCTGTTAACAAGCTCCTGCCTTGGATCCTCCTGCTCGGCGTCGTTATTCTCGCATGGCAGCAGCATTTTTGATTTTATTTCAAGCAGAGCTGCCGCCATAACTATAAATTCGCTCGACAGCTCCATATCCGAGCCTTCCATAGAGGATATATATTCCATATACTGTTCGGTAAGCCCTGCAATGGGTATATCATATATATCTATTTTATTTTTTTCTATCAGCTTAAAAAGAACATCAAACGGGCCCTCAAATCCTTCTGTTTTAACTGTAAGAGTCTGCATAAAAATCTCAGCCCCCAAAGACAATAAACAAAGAATAAATAAAATTGGAAACAGGGTCTAATATTACATTTAAAAAGCCAAGCATTATGGCAAAAACTAAAATTATCTGCAAAACGCCCTCATATCTGCTGAAGCTTACAACTTGATTGGGGCTTAAAAACGACTTTAATATTGAAGATGCATCCATGGGATAAATAGGTATTATATTAAATACAGCCATATTTATGCCATAAATGGAAAGCTGATTTAAAAAAGCTGTCACAAACTGCATAGGCATAGAATTATAAGTATTAAAAAAATGATACCTCGCAAAAATCGCCGCAAATGAAACCAGCAGACAAACCGCCATAGGCAGGATATTAACCAAAATCGTATCTCTTTTTTTGTTTTTATATTTCATGGCTGATGTCCTAACGGGTTTATCCCAGCCATAACCCGTAAAGAAGAATAAGAGAAGCCCTATAGCGTCAACGTGGCTAAACGGATTTAAAGATAACCTGGCGCCTTTTTTGGGCAGATCATCTCCCAATGCGGTTGAAACCGCTGCTTTTATAAGGCTGTGTATTGCAATAATTAAAATTATTGCCGGCACAGAAATCAATTTATAACAAATTACAATCAGCTTAATCATTTTAAATCCTCCTAAAGCTCTGTCTGTATTGCCTTGTTTTCGGCTATACTTTTTTTAACATCTATTATTCTTTGATTTGATGAGCCCCTAAAATTAAGCTCAAGGCTTTTTTTATCCTGCTCAAACCTGCCGTCTATAATATAATCGCTTGCAAGCAAAAGCGGCATTTTAGATTTATCTTTAATTAAATCCTCAAACAAAAATCCCGTATAGGTTATAACATTAAGCCCCATTTTTTTAACATCCTGCGCAAGCTTCGCAAGGGCTTCGCTCTGCAAAAACGGCTCTCCGCCCGAAAACGTAACTCCGTCAAGCAGAATATTTTTTTTAATAATTTCGGCTATTTCATCGGTATCCATAATTTTTCCGCCGTCAAGGCTGTGCGTTCCTGGATTGTGACAGCCCCTGCATTTATGGGGGCAGCCCTGTACAAAGACAGTAAGCCTAAGCCCCGGTCCGTCAACTATCGAGTCGTTTATAATATCCGCTATTCTTATTTTCATTTTATCACACTCTTTTAGGCTATTGTATTCTCTTAAAATTTTTTTCTATATCATATTTGCTTATCTCTATAACAGTAGGTCTGCCATGGGGGCAGGAAAAAGGATTTTCAAGCTTGAGCATTTTTTCAATCAGCTCTTTTGCCTGAGCAAAGCTTAAGCTGTTGTTGCCTTTAACAGCCGCCTTGCAGCTCATAGAGGCAATCAAATCAAGCTTTGTTTCGTAAATACTGCCTATTAATTTGTCATCCGCCAGCATATCAACCATATCTATAAAAAAATCAGGTTTAATAGGTCCTTCAAAAATAAAAGGCACAGCTCTTACAGCATATGTGTTTTCCCCAAAACGATCAAGCTCAAAGCCAAAGCTTTCAAGAAGCGAAAGATTTTCTTCAACCGTATTAATTTCGTTAAGGCTTAAATTAACCGCAACACTTTGAATAAGCCTTTGGCTTACAGTTTTTTCGGATTTAAGCTCATTTATAAGCTTTTCATAAAGGACTCTTTCGTGTGCGGCGTGCTGATCTATCATAAAAACAGAGCTTCCCTGTTCTACAATCCAATAAGTATTAAAAACCTGACCTATGATTTTATAGTTTTTAAAAAATGATCTTTTTTCGGTATGCTTTTTTTCATGATTTTCAGGCTTTGGCTTTTTATCCGGCATAGCCTTAACAGGCTCCGTTATATCCATATCGGCTGTATTTTCAGCTTTTTCGGTTTTTTTAATATCTTTAATATCTTCGGCATCATAATCTTCCCTTACAAACATAGGCTCCGGCGGCACAAAGCTGTCCATATCATCTTCCAGCAAAAGCTCCTCAAGCTCTTTTTGATGTTCGGCTTCGTACTTTTGCTCGCCTTCGGTATATTCAATATATTCAAAATCATTTTTTTTAATTTGAGCTTCCGGTATTAAATCTTCATTGTTAAGGGCATTTAAAATACCCTCTTTTATAAATTCATATATAAAATCCTCATCGGCAAATCTAACCTCAAGCTTTGCAGGATGCACGTTAACATCAACAGTATTTGCCCCAGCGGTAAGATTTATAACAAAAACGGGAAATTTGCCAACCGTAAGCCTGCCCTTATATGCATCTTCAACAGCTCTCTGAACAATGCTGCTTTTTATAAATCTGCCGTTTACAAAAAAATTTTCATAGCTTCTGTTTCCGCGGCTAAGCTCCGGCTTGCCTGTCATGCCTTTAAGGGTAAAATTATTTTTTGATATTTCAACATCAAGCATTTTTTTTGCAGCGTCTTTGCCGTAGATATGAAAAATAGCCGTTTTAATATCATTGCTTCCCGATGTATGAATAATGGTTGAGCCGTTATTTATAAGCTTAAAGCTTATATGAGGCTGCCCCAAAGCGATTTTGTTAACCATATCGGATATATGTCCGCTTTCGGCGGCTGGCTTTTTAAGAAACTTTCTTCTTGCCGGAGTATTATAAAACAAATTTTTAACAACAAATGAAGTGCCTATATTGGCTGCAACTCTTTCTTCACTTAAAACCTTGCCGCCGTGTATTTCGATTTTTACGCCCGTTTGCTCATCTTTAACCCTTGTTATAAGCTCTGTTTGAGATACTGCCGCTATACTTGACAGAGCCTCGCCTCTAAAGCCAAGCGTAAGTATGCTCATAAGATCGTCAAAACTTAAAAGCTTGCTTGTTGCATGGCGCAAAAACGCCGTTTTTACCTCCTGCGGAGCTATTCCGCAGCCGTTGTCCGTTACCCTTATATAATTTATGCCGCCATCTCTTATTTCTATTGTTACAGAGGTTGCGCCGGCATCGATAGAATTTTCAACAAGCTCTTTAACAACCGAAGCCGGTCTTTCTATAACTTCGCCTGCCGCTATTTTATTTATAAGCGCCGTATCCAGCAAATGTATTGCCATATTTCCGCCCTCCTTATACATTTTAATTAACCGCCTAAATTGGTATTTGCGATTTTGCCGAGCTTAAGCTATTTTATTCTTATAAAATGATCTTTTATATCTCTTAAAATCTGCCATGCCTCGATAGGCGAAAGAGAATTAATATCTATATCTTCCAAAATAGAATCCACTTCATCTACAAACAAATCAACCTTGGGAAGTCTTTTTTGTGTATAGTAAAAATTATCGTCATCTTTTTCCGCTTCTTCCTTTTTTTGAGAAGTTTTTGGTTTTTTTCCGGTTTTTCCGTCATCGTTTTTTGAAAGATCATCTAAAATATTTTGCGCCCTTTTCAAAATTTTTTCAGGTATGCCTGCAAGCCTTGCAACGTGAATACCATAACTTTTATCGGCCGCGCCTTTTATAATTTTTCTTAAAAATACAATCTCATTATTTTCCTCTTCAACGCTTATGCTGTAATTTTTTACTCCGTCTACCTTTCCTTCAAGCTCTGTAAGCTCGTGGTAATGGGTTGCAAAGAGAGTCCTCGCTCCGATTTTGGCGATATGCTCAAGCACAGCCCACGCAATGCTTAGCCCGTCAAAGGTTGATGTTCCTCTTCCTATTTCATCAAGTATCAAAAGACTTTTCGGCGTTGCATTATTTATAATATTTGCAACTTCGCTCATTTCAACCATAAATGTAGATCTTCCTGTTGCAAGATCGTCACTTGCGCCGACTCTTGTAAATATTCTGTCGCATATTCCTATATCTGCGCTTTCGGCAGGAACAAAGCTCCCTGCCTGAGCCATCAAAACAATCAAAGCCGTTTGACGCATATATGTAGATTTTCCTGCCATATTAGGCCCTGTTATAACAAAAAGCCTGTTAGCTTTCATATCAAGCTCTGTATCATTGGGAATAAAATCCGTTGCCGGCATTTTTTCAACAACGGGGTGCCTGCCGTTTACAATTTTTATTTTGCCTTGATTGTTAAGGCTTGGCTTTACATATCCTTCTTTGTCGGCGACATCGGCAAGAGAGCATAAAGCATCGATAACAGCTATATCCGCCGCCGTTTTTTGTATCCTTAAAACCTCATCTGCAACAGATTTCCTAAGCTGAGAAAAAATATCGTATTCGATAGAGGTAATTTTTTCATCGGCGCCTAAAATTTTGTCTTCTATTTTTTTAAGCTCCGGCGTTGTATATCTTTCGGCATTTGCCAAAGTTTGGCGCCTTATATACCTTTCCGTCGGAACAAGGCTTAGGTTTGATTTTGAAACCTCGATATAATAACCAAAAATTTTATTGTATTTTATTTTGAGATTTTTTATTCCGGTAATTTTTCTTTCGTTTGCTTCAAGCTCCGTAAGCCATAGCGAGCCTTTGTTTTTTGCTTCTCTCAATTCATCAAGCTCTTTGTTAAAGCCATCTTTAATTATTCCGCCGTCTTTTAGGCTAATCGGAGCTTCGTCGCATATGGCGGAGTCGATAAGGCTGTATATATCTTCAAGGCAGTCAAAGCTTTTATATATATCATTTGTAACAGGGCTTTTAAAATACTGCAGAAGCTGTTTTATATATGGCAAATTTTCAAAGCTGTTTTTTAAATTCAGCAAATCTTTTGCATTTGCCGAGCAATAAACAACCCTGCTCATAATTCTTTCAATATCATAAATTGTGTTTAAAACCTCTTTAAGCTCTTCTCTGGAAAAAACATCCGATTTAAACACTTCAATTCCTTCAAGCCTTCTGTTTATTTTGTTTATATCAACAAGAGGCTGTTCGAGCCATTTTCTTATAAGCCTTGCCCCCATAGAAGTTTTTGTTTTATCCAAAACCCAAAGAAGAGAGCCTTTTTTAGAGTTATCCCTTAAGGTTGAGGTCAATTCAAGATTTCTTCTTGATGATATATCCAAAACCATAAATTTATCAAAATTATATTTTTTTATTGCCGAAATATGCATAAGTCCATTTTTTTGGGTCTGTTTAAGATAATCTATAAGCGCTCCGGCGCTTTGTATGCAAAGCTTTTCACCATCAAGCCCAAATCCGCTTAAATTTAAGGTTTTAAAATGATCCGTAAGAGATTTAAAGGCATTGCTGTAATCAAACGACCATTTATCGTAAACTTCAGCCTTTATGCCAAAAATATTGTTTATAGCGTTCAAAATTTCATCTTCTTTATTTGCTATAATTTCAGCGGGATTAAATCTGCTTATTTCATCTATAATCTTATTTTGTTCTTTTGCGCCAAATTCAGATGTTAAAAATTCACCCGTTGAAATATCCGCCGTTGAAAGAGAAAATCCGCTTTTATCTATATAAAGGCTCATGATATAATTATTTTTTCCTTCATCCAGTATGTTGGAATCCAAAACCGTGCCCGGCGTTATCACCCTTACAACTTCTCTTTTTATGAGGGTTTTGCTTTTATCACTCTTTGTCTGCTCGCAGATAGCCACCTTATAACCCTTTTCAATAAGCTTTGCTATATATCCGTCTACGCTGTGAAACGGAACGCCGCACATAGGCGCTCTTTCCTTTACCCCGCAGTCTTTGCCTGTCAAAGCTATTTCAAGCTCTTTAGAAGCAATAACCGCATCATCAAAAAACAATTCGTAAAAATCTCCAAGCCTGAATAATAAAAGACAATTTTTATACTCGCTTTTTATTTTAAGATACTGCTCCATCATCGGAGTATATTTTTTTACCATTTTCGTTCCTCCCAACAATTAACGGCAGCCGCCGCAAGAGGAGCAGTTTCCCGTGCAGCCTCCCTCCAAATCACCAAAATCACCGTCTATCGTCGCCCTTAATATATCCATAACGCTTTCCACAAGCGCTGAAAACTCTTCCTCGGCGGCAAACATATTTCTTATAATAGGATCTTCCATAATTTTTCCCGCCTTAGCTTTAAGCTCCTGCCTAAGCTGAGCAAGCTCTTCATCGCTTAAAGAGTTTGAGTTTATGCTCATATTAATTTCATCTCTTTTTCTGCTGTATTCATTAAGCTTTTTTTGTGCCTGTTCATCGGCTTCAAATAAAAATCTTTTTGCGTTTAAGTTTTTTGCCTCTTTAGTTTCAAGAATCAATTTTCCAAGTTCCCTTGCTTTTTCAAAAATATCCATTTTATATCCTCCGTTTATCAATAAATTTATAATTTAAACTAATTCTCCTATCAAATAAAAGGTTTTACATTCTGTAATTTTAACATTTACAATATTTCCCACAACACTTTCATCAGCCTTAAAATGCACAAGAGAATTATCTCTCAGCCGCCCTTTTATAAACCCCGTATCGGACGGACTTGCTTCCTCTGCCAATACATCGTAAGTTTTGCCAAGCTTTTGGCTGTTTATTTCAAAAATAATAGGATTCAGCGTCTGCAAAACTCTGTTAAAGCCTCTTTTTGCATCGGCTTCGCTTACTTGATCTTCCATAACGGCGGCAGGCGTGCCTGTCCTTTTGGAATAAAGGAATGTAAATGCTCCGGAAAATCTGGCTTTTCTTATAACATCAAGCGTATCTTCAATTTCCTTGTCGCCCTCGCCGGGAAAGCCTACCAATATATCTGTTGTTATGGCAATATCGCTTATTTCGGATCTTATTTTTTCGATAATTTCAAGATATTTTTCTTTGGTATAATTACGGTTCATTCTTTTTAATATTTCGTTATTTCCCGCCTGAAACGGCAGATGAATATGATTGCAGACTTTTTCACAATCTCTCATGGCATATATAAGCTCCGATGACAAATCTTTAGGATGGCTTGTCATAAATCTTATTCTTTCCAAGCCGTCGATTTTATTAATCTCTCTTAAAAGCTCTGCGAATGTAATTTTCTCTTTAAGATTTTTTCCGTAAGAATTGACATTCTGTCCCAAAAGGGTTATCTCTTTAACGCCATCGTTTACAAGGGCATTAACCTCATTTATAATATCTGCGCTGCTTCTGCTTCTTTCTCTTCCTCTTACATACGGCACTATACAATAAGAGCAAAAATTATTGCATCCAAACATAATATTTACTCCCGCCTTAAATTTATATTTTCTTACAGAGGGCAAATCTTCAACAATTTCACCATGCTCTTTCCATATATCAAAAACGGGCGAATTTGTTTCAAGGTTTGTATAAATAAGCTCTGCAAGCTTATATATATTATGGGTGCCAAAAACTATATCCACTTGCTTATAGCTTTCTTTTATCTTTTGAATAACGCTGTCCTGCTGCATCATACAGCCGCATAAGGCTATTTTAAGATTTGGCTTAAGCTTTTTTTGTCTTTTCAGATATCCTAAATTTCCGTAAACTTTATTTTCTGCATTTTCTCTTACGCAGCAGGTATTGTAAATTATAAAATCTGCATTTTTTTCTTCATCTGCATATGAATAGCCCATCTCAACAAGCATACCCTCAAGCTTTTCGGAATCATGCGCATTCATCTGACAGCCAAAGGTAGAGATAAACATAGTTTTTCTTTTTCCTGTTTTTTCGGCATATTCATCATTTATTTTTTTTATTTTATCAATAAAAATTTTTTGTCTTTTTATTTGTTCATTTTCAAATTTGGGTTTTTCTTCAACATTCATGCTGTTCCTCCAAAATAATTAAGCTTAAATTTTTTATATTTTTACAGTGTCGATAATACTCGTAATCCGCTTATATCGGCAGCAAATACTTGCGTTTGTTTTTGATTTCCATCTTTCCATAATGCAAGTATAACACAAACCATTGATTTTGACTACCTTAACCCGCCATCTAAAGCCCGGCAGTATTGCGTTAGCCCTAAAATTTGACAATGATATTCATGCTTTGCTTCCTCTTAATACTTATAACATACTCGCTTTGATTTTCTTTAAAAAAATAGTTGACATATTATTTTTCATATGATAATATAATTCATTGTAAAGAAGAAGCTCAACTTCTCACCTTACGGTGTAAGCTTTAAGGTTTTATTTTATCCGTATTTTGGCTATGTGTCAATTTAGATTATGATAATTTAAAATGAGCTTTCAGGCTCATTTTTTATTTTTAAAATTTTAGGAGGTGCTCGCAATTACTGAATTAATGATTAACGAACAAATTAGGGATAAGGAAGTTCGTCTGATTGGAGATGACGGTGTTCAGCTTGGAATTTTTTCCTCCAAACAGGCGCAAAAAATGGCTGATGAAAAACATCTTGATTTGGTTAAAATTTCACCTACGGCAAAACCGCCCGTATGTAAAATTATGGATTACAGCAAATATAGATTTGACCAAACCAAAAAAGAAAAAGAAGCCCGAAAAAGACAGAAAACCGTTTCTGTTAAGGAATTGCGATTATCGCCTAATATTGACACACATGATGTTGAGGTTAAGGTAAAAAAAGCAATCGAATTTTTAAAAAACGGAGACAAGGTCAAAATAAGCATTCGTTTTAGAGGCAGAGAGCTTGGCAGGACTGATGCTGCGGTTGTAATACTTAAAGACTTTGCTCAAAGAGTAAGCGAATACGGCATAATTGATAAACAGCCTAACATGGAAGCAAGAACAATGGCAATGTTTTTATCACCGAAATCTAATTAGATACCAAAAGGAGGACACTATAATGCCCAAATTAAAAACAAAAAAAGCTGTATCAAAAAGAATTTCCGTTACAGGCAGCGGTAAATTAAAAAAAACAAAGGCAAATAAGCAGCATATTTTAACCAAAAAGACAACTAAGAGAAAAAGAGATTTAAGGAAATCAGATCTTGTCGATAAAACCAACGTTAAACAGATGAAGAGAGTACTGCCCTACATCTAAACCGATAAAGCTATTTTGATTAAGGAGGAACTGTTAAATGTCAAGAATTAAAGGCGCATTAAACGCAAGAAAAAAACATAAAAAGGTTTTAAAAATGGCTAAAGGCTTCGTTGGCGCAAGAAGCAAGCAATACAGAGTTGCAAAACAGTCTGTTATGAGAGCCATGGCCCATGCATTTGCCGGCAGAAAGCAGACTAAGAGAGAATATAGAAGACTTTGGATAACAAGAATTAATGCGGCAGCAAGAATGAACGGCTTATCCTACAGCAAATTTATGAACGGGCTTAAAACAGCCGGCATTGATTTAAACAGAAAAGTGCTTGCAGAACTTGCCGTAAACGATGCTCCTGCGTTTGCTAAGCTTGTTGATACAGCCAAAGCAAACGTTAAATAAAACAAATTATTTTAAAACAGCCGACTATGTTGTGCTGTTTTTTTATGCCCTTGTACAAATAAACTTCGCTTTTATAATGGGTAAAATAAAAAAGCCGTCAAAAATGACGGCTTTTTTTAATAATTTTTTTAATAATTATCAGTTTACAATAGCGATTTCTGTAGACTTATCAAATACATGAACTCTGTTCATATCAAAAGCAACTTTGATAACATCACCAATTTTAGCTGTTGTACGTGAATTAACTGTAGAAACAACAGGCTGGCCTGCAACCTTAAGGTAAAGGTTAACAGTAGCGCCCAAAAGCTCAGTAACATCAACTTCTGCGGAAACAACACTGTCAGGTGAAGAGCTTAAGAAAATATCTTCATCATGAATATCCTCAGGTCTGATACCTATGATAACATCTTTATCAACGTATCCGCCTTCAACAAGCTTCTTTGTTTTTTCTTCGTTAAGCTTAACTTTGTATTCGCCAAAGGAAAGCATAACCTCGCCGTTAATCTTAACAACCCTTGCATCAATAAAGTTCATCTGAGGAGAACCGATAAAGCCGGCAACAAAGAGATTAACAGGTTTATTGTAAAGATTTTGAGGAGTATCAACCTGCTGAATAATACCGTCTTTCAAAACTACGATACGAGTACCGAGAGTCATAGCCTCTGTCTGGTCATGTGTAACATAGATGAAAGTAGTTTGAAGTCTGTGATGAAGCTTAGAAATTTCAGTTCTCATTTGAACTCTGAGTTTTGCATCAAGGTTTGATAAAGGCTCATCCATAAGGAATACCTTAGGATTACGAACAATGGCACGACCCATCGCAACACGCTGACGCTGACCGCCTGACATAGCTCTTGGCTTTCTGTCAAGAAGATGTGCAATATCAAGGATTTTAGCAGCCTCCTGTACTCTCTTGTCAATCTCATCTTTAGGTATCTTTCTAAGTTTAAGACCAAATGCCATATTATCATAAACTGTCATATGAGGATAGAGGGCATAATTTTGGAAAACCATAGCGATATCTCTGTCTTTAGGTGAAATTTCGTTAGAAAGCTTATCGCCTATGTAAAGTTCACCGTCAGAAATCTCTTCAAGGCCTGCTATCATACGCAGTGTAGTACTTTTACCACAGCCTGAAGGACCTACAAAGATGATAAATTCTTTATCTGCAATATCAAGATTAAAATCTTTAACTGCAACAAAGCCGTTAGAATATCTTTTTACTATATTTTTTAATTTTAAATGTGCCATTAACAAAGCCTCCCTTATACTAAAATGACGATACACCTCTTGCACATCATTATTATCTTTAAGTAATATAATACATTATTTTGAATAAACAAGCTATTGTTTATTTTAACAAATAAAGCAAAATTAAATTAGTTATTTTGTATACTTATTTAAATCAATAGGTACATTTTAATTAAATTTTCAATAATTTTAGGTTAAATATCAATCTTTTTTCTATCAAAATCACTATTAAAAATTATATTTGATACATTAATAGCAACTTAACTAAATTCAAATAATTAATTTTTTATTATTTTTGGCTATTTATAACATCATATAATAAGATAAAAAAGCATATATTAGGTAAAACAAAAAAACAGATTGTTGTTAAATAAACAATCTGTTTTGTAGCGAAACAGGGGTGGAAGGAATCGAACCCTCGCTAAAGGTTTTGGAGACCTCTGTCATACCATTTGACCACACCCCTATATATAAAGCTCCCCGAGTAGGATTCGAACCTACGACCTATCGGTTAACAGCCGAGTGCTCTACCGCTGAGCTATC
>CANRHR010000014.1 GCA_947630475.1 uncultured Clostridia bacterium | reverse complement strand
TCATTAACTCCTTTTTCTTGTTTACTATTTTAAACTCATTTCTTATTTCTTGTCTACTTTTTTAGATGTAATCCAGTATCACAATAAATCTCTTATTCTAAATATTCCAGTATATAATTATCTTCTGATTTTTATTCTTGTCCTTTTCACCCACTTCTATATGATCTATAAAATCTTCAGCCATTTCAACAGTAAGATCTGAGCATAAATAATATTTTTCAATAAACTTATCGTAAATGCAATTATTATTTTCTGCATTAACAAAATAATCATACTTTTCTTTATACTGCCTTAATAATGCTTCAGATGTTTTTTTTGATTTTTCAATTTCTTTTTTCATAAGCAAAAATTCATCTTCTGTTATTATTCCTCTTATTTTATCCATATAAAGAGCCTTAAATTTTTCATCGCAGCTTTCATATTCAATTTGGGCATATTTAATCTTTTTTTCAAGCTGTTTTTTTTCCAAAAAAAGATTGTTTTTCAACATATGCTCTTTTATTTCGGCTCTGTTTTCTTTATTACTTAAAACAACATTGATAAAGGTTTTTATATTATTTATCACAACTTCTTGTAAATCTTCATATATAATACTGTGAGATGAACACTTCATTTTTCTTGAGCTTGCGCTTAATCTGCATCTCAAATAGCTTTTTCCTCTATAACTTCCGCTTCTAACTAAATTTCCACCGCAATCCAAACACTTTATTTTTCCCGAAAGAGGATAAATTTTATGCTTTTCAATATTTATCTTGGAATTAGTGCTCCTTTTTTTTATTAATTCCTGAACTTTGTTAAAAATATCTTCATCTACTACCGCTTCATGAGCTTTTTCAATAATTATCCACTTGCTTTTTGGATTTGCCGCCGTTTTTTTGCTTTTATAGCTTATCTTCCTTGATTTTGCCTGAGATAATGTGCCTATATAAACGGTATTTGTTAAAATATTATTTATAGTGCTCGGGCACCACAATCCATATTTATCGGTATATTTACTTAAACTGTTTTTGTATAAAAGTCCAGATTTCTTTTTATATAATGAAGGAGGCAATATTTTTTCATCCTCCAACAAATATGCTATCTGCTTAAAGCTATAGCCCTGAATATAATAATTAAATATTTTTCTTACAATTTTTGCCGCTTCTTCATCTATAACAAGCTTATATTTATTATTATCGGATTTTTTATATCCATATGGTGCAAATGAACCTAAAAATTGTCCCGCTTCCATTTTCTTCTTAAATACAGCCCTGATATTCTCGGATAAATCCTCTATATACCATTCGTTTACAAGAGAATTTATCTGACGAGCTTTTTTGTTTCCTTTTATTTGCGTATCAACATTATCAACAACGCCTATAAACCTTATTCCCAAAATAGGAAACTCTTTGTGTATATATTTTTCGATTATTTCCATATCTCTTGAAAATCTCGACTGTGTTTTGCATATAACAGTATTAAACCTTCCTTCTTTTGCATCTTTCAGCATACGGTTAAATTCAGGCCTTTGACTGTCCATTCCAGAAAAATCCTCGTCAATATAAATCTCTTCTATCTCAAATCCTTTTTCAATAGCATAATCTGTAAGCATCAGCCTTTGATTTATTATGCTTTCACTTTCATTTTCGCCGTTTGGTTTATCTTCGTCCTCCTTGCTCAATCTGCAATATAACGCCGCTTTGTTTATGACAATTCCCCTCTTTGTTATTTTGTCTTTTAATAATAATATGCATCTGTCTTAAGCATTATTTGTCAAATGATTTTATTAATATTTTTAACGGTTTAAACTTGATATTTTATTGCTTTTATATTAAAATAATTACAAAGTGATTTACAATTGGCATATTGTGGTTAGATGCATCAGCCGGTAAATTTATATAATAAATTTAGGACGGTGAACTTATGAACTTTAATCATACCCCTGTTCTTCTTAAACAGTGCATAGAAAATCTTAATATAAAAAGCGATGGTACATATATTGACGCAACACTTGGCGGTGCAGGTCATTCCCTTGAAATAATAAAAAGGCTTGACAAAAACGGTCTTCTTATTGGTATCGACCAGGACATAAACGCTATTGAAACAGCAAAAAACAGGCTTAACGGAATTGTAAATTTTAAGCTTATACATGATAATTTCTCAAACATCGAAAGCATTGCCGAGCATTTAAACCTTAAAGATAACAGCGTTGACGGTTTTTTAATGGATCTTGGCGTTTCTTCACATCAGCTTGATGAAACCCAAAGAGGATTTTCCTATATGAAAGATGCTCCATTGGATATGAGAATGGACAGAAGAAACAGACTCAGCGCCTTTAATGTTGTAAATGAATATCCTGCACAAAGGCTTAAAGAAGTCATATACAATTATGGAGAAGAAAGATGGGCTAAACGCATAAGCGAATTTATTGTAAAACAAAGAGAGCAAAAGCCTATAGAAACTACATTTGAATTGGTAAGTGTAATAAAAAAAGCTGTTCCTAAAGCTGCAAGAGCTGACGGCCCTCATCCGGCAAGGCGAACTTTTCAGGCTATAAGGATAGAAGTAAATAATGAGCTTGAAATTTTAAAATCATCAATAACATCAATGCTTCCGCTATTAAAAAAAGGCGGACGAATATGCATAATAACATTTCATTCATTAGAAGACAGAATTGTAAAAAACACATTTAAAGAGCTTGAAAACCCCTGCACCTGTCCTGTAGAATTTCCCATATGTGTATGCGGCAAAAAACCAATTGTAAAGATCGTAACAAAAAAACCCATTTCTCCTGATGACGAAGAAATTGCTCTTAATCACAGAGCAAGAAGCGCAAAACTTAGAGTATGTGAAAAGCTTTAAATAAATTTATAATTACGCTGCGTAAGCTGAATATCATTAACAAACAAAGTCTTTATCAATAAAACGCTGATTTTAAGGGGGTATTTATTTTGAGAAGAAATAATAGAAGAAATCGAAACCTTGACAGGAAAAATTTTCAAAATTCTTATTATAATTCTTCATCTGTAGCCTATGACTATCCCATTGAAAAGACTTACTACGAGCCAAGAAGAAAAAAAAGCATAGAAAACAGAAAAAAACACAAAAAAATTCAAATCAAAACTGTACGTGAACAGAGCGTTCATTCTTTCAGAGTTTATTTCACAGTGTTTTTAATTTTTTGCTGTTCGGTTTTTATAATTATGTCAAATGCCACTGTTACAGACAAAAAAAGTCAGATTGCAAGCCTTAAGGACGAGCTTAGACAGATAGAAGAAGATAATTCAAACCTTAAGACAGAACTTACTAAAAGCTTGGATATAGAAGAAATTGAACGCTTGGCATCCGAAAGACTTGGTATGCAGATGCCTGAGTCATATCAGATTGTATATATAAATGTTCCTCAGCAGAGCTATACGGTTAAACATGAAAACACAAGCAATAATGAAGACCTTAAGTCATTTAACATAATAGAAATCATCAAAAACATACTGGAGGTTGATTGATTTGAGCAGAAAATCCTCTATTAAAAAAAGAGAACAGATACATATGAGAATAATGTTTATGATGATTATAGTTCTTATTTTGTTGGTTGGAACCGGCGTTTTCGGTGTAGCTTGGATAAAAATCGTAAACGGAAGCGAATACGAAAGCGATGCCATATCAAACCAAATGAAAAAAGTACAGGATAAAATTATAAATCCTAACAGAGGATCGATATTAGACAGAAATATGCAGTCTTTTGCGGTAAGCTCAACGGTTTATAATATTATTTTAGATATAAGAGTATTGGCAGAGCAAAGCGCAGAAGTTCAAAACGAAACTATTCAGGGTTTAAGCGAAACTCTTGATGTTGATCCTCAAGAGCTTAAAGAGCTTGTAAAAATTAATACCGAAACAGGAAAGCCAAATAAAGACACTAATTGGTATACTGTAAAAAAACAAGTAAGCTTTGAGCTTGGAAGAAAAATAAGAGAAAAAAATCTTAAATGTGTTTATGAAGAAGAAGATACAAAAAGATTTTATACCCATGACAGCTTAGCATCACAGGTTATAGGCTTTATGAGGGGCGATGCAATATGGGGACTTGAATATCAATACGACAGCAATTTGGTAGGAACGGTAGGAAGAATATTCAGAACATATGAATCCGACAACAGTATAGTAACAAGAGAAATTGAACCAAAAACAGGAGATTCCCTTGTAACAACTCTGGATCAGACAATACAGCAGTATGCAGAAAATATCTGCAAAAAAGCATACGAAGAATGTAAGCCAAATCATGTTCCGTTAAACACATCTATTATTGTTATGGATCCTAATACATCTGAAATTCTGGCAATGGCTGAATACCCAACTTTCAGCTTAAATAATCCTGATAATATCTCTCTTATGGAGGATCCCGACTACAAAGAAAAATGGAACAAACTTTCAGATGAGGATATTACAGCTATTAAAAACAATGTATGGAAAAATTTTAATGTTACGGATACATTTGAGCCGGGTTCTATTTTTAAGCCTATAGTTGTAGCTGCAGCATATGAAGAGGGGCTTATTTCAGCCAATGATACATTTTACTGCGGCGGCAAAAAGGTTTTTAATGAAAAAGACTCTATTTCCTGCCACAACAGAGCGGGGCATGGCACACAAAATGTTCAGCAAGTACTTGAAAATTCATGCAATGTGGGCATGATGGATATTGTAAGCAAACTCGGAAGAGAAAAATTTTATCAATATCAAAGAGATTTCGGATTTGGTGAAAAAAGCGGAATAGATTTGCCAAAAGAAGCAAGGGCATCAAGCGATGACGGTGCAATGTATTCATTAGAAGAGCTTAACACCGTTGAGCTTGCTACGTCATCATTTGGTCAGGGTTTTAACTGCACTGCTGTTCAGGCAATAAATGCATTTGCGGCCGTAATAAACGGAGGAAATTTAATGCGTCCTTACGTTGTTTCCCAGATTATAGATCAAGACGGAAAAATTGTACATGAAACAAGTCCTAAAGTTGTTCGCAAGGTTATTTCCGAACAAACTTCAGATTTTTTAAGAAAATCTATGGAAACTGTCGTTTCAATCGGCACCGGAAAAAAAGCTGCTATAGAAGGTTACTCTATAGGCGGCAAAACAGGAACAGCCCAGCAGTTAAACAGAAATGACGGCATTTATACCCTTAGTTTTATTACTTATTTTCCTGTAGAAAATCCTCAGTATATTTGTATGATGGTTATACATCATCCGGAAAATTACGAAGATGGCGTTGTTTCTCCTGCTCCTTATATTAAAGAGCTTATGCAGGATATTATTAATTATAAAAACATTCCGCCTTCATATGAATCCGATGAAATCGATACCGGAGTGAGTGAAGCAGAGGTAGTTATAAATGATTATACAAACCAAAACCTCAGCCAAACCATTAAAGAGCTTAACAGCCTTGGCATAGATTTTGAATTAGTTGGAAGCGGAGGAGATATAGTCACAAAGCAAAGGCCTGCCGGAGGCTCTAAGGTAACGGTAGGAAATTCTATTCTTCTATTCATAGGAACAAGTGAAAACAGTCCGGAGCTTATAGCTGTTCCTGATGTAGTGGATTTAACTGTTGATGAAGCCGTTAATTATTTAACCTCATTAGGGTTTGATTACAGCATTTACGATAATGAAAACAAAACTAAAACTGATGAAGATAATGAAAACAATGAAAACGAGGATACCGAGAACGAAGATGACGAAAAAAGTAATAAAAACGAAACAAATCCAAAGGTTTATCAGCAAATACCTGCTGCGGGGGCAAATATCGAAAAAGGAACTATAGTAAAAATTAAAATAAAAAATGAATAGCAATCTTAAAACCCTCGCCCATTAAGGCGAGGGTTTTACTTGTCGGTTAAATATTACCGATATCTTCTGCAAAAAATTTAAGTTTTGCATATAGGTCTTCAAGAATAAAGCGAGAATTTATTGAATCATATACCCTTATAGGTCTATATTTACCGTTATGTATATAATTCATATCTTTGGTAAATTCAGGGGCAGGCTTATATTTCCATGTTCCGCAGTCTTCATACATAATAACACCAATTGCAGGAGAATCGCCAAGTATACGATATTCACTTGGTCTTGATACATCTTTGTTGTTAAATTCCACTACATTTTCGGCAAGATATCTGCCTATTTCACCACATGGGCGAACCTTATTATATAACTCTGCAAATGAAACAGGCATCATCCTATATACATTTCTCGGAATCTGCCACACATTTATATTTGATTTAAACAAAACATTGGCTGCTGCAATATCATTTTTTAAATTATATTCTTTACCTCCTGACGGCCAGTTTCCTCCGCCTATCCAAACAACAGTAACATTCTTTGTGCAAATTTTAGGATTCATGAGAATTGCTGAAGAAACATCGGTAAGGGCACCAAGTACAGCAATAAATAACGGCCTTTCATCGGCTTTCATCGCTTCATCAATAATAAACTGCGCTCCCTCTGAAACAGCCGGTGTTTGTTCATTCAAAATTGCATTTTCAGCTCCGTTGAGCATATTGATTTTTCCTGCAAGCCCCATTTTCTCTAAAATAAACATTCCTTCATTATAACTGTCTTTTTGGCTATGCGGTGATTTTTCCATACCAAAATGTGATGGTATAACAGCTTTTAAGTCAAAACTTTCTGTGAGAATAGCTTGAACCATAGCAAATTGATCATCAACTTCATTTTTAAGATCAGTGCTGAGAATAACTCGAACCTTTTTTTCTTTTGGAATATTAAAATTAAGCATAAAATACACCTCACAAAAATAAAATCTTAAATCATTGATATTTTTATTAATTAACTCACATTACTTATAAATATATTCATCAATTAAAAAAGCCTTGAAATCCACTCTCTTCGTTTGAAAAAATAAATTCAAATAAAATCTCAGAGCGTTTTTACAAGGCAAAAATTTTAATAAAATTTAATAATTAATCTCGTTTACCTGATATAAAGCCTAAAAGAAGCCCTTTAAGAAAGGCTAAAAGTAATAAGCTTATACCTAATAATATCAATTTGGGTTTTTGCTTATTTGGTATAAAAATACCTTTTGCAGGAGAATGTTCAACCCTTTTTCTTACTGCTCTGTAATGCTTTCTTGCCATCAACAATTACCTCCTTATAAATAATTTTGTAATTATTATTTTAACATACTTTTTTTATTTTATGAAGAGAAATATTAACAAAATATTAATATTTCAGCGTTTAGGAGGCATAAGCTCTTCTATTTCCTCCTTAGAAAGACCTCTTGAATAAACATCTTCATCAGATGAGGCATTATTATACAAATCATCCGTTTTATAAATTCCCGGCTTTAATGGATTTATATTTGTCCTTTCGGTTGGAAATGAAGAATTTTCAAATGGAGAATTATTATTTTCAAAAGGACTTATATTTTTTTCGGAATTTGTTGATCTTAAAGCATCATTTGTTTTAGGGCCTTGATCTTCGGAATTTTCAATTTTAGCATATGGATTGGACTGACTGATTTTAGCATATGGATTGGTTGCAACCACATCTTTATTTTTGGCATATGGATTGGAAACCCCTGTATTAATCTTAGCATACGGATTGGATAAATGTTCTGTATTTACAAATTTATTTGAATCCTTTTTTTCGTCTTCAATATTGGGATTTGATAACTCGTCTATAAGCTTATTAATATCATTTAATTTTGAAAGAATAGGACTAACCTCACCTGTTTCAATAGGCTTAAGATATTTTTTCAGAAGTTGATTATAATCATCCTGAAATGCCTCAACAAGATTTTTTTGTCCTTCTACATTCTTTTTAATACTCATAATCTGCGACAACATACGCTGTTTAAGCTTTAAGGCATCATTTTCGGCACCGGATAAAATTTTTTCTGTTTTTAAGTGGGCTTCTTTAATAATATTATCAGCTGCCAATTGGGCATTTATAATAGCATTGTTTATAGCTGTAGTTTTTTCACGGTATTCATTAAGCTGCTGTTCTAATGTTTTAATATAATTATCTACTTCTACAGGATTATACCCTCTTTTTACAAGAGTAAAATTTATTGACATATTTAGCACCTCTTTTTACATTGATATATATTAATATAACATCTTTCGATAAAAAGCGCAAGTATTTAGTCTTAATAAACACATCAGCAAAGTATTTATAAATTGTAATCACATTCGTATTCCATTAATTGCTCTGCGTAGGTGTAACCAACAATAAATCCCCAACTTGTTGGTTACATATATATTACTTTTTCAGCTTATCAAGCTCATCGAACAAAAATTCATTTAACACTTTAATATAAGTACCTTTCATACCAAGGCTTCTGGACTCTATAATACCGGCGCTTTCAAATTTTCTTAAAGCATTAACAATAACAGAACGGGTAATTCCCGCTTTATCTGCAATTTTGCTTGCAACTAAAAGCCCCTCTTTACCTTCAAGCTCATTAAATATATTAATAATCGCTTCAAGCTCTGAATAAGACAATGTGCCCATTGCAGATTTAATAATGTTAATTCTTCTGTCTTTATCTGCGTCTTGTTCATTTTTTATATGGTAAAAATAAACTGCTGTTAACGCCGTTACAAATTCTAAAAGAATTAATTCTTCATTGTCAAATAAAATGTTTTTTCTATATAAAACAATAGAGGCAAGCCTTTGGTTTAGAATAAAAACAGGCGAAACTGTAAATTTAAATTCGGAAATCATATTTTTATCACTTGCTTTTATTAAAAAAATATCGCTGCTTAAGTCAGTTTTAAGCTCAATAATATTTTTAAGCTGTTCATTAAGCTGAATATCAACCGTTTTTAATTCAGCTTTATTTGATAATGAAAAGCTATTTTCTTTCATACATTCAAAAACAAAACTGCCATTTATATCAATAAAAGCAATCTCAGAATTTATAATACTCGAGAACTTATTTAATATTTTCTCAAATATATCTCTTTCAGAAGAAAATTCTTTAGTGATATGAGTTAATTTTCTTATCGAATCCAACAAACTGCCTGTCATATTTATCCTCCTAAAATAAACCTTGTCTACATATCGATAAAAACTGCCCAAGCATCATCCGTATCTTTTATGAAGAATATGACATAAGCCCTGTTTAAGAAGCCCTGAAATATGCTCATCATCAAGAGAATAAATAACAGCTTTGCCCTCTTTTCTGAATTTTACCAATGCATTTTGTCTAAGCACCCTAAGCTGATGTGATATTGCGGATTGATTCATTGAAAGAGCTTCAACCAAATCTCCGACACACATATCTTGGTTTAATAAGGAATATAATATCTTTATTCTTGTTGAATCACTGAAAACTTTAAAAAAATCAGCTATATCATAAATTATTTCATCCGATAAAGCCTCTCTTTTGGCTTTATCTACTATATCTGTATGAAAACAAGTGCAAATCTCACAAATTTCATTTTTATTTTCCATTAAAACACCTTCCATTTGCAGCGCAAATCTTAAAGTATCTGATATCACTGCTAATCCATATCATAAATAATAAGACCTCCTCTTTTCTTGTAGCCTGTATTCCACAGTACATCAAAATTAAGCCATCGCCAATCTCCGTAAGTAACAGCCTTAACCAAAAACGAATCTTCTATTACATCATAACCCGTTAAAAGATACCAATGCCATACATAATCTTTCATAACTATGTTTTTATGCTGCAGTGTAAGACATGGAATAAGAAAATCATTGTTTATCTGTTCAATCACCAATTCCTTTGCTTCTGATACGTTTCTGTAGCCTTCGAAGCTGTCAAGACTTATATTGTCAAAAGCATATGAATCTTTTAGATAAGTATTAAAGCCTTCAATGTATATATCAAGCTGATCAATTCCATTAACACGAGGCTTAAGATATGGCTTCATCATTTGAGAAAATTTTATATAATCTTTTTTTGTAATTTCATTTTTGGAATATGGGTATAAATCTTTTGCTCCTTTATACAAATTTAAATAAATACAGCTATCGCAGGCTGTAGCTGCTGCACAGCCGCCCTTATACATATCGTAATCCGTAAACCAATCTTGACATCCTCCATAGGAATCTTCAATAATAAAATAATCAAGTTCTTTTCTCACAGACAATCAACCCCTTAAATATCTGTATAACTTAAATATCTGTATAGCTTAAACAATATGAAATCTTCTCCTGCCAAATTATAAACGGAATATGCGGCTAAAGGACACAATGAAACTGCAAACAATAAAAAAACTATTATTTTAAACCATTTTTTAATTTCAAATTTAAACAATTCTTTTGTCAAATTTGAAATTAACAAAACAATTAAAATATCGGATATAAAAAAAATTCTTAATCCGGATTCAAAAATAGTCGGTGAAAATCCCAAAATATAACCTGAGCAAAGAGATGCAAGATACAAAGCAACATTGCTTAGCCCCTCAGCCTTATTTTCAAAAGCATAAAATATAAGTACAGCCATATATAAAATTATTGTCATACAAAAAAGACTCGGAAATAATTCTAAAGGCTTAATCAAATTATCTGTAGGCTGAATGTACATTGTATCAAAAATTTTATATATATTTCCAAATATATTAGGCGCAATATATTCAAGGCGAACAATGCTTAAGCCTATAACAATCATCGGCACTGCAAATAATGCCTTTTTAAGTGCACTTGAATTAAATTTATTTAATCCGATTATAAATATTAATCCTGCCGGAATAAAAAATAATATGTTCCAATTATTAAAAACCTGATAATTGCCCCAATTTACACCTAAAAATATTTTATCCGCAAATGAAAGCATATCATAATCTTTAAAATAAATGACTTCTGCACTCCTTCTTATACTGACGCCGCCTAATTTAAAAAAAATACCTGCATTAATCAAAATCAAAATATATTGAATAATAAGATATACCGGTATCTTTCTCTTTTCTAAAATAAGAAGAAAAAATGTAAAAGCGCCAAAACCAATAGCAACAGCAAAAAATTGTTCGTTATATCCTATAAGTGCCGAGCATACAGCCGCCAAAATATAAATAAATTTACATTTAACAGGCTTATTTATATCAGCACGATAAAACGGCATTAATGCTATTATCATAAATAATGACGGCCAAAGATAGTTAAATGAACCTGTATACCAAAAAACCGAAGCATTAAGAGAGCCAATGTTTATTAAAAAGAAAGAAGCAAAACTTATAATACAACTATATACATATTCCCTTTTATTAAGGGTATCCTGTGAAAAATTGCAAATAAAAAACATAAGCAAAGCAGTAATAATTGTTGTTGCAAATTTCCAAACAGGCATATTAAAATTAAATATCGCTATTAAAAAATCACTTATAATCCTAGGCTGCCATGTTTTCACTCTCATATATAGCCAATCGAAAATTTTCATACTGCTTAGCTGTTCAATATAAGTTGTGTCATCGCTTCCTATACGTATATTTACAGTTAAAATCGGTATAAAAATTATTGCAAAAAATAATAAAAAAATTAAATATTTACTTTTTATCTTTTTATATTTTTCTTTTAATATAATTTTCATTTTCTCTAAATAAGCACCTTTTTTAAATTATTTTATTTATCTGATAATCAACTTAAAATTAGTAAATAATCTTTCCTTGCGCAACTTTTTTAAGATGAACGCCATATGCGGACTTTCCGTAAAGCTCTGCGCTGTGCATAAGCTTTTCTTTGCTTATCCAGCCGTTTATATAAGCAATTTCTTCAATGGCAGCAATTTTTATGCCTTGTCGGGTTTCTATTACCTTTACAAATTCGGTTGCCTCAGAGAGCGAATCAATAGTGCCTGTATCAAGCCATGCATATCCACGTCCTAATGTAACAACATCCAAAATGCCCTCTTGAAGATATATTTTATTTAAATCTGTTATTTCCAATTCCCCTCTTGCCGATGGCTTAACTCTTTTTGCAAACTCACACACATTTTCATCATAAAAATAAAGCCCTGTAACGCAATAATTTGATTTAGGGTTTTTAGGTTTTTCTTCAATCGAAATAGCTTTTCCGTTTGAATCAAGCTCAACAATGCCGTACCTTTCAGGATCGTCCACATAATATCCAAAAATTGTAGCGCCGTTCTTTTTTTCGGCTGCCTTTTTCAAATGCTTTGTAAGACCGCTTCCATAAAATATATTATCGCCAAGTATCATAGAGCAGGAATCGCCGTTAATAAAGCTTTCTCCTATCAAAAATGCCTGAGCAAGCCCATCGGGAGATGGCTGTTCGGCATAGCTTAAATTTATGCCAAAATTTGAACCGTCACCTAAAAGCGTTTCAAAATTAGGAAGATCCTGAGGTGTCGAAATTATTAAAATATCTCTTATACCGGCAAGCATAAGAGTAGAAATAGGATAGTATATCATAGGTTTATCATAAACCGGCAGCAACTGTTTAGACGTAACCATAGTAAGCGGATACAGTCTTGTTCCCGATCCTCCGGCAAGAATAATACCTTTCATATATAAATACCCCCTTTAGAGCTGAATTTTTATGATTTTTAAAAAATATTGTAATTAGTATACTTTAATTATCGCCAAAAATCAAGAAAAATTTGTTGTTTTCATAACAAATCAATCTATCATTTTTATTTTGTTTATTTCATCTTCTGATGGCGTTATAAAAGCTGTTTTGTTAGTTTCGTAAATAACCATTCCCGGTTTTGCTCCTGCGGGCTTTTTAACATATTTTTTTAAAGTATAATCAACAGGCACAAGACTTGATGCTCTGGCTTTGCTGTAATAAGCGCTAAGCATTGCCGCCTCAGCCAATGTTTTATCCGGAACAGGCTTATTATTGGCTGATATTATAACATGAGAGCCGGGAATTTCCTTAGTATGCAGCCAAATATCATTTGATTTTGCAAATTTAAGTGTCAGCTCATCATTTTGTTTATTATTTTTTCCTACATAAATATCAAATCCATCGGAGGATATAAAATGAAGAGGCTTAGCCTTTTTATTGCTTTTAATTCCTTTTTTATTACTTAAACTCTTTTTTATAAAGCCCTGCTCGGAAAGTTCCTGACGAATTTGCTTGATATCCTGCTCATCCGTACTGTTTTCCACACAAAGCAAAACTCCCTCCAAATATTCCAGCTCATCATCATTTTGCTTAATCTGTATTTTAAGAGCTTCATAAGTTCTCTTTGCTTTATTATATTTTTTAAAATATCTTTGAGCATTTTCAGCAGGTGTCAAATCAGGATCGAGAGGTATTGTTATTTTAGATTGATTTTCATCATAAAAATTATCTGCGCTAAATTCCTTTGTTCCCTTTTTAATAGAATAAACATATGCCGTTATAAGCTCACCGTAAAGCCTTAGAGTTTCCCTGTCCGAAATTTCATTTAAAGTTTTTTGCTGTATATCCTTTTTTTTAACGCATCTTTCTATATTTTGCGTTATAAGCTTTTTAAGATCATGAGTTTTTTGGCTCATTCTGTATATCAAATCTCTTTTTTTATAAAAAGCATCCATAAGCTGAGAAATCGAAAAAAATTTTTCCGATCTGTAAAAATTAAACTGCTTCATTTCAATTGCAGAAAAATCTATAATTTTATCTTTATCATCATATATTATATTAGGAAGATAAATTTTATTTTTTATATCGTCAAAAACTGATTTAAACGAAAAATAAAGCTTCTTTTTTTGTTCAAAATTAATTTCTTCCGCTCTTAATGTATTGTCAAGCCCTGCTCTGAAGCATATTTCACAGGCGGCAATAGGGCTTATGCCATTATAAGACTGATATATTATTTCATTTAATTTTTTTGAGCCTTTTGCCTCAAGAATATCATAAAATTCATTTTCCAAAATAAAAAGAGGATCAAGCTTATTTTTAGAAGGAGGAAGCACGTACTCTTTGCCGGGCAAAACTTCTCTTACAGAGCTTGTTTCATGGGTAATGTGCTTAACCGAATCCAAAATAATATTATTTTCATCGACAAGAATAATATTGCTGTGGCGTCCCATTATTTCAATTATTAGTTTTTTTATGCTGTAATCTCCAAGTTCATTTATGGATTCTATATGGATAATCGCTATTCTTTCAAAATTAGGCTGGGTAATATCCACTATTTTTCCGGCTGTTAAATGTTTTCTTAAAACCATGCAAAACAACGGAGGCTGCTCCGGATTTTTCTTTTGCTCTTCGCTCAAATGAAGCCTTGGATGTGAAGCGCTTGCTGTTAAAAGCAATTTATATGCTGATTTAAAGCTTCTTATCAAAAGTATTATTTCGTCTTTTTCCGGCTGATAAATTTTATCTATTCTTCCGCCCAAAACAGTTTCTTTAAGTTGTGAATTTACAGCAGAAATTGTTATACCATCAAATGCCATTTTTATTCTCCTATAACTTATTATTTTTATATACAATTATAATAAATGCTTTATACATTTTCAATTATTTATATAAAATTCAACAGTTTTATTAATTCATTGATTGACCGGATAAAATTAAAATGTTATACTTGTATTATTAATTTAAAATTTATAGAATTTTTTAATATTATCGAAAGGAAATTAAAATGGCATACATTAAAAGACAAAATATTGAATTGGCAGGCAATATGTCGGAATCTGTTATCAAAACAATAATTGCTTTTGCGAATACAAACGGAGGAAAACTTTATATTGGCATAGAAGACGACGGCAGCATAACGGGAGTAGAAAATATTGATTACACTATATCAAATATAAAAAAAGCAATAGAAAACAATATTAAACCAAACATGATTTCTTTCATTGATTTTACTCTTAAAATCATAGATAAAAAAAATGTGATTCTTGCTGAAGTTCAAAAAGGCGTTTCACGCCCGTATTTTATAAAATCAGAATCAATAACTCCTCACGGTGTATATATAAGAGAAAACTCCCATACTGTTCCTGCGGCACTGCAAAGCATAATAAAAATGCTTGACGAAACCGGGGAAGGAAACTTCGAATCAACAGTTTCAATCGAACAAAATTTAAGCTTTGATTACATATCAAAAAAATTTGGCGAAATAACCGCCGAAAACATAAAAGCTAATTATCTTATTAATAACAATGACTTATATACAAATTTAGGTCTTTTACTATCCGATCAATGTCAGCATACAATAAAGCTTGCGGTTTTTAAAAACGAAAAAAATACAAACTCAGAAGACATATATGAATTTAAAGGCTCAATATTAGAACAATTTGATTTAGCATACTCCTTTATCGATTCTTATAATGAAACATCGGACAATCCTTTATATTCAATGGAGATTATAAAAGAAGCTTTGCTTAATTCCATATGTCACAGAGATTATTTAATAAAAGCTTCTGTAATGATAAATATATTTTATGACAGGATAGAAATACTTAACCCCGGGGGGCTTTATGAAGGCATAAATAAAAATGATATCAAAGCAGGACTTAGCATATTAAGAAATGAAAGGCTTTCAAAAATTTTTTGTGATCTTAATTTAATGGATGCTTGCGGAAGAGGATTTTCAAAAATTAAAAACTGCTATGATAATTTTGCTTTAAAACATGAAATTATTGTCACAGAAAATACATTTAAAATTATTCTTCCGAATATTTCTGAACAGCAGAGCGTATATATTTCCGAAAACGAAACCAAAGTAATTGAATTTGCCGAAAACATATCTCCTTTTACAAGACAAGAGCTGTGTGATAAGCTTAATCTCACAAAATCCACAGCTATATCCATTCTAAAAAAACTGACTGACAAAAATCTTATTTTTAAAGAGGGAAACGGAAAAAATACAGCTTATTATCTAAAAACATAAGCTATTAAAAACCCCCTTGCCGCTTAGGCAAGGGGCAGATTGTCAATAACCCCTACAAGGTAAGTTTCAAAAGATTTTTAATCCTGACATGAATCTTTTATACTTCTTTTCCCTCTCTAAAAAGTCCACTTTGGACTTTTTAGAGAGGGGTTTTGTCAATCAAAAGAACATATCTTTGTTGCTTTTGTCGTTCATTAGCTTAAGTACCTTTTCCATTAAAATCTCTTCTTTTACGGGCTTAACTACATAATCATTTGCCCCTGTCTTAAAAGCTCCTATAACGTGATCCCTATCTCCGTTTGATGTAAGGAAAATAACAGGCACATTCTTTAAATTTTCATCATTTTTTATTATTTTCAAAAGCTCAAAGCCGTTAAGCTCAGGCATATCTATATCAAGTATAAGAAGGCTTGGTACTTTATATGTCAAAAACTTAAGCGCTCTTGCTCCCTTTGAAAATCCATGAAAATGATATTTTTCACCCAAAATATTTTCAAGCATTTTTAACATTATTACACTGTCATCTACTGCTACAATACTTCTTCTTTCAAATATTTTTTAACCTCCATTAATTACCTCTAAGTATTTCTATAGCTTTTTCTTCATCAAATTCTTTTTCAAGAGCCATAACCGCACTCTTTATGCGTTTGCGTTCATCTTGCCTTAAATTATTTTTAAGCCATTGATTAAGCATTTCCAAAGCTTTTTCAGTTTCAAAATCATCAATAAGCGAAGCTGCCGCCTCAAAATCTTCAGGTGATATTTCAAATATCTCTCTATCCATATCAACAGTTTCGGATTCATCAGCTTCAATTCTGCCATTGTCTATACAAAACTGCTCGAAGCCTTCTCTTGCGGTATTCCATTTTTCAACAAGCTCGCCCCAATGCTGATCAACATAATCGATATTTCCTGCTTTGCTCTGCTTTTCATGCTCAAAAGCAATATCGGCAAGTTCATTTGCGCCTAACGTTCTCGCATTTCCTTTTAATGCGTGTACTTGAATACCATAATCATTCATATTTTCTTCAAAAATAAATTTTTCTAATTTATCCTGCTGATTGTCATCATTAAGAAACATATCAATAAGATCCAAATACACATCAAGGTTGCCTTTTGAATACGAAAGCCCCTGTTCTATAGATATTCCATATTCCGAATATTTATCATACTCACTTTTATTGCTTGAACTTTCTTCTGTCTGTGAATCATCGTTTTCTTTTTTATGCACAATCTCCTTGGGAAGATAATAAACAATCATTTTCTCAAGCTTATCACCATCTATAGGCTTTGTCAAAAAGTCTGTAAAGCCCTCCGCCAAATAGGATTCTCTTGCTCCCGATAAAGCGTTTGCCGTTAAAACGATAATTGGCACCCCATCATTTGGAAAATCTGTAAGCTTTTTAATTTCATGAAGAGTTTCAATTCCATCCATTTCAGGCATCATATGATCCATAAAAATAATATGATATGGGCTTTTCTTTACAAGCTCAAGACATTCTTTTCCGGAAGATGCCGTAACAACATTAACCTTTGTGCGCTTAAGCAATGATTTAAATACGGTAAGATTCATTGCGTTATCATCTACAACAAGTATATTGGCCTGCGGAGCCTCAAAGCTTTCTTGGCTTCCTAATTTTCCCTGCCTTTGCATATTTCTTGCTTTTTCAAAACTGCCGCAGGGCTCATTGTTAACAACCTTTTGAGGTATTTTAACAGTAAATACGGAACCTTTTTGGTATTCGCTCTCTACATTAATATCTCCGCCCATAAGTTTAAGCAAAGATAAAGTTATATTCATTCCCAAGCCTGTTCCTTCAATTTTTCTGTTCTTACCTTCATCAAGACGCCTGAAATCTTCAAAAAGCCTTCCCATATCTTCCTGCTTGATACCTATGCCCGTATCTTTTACGGATATTATAAGCAAAATTGTATTATCTTGATCTTTTTGGTAGTTAACCTTTAATTCAACCTCTCCTTCGGGAGTATATTTAACCGCATTTGTAAGAAGATTGGTCACAATTTGTTTTACTCTGACATCATCTCCGTATAAGGTTTTAGGTAAGGTTTCATCAATTAAAAAATTAATTTTCAAATTTTTTTCATTTGCTCTCATATAAATTACATTCCACAAATCCAAAAGCAGATCAAATAATTCATATTCCACGGGAATTATTTCCATTTTGCCCGATTCAATTTTAGATAAATCAAGTATATCATTAATCAAGAATAAAAGAGTCTTTCCGGAGCTTTGTATATTGGCGGCATAAGAAAGAAGCTGTTCATCTTTACACTCTCTAAGTATCATTTCATTCATACCAAGCACTGCATTTATAGGTGTTCTGATTTCATGCGACATACTTGATAAAAATTGAGATTTAGCCTTTTCGGCTTTAATTGCTGCATCGGCGGATTTTTTTACATCATCATATGCATTCCACTACCATTTTATCATTTTAGAAATAATTATATTTATCAATAAAATGCAGATTCCAAACAAAAACAGAAACAGTGATGTATATTTCAAAACATTGCCATATATACTCCACCAATCTTTAACAACAATTATTCTAAAATCTGATACAACCTCATCTTGAGATAAACATACCTTATATTTGTTGTCATAATCACGGAGCATAACCATGCCGGATTTACTATATAACTTATCATATACTAAATTATGTATATTAATTGAGGTTTTATCTGAAAATTTATATTCAGAATTGGGATGATCTATAATCAAACCATTTTTATCAACAAGAAATGCATAACTTCCTTCAGAATATCCATCACCTAAAATTGATGTAAGCTCATTAAGATAGAAGTCTATTGCAAATACACCGTAAAACTCTCCTTTATCCGATTCTACAGCCTTGGAAAATGTAACGCAGTATTCGCCTGTTCTTGCATCATAATAAGGCTCCGTAATATTAAAATCTTCCGCCACAAGTGCTTTTGTGTACCAAATACGTTCTTCTTCAACATAATCTTCTTCCGGAACCCAGCCGTTATTCATAACCATAGGATGTCCATGAGCAAAATTCGGATTTGCGATATATGTTGCGGAAATTTTAGGATAATGCCTTGTAATATCATCCAAAAATTTTACCATTTCGTCATAATTTTCCAAAAGATCCGGCTTTGCCTTAATTACATTTTCAAACATATCCAAAATGCTCTTCTGCTCAAGCACCCAGTCGCCGATCTCATAGTTATAGCCTCTCAGCTCTTCTTCCATTTTGATACGGCTTTCGTTTATTGTCATTGATGTTGTGCAGAAAATAACAATAATCATGGTTAAAATAAATATTACCGTAATTATTATTTGAAATTTCTTTTGTTGTTTTATTATAAGATTTACCTGCTCTTTTTTTTGTTTCATATCTTTATTTTGCAAAATGCTGCTTTCATCTGTTTCCAATGGCAATTCTTTATTTTTATATATAATATTTTTTCGGTTGCGCCCAAGAAAATAATATCCGACTATTACTATCACAAACATTATAGACATTATAAAGTTACGGAACAACTGTAAATAGTTTTCTTTATAAAGCTCCTGATTGTTTACGCTGCATATCATATACCAGCCGTTTTCGGTTCTGCTGCAAAATATTGTGCTTTTTTGTTCGGTTGCGCCCCCTTCTCTTATGGAGAAATTATCATCATTAGAAGCGACAGCCCTTAAAAACGCATTACGATACTGAGGAAGCTCGGAAGAAAGCTTTTTTCCAATCATATTTGGGTCAGTATATCCAACTATTGTTTCATTTTCATCTATAATCATTGCATCGCCGTAACCGTCGCTGCTCATCTCGGCAACATATGACTGAATTTCCAACACACTGTAATCAACACCCACAATAGAGCCGTTATCAAGCATTTTGGTAACAGTAAAACACATATTATCGGTAAATGCATCTGCATATGTAGGTGAAATATAAATTTCTCCTTTTTTCTTTGATAAAAGCCCTCTGTACCACATTCTGTCCTGAAGTACATAATTATCGGGTTCACTCATATCGGAAATTAACACATCTCCGTCTATAACACAAAACACATTAAGACAAAGTTCATTCGATCGGTAAACAATATTTTTTTGTTCAGAAAGAAATTTCCTTATTTCCTCCTCCGAAGCATTTTGTGAAATCAGTTCATTTATACCGCTGCTTATTTGGTTAAGCGTATTTTCAGCCTTTGTCAGAGATTTTTGAAAGCCTATCGAAATATTCTGTATCCTCATTTTGCCTATTTCTTCTGTCTGCTTTGAGGCTATATTATACATAATAAAAATATTAAATATCATAATTCCGACAAACATACATGTAACAGCTATAATTATTATCTGATTAAATTTAAATTTTTTTATATTCATATATCCCTCCGATTTGTATCAATAATTTTTTATCGAAATATAAATATAATTGACTTAGGCATTTCTTGCATTTACAATTTTTATTATACATTTTTTTAATAAATATTAAAATATTCGCTCTCTGTAAATCCACATTCTCCGGAGCCTTCATGCATACAGAATATTCCATTTTTCACACCTACCCAGCGCCCCGCTTTTGATTCAAAGCTTAAAATCTCTTTATATTCCTTGCCATTCGTACTGTATTCAAAGCTTATTTTTTCTAATGGTATCCCCTCTTGTTTTGAATCGATTCTTTTTACAATATTTTTAAAGAAGATATTTTTTATGCCGTTCAATTCCGTTATTTCATTTGTAATATCTGATGCGCTTGCTTTTTCATCAACAAAGGTTTGTTCTCCAAAAATTGTTATAAGCTTTAATTTATTATTTTCTTTTTTTACAGCCGCTGCGCCAAAGCTCATACCTAAAGAAACCATGCCGCATATATCCCCATTTAAGAGATTTTCGGTATTAAGCTTTGTTTCTGCTTCAAACTCAGGCAGACACCACTTTTGCAGCAAAAGATTTTTTACATCAGATAATGATCCGTCCTTTTTTTTGGGATAAGAAAAAAGCCTGATAACCTTTTTTTCGGTATCCATTTCATACCATTCATTTTTATAATTTGCATTCCACTGCCATTGAAGACCAAGTTTTTCACCGGAAAAATCATCACTTGCCTCCGGCGCCTCTATTGGATATTGAGCGCCTACATCGGGTTTTTTATGCTCTGCAACAGGTTCGCCAAACAATTCGCCGTTTTTAAAATTTCCCATAACAGGCCAATCCTCTATCCATTCTATGGGCTGAAGATGTATTATTCTTCCTGCCGCATAAACATCTTGAAAATGCAAAAACCAATCTTCTCCGGTTTTTGTATCCACCCATGCGCCTTGATGCGGCCCGTTTATAGATGTAGAGCCTTGAACCAGTACGTTTTTATATTCATAAGGTCCATAAATATTTTTACTTCTCAATATAGTCTGCCAGCCTGTTTTAACACCTCCTGCTGGGGCAAAAATATAATAATAGCCGTTCCTTTTATAAAGCTTCGGTCCTTCTATTGTTTCTTGATTATTTGTATTTCCGTCAAAAACATGAACCCCTTCGTCCAAAAGAGCCGTACAATCGGGTTTCATTCTGCTTATATGTATTATACTTTTAAAGCCGATTCTGCTTCTTGCATATGCCGTTACAAGATAAGCGTTTCCATCATCGTCCCAAAACGGACAAGGATCAATCCAGCCCTTTGCCTCATGCATACAAACAGGCTCAGACCATTTGCCCCAAGGATCCTTTGCTTTGGTCATAAAGATTCCTTCATCGGGCATAGGGAATATAATCCAATACCAACCGTCATGATATCTTATGGCAGGCGCCCATACTCCACACCCATGCTCAGGATTTTCATAACGCTGCCCCGGAATTTTTTCAACAGCATAATTAATAACTTTCCAATTAACCAAATCCTTAGAATGTAAAATAGGTATAGCCGGCGTATTGCAAAAGCTCGATGAAATCATAAAATAGTCGTCGCCTACCCTTATGGCATCCGGATCGGAATAATCGGTATAAAGAATAGGGTTTCTGAAATTGCCGTTGCCCAAATCCCCGTACCACTTTTTGGTTTTTCTTTCCATATTTTAGCCTCCTTTTTAAAGTTTCCAACGAAGTGCCCACCGCATGGTCTTACTTGTCAGATTAATAATTCTTTTTATCTTTTATATTTTTATAAGCATCAAAAAGCTCAAGACATTGCTTTTTATCTGTTTGTTCTAAAAAATTTACATTGCCGCTGTTTATAATATCATAAAACTTACTGTCCCTAAATCCAATATCTTCAATATCGCCGCTGTCAGCTCCATAATAAACTTTATCAATATTAGCCCACATTATTGCCGCCAAACACATAGGGCATGGCTGGCCTGTCGTATATATCTCACAGCCGGATAAATCAAAGCTTTCAACAGCCTTTGCCGCCTTTCTTATTGCTGCAATTTCTCCATGCATTGTAGGATCGTTTTCTGCAATAACCATATTATGTCCGCTTGCAATAATCTTGCCATCCTTAACTACAACAGCGCCAAAAGGCCCGCCATGACCATTTTTTATTCCCTCATATGCCTCTTCTATTGCCTTTTTCATAAATTCATTCATATAAAATCTCCCTAAGCTTATTTACTGTCTTAGATATTCAAGCCATTTTTTTATCTTTTTTTCATAGCCGCTGTCATTTGGACAGTAATAACATTCATTTATCAATTCATCAGGCAAATACTGCTGTTTAACATAATTATTCTTAAAATCATGAGGATATTTATATCCTATTCCTCTTCCCATAGATTTTGCGCCTTTATAATGATTATCTCTCAAATGGGCAGGAACAGGAGATGTTTGTTTTGATCTTACGTCATCAAATGCTTTATCTATTGCCATTACAGCCGCATTGCTTTTAGGCGCGCAGGCAACATATGAGGCGGCGTTTGCCAATATTATTCGGCACTCAGGCATGCCTATAAAATCTGTTGCCTGAGCTGCCGCAACGGCAACCTGCAAAGCCTGAGGATCGGCGTTGCCAACATCTTCACTTGCGCAAATAACGATTCTTCTGGCTATAAACTTTGGGTCTTCTCCGGCATACAGCATTTTTGCAAGATAATATACCGCAGCATCAGGATCGGTTCCTCTCATGCTTTTTATAAAAGCAGAAATTATATCATAATGATTGTCACCATCTTTTTCATAATTAACAGCTCTTTTTTGTATACATTCCTGCGCAGTTTGAATATCTATAATTATTTTACCGCTTTCTTCATCTCTTTGTGTTGTTAAAACAGCAAGCTCAACAGCATTAAGCGCCGCTCTTGCATCTCCGTTTGCCATATCTGCTATAAAATCAACCGATTCTTCGCTCATAAGCACATCATAAGCGCCAAGCCCATTTTCATTATCACTAAGCGCTTTTTTTATTATGGTTTTTATATCATCAAAACTTAAATGATAAAGCTCAAAAATAATACTTCTGGAAATAAGCGCTTTATTTACCTCAAAATAAGGATTTTCCGTTGTTGCGCCAACTAAAATAACCGTTCCGTCTTCTACATATGGAAGCAGGGCATCCTGTTGAGATTTATTAAATCTATGGATTTCATCTATAAAAAGTATTGTTCTTTTTCCGCTTATTCCCAAAGAAGCTTTAGCCTCTTCCACAGTTTCTTTTATTTCCTTAACTCCTGATGAAGTGGCGTTAAGCTGCTTAAAACAGCCTTTTGTAGTGTTTGCTATAATTTTTGCCAAAGTTGTCTTCCCTGTGCCGGGCGGCCCATATAATATTATAGATGTAAGCTTATCAGCCTTTATCGCTCTGTAAAGCAATTTGTTTTTACCTATTATATGATCCTGTCCGACAAAATCTTCCAAAGTTTTTGGCCTTAACCTAGAAGCAAGCGGCGCTTCCTTTTTCATATATTTTTCTCTTTGATAATCAAATAAATCCATAGCTTCACCGTTTTTATATTAATATTTTACAATATTTGCAATTGATACAACTCAGGCGTGATATTGCTGCTTTTATTGGTTTTGCAAGCAATCTGTCATCATGTAACATTTAACACCTTTCGTCAATTTAAAGTTACAGTTTTCTTCAACGTTTTGCAGTAATATTCGTAAGCCATTTTCGTGAAATGCTCGCTTTCTGTTTCATAAAACTGTGTGTCCAAAGCATTAAGAATTTTTTCATCTTCATCTGTCAAATATTCAGGTATATCCCAATAAGCCTCCAATCTGGAGTCATTTTTGAATTTATCCAAAACATCAAAATAGGTATTGTCCAACAAATCATAAAGACTGATATCTTCAATACGCTTCAATCCGCGCATGGCATAACATAAACACTGAAAACCCCAGTTGCAAAAAAACTGGATAAATCCGCCATTATTGATGTCAACAAACAACTTCCATAAGGCTGCTATTTCCTGTTCATCTTCATCAAGTTGATTCCAATCTCCATCTAAATCTACTAACTTCGAATTAAATTTAATAGCGTAATCATCCCATAATCTTCCGTAATCTTCCATAAACTTATTCTCCCTATCAATCTCGATTTAGCGTTTTATAACAGTAACTATTTTATCAAAAATCACTCTTATTTTCCATACATTTTTAGGTTAGGATTAGCTTCATATAGCTGCGAATACTTTAAGAAACCCACCGCCTGTCAGTGGGCTTACCAATTTTCCCTTAGCCCGTTTCTGCTCGGCTTCAATCGTAAATTTAAGCTTTCTTGACATACTGAAAATTACCTAAAAAATTAGGTTGTTTATTAGTACGCAGCATAAGCGGAAGTGCGAATATTAATGATTTATTATATCATACGATTATTCTTTTATCAAATGCTTTGGATACTTTTGTATAAATCAACAACTCCATAGCCCCATATATTGTTTGGATATTCAATACTTCCTATACTTCTGTTTGCTCCTCTTATAAGATAGCTTACTATGGTAACGGAATTCATCGCCGTGTTGTTTCCTCTCACTATCCCCCATTCCAACAGAAGTGCCGCCGCTCCTCCTGTAATCGCCGCCGCCGCACTTGTTCCCGTAAAATAGTTTACAGAATTTTTAGAATACGCTTCAACTCTTACACCGGGCGCAACGTAATAAGGCCTTACATTATTAAATCTTGTAGGTCCTCTGCCGCTTGGAACATAAATGCTGCCATCTCTTTGGTTGTAAGCTCCTACAGGGCCTATAATGCTTGCCGTAGACGGCACTGTCGCCGTTGAAGCAGCATCAGGCGTCAAAAACTCAGTTCCCTCTTTTATAAAATCACTTATAGGCAGCCACGCCTGAACATCACCTAAGATAACAATATCTCCATATACCTTTATTTTCCATATCCCCGGGGTTGGCTTATCAAAACTTATAAGCGTAAGCTGATCACTTGTCGGATAAATAGGCATAAAATAAGAAATCGATACCCTTGTGCTTCCCAAAACGAGATTATATTCTCTAAAAAAACTAAGGCTTGGATAAACTCTTTCAATAACCTCACCCAACGGTGAAGTTATCGAAACCGAAATTTTATCTGATATATAAGACCACATATACAAAGGAAAACCATTTTCATTTTCATCAACTCTTATTTCAAGCTCCGCTTCATAATTATCAGCGGCAAGCTGAATTGAGGCATGATGACCTTTATCGGCTTCATTTCCTACGGCACAGCTTACATAAATTCCATTTCTTATGGCAATGGATGAAATATAGCGTTCAAAAAGAGAATTTCCGGTATGAGATCCTTCGTTGCTTCCCATGCCTATTATTATTGATACAGGCATATTAAATTCTTCCGCTTTTTTTACTATATAATCTATCCCTATCATAATGTCGCTCGATTCATAACAATTTGCCGAATCCGGAATAAATTTTTCCTGTCTGATATTGTTTTTTGCCTGCTTCAATTTAACCACAACAAGCTGAGCATCGGGGGCGGCTCCTATAAATGCTCCGTTATCAAGCCTTCTTCCTGCGGCAGCCGATGCGATATTTGTACCATGCCCTATTTCATCTGTTGACGGAACTATATTTAAAGGATTTTCAGAATTTAGAGCATTGTTTATATCATCATTTGTATATTCGCTGCCGTAGCAAAATCCTTCCGGAGGAGCGCTTTTTATTGTTTGATCCCAGATGCTCAATATTTTTGAGCTGCCATCTTCATAAATAAAAGCAGGATTCCTATAATCTATACCCGTATCAACTATACCTATTATTACACCGTTTCCCCTTAAAGAAAGATAAGGCTGATTTTGAACCGTTGTAATGCCAGATTCATCTAAAGCTGTAGATTCCATAAGACCAAGCAAAAACGGTTCAAGTCTTAATGAATTTATTCCTAATTCATTATATAAATAGTCAATAAAATATTCTTTTACATGAATGATAACAAAATTATTTTCGATTATATGACAAATTTTTATATTTTCATTTTCTTCTATAAGCTTCTTAACTTTGCTGTCATACTCCAAAATTATATCTATATACTCCTCAGAATAAACGGCGCTGTTGTCAGGGTCAACTTGAGTCTGCATAATAGTATAGCTTTGATTATTATTGTATATCTCAAGAAGTTTCAATGTATTTCTAAGACAAAGTTTTCCCCAGCCGAGAATTTCATTTGGATATATCTCGTTATCATCTCTTAAAGCGCCTCTCTGCAAAAAAGCTTTCAGCCTTTGTCCATATAAAAACAAATCGTTTCTGTTTATTATACCCCACTGCATAAGCAAAGCCGCCGAGCCTGTTACAAATGGAGCCGCCATACTTGTTCCCGTCATAGGCGTATAAGAATTTCCGCTTGAAGCTCCCATTACATTAACAGCCGGAGCAACTAAATCCGGTTTTACTCTTTTATCGGCTGTAAAACCTCTGCCTGAAAAATCGCCGGGCGCTCCTGTTAATGAATTGTATCCGCCAACGCTTATAACCTCCTGAGCTGTTGAAGGAATTGTTAAAGTAGTTAAAACATCGGGTGATAAAAATTTAGTTTGAGCCGTTACTTTTTCTGTAACAGGCAGCCAAATGTTTATCCTGCCATCAATCACATTTTCACCGTAAATCACTATCCTCCAAAGCCCCGATGGTATAAAGGAAGATCTTTCAAGCTCAAAATATACAGCCTCTTGGATATTATAAGCAGACGGCTGAACAAAAATTATTCCTATTTTCGTATCCTGAAGCACTATTTCGGCACTTCCTCTGTATGGATAAAATCTTTGGCTTCTTTCTCCGTTTGGCGCAATTATTTCATAACTTAATTCATCATTAAAACTCTTCCAAAGACCAATAAATATGCTTGAATTTTCTTGAGAAACAACAAATTCACATTCCTCAAAACTGCGATTTTTAATTACCGCAGAAAAATGATGTCCGCTATATCCCTCATTCCCGCTTGCCGTTATTATACTGCATTTGTGAAGACGACAAACTTCATTTAAGTATGTTTCAAACAAAGAATTACCGCTGTGAGATCCATCGTTTGTACCATAAGACAGATTTATGCATATAGGCATATTAAGCTCTATTGCCTTATCCATCACATATTTTACCGCCCTCATAATCTCTGTCGTTCTTGCAAAGCTTTTACGTCCTCTTTCACCAAGCTTAACTATAATCAAAGAGCTTTCCGGAGCAACTCCCTCATAATTTCCTCCGCTTGCATTACCATTGCCGGCTGCAATAGATGCAACATGGGTATAGTAGATAAAAAACAAAAAATAAATCCTGCCAAAATCATCGGACAGGATTTATTTTTATTAATCTTCATTGAAGCTGGAAGAAGTGCTATTATCCATTATTTAAAGTGCAGACGACTCACTGTAGCCTTTTGTTCTATTTTTTAACAATATTGTGAAAATCGTTTTCCAACGCCTTTCTGCGGCGATGTTCATGTTCAAGCTCTTTCTGTATTTCATCAATACGCTTGAATATATTGATAACTGCTTCCTGCTCATTTTCGGGATGTATATACATATAATCATCTGCATTATTTTGTTCTTCTATTTTCTTACTGAATATAGCCTTGAATAGTACTCTTACAACAGGCTGTATAAAAAACAGCTGTGTAAAGTAAGCAAAGGGAAAATTAAAACATACTAATTTAAGCCAGTTTGCCAATAAAGTTAAAATATTGAATCCCATATAGTAGGGATAATAGAGAAAGGCGGCAATAAGGCTCATAGCTGGGCACATAATACCAATGGTTGCACATATTATAGCTGTTTCAAATATCATGGGGTGATTTTTTGCAGGATTAAATATCCTGCATGCAAGTTTGAACGAAACAGGGCTTCCGACTATATTCTCCAGCAGGTAAGCAATAACAAATTCCAATATTACGCAAAACCATATTGGCTTATACATGCCTAACATATACACTCCACCTTGTTTGTTAAGGGCTGAGATAACGCTTGTTGTATTGTTAAGCGCCATTAATGTATTCCCGTTTATTACATACAGACTGTAAAACACATATGCATGTACCGTAATAATTACTGTAATAAAAGCAAATACCATTCTTTGAAATTGGTTTTTAGGCATAAAATATCCTCCTTTTTAGCACAAAAAAACACATGCGTGCCATAAACATACTCTGTAATCAGATTTACGTGCATTGCACTACATGTGTCATTATGTATGTATTTTTTTTACATTGAATATGATATCATAATTTTTTTGTGAAAATCAAGGAAAAAATTTAATCAAAAATATTTGCAATAACTATAGTCAAGGATATTCATATTTCGTTAATTTCTGCATAAACATTAATTGTAAATCTTAATATTATTAATCTTCATTAATATTGAATTTTCATAATTATAACTGTTGTAAGTTATCTTATTCAGCGCTTTTACGAAGTGATATGTGATTATCAATTTTATTAAAATAATCTGTTACCTTTTTAAGCGCTTCTTCAACAGTACAATCCACATCAAAGCTCGTTATTGCTTTTTTCTCAAGCTGCTTTGTTATGTTAAAGCCTATTTTTTTGCAAATTATACAGCGGCAATCCGAAAGCATTTCCACTTTCGGAAAGCTTTTTCCGTCCGCTCCGCAAGATTTGTTATTCGAACAGCTCGAATTACACTCACGTTTTTCATCGCCACATATATTTTCAGCTTTGCTCTCTTCCTTAGTTGGTGCAGTTCTTTTCTCCGTAAGACGATATTCTGTTTTATCCACACTGTAAATATCAAAGTGACCTGCTGCGCCGAAGCTAAGATCAATATTTACCCCGTCCGATGAAGCCACAGCAATTTTATAAGTCATATTTTCATTTCCTTTCAAATACTAATTAAACCTTTGCACAGCTACAGTATAAATATCTTCTATCAAGCGTATACCGCCTGTATAGCCCGCATAAAAATCGTCAAATACAACTTTATCCTGTACGGGCCATGAAATATTCAAATAATTTCCCTTGAGCTTTTCCGAAAGCTCTTTTTCATAATAGCTGCCTAAAATGAGCGGATAACCGTGATAATCGTGCGCTTTTATCTCGTTATGTATTTTATAGCTGTCGGTTTCAAACTCCACATCCGCCTGCAAGTTATAATTTAGTTTTTTAAATTCATCTTTTATATTTTCACGAAACTCCTTTGGTGTATCGTCAGTTATAAATTGCTTTGCCGGAATAAGCCCAAGGTCGTTTGCAAGAAATTTTGTTATGCCCAGCGCATACTGTGCGTCCGCAACAACAGAAAATTCCTTATTTATAACTCTGTTTTCAAGAAAAAGATCGGCATAGCGTTCTATAAGATAGTAATAATAATCTTCGTGTTCTTTTATCACTTTTTCTGTCTTTTCCTGTTCTATCCCCGCAAACTTGCCTATTTCACGCAAAAATTTACTTGTTTCGTAAGCTCCTATAGGCAGTGTCGGATAATGAAGATACGGTATGCCAAGTTTTTTCTCCATCTTTTTCATGTTTTTTAAACAGACCCAAGGTGATACAATAAGGTTAAATTCAGCCTGAGCTATCTTATCTATATTGTCAAGCCCCCTATTATATCCAAAAATGCTGTTAGGAGTCAAACCTATTTCGGATAAAAGCTTTTCAATTTCTCTTATATTGCCAAGCCAAAACAAGTCCTGATACGGCACGTCAGCCCATATATTAACAAGGCCTTTTTGTCTTTTATCGGATTTTTTAAGATATTGGCCGATAATAGCGTCTATTATCTGTTCATGACCTTTATAGTTATTTCCCTTAAAGCCTGCTGTGGAAGCATATATAACAGGCTTGTATACAAATTTATCGGGATCTCCGCCTTCATTTTCAAAGCTTTCGAGCTGCTCTGCTTTATCAAACTGCGATACTACCTCTTCGGAGTCATCACCCACAATCTCTGGTATACAGCCCGTAAGCACAACATAAAGATCCGCATCTATAACCTTTAATGCGTTTTCTATTGTGGAATGAAGCTTTTTTACGCCGCCAAACACAACGTCCTTTTCGTTTATACTGGTACACGGAAAAATATTCGGTGAAAAATATCCCGAGCTGCCGGTTCCGTCCGAAAGCTTCTGGGCGCATCCCGGGCCGGAATGCAGTATGGGTATCGCTCTTGTGATTGCCTGAACAGTCTGCATTGCGCCCAATGCACATTTATATCTTTGTTTATCCAATAATTTTGCCACTTAATTCGCCTCCTCAAGAAATGTACCGACATCCTGCTTGTACCACCAGTCCGTATAAGGCAGCTTTACACGTTTTGCCAGATTCTGCTCAAAGCTTCTGTTTTTTATGCTGTTAAGTATCGAATAAGCAAACTCCAAAGTATGCTTATAGCCAAATATCATATATTCATCGGCAACGTAAACAGCCGGAGTTCCGTTTTTTATCGCCCAAACGGTAGAGCCGGGATGCCTTGAAAGGTAAAGATCGGGCTGATATTTGTGCAGTATATTCATAACTTCAAAATTTTGCTGATCGGCAACACTAGCTTCAAAATCAATGCCATTGTCCAAAAGATATTTCATTGACGGAGGAACATCTCCGTTTTCATATTTTTTGTCATAGTGCCAAGCAAGCGCCCATACAACCTCTATACCAAGCTCATTAAGTACTCTCGATACCTCAAACGTATATCCCGGGCCCATACCGATAACGGCACGAAGTCCTTTCAATTCTTTTTTAACTTCTTCTATCTGCGGCATATATATCTTGCGCTGCTCTTCTATATAGCTTTCGATTTTTTCAGAGCGTCCCGTCACCTTGCCGATCTCACGCAGCCATGTTTCAAAGCCCGTTATACCGCACTGGTTTATACTTCTTACATACGGTACGCCATATTTTTCCTCCAAGGCATTTCCAAGGTAATTTCCCAATGTGCCGCATATGCAGGTGGTGGCAAGAGATTCCGACATATGGGAAAGTTCCTCTACAGTCGAATTACAGTAAAGAAAAACAGGCTCCAAATCAAATTTTGCAAACATTTCCATTATTTCGGGTCTTGCGCTTTCATAGAAATTTTTAAAATTTATTTTATTGGAGCTTACGCCCTCTCTAGGAGGCTGAACTACAGAAGATAAAACGGCATGATCCGCAATATCAAAGCCAGTAGCCCATATTCGGGATTTAAAACCTTCACAATGTACGGCAACTATAGGTACGGATATTTCATCCTTTAACTCATCTACAACACTGTCTATATCCTCACCTATTATACCTGTTGCACAGGAGCTTGTTACAAAAATGGCTTTTGGAGAATATCTTCTGTTTACTTCTATTATTATTTCACGCAAACTGTCAGTTGAACCAAAAATTGTGTCGTTTTCATTCATATCCGTTCCAACATAAACGGTATCATTTGTGACACCTCGTTTTTTTGCCATTGTTTTATTAAGATAATAATTTCCTGCGCTCGCAACGGAGCAGCCGGCAGGGCCATGGTGTATTATTGCAACATCACGTATGGCAGACAACTGACCCAATGCACAGCTGGAAAGACAAGTGCTTGATTGTGAAAAGCATCTAGAGCAGCCCTTTAATGTACCACATTCACTCTTTCCTGCAAGGTCGCTCAGAGAGCCGATATAACCCGTTATAGAACCTATCCTGTTTTCTCTTGTTGCGACATTGGAGTTATTTAAGTTAATTGTCATATTATCACGCCTTTCTATAATTTAAAAAGATGAGTGGAAAGATATCGAAGCCCTGTATCAGGAAACATCACAACTATTTTTTTGCCTTTATTTTCAATTTTTTTTGCCTCCTGCAGAGCTGCATACAGGGCAGCGCCCGAAGATACGCCGATAAGTATGCCATCGTTTTCAGCTGCCTGCCTTGCGGCACTGTATGCCTGCTCTGTATTCACCTCGTACCAATCATCATATATATTTCTGTCCAGATTTGCCGGAATATACCTTTCCTCTACATTTTCAAATGGATGTACCCCTGTAATCTCCTCTTGGTCGGGGCGCTCATCACTTACAAATGATTCTGGTGTGGGCTGCACTGCTATAACCTTAATATTCGGATTTTTCTCCTTAAGGTATTTGCCTGTACCCGAAACGGTACCGCCTGTCCCTACACAGGCAATCAAGATATCCACCTCTCCATCGGTATCTTCCCATATTTCAGGGCCTGTAGTTTTGTAGTGTATTTTCGGATTTTCCTTATTTCTTGTCTGATCTGCAAACCATATGTTCTTTTCATTTGCAACAGCACGTTCCAGCGCTTTACAACATTCCACAAAGTCAGGACCGTTCTTTTCCATACTTTCTACTATCTCGGGCACCTCAGAGAGCTTTACAGTTTCTCCGCCGAAAGCATGAATTACTTGAAACCTTTCCTTTGACACCTGATCCTGTATGTATACCCTAAATGGATATCCTTTTGCAGCTGCAACGGCAGCAAGACCTATGCCCGTATTTCCGCTTGTAAGCTCTATTATAGTATCGCCTTTTTTAAGCTCTCCAGATTTTTCAGCTTCCTCAATCATTGCTGCAGCGATTCTGTCCTTTACACTTTGGTTAGGGTTAAAATATTCGAGCTTTCCTATTATATCCGCCTCTATATTGTTGCGCTTAATAACACCGTTAAGCCTTAACAGCGGCGTTCTTCCCACAAGCTCTGTTATTGATTGATTTATCTTCGCCATAGTTTTCTCCTTTTCTTATCTTTTCTTATATTTTATAGTCATCTGCAAGATCCATCATTCCATACTCCATAAGTATTTCTTCAAGACGCTCCTGTGTCATAGGCGTAGGAATAACAAAATCTTTATTATCTATAACTGCCTGAGCAAGATTTCTGTATTCCTGCGCCTGATTTGAATCGGGCTTGTATTCGATAACAGTCTTTTTATGTATTTCCGCATGCTGCACAACATTATCCCTCGGAACAAAATACAAAAGCTTTGTTCCAAGCTCCCTTGAAAATGCACGCAGCAGATCCATCTCACGGTCTACATTTCTTGAGTTGCATATAATACCGCCAAGCCTTACTCCGCCTGCCTTTGCATATCTCTTGATACCCTTTGAAATATTGTTTGCAGCATATAAAGCCATCATTTCTCCGCTTGCCACAATATATATTTCCTTTGCTTTTCCCTCTCTGATAGGCATTGCAAAGCCGCCGCATACAACATCGCCTAAAACATCGTAAAATACATAATCCAAATCATCGGTATATGCTCCCAAATTTTCAAGCATATTTATAGATGTTATTATACCTCTTCCGGCACATCCAACCCCCGGCTCAGGGCCGCCCGATTCTACACATTTAGTACCGCCGTAGCCTTCTTTCATTATCCTATCAAGGCTGATATCCTCGCCTTCTTCACGGATTGTATCGAGAACTGTTTTCTGCGCAAGCCCTCCAAGCAAAAGCCTTGTGGAATCTGCCTTTGGGTCACAGCCTACAACCATCACCTTTTTGCCGTGCTCACATAATCCTGCGGTAAGATTTTGAGTAGTGGTTGATTTTCCTATTCCTCCTTTACCGTAAATTGCAATTTGTCTTATTTCACTCATTATTATTCTCCTTTTTTAATAGCTGTTGTACTTTTTTATATCCAATAAGTCTTTTAACGGCTTCATATATAATATCCGGAATTTCAAAAGCTTCTATTCCATTGTTTTCAAGCGCCTGCCTTGCCCGCATACCTATTCTGCTTACCAATACACAGTCACAGTCCGATAATTTATTTACGGTATTTTCCATATCACTTTGCTCGTGATCTCCGCTGCGGCAGACAGGCACAATATCCCTCATTTCAATAAGCCTAAATTCTGCCGTTTCTTCATCGGCTTCAATTATGTAAAACTTATCGGCTCTTCCAAAATGCTGATTTATAACTTTGCCATCAGTAGATGCCGCCGCTATTTTAACCATGAGAAAAAGTCTCCTTTATCTTTATTCTTTTTTGATATATTTGATCTCCTATTTCTTTGCCGCCGGGTATGCCTGCCGCATCGGCTCTGCACCTTTGGCAGTGCCTAAACACATCGACATATTTTCCTGCTCTTGTCCTTGCGGCATCTATCTCCATACAAGTAGGCTCTTTGCAATCTTTAAGCTCAAATTGAGGGATAAGGGGGATAATGTTGTAAATGCTTACGCCTATTTCGCTCATTTTTTTTGCTATATCCTCAATATGAGCTCCGTTTATCTCCGGTACAAGTACTGTGTTCACTTTTACCGTAACGCCTGCTCCTGCGATCCTTTCTATTCCCTTAAGCTGATTTTCGATTAGTATCTTTGCTCCATCAATACCTTCTATCCTTTCACCGTGGTAAATTATGTACTTATTAAGCCTTGCCTCTATTTCGGGATCAATAGCATTTACAGTAACAGTGAGAGAATCTATACCCACATTAAGTATCTCGTCGGCTTTTTCGAAAAGAAGAAGTCCGTTTGTGCTCATACATTTAATAAGCTGCGGAAAATGTTTTTTGACAAGCCTAAATGTTTCAAGCGCATGATCCGTTGCCAATGTATCACCCGGACCTGCAATTCCCGCAACGGTAATTTCGGGACACAGCTCAAGAGCCTTTTTGATAACGTCTAAAGTTTCTTCGGGCTTTAACACAGTGCTTGCAACACCCGGCCTTTGCTCGGTGTCGTTTATTGCCCTTATACAAAATCTGCAGGCAATATTGCAGCCCGGAGATACCGGAAGATGTATCCTGCCCGTATTATTTTGTTGACCGCCAAAGCAAGGGTGCGAATTTTGCAAATCTTTATAATTATTACTCATTTTGACCATTCCTTATTTTAGAAAATAAAAAAGACAACCTAATTCTACTTTTTTAATGAGTAAAACCTTCGGTTGTCCGATCAGCTTTTCAATCTAATTTTTTTGTTTTGTTCTATTTGAACCACTTTTCCGTCTTGTATCACTATAGATACCATTCCAAACTTTGTTTCTTCAACCATATGCTTAACTATGTCAAGATATGTCATTTTAATCTTATTTTCTTCCCTTTCAGCCATTTATAACACCGCCTTTTTATAAGGCTGCCGCCAATTTATGCGGCAGCCAAAATTTTTAGTTGCTGAACAAAGGCGTTGAAAGGTACCTGTCGCCGGAATCGGGGAGAAGAACAACAATATTCTTTCCTGCATTTTCAGGTCTTTTTGCCAAAATAGAAGCCGCCTTTAATGCAGCGCCCGATGATATACCTACAAGAATACCCTCTGAAAGGGCAAATGCTCTTCCCTCTGCAAAAGCGTCCTCATTTTCAACAGCAATAACCTCATCATATATCTTTGTGTTAAGAACTTCCGGCACAAAGCCTGCGCCAATACCCTGTATCTTGTGAGCGCCTGCCGTTCCCTTTGAAAGCACAGGACTTGTAGCAGGTTCTACGGCAATTATTTTTATATCCGGATTTTGTTCCTTTAAATATTCTCCCACGCCGGTTACAGTACCGCCTGTTCCGACACCTGCAATAAATATATCCACCTTTCCGTCTGTCTGCTCCCATATTTCCGGGCCTGTTGTCGCCTTATGTACAGCAGGATTTGCAGGGTTTACAAACTGACCCAATATAACAGAACCTTCTATCTCCTTATTAAGCTCATCAGCCTTTGCAATCGCGCCTTTCATTCCCTTTGCGCCCTCTGTAAGCACAAGCTTTGCGCCATATGCCTTTAAAAGATTTCTGCGCTCAACGCTCATTGTATCGGGAAGCGTAAGTATAGCCTTATAACCCTTTGCCGCTGCCACTGCCGCAAGTCCTATACCTGTATTTCCGCTTGTAGGCTCAATTATTGTTGCCCCGGGCTTTAACTTTCCTGATCTTTCGGCATCCTCTATCATAGCAAGAGCTATTCTGTCCTTTACGGAGCCGGCAGGATTAAGATATTCAAGCTTTGCAAGAAGAGTCACTTTGTTTATACCTGCATTTTTGCTGTAACGATCTATACTTAGTATAGGTGTTTTTCCTATAAGATCCAATGCACTTTTTTTAATTTCTGACATAATAACTTACCTCCATTTATATTTTTTTGATAGGAATAATGTGTTTTAATATATACTATACCAACTTCTTTTTTATGTCAACTCATTTTCACAGATTTATTTATTCATATTTCCTTTAATCACTTATAAGTAAAGTCTATAACAAACATTTCAAAATAAGCAAGTTTTTGCTGTACATAAATCATTTTTTAAGGCTATCGACGGCTTTTTTTATTCTTTCCAATGCTTCCTTTAAAACAGCTCTGCTTGTGGCGATGTTTATTCTTTCAAAACCCTCTCCCGCTTTGCCAAATATTGCCCCCGAGTCAAGCCAAAGCCTAGCCTTATAAAGCATCAAATTTTCAAGTTCCTTTTCACTTAAACCCAATTCTCTGAAATCCAGCCATATAAGATATGTTCCCTCCGGCTCTATAAGCTTGACAGACGGCAGTTCATCTTTCAAATAATCTCTTAAAAAATCAAGGTTTGAGCTTATATATTTTTTTACCTCGTTATGCCACTGTTCACCAAAGTTGTATGCAGCCTCGCAGCCGATTATGCCCATTGTGTTTGCCTGACTGTAACCTGCCGCTGCCACTTCTTTTTTAAATGCTTTTCTGAGCTTACTGTTTTCTATTATAATATTAGATATTTGCAGCCCCGCAAGATTGAATGTTTTTGCAGGCGATGTGCAAGTAATGCAGTATTGTCTTATTCTTTCATCGGCATTTACAAGAGGTATATGCCTATATCCATAAAATGTAAAATCTTCGTGTATCTCATCACTTACAACAATAACATCGTTATTGATACATATTTCCACAATCCTTTTCAGTTCCTCCTCCGTCCACACACGGCCGACAGGATTGTGGGGACTGCAAAAAAGGAAAAGCTTAATGTTGTTTTCTTTTATTTTTCTTTCAAAATCGTCAAAGTCAATATGATATTTTCCATCATCTCCAAGCACAAGATCGTTGCTTACGGATATCCTGTCATTATCGGATATAACCTCCGTAAAGGGATAATACACAGGCTGCTGAATAAGCACCGAATCGCCCCTTTCGGTGTATGCCTTTACCGCCATAGCAAGCGCAAACACTACTCCCGGCGTTTTTATAAGCCAATTCGGCTTTATTTCCATATTATGCTGCCTTTTAAGCCAACCCGATAAGGCATCAAAATATTTTTCTCCTGTTTCGGTATAGCCGAAAATGCCGTGCTCAACTCTCTTTTTTAAAGCATACAATATTTTATCCGATGTTTTAAAATCCATATCCGCCACCCAAAGAGGCAGTATGTCCTCCGGCTTTCCTCTTCTTAATGCAAAGTCAAATTTCAGGCAATCCGTATTTTTTCTGTCAATCGGCGTGTCAAAATCAAAGCTTTCTTTCATCTTCTTTTATTCACCTCTATTCTAAAATGAATTTATAGCCTGCTTCAAATCTTTTATAAGATCCTCCGGATCTTCTATTCCTGCTGATAATCTCAACACCTTATCCGTTATTCCATTTTTTATCTTTATATCCTCGGGCACATCTGCGTGTGTTTGGGTAGCCGGATATGTAAGAAGAGTTTCGGTGCCACCAAGACTTTCGGCAAACGGAATAAGCTTTGTGGATTTAAGTATATGCAGGGCTAATTCTTTACTTTCCACCTCGAATGTCAGCATGCTTCCGAAACCCCTCGATTGACTTTTGCATATCTCATAGCCCTTGCTTCCGGGGATACCGGGATAATATACCTTTTTTATTTTAGGCTCACTCAAAAGATATCTTGCCACAGCTTTTGCATTTTCCTGCGCCTTTTCCATACGCAGAGGCAAAGTCTTTATGCCCCTTATAATAAGCCAACTGTCAAAAGGTGAAAGCCCCGAACCGACAGTTTTTATCAAAAAGCGAAATTTTTCGGATATCTCTTTTGATGCGCTTACGATAAAGCCCGCAAGTGTATCGTTATGTCCGCCCAAAAATTTTGTACCGCTGTGTACAACAATATCGGCGCCCAATTTTAGCGGATTTTGAAAATACGGCGACATAAATGTATTGTCAACTATCAAAATGATATTGTGTCTTTTTGCAATTTCTGCGCTCTTTCGTATATCAACCACATTCATCATAGGATTTGTCGGTGTTTCAATAAATATTGCTTTGGTTTTTTCATTTATAAAACTTTCTATATCCTCCTGAGAACAGTTTATATGACTGAATGATATTGCGTTTTTTTCACTCACATTATTAAAAAGACGAATACTTCCGCCATAAAGATCTGCATCGGTTATAAGATGATCGCCCGGCTTAAAAAGCTCCATAAGAGCTGTTATTGCCGCCATTCCAGAAGAAAACGCAAAGGCATCATCACCTCCTTCAAGTGATGCAACTATCTTTTCCGCCTGTTCCCTTGTGGGATTCTGAAGTCTGCTGTAATCAAAGCCTGTGCTTTTTCCTACCTCGGGATGAGCATAGGTAGCTGTCTGATATATCGGAAAACTTATTGCCCCCGTAAGCTCTTTATCGTTTTTTTCTCCGTTTCCATATAAACATTTTGTTGAAAATTTATAATCCATATTCCTTATCCTTTCATTAACATCCGCAAAATGAACGATTATATAATTCTTTATTGCTTTTTATATTTGTTATTTGAGGTTTTACGCCGCAAACTTTACAATGTTTAGCTTTATTATTAAATTTCAATATCCTTGTATTCATAGTCAAGCCATCTAAAATATATAACTTACCTACCAGCAGCTCTCCTGCTCCAACAATATATTTTATAGCCTCCAATGCCTGTATACAGCCTATGATGCCAACAACAGCCCCTATCACACCGCTTTCGGAACAATTCATAGTTTTCCCCTTGGGAACATCTTCAAAAATACACCTGTAACAAGGCCCTCCGTTCGGCAGCCAAGTCATCACCTGTCCTTCAAATCCTAATACTCCTCCGTGACAAAAAGGCTTTTTATGTATTACGCAAGCATCGTTAATAAGAAATTTACTTTCAAAATTATCTGTCCCGTCAATAATAAAATCATAATTTTCAATTATATTTTCAATATTATCCGCAGTTATATATTCATCATATATTTTTACATTAATATTGGGATTAAGTATCCTTATTTGCCTTTGGGCAGACAAAACCTTTTCTTTTCCTACGGAATAGCAATTGTGTATGATTTGTCTTTGAAGATTGCTTAGAATTACCCTATCCCCGTCCGCTATGCCTATATTGCCCACTCCTGCCGCCGCAAGATATAAAATAACCGGAGAACCCAGTCCTCCTGCGCCGATAACAAGTACTTTTGAGTTTTTTAATTTCTCCTGTCCGCCTATTCCTATCTGCGGTAAAATTACTTGTTTGGAATATCGCTCTGTTTCATCTTCATTAAATTCCTCTGTCATTTTTATTAACCATTCATTAAAACCACCTTTTAAATTCCATACACATATATTTTCACGCCTTAGTTTTAGAACAAGTTCTTTGCTTTTTTCACCTATACTGCAATAAATTACCGCACCTGTTTTAGAATTTTCTTTAATTATTTTTTTAATTTCACTGCAAGATGCTTTTGGGGCCGATATTGCAAAATCAATATGCCCATGGTAATAAGCTGCGGAATTTCGTATATCTATCAGCAAAACATCAGTTCCGATATCATTTAATTCATCAACCGTTATTTCTGATTTTTCATATTCGGACATATTATTCCCCCTTAGTGTTTTCTGCTTTTCATATTCAATTCCGGCATAAGTGCAGAAACTGTTGTGTTATCCGGTACAGACTGGGTAATAAATGTATTTCCCGCTATTACCGAGTTTTTGCCTATCACAGTATCACCGCCAAGCACAGTGGCGTTTGCATAAATAACGGCATTGTCCTTTATTGTAGGGTGACGCTTTGTTCCTGAAAGAGCTTGTCCTTTCATTGTTGATAATGCGCCCAATGTCACTCCCTGATATATTTTTACATGATTACCGATTTTTGTGGTTTCGCCTATAACTATGCCCGTACCGTGGTCAATAAAAAAATATTCGCCTATCTCTGCTCCGGGGTTTATATCTATTCCCGTTTTGCTGTGGGCATGTTCTGTCATAATGCGAGGTATGAACGGTATCTTCATTTTGTAAAGAATATGCGCTATTCTGTATACATATATTGCATAAATTCCGGGATATGAAAATATTATATCTTCAAGATTTTCTGCCGCAGGATCACCTTGAAGCTCCGCTTCGATATCCTTAAATATCAACTCTTGTACACAGGGAAGCTTATCTATAAAATTAATGGCAGCTTCTTCGGCTCGGTCCTCTATATCTTTGTTGCTTATATCTATATCTTTTATTTTTCTTTGATACATAAAGGCAGTTCGTATCTGCTTAAAAAGCTTCTCATATATTACTGCCAATGTACTTCCGGCAAAATTTCCAAGAGAAACATATACAGTATTTTCGTCCCCAAAATATCCCGGGAAAATAATACGCCTTACTTCATTTATAATATCTATAATCTCGGAACGTTTCGGCATTTTTTCTCCGATACCTAATTCAAATATATTCTGTGATTTATAATTATTTTCAAGCCTGTTTGCTGTTTCGATTATCTTCTTTTTAACATTCACAATCCATTACTCCTTAATTGCCATAGCTAATTAATATTTCTATATAATCCGATGCCATAGTGCTCAACGGCATACCTTTTTTCTTTATATATCCAATAGTCATGATATCTTTTGTATCAAAAGGGATTGCTGTATAATTTCCCCCGTTTAAATCATCACATATCAAACCGGAACACAACGTATAACCATTCAACCCCAACATTAGATTAAGCATCGTAGCTCTGTCATTTGCCTTTATTATCTGCTTGTAATCCAATGTACTAAGGACTTCTTCCGAAAAATAAAAAGAATTTTTATCTCCTTGCTCAAAGGATAAACAGGGAAATGGCTGAAGATCCTCAAGTTTAATTAATTTTTTGCCAGCCAAAGGATGACTTTTGCTAAGATAAACCGATATGCCGCAGTCAAAAAGCGATATAAATTCCACTTCATTTACAGCAAATATTTTTTTAAGAGCTTTTTCATTAAATTCATTAAGATAAATAATACCTATTTCACTTATATTATCTCTTACATTTTTTATAACCTCATAGGTCTTTGTTTCATGCACCGCAAGCTCAAATTCATCCATAGAAAGTTTTTTGCCAAGCTTTATAAATGCTTCTACCGCAAAAGAATAATGCTGCATGGATACTGAAAACTTTTTCTTCACATATTTATTTTTATAACGATCACATATCATTTTGTTCAATTCTGTCATTTGCCTTGCATAGCTTAAAAATTCCTTGCCTTCGGCTGTTACTAAAATACCTCTGTTTGTACGGGTAAATATTTCTGTATTCAGTTCCTCTTCAAGCTCTTTTATTGATCCCGATAAAGCAGGCTGAGATATAAAAAGCTCACGAGCTGCCTTATTCATTGATTTGCTGTCCGCCACAGCTACGGCATACATAAGTTGAGTCAAAGTCATATAATTCCTCCTCATATTAAACATATCGTTTTAATAGGAATACTTGTATCGTTATCAGTATACATTATAATTACCTTTTTGAATAGTACATATATCTTAGAATTAGTTATAAGCAAAAGATATAACAATATAATTATCCACAAAAACATAAACTATTGAGTAAGAATCTTATTTACCTATAAAAAAGGCATAGAGCTAAAACTCTACACCTTAAAAATATTTATAATTAACATTAAAACTTCTCGCCAAAAAATCGCCAATATAAGCCAAATTTTTAAAGTTTGTGTATTAATTGTATATTTAACACTAAAGAAGGAAACAACGCAAAAAACCCTACTCAAATAAAAATAAATCCTGCCCAGACTTACCGGACAGGATTTATTTTTGTTAATCACTTACATTAACGTCTGTATTTTCGGCGTCTTTTATTTCCTCAATACCACATAAAACTTCTAATATAAGTTCTTCAACAGCATTAAGAAACTCAGCCGTAAAGATTGATGCCGCAGTATGTACATGACTGTCTTTGTCACCGTACAATCTTTCACCGGCTTCAACTATGAGTTGTTTTAACTCATCTCTTGACATTTTAATCACCTCCCTTATTTTTATTTACCTAACATTATACAATTAATTGTCTTATAAATAAAGTGTCTATTTGTATTTTATTATAAAGGGCTTTTTTATGCTTTTATTTTATTGATTTATAGCTTTGTTTTTCGCTTCTTTTTATCTTTATTATTTTATATTTATAATTAATCAATCTTCAATAACCGTAAGCTTAGTTACATTGTCATAGCTCACCTTTTTCCCTAGCAATTCTGTCAAATCCCTGACAGCAATATAATTATTTCCGTCCCAATTCACAACATCAAAGGTTTTTGTTATATTTTTATACTTATAATTCCTTTTTACTTTCTCCATTTCATTATCCTCCTTATAAGCTACATTAAAATATTTACAAACCACCTTTAGCTATGCATTTTGCCGCTCTGTCTAAAAAGCTTTCATTTTTTAAAAGCTCAGCTTCTTTGGCATTGCTTATAAACCCAAGTTCCACAAGCACAGCCTGCATATCTGTTGAATTTAAAACATACAGGTCTTTTCGCTCTTTAACTCCCCTGTCTGTCAAATTCAACTCATTGATTAAATTTTACTGTATATAATAAGCTAAATTATTCTTAGTGTAACATAATGTTTCAATACCGTTTGCCACTATATTTGCTGTTGAATTGTCATGTATGCTTACAAAAGCATCACACTTTCTACTATTAGCTATTCTGCATCTTTCACTCAAAGACACATAAATATCCTTTGTTCTTGTATAAACAACATCAAAACCACATTCGTTTAAAAGTTTTCCAACCTTTAAAGCCATTTTCAGTGTTATATCCTTTTCTTTAAGCCCGTTTCCGCAGGCTCCCAGAGCTGTTCCTCCGTGTCCTGCATCTACACAAATCAATCTGCCCATAAAATTCCCCCCTTAAAATCATTCATTTTTTGTTATCTTATCAATGGCTTTTTCAGTAACTTCAAGTCCTTTAATCAAAAATGATGGAACTTTAACACCCATCTCTACAAAATTTTCAAGAATACTTCTTATTTCATTAACCAAAGATACAGCCAATGTAAACCAGCCGAAAATAACAAAAAAGTTTAAATCTATGCCTATCAGCTTGCCCATTTCGGAAAAGCTTTTAGATATATAAAACGCAAGGTATATAACAACCCAATACAGCACCTTTTTTAACGCGCCTTTTGCGCCTGTTTTAGAATTTTCATTGCAGTTAAAATCTGCCCAAAAAGAGCAGTTAAAGCCGTAACCATTCCCCTCATAAATAATATTCACTCTATTTATAATTTTCTCCATAATAGCACCCCTTTAAAAAATTTGTACTTTTTATTTACCTCAGCTATGAGGGTATCCATCTCCGCCGTCACTTGATCCTCCCTTTACAATTTCATAAAAATACGCATCACAATACTTATCATCTTGATCCTTAGCTACATCATGTAATACAACCACATTTCCCCATGCTTAGCACAAAATTTATCATAATGCCTTTTTACCGGATTACCCCCAATCATTCTCCATTCTACCTTATGGTACCTCTTAATTAACCTCTCCATTTCCTCAAAGAGATCCTTACCTACTACATAATTACCTCTATCAAAGGAATACAGCCCAAAGCTATTGTAAGCGTGCATGAAATTTGGCAAAATTTTGCAGATAACTTGACAAAAAAAGCAAAAACCTTTTCAAAGAGAAAAA
>CANRHR010000013.1 GCA_947630475.1 uncultured Clostridia bacterium | reverse complement strand
CATTTCATTCTGCAACTGTCGGAACAGAAGATTTTTTTCTTTGTCCCACTCCTCCATGCAATAGAAGAACCACAGCATTTACACCGTGGCTCCTCTACTACTATATCCGTATTATTAAACCTTTCCTGCTGCCTATCACCGGAAAGCCCGTGACGTCTGCAAAACGATTTCACTGTATTGACATTTATCCCAAGTTTATCTGCTATCTTTTTGCTTCCATATCCTTGAAGCCAAAGTTCTTCGATTTTCTTTTTATCCGATTCTTTCATGTACATACTCCCTTCTGATTTTCCCAGATCCTTGATGGGTGCTATATACATCACTCTGTACCGGATATAAGTCAAGCAAATTGCCACTAAAAATATAATCCAACTATCCTGACTACTCGCCTTTTTCATAGTTGCAGTTTTCCAACAAACCTACAATCTCAATAAAGCAAAAAGCGTTTCTGTAACCTCCACCTATGTTTTTATGGTAGTCAGCTTGATTTGAAAGCAAACAAAAAGGGGATTCCCGGACACCACCCATTTAAGGGCAATATCCTCGGAATCCCTTGATTTCAAGCCTTTTATGGTGTCCCTGCTATTTCACTTTTGACATCAAGACCACCGTCTCCACATGTCCAGTTCTTGCAAACATATCCACGCACTTCATTTTTTCTATTTTATATCCATTGTCAACAAACTTTTTCAAATCTTTAGCCATAGATGAAGCTTTGCAAGAAATATAAATCAATCTTTGCGCGCCAAAATTTATAATTCTGCCAATAGCCTTTGGATGGATACCCTCTCTTGGAGGATCCAAAACAATGAGATCAGGCTTTTGTACAAGTGAATCTACAATCTTTAAAACATCCCCTGCTATAAACTGACAATTTTTTATATCATTTAATTTAGCATTAATTTTAGCTGCTTCAACAGCTTCTTCAACTATTTCTATACCTATAACATACTCTGCCATAGGGCTTAAAATTTGAGCAATAGTTCCTGTCCCGCAATATAAATCAAATATAATCTTATTTTTCTTTTCTCCTGCAAAATCTTTGACAATAGAATATAAAACCTCTGCACCTTGAGAATTTGTCTGAAAAAATGAAAAAACAGAAATCTTAAACTTCAGCCCCAAAAGCTTTTCATAAATATAATCCCTTCCATATATTATTCTCAATTCATCCGCTTTTACAATATCGGCAACAGAATCATTTATAGTATGAAGAAAACCTGTCAAATTTCCATCAAGCTCTAAGGATAAAATCTTATCTTTTAAAGGCTTCAAATCTGTTTTAAATGAACTTGTAGTAACAAGATTAACCATTAATTCCCCGGTAAAAAAGCCTCTTCTTACGAGAAGATGCCTTAATGTGCCGATTTTCTTAGTTTTGTGATAAAAAGTTTCATTGCTGCTTTTAAAAAAATCCAATACTGTTGATAACACTTTTCTTATATCAGAATGAATAATCAAACATTCATTTGCATTAACTACTTCATAATAACTCATCCTTTTTCTCATTCCCAGTGACAGATCTCCATCAACTCCGGTATCTCCAAACGAAAATTCCATTTTATTTCTGTATTCGATTGCGGAAGGACATTTTTCAGGCTTAAGAAATTCATATTCTCCCAAATTTTCATTTTCCAAAAGCTTTAAAACATTATTTTTCTTAAATTCCAACTCTTTTTCATATTCTACATTTTGATATGTACAGCCTCCGCATAATCCAAATACCCTGCACTTAGGCTCTATCTCATAATCTGCCTTTTTGACAACCTCTGTAAGTCTGCCCTCAAAGTTTCCTTTTTTTCTCTTTATATCAACCTTAACTATCTGACCCGGAATAGTATTTTTAACAATAATTTTTTTGCCTTCATAAATACCTATTCCTTTATTGGGAAATTCCAAAGACTTGATTTCTATTTCAACATCCGATATTTTTTTGCCCATATTTTTCATTCCAATCCTATTTATTTCTTTATGACAAGAAGCTTATTTCCTCCCTTTTGAAATTCATAATCTGTTTCTTTTATTTTTAAGCTGCATCTTGCTTTAAAATATTTTATTACATTATCTGTCAAATCAGATCTTTCAGAATTTAAATCAAGCAAAGGAAAAATTCTTATTTCTTTGCATACCCTAAGCATTTCAGAAATTGCCTTAATATGAAAATCATATCCAAGCGCCGTATACATCAGCAGAAAGTGAGAGCTTAACCCAATCTCAAAGCTGTTATCCTCAAACATAAGCCTTTCCGGCAAACTATAACAAATATATCTTTTTTCTTTTTTGCCATTTTCATAGTCAGACAAAAACAATTCCATAGCAGACATACGAAGCTTTTTAAGCTCATTGAGATTTTTAATTTTATCCCATAAATAATTATCATAATTATCCTGCATCTGCTTCATTACAGTTACACTTGCCTCGTCTATTCGCTTTTTTATTTCTTGCTTGTTAAATTCATATATAGGATCAAGCGATATAACCTCAATGCCCTTTTGCCGCGCTTGAAAATTAAAGCTTGAAGGACCTGCGCCAAAATCTAAAATTTTCGCTTGCATATCAGCCTCGTCAAGCATAAACATTTGTCGGTATTCCTCAAAAGTTCTTCCCCATGGTACAACATTATCCAATCTAAATGCCACAGTTTCATCTCCATTTACTTGCTTAAAATATTAACTTAAAAGAGAGCTTACAAAGTCTTTTAACTTGTTTTCATCACAATTACTTTCAAAAATATTTTTTACAATAGCAGAACCTACAATAACTCCATCGGCTGTTTTGTTAAAACGCTCAACATCTTCTTTTTTTGATATTCCAAAGCCAACACAAGCAGGAATATCCGTATTTTTTTTAACCTCTGCTATAAATTCGTCAACCTTTTTATCAAAGCTTTTTCTCTCACCCGTAACTCCCAATGAAGATACGCAGTAAATAAAACCTTTCGCTTTTTTCACAAGCATAGGAATCCTTTGTCTTGATGTTATTGCGATTAAAGGAATAAGACATAAATTCGTTTTTGATATAACTTCTTCAATTTCATCGTATTCCTCATACGGCAAGTCCGGAATAATAAGTCCGTCAATGCCGCTTTCTTCGCAAAGCTTTACAAATTCCTCTTTGCCAAAACCAAATATAGTGCTGTAATAAACCATAGCAGCCAAGGCAACATTGCTGTTTTGTCTTATTTTTTTTACAAGATCAAAAAATTTTCTTATTTTAAATCCGCCGTTTAAAGAACGTATGCTTGCAGCCTGAATAACAGGACCATCCGCAAGAGGATCGGAAAACGGAATCCCAAGCTCTATTATATCGGATCCCGCCTCTTCAAGAGCATAAACCAGCTTTTCGCTTTGCTCAAGGCTTGGATCCCCTGCGCAAATATATGCGATAAAAGCTTTTTTATTTTTTTCCTTAAGAGTTTTAAATTTTTCTTCTATACGATTCATTTATATTCCTCCTCAAATTTTTCTTCCCAAATACTTTGCAACTGTATGAACATCTTTATCGCCACGTCCGGAAAGGCAAACCACTATAACAGACTGCTTATCCATAGAAGGCGCCGTTTCTATAGCCTTTGCAAGAGCATGAGAGCTTTCTATTGCCGGCATAATTCCTTCATATTTACATAAAAATCTGAAAGCATCTATAGCCTCTTTATCCGTTGCGCTTATATATTTCACTCTTCCTATGTCTTTAAGATAAGAATGTTCAGGCCCTACCCCGGGATAATCAAGCCCTGCCGAAATCGAATAAACCTGCTTTATAAGACCATCCTCATTTTGAAGAATAGTTGATTTCATACCATGCAGAATACCTGTTTTTCCCTCTGCAAATGCTGCTGCGTGCTCACCTGTTTCAATTCCCAAGCCTGCCGCCTCAACTCCTATAAGCTCAACCTGCTTATCTTCTATAAACGGATAAAACATACCCATAGAGTTGCTTCCGCCTCCTACACAGGCAAAAACCTTATCCGGCAGTTTTCCCTCCGCTTCAATTATCTGTTTTTTGGTTTCATCGCCTATTATCCTCTGAAAATCTCTAACCATTGTCGGATATGGATGAGGGCCTACAACAGAGCCTATAATATAAAATGTATCCTCCGCCCTTGCAGCCCAAGTTCTTATAGCTTCGTTTGTAGCGTCTTTAAGAGTGCCTGTTCCGCTGGAAACAGGTATAACCTTTGCTCCCAAAAGTTCCATTCTGAAAACATTGAGCTTTTGCCTTTCTATATCTTCAACACCCATATAGACTTCACATTCCATGCCAAAAAGAGCCGCAACAGTCGCTGTGGCAACGCCATGCTGACCTGCTCCCGTTTCGGCTATAACCTTGGTTTTTCCCATATGCTTTGCCAAAAGAGCCTGCCCTATTGCATTGTTTATTTTGTGCGCCCCTGTATGATTAAGATCTTCTCTCTTAAGATAAATTTTAGCGCCGTTAAGCTTTTTGGTCATACTCTCGGCGTAATATAAAACCGAAGGTCTGCCAACATACTGCTTCATATAATGCATATATTCATTTTTAAATTCATCGCTTGAACAATACTGCTTATAATTATTTTCAAGATCGATCAAAGTGTTCATAAGTGTTTCAGGCACGTACTGTCCTCCGTATATTCCAAAATCTTTGTTTAGCTGCATTATTTTATCCTCCTCATAAGCCTTTCTATTTTTTTATAATCCTTAAAGCCGTCTGTTTCAACAGCCGAGCTTAAATCTATAATATTTGGCTTTACAGCCATATAAGCTTCATTTATATTATTTTCGTCAATTCCGCCGGCTAAAGCCGTAAAATGGTTTTTTGAAAAGCTTTCAGCCAATGACCAATCAAATGTCTTTCCGCTTCCTCCTCTTAAAATTTTGCTGTAGCTGTCAAGCACAAAGCAGTCAACTATCGAACAAAGATCTTCAACGTCGAGGCTTTCTTTATTTTTTACAGAAATACTCTTCCAAATTTTAAGCCCCGTTTCATCTTTTACCCTTTTTATATAATCTATATTTTCATCGGAATGTAACTGAATAATATCAACCCCCGCCTCTTTTGCCGTATAAATAACATCCTGCTCTGTCATATCGGCAAAAACAGCCACAGTTTTTATATCATCTCTTAGCCTTTGCTTTATAGTCAATGCTGTTTTTATATCTATACGCCTTTTGCTTTTTGCAAAAACAAAACCTGCATATTTAATTTTTTCAAATTCATTTATATAATCTGCATCAATTTCTCTTCTTAAACCGCATATTTTAATATCAGCCATCATAAGCTTCTCTAAACTCCTTAGCCTTTGCAGCGATATCACTGCTTCTCATAAAACTTTCTCCTACCAAAATACCGTCAACTCCTGCCTGCTTTATAATTTTTATATCTTCTGCACTATGTACTGCAGATTCGGATATTATAACGTTGCTTCTTGGAATGAGCTTTGCAAGCCTTGCGGTAGTGTTTATATCCTCGCTGAAATCATCAAGGTTTCTGTTGTTTATTCCTATGATTTTTGCGCCTGAGGCAAGACTAAGTTCAACCTCTTTTTCATTATGAACCTCAACTAACGGCTCAATTCCTATGCCTCTTGAAAATTTTATAAAATCCGACAGCACTCTTTTTTCTTTCAAAACAGCCGCTATAAGAAGCACAGCGCTTGCGCCGAGTTCCCTTGCCTGAGATATCTGAAAAGGGCTGATTATAAAATCTTTTCTTAAAAGAGGAAGCTTAACCTCCTTGTGAATATCCTTAAGATATTTTTCACTGCCCTGAAAATAATGCTCCTCTGTTAATACACTTATGGCATCAACACATTTTTCATACTGTTTTGCTATTTCAACAGGATTAAAATCCTCCCTTATAACCCCTTTTGACGGCGAAGCCTTTTTTATTTCGCCAATTATAAACAAGCTTTTTCTTTTGCTAACGTCATAAAATTTAGCTATTCTGTCAACCTTAATAATCTTTGCCAAACTTAAAACATCAAACATATATCTGCTCTCTTCAAGAGTAATCTTTTTTCTTGCTACTATTTCATCCAATATCATTTATATCTCCCCTTTCATAAAATTTTCAATAATTTTAATTCCGTCCGGTGTGTATATAGATTCGGGATGAAACTGAAGCCCTGCAACAGCATAGCTCTTATGTCTGATTGCCATAATTTCATCCTCTGTTTGCGCTGTAATTTCAAGGCAGTCCGGAAGAGAATCTCTCTTAACCGAAAGTGAATGGTATCTTGCTGCCTGCATAGGATTTGGAAGTCCCTTAAAAACGCCCTTTCCGTTATGTGTTATCATTGATGGCTTTCCATGAAAAAGCTTTTTTGCATTTGTTACAACTGCGCCATATGCCACAGCAATGGACTGATGCCCCAGACAGACGCCAAGGATAGGTATTTTGCCGCCTGCTTTCTGTATTATATCTATACAATTTCCTGCATACTCCGGTGATTTAGGCCCCGGTGAAATAATGATCCTTTCGGGGTTTAAACTTAAAATAGCATCACCGTCTGTTTCATCATTTCTAAAAACCCTTATATCTCTGTCAAATTCACCCAAATACTGGTAAAGATTAAATGTAAAGCTGTCATAATTATCTATTAAAGCTATCATTATACATCTCCTCCTATCGTTTTGACAAGTGCTCTTACTTTGTTATGGCTTTCCTTATACTCAAGCTCCGGCACAGAATCTGCAACAATTCCAGCCCCCGCCTGCATATAAACCTTTTTATCCTTTATGAGCATAGTTCTGATGGCTATACACATATCCATATCGCCGTTAAAGCTGAAATAACCTGCCGCACCTCCGTAAAGGCCTCTTTTTTCCTCCTCAAGCTCTTCAATTATTTCCATTGCCCTTATTTTAGGAGCTCCCGAAAGTGTTCCTGCCGGAAGAAATGACGCAAGTATTGAATAAGCGTCAAGGCCTTCTCTTTTATTTCCTTCAACATAGCTTACAAGATGCATAACATGGGAATATTGCTGAACTTTCATAAACTGAGTAACCTCAACCGAGCCAATCTCGGAAACTCTTCCCATATCATTTCTTGCAAGATCTACAAGCATAACATGCTCTGCAACTTCCTTGGGGTCATTTTTCATTTCTTCGGCAAGCCTTGCATCTTCCAAAACATCGGAGCCTCTTTTTCTTGTGCCTGCAATAGGGCAGGTTTTAATTCTGTTTTTATTAAGCTCCACAAGCATCTCCGGAGAGCTTCCGGCAACCTGATAATCTCCGAAGTTAAAATAATACAAATACGGCGATGGGTTTATTGCTCTTAACTTTCTGTAAAGATTTATAGGAGCTTCGTCAACCTCAGCCGTAAGCCTTTGCGATAAAACAACCTGAAAAATATCCCCGTCATAAATATATTTTTTTGCCTTTTCTACTATTGATTCATACTTTTGTTTTGTCATATTTGATTTGAATTTAATTTCTTTATTTTGTTCGGGAATTAAATAATGCTGTTCCGGTATGCTTGCTTTAACCTCCTTTTCCATTCTGTCAAGGATTTTTTGGGCTTTCTTCTCACCATCTTGGCTTATTTCCTCCAATACCACAAGCAGTATCCTGTCATGCAAATGATCATATACTATAAACTCGGTAAAAACCATAAGGTGAACAATAGGGGTTTTAATGGTATCCGGATTTATTTCTTTTATTTTTTCATACTGTTTTATTATATCATAACCTATAGAGCCTACTGCGCCGCCGATATATGACAAATCAAGTTCGGTTTCAACCTTAAAGCTTTGCATATACTCTCTTATTGCATCAAGAAACTTGCCGCCATATTCTGTTTTTTCACCGTTTTGTTCTATTATAAGTTTTTTATCTCCTTTTATAACAGCATATGGATTTTTGCCCAAAAAGGAATAATTTATTTTGCCGTTTCCTCTCCCCTCAAGCAAAAATCCTTTTTGATTTCCTACATATTTATAAAAAAGTGTTATAGGCGTTTCGGTATCTCCCGAAAATGCTCTTGTATATGTTTTAAGCTTTTTTTCCATAATAGCCCTCCTTTAACAATTATCAATATTTAAAAATCATTAATAATCCTCAAAAACTAAAAAAACACCCTGCCCCTATGGGACAAGATGCCAAAGCTGTCTTGCTGTACCACCCAAATATTTAGGTATAAAAACACAGATACAATTATATCCTGCCTCTGTAACGTGAGGATACGTTCAAAGCTAATAACAAAAATGCTTTCACTCGAAATCTCATAAGTCCATTCCCCAAAAAAGCCTGTGCCGACTTGCACCAACCGCCGGCTCTCTTAAACATTATTTTAAGGGTACTACTCTTAATCAAAGATTTTTAAATTTTTAAACTGAAGCTATTATACCACTAAAAGCAAGGCTTGTAAACAACAAATTTTGAATTATTACAGAAGTCAATTTTTGTAACTTATAAAATATGCTAAGCTTTGTCAGTACCGATAATCAAAGGTTTTAAACTATTGCTTTGCTTACCAAAATAAACATTAAGTACCCACAATCTAATAGGTATAAACTTACCTGTTGTTAAAAATATCAAAAAATTTGCAGTTTTATAAACGATTAAAACACTGTGCCCATAATTTTTAAAATTTACAAAAATTATAAGCATATTTTATATAAAAATACAGAATATATAATAGAACAAAAAAGTTCCAAAAATTTTACAGAAAGAGGGTATAATATTGTTTAAGCATGAAAAAAAACTTTTAAATGAAGTAAAAGTTGAAAGAGCTAATCCTCAGTATGCCGCACTTCTTCAAGAGCAGCTTGGCGGCGGAAATGGAGAGCTTAAAGCAGCAATGCAGTATATTTCTCAAAGCTTTAGAATAAAAGACCCCGAAATAAAAGACTTGTTTTTGGATATAGGCGCCGAAGAATTAAGCCATATGGAAATGGTTGCTCAAACAATAAATCTTTTAAACGGACATGATGTTGATTATACAAAAAATCAAGCCGGAGAAATACAAACGCACGTTATACTTGGCTTAAGCCCCGGGTTGATAAATTCTTCAGGATATTCTTGGACAGCCGATTATGTTACCGTAACAGGTGATCTTTGCGCTGATCTTCTCTCAAACATTGCCTCAGAGCAAAGAGCAAAGGTAGTTTATGAATACCTTTACCGCCAAATAAATGACAAATATGTTCGTGAAACAATAGATTTTCTTCTAAACAGAGAAGAAGCACACAACGCATTATTCCGAGAAGCCTTCAACAAAGTGCAGGATACCGGATCCAATCATGACTTTGGCGTTACCAAAGATTCAAGGCTTTATTTTAATCTCTCTTCTCCATCGCCAAAAGAGCATTTTGATAAGCCTGATACAAAACAATTTTCTTTTTTAAACTCTGAAAAATAAAAAATATTTTATTTTCAAAATAAAAATGTCGATTTACTTGCTTTTGGCAAAAATCAAGTAAATCGACAAAACTGCATTAATCATAAATTAAGAAAAATATCTGTCTAAAAGACCTTTAAATGCCTTTCCATGTCTTGCTTCGTCCTTGCACATTTCATGTACAGTGTCATGTATTGCATCAAGATCAAGCTTTTTAGCTCTTGTTGCAAGATCTTTTTTGCCTGCTGTTGCTCCGTGTTCAGCCTCAACCCTCATCTCAAGATTTTTCTTAGTGCTGTCTGTAACAACCTCACCAAGCAGCTCGGCAAACTTAGCGGCATGCTCAGCTTCCTCATATGCTATTCTCTTGTAAGCCTCTGCAACCTCAGGATAACCCTCTCTGTCGGCTTGGCGGCTCATAGCAAGATACATTCCAACTTCGGTACATTCTCCCATAAAGTTATTTCTTAAATCTTCAACAATAGCAGGATCTACATCTTTAGCAACCCCAATTCTATGCTCATCGGCAAAAATAAGATCTCCTTTTTGCTCGATAAATTTGCTCTTAGGAGCCTTACACTGAGGACATACATCAGGAGCTTCGTTGCCTTCATGAACATAACCGCAAATAGAACAAACAAACTTTTTCATAACTAAAAATCCTCCAAAATAAATTTTTAACTGTATGTTAATAGTGAACTGCTTATACTATTATCAACAATCCTGCCAGTAAGTAAATCCCGCCGCCTTAAAGGCGGGGGCTTACTTAATTGGTTAAATTGTTAAATGATAATTGTTATCATTTAGCTTATTATATAATTAAACCTTAATAATGTCAATAGTTTTTTAACCGACAATCACAGAAATTAATTTTTATAAAATCTATATTTTTAACCGTTCTCTATTATATATTCAGTATATATTCAGATTTTTAAAAAATATTAAAAAAATACTGCACTAAAAATAGTACAGTATAAAACTTATTCTGTAAGCTCTTTAAAAATTTCCTTAACAGTTGTTATTTTATCTATCTTATATGCATTTTCCCCGCAGAAAATAAGGGCATTATCCAAATCACCGTTTGCGGCATTAATCAATGCATAAGAAATACAATACGGAGTTGTGGCAGGATTACATTTATGAAGACAATTATAACATTTATATACCTTTTGCTTTTCTGTCATAGTTTTTTTGATATAATCGTTAAAGATAGCTCTGCCCGGCATACCAACAGGGCTTTTTACAATCTTAATATCTTTCTTTTCAGCCTTAATGTATGCCTGCTTAAACTTAATGTCAGCATCACATTCTTCCGTTGCAACAAACCTTGTTGCCATCTGAACTCCATCAAGGCCTAGTGACAAATAATGCTCTATATCATTTTTGTCATAAACTCCGCCTCCAAAAATAACGGGTATCTTCTTATTATATTTATCCTCATATTCCTTTTTATATTCTATAATAAGCTTAATTTCATCATCAATATTATCAAGACTTTCTGCTTCATCAGCTTTAAAGCCAAGATGTCCCCCTGCCTTTGGCCCTTCAATTACGATCATATCAGCCGTTTTTCCTGATTTTTTATCCCATCTTTGAAGTATGACCTTGGCAGCCTTAAGTGATGAAATAATCGGCGCTATTTTAATATCCGAATCTCCTACATATTTTGGCAGATCCAAAGGAAGCCCTGCACCGGAAATAATTAAATCGGCTCCGCTGTCAATACAGCATTTAACATATTGGTCGTAGTAATTTGTTGCAACCATAATATTAACACCAATAATTCCTCCGTTGCTTTGAGCCTTTGCCTCTTTAATAAATCTTGACAAAGCCCTTATATTTGCCTGAACAGTATTTGTATAGAAATCCTCTTCACGAAAGCCGGGCTGAGCAGCTGAGATAACGCCTATGCCGCCTTCTCTTGCAACAGCGGCTGCCAAACGAGATAAGCTTATGCCAACGCCCATTCCACCCTGCACAATAGGCACCCTTGCCTTTAAATTTCCTATAACCAGTGGATTATAATTCATAATTAACTCCCCCGCTGTCAACAAAAATCCAATTATTCTATGGTGAGTATACTTTAAAAAAACAGCTTTGTCAATCTGCACAATTAATTTTTAATTTTTAATTTTTAAATATAAAATTTTCGCTTATGTATATTGGATTGACATATAGATTTTTATCGGCAGGCAATATTTTTTATGACAAACGCCGATTATTTGAGGTTATATCAGCGTTCGCCAATTTTTATTTAAAAATAATCTGTATATGCTCTTACCGATATTACTCATGATCATAATCAAGGGCACGATAATCATCATAATACTGTTCATCGTCATCATTATCATCATCATAATAAACATATTCGTCATCATCAAATTCTGATTCATCAAATTTATATTTATCCTTAATTTTCATTATAACCAAAACAGCCGTAAGACCAACTGCCACCATGCTCAAAACTATAAGCAATATAACCTTGCTGCTGCTTTTTTCCTGAAGCTTTTTCAATTCTTTTTTGATTTCATCAAATATCAATTCGTTTTTCATCTGAACCACTCCTTAAAATTTAATATGTTTTTGGTACATATTTTAAAATTTATTTTTTGTAACAACTTTTCAAATAAACCATATACACCACAGCATCAATACCTTATTTTTTTCATTTCATTATATTCATACCATGCTTTTTTCATTATCTGCTTTTCATCCTGAAACTTAAGCAGATAATATGCTTCATGCTGCTTATAAAATCCAATATCCGTAAAAAATTCCTCTGCCTGAGGCCTGCAATAAAACGATGCTGCCAACATAAGGTACCAATGAACCGTTTTTTTGACAAGATCGGTGCTTCCCCTAAAAAAATATTGAGTTTTACCGATATATTTTATTATTTTAGCATCTATATCCGTTTCCTCTTTAACCTCTCTTAAGGCAGTCTGTTTAAAGCTTTCGCCGGATTCAACAGTCCCTTTGGGCATAACCCAACCCATATAACGCCCATTTTGGTTTTTATACAGCAAAAGTATCTTTCCCCTATAGATAACAACACCGCCGCAGCTGACTGCTTCAATCACATAATCTCCCCCAATTCATCATCAGGCCACGAGTTTTCAGTTTAAGAATATAAAATTGCAGCCAAAGACCATTTGCTGATTATTTGCTGCGCAAAAACGCCAATAACCGACAGCATTTAGTTATGTCTGTATTTAAGCCGTAGTATATGTCCTTACTTGTCGGTTAAATAAAATTTCATATAAAAATTATACTCTTTTTTTTACAGCTTTTCAACATAAAAAGAAAAATTTGCTAAAAAATATGTTTATTAAAAGGATAGCTTTGTATAAGTTTATTGATTTTCAGAAATCCCCATACCCATAAATATAAAATAAATACCAAAAAAACAAAATCTAAAAACTTAAACGGCAAAAATAATAAAAAATCATAAAGCCCATGACGGATAAAAGAGGCAAAAAATGAATTAAGGACACTAAGTTTTTTAAAACACGAAAATTTGCAAAGGCTGAAATAATAACCCATGCATACTCCAAATAATCCATGCGCCGGAACAGCAAAAAAAGCTCTTAAAATCCCTGTTTCAATGCCGCCAAGCTCCGGTGATAAAACATAAAATATATTTTCTGTTCCCGCAAAGCCCAAAGAAATAAAAACACTGTATACAACAGCATCAAACGCCTCATCAAACTCTTTGTTTCGCTTTATTAAAAAATAAAGGACAATAAACTTAAAACCCTCTTCAATAAATGCCGCAGTCAAAAACGAAGAGTAAAATGCTTCAAAATAAGGATCTTTCGGTGTAAAGCTTTCCATAAGCTTTTCGCATAACGCTATTGGAGCGCTCATAAAAGCACCCCAAAAAAAGCCTGTCACTGCAAGACAAATAGGTTCTCTTTCAAATTTATCTTTAATATATATATAAAATAAAAAAATAAAAACAGGAATTTCAGCCAATACTATAAGTTTAAGCATAAAACAAACCCTTCAAAAAAATCATTTTTGTAAAATCATCCTATATTTAATTATTCTTTTTAAGTTTAATTTTATACTTAAAATATATTCGTACTGGCAAAAAGCCTTATTTTTTAAATCCGCAGACAAATTTATTTTTGCCGAAAAAACTTAACAAACTTTTTCGGCACTCATCAACGGTTTTTAACGAAGCCTTTTTAAAATTCTTATGTCATCGCCAAAAAATTTTAAAACCGTATATTCTCCGTATATTCTGGATACAATTCTTTCGGAATATTGATTTGTCATCTCCACAGGCGACAAATTTGTAGATATAATGGTTGGATCTGAATTGATAAATCTTGTGTTTATAATATTAAAAAGCGCCGAAGTTGAAATAATAGTTGAAAATTCTGTTCCCAAATCATCAATTATTAAAAGCTCCGATTCAAGCAGATTTTTAAAAAATTCACTGCTGTCAATATCATCGGTTCTGTCAAATTTTTCATCTTCAATAATTTTAAAAAGGGTAAAAGCGCTTATATATATTACATTTTTGCCTTTATCCAAAAGCTCTTTAGCTATTGCTGAGCATAAAAATGTTTTGCCTAAGCCTGAATTTCCGTAAAAAATAAGATTTTTAAAATCATTTTCAAAATTTTTGCAGAAATCACGGCAAATCGCAAGATTTCTCTTCATATTTTCGTATGGTGAGATTCCCTCTTCTTTATCTATGCTCTTAGGATAATAATTTAAATCAAAGCTGTCAAAATTATTCATTTGAGCAATATCCTTAACATTACTCATTTCATAAACTGCATTTATATAAAGCCTTGAAATACAACTGCATTTTTTATTTTCAATTCTTCCCGTATCTTTACATTTGCTGCATCTGTAAATTGGATCCAAATAATCAGCATCATAACCGGCGTTCATAAGAATACTTTTTTTTTCATATGCCAACATAGCATTTTTATTATGTATCTCTTCTATATATTTATTTTTTTGCAAATCCGTTTCGGCATTGAGAACAGCTTTTGAAATTTTAAAGCCAAGCATATTTATTTCTTCATCTATTTCTTTTATTCTCGGAAGTTCATTATAAATTTTATATTTTCTTGCTTCGGCAATCCTTTTGTTTTCATCTCTTATTTTTTCGTATTCTCTGAAAATATTTTCATATATTTGAGCTTTGCTCATTTATTCCCCTCCAATTTTTTCAGATCTCTTTCAAGTATTTTTCTTTCAAGCTCTCTCATTTTAATCGGATCCATTTTTCTTTGCTCATAATTTGCAAAACGGCTTTTAACATCAGGTTTAATAGGCTGTGAAGCAGTATTTTGTTTTCTTGTTCTCACAAACTCGTCATCAGCCTTTTTTATATCCTCAAATGTTTTAATATTTTTTTCAAACCAATTTTTAAGTATTTTGTCTGCATAATTAAAGCTTGGCTTTCCCGTTGCTGTTACGGATCTCATGCAGGCTTCTTTTATAATGGATATAGGCATTTTAAATACTTTAAGCCATTTTCTCATATAATTTTGCTCGATTTCGAGAGGCTCTCTGTTTCTTATGCCAAAGGCAAGCATAATATCCTTATATTCGTTATTAAACATATTTAGATACTCCGCTGCCTTTTCCTCCGTATCTATTCCCTTTTCATTCCAATCTATGGCAACTTTTTCAAGATAACGCATATTTTTATTATTTTCACTGCAATAAGTTATTAATACCGCAATAACCTCAATAGGAAGCTGAAGCCAATCATAAACCGAAACAAGAATATTTCTGTCATTGCCTGTTAAAAGCTTTCCGAAATATTTTTCAGCCATATTAAAAATAAAGCTTATCTCAGGATTTTTTTCTGAAATTATTTTTATTTCTTCATTTGAATATTGAATTTTATCTGTAGACTTTTTCTCTGCTTTTTTATTTTCAAGCTCATTTTCCAAAGCAATAGCAGCTTGTTTTTCCGCTTCTTTTTTAATAAGCATCTCTTTAAGATCAATAAATTCTAATGTAATAGAATCATCATCGTTTTTTTCAAAATTAATTACGCCTTTTTGCTGCCAATATTCAAACGCTTTAACAACATCGGATTCCAACAAGCCCGAAATTTCAGAAATTGTCTTTGTATCTATATTGCCCGAAGGATAAAAATATCTTAACGAAATAAGATAAACGCTTACAAAAGCAGGATTTGCACCTTTTATATATTCATCTATAAAAATATTGGAAACAGGTGTAAAATCCAGCCCAACCCCTGTTTTAAAACACAGATTCATACAATCACCCATATTAGCGCAATTTTTTGCATTTTAAAATTTTACTGCAAGACAAGCCATTGACAATCTGAATTATATCACAATTAAGCCCTTTTTACAACTGCTGTTAATGATATTGCCGGCCGGATAAATTTACAACGATATTTTATAATCGGAAAATTCAAAAAATCTTTCGATCCTTTTATTAAGCTTTTGATTTTCATCAAGCTTCAAATCGGGATCAACCGAATACAGCCATTGGGCAGCCTTTTGAACCTCCTTAAGAATAGGTATATCTTTATAAAGATTTGCTATTTTAAGCTCGGGTATACCATGCTGTCTTGTTCCGAAAAAATCACCCGGTCCTCTAAGCTCAAGATCTTTTTCGCTTATTTCAAATCCGTTTTCAGTTTGAGTCATAACCTTTAGTCGCTGAGCAGTAATTTTATTTTTTGAATCGCTGATTAAGATGCAATAAGATTTATCAGCGCCTCTTCCAACACGCCCTCTAAGCTGATGAAGCTGAGAAAGACCAAATCTTTCGGCGTTTTCTATAAGCATAATTGTCGCATTAGGTATATTTATACCAACCTCTATAACTGTTGTTGAGATAAGAACGTCAATTTTGCCTTCTGAAAACTCTTTCATTATTTCTTGTTTATCTGCTGATTTCATTTTTCCATGTATACATTCTACTCTTATGTTATAAAAAACCTCATCCTTAAGCTTTTGGGTATATTCAATTACCGCCTTGAGCTCTTTGTTTTCACCCTCTTCAATCATCGGACAAATTATATAGCTTTGCCTGCCCTCAGAGGCATTTTTTATTATAAAATTATATACTCTGCTTCGATAATTTGTGTTTACCGAAATAGTATCAATTTTCTTCCTTCCCGGAGGCATTTCATCTATTATCGATATATCCAAATCGCCATATAAAATCAGGGCAAGGCTTCTCGGTATAGGAGTTGCCGTCATAACAAGAATATGAGGGTTATTTCCTTTTTCAGCCAAAAGGTTCCTTTGATTAACGCCAAAGCGATGCTGCTCATCGGTTATAACAAGACCTAAAGCATTAAATTTTACGGCATCTTGAATAACAGCATGAGTTCCTATTATAATATCTGCCTGCGAATTTTTTATTTTTTCGTATATTTCATTTTTCTCTTTCTTTTTTTGTGCTCCGGATAATAATACACAATTTATGTTTAAAGGTTCAAATATGCTTTTAAAACTTTCATAATGCTGATTTGCCAAAACATCCGTAGGAGCCATCATTGCGCACTGAAAACCGTTTTTTACGGCTATAAAAGCTGCTGTCATTGCAACGGCTGTTTTTCCCGATCCTACATCTCCTTGAATGAGCCTGTTCATAGCCGTATTTGTTTTAAAATCCTCTGTTATTTCATTTATAACTTTTTTTTGGGCGTTTGTAAGTTCAAAACCAAATCTTTCTTTAATCTCATTATAAGAGAGATTATTGAAAACTGCGCCGCTTTTTCTTTTTTTGATGTTTCCCTTAAGCTGTAAAAGCCGCATTTGAAGCAAAAACAATTCTTCAAAAACAAGTCTTTTTCGTGCCAAAAAAAAGCTCTCATCGTTTTTGGGAAAATGTATATTTTCAATGGCAAAGCTTCTTTCGCAGAGGTTAAAATTTTTTCTGACAGTATCCGGAATAAATTCTTCAAGCTGCCCTTTAATTTCTTTTAATATTTCAAAAATAAGTCCTCTAAAAAGCTTTTGAGAAAATTTATATGTAGAAGCATATATAGGAATTATCCTGCCGCTGTTTAAAAGCTCTCCGTTATCTATTATTTCATAATCCGGATTTTCCATCTGCAGTCTTGCATATTTTTCACAAACCTTTCCCGTAAACATATATTCAGCCTTGGGCTTAAGGGTATTTTTGAGATACGGCTGATTAAACCATACAAGCTCCAGTATTGCGCCGTTATCTTCAATTCGTGCTTTAGTTATTTGTATAGACTTCATTCGCATTGTTTCGGGTTTTGCAATAAGTCTGCCTTTAATTGTATTTACTTGGTTCAGCTTTATTTCACTTATTTTTGTTATATGGCTTCTGTCATCATAATCTCTGGGAAAATATTCAATTAAATCTTCTATTGTGAATACGCCAAGCTTGTTTAACTTTTTTGTTCTTTGCTCACCTATATTTTTTATTTCGCTTATACTTTGACTTAACTGCATTTGATCACTCCATAATATAAATTTGACCAGTAAAAAAGCTGACTGCCGTCAGCTTTTAATTAAAAATTCTGTTTAACGAATTTTTCTATTCTGTTTACACCTTCAACGATGTTGCTCATTGATGTTGCATAAGAAATTCTTATATAATTTTCATAACCAAAAACATTGCACGGAACAACAGCAACTCTATAACGCTCAAGCAAAATTTTGGCAACATCTTCACTGTCTTTTATCTCTATGCCGTCTATGGTTTTGGAACAAAGCTTTGATATATCAACAAAAAGATAAAACGCACCCTTTGGAAGCAGTGAGCTTAAAAGCGGGATATCAGAAATACGCTGAGCGATATAATCTCTTCTGTGCTTAAACTCTGTAAGCATTTGCTCAACATAGCTTTGATCACCTGTAAGCGCTGCTATAGCCGCCTTTTGAGCAATAGAATTAACATTTGATGTGCTGTGGCTTTGCATACTTCCTATAGCCTTTGCAATTTCCTTTGAACTGGCTGTATATCCTACTCTCCAGCCTGTCATGGCATGGCTTTTTGATAAACCGTTTATAACTATTGTTCTTTTATAAATCTCATCATTAAGAGAAGCAATGCTTATATGCCTTAATTTATGGCTGTAAATAAGCTTTTCATATATTTCATCCGATATAACAAACAAATCATGCTTAAGGGCAAAATCAGCAATATCCTTAAGTTCGCTCTCGGTATAAACCATACCTGTAGGATTATTCGGGCTGTTTATAATCAAAGCCTTTGTTTTGTCTGTCAAAACTTTTTCAAGCATAGAGCTGTTTACTTTAAATGATTTTTCTTTATATGTATTTACAATAACGGGAACGCCATATTCCATTTTTATTATTTCTATATAGCTTAACCAAAACGGAGCCGGAACAATAACTTCATCGCCGGGGTCAAGTATAGCTGCAAACGCATTATTAAGCGCATGTTTTGAACCGTTGCTGACAACAATTTGAGTATAATCGTAATCAAGATTATTCTCTCTTTTAAGCTTATCGGCAATAGCACGACGAAGCTCTTCGCAGCCTTCATAGGCAGTATAATGAGTGTAGTTTTCATTTATTGCTTTTATTGCAGCCTGTTTGATAAAATCCGGAGTATCAAAATCAGGCTCTCCTGCGCCAAAGCTTATTATATCAATGCCTTCAGCTTTCATTTTGGCTGCCCTTGCGGATATGCTTAATGTAGCCGAAGCCCTAATAGCATTGATTTTATCTGACAATTTCATAAAACTCACTCCTTATCCCCATAACAATACAACAAGTATATTTTATAATTTTGTTTATCAATAAAATAAGGCACAAAAAATGGGAACAACAGGGCTCGAACCTGTGACCCTCTGCTTGTAAGGCAGATGCTCTCCCAGCTGAGCTATGCTCCCAAATCAATCTAAAGATAGGATACCATATTTTATGTTAAAAGTCAAGCATTTTTATAATGGAAACAGAAATCAATTTTTAAAAGCTTTTTAAGCTCTGCCTGTTTCTTAACCGATAAGTAAATTTTCCGCCTTTAATATAGCGGAAAATTTTACTTATCGATAATCGTATAAACATTTTGCAAAAAATATCATCTGCTTGCTCTAATTATATCTTTATAAGTTTTTCCTGTTTCAACAAGATATGGATATGTTTTTTCCTCCGGATTGGAAGAATATAAAAATTCAATTAAATATTTAATTTCCGAGCTTTTAGCCTGAATAATAAGCATAGATTTTTTATTTTTTCTGTTAAGTATTTCTTTAATATTGCAGTTTGAGGTGATATTTTTTATATTTGTATTTTTATTTTTTATATAACTTGGATATTCGGTAAAAGGGCTTCTGTTTTCTCCCCAATAAAAGCTATATCTGTTTTCAACAGGCTCAAAAAATCTTAAGCATATCTCTTTGTGAAGATATGAAAGAGTTATATTATCGACAACCTCTATAATTATATTGTTATCTCTGTCTTCCATATTCTGAATTTTAAGCTTTAAAACTTTGTTTGATTTTAAATTGATATTATTGTTTTCTTTGTGCTGATTTTTTATGTGGTATAAAACCACCTTCAAAGGAACGGTATTAAAAAATTTTTTAAATTCATCTTCCGCATTGATATCTAAAATCTCTTTGCCAAACTCAGTTAATTGAAAACCACAGCTTGATGTATATTCAAGCGTGCTTTCATTTTTAAAATGTTCATTGTAGAAATATTCTTTAAGTGATAAATTTATATTATAGCGTTTTTGATAAAACGGCATAAAAATATTAAGGTATTGGCTGAAAGGTATAATAAAATATTTTTCTATTTTCTTTCCGAGCCAATAATAAAGCCTTATATAAAATAGCTCCTCTCTGTTAAGCTCATAAATTTTTTTTGAAATTATATTGTCAACGGAAATATCAAAAACATCTAAAAAACTTATTTGAAGATCATGAACACTTGCACGGCATTTTATTATTTCATATAAAATACGGTTGTCAAATGCTTTTTCAAAAAATACTTCATAGTCATTTGCATCGGCAAATTCTTCTTTAAGTTTTGTATCTATACTATACAAAAGATTGGTAAATTTATCACAAACGAGCTCTGAAGCGGCACTGCATATATCATAAATAAGCTGATGATTATCAACAGCTTCAATATTCTTATTTGGAGCATAAATTTCTTTTTCAACATAAATAGAATCAAGCTTATCGAGAAAGCCAAGCTTAAGGGCTATCTCATACAAAAAATTGATATAATCTTTGGTAAACAAAGAAAATTTATTTCTCTTATCTTTTAAGCATTGTATGCCGCAGACAGAATACAGAGCGCCATTTTCCACAAAATTTTTTAAATCCTTAACTATTATATGATCTTTTATACTGTAATTATATTTTTTTATTTTAAAATTTATTATTCCCTTATTGCAGGAATGTTTTAAAACAAATCGATATTGAGGTGTTTTTTCGGTAAAATCACATATATACTGATCTATCATTCTGTAAGGGGTTAAAAATACATTGTTAAAATAAGGTGAAGTATACCATTTAAAAAAAATATAATCCAAAATATCAAAAATTTCAGCTCTGTTTTTAAACTCATTGTTATAGCTGTCATTAAGTTGTTCTATAAAAGGCTGAAATATTTCTTCGGCAAATTCATAACAATGGTTTTTTTTCATATGTTTTCCTCTCAAAGCATTATTTCCGATAATAATCAAAATCATTCTTTAGAAGTCGCTTTTAAAAGCTGTACGTCGTAATCAGGGTACGGATATTATCGGCAATATCTATTGATCATAATTTTTATCACTCAAATAAGAAGCCTTTAACAAACGATCATGCAAGTCACCTTTAAGCCTCAAATTTTTAAAATTATTTTGCTTTAAAGCCTCATAAAGAATTATCGCAACCGAATTGGAAAGATTTAAAGATCTCCTGTCTTCAATCATAGGTATTCTTATACAGTTTTCCTTATATTCAAACAAAATTTTTTCCGGTATTCCGGCGCTTTCCTTTCCAAACATAATAAAACAGTTATCATCATATTTAACATCGGTATAAATCTTTTCCGCTTTTGTTGATGCCATATATATTTCACCGGGATCTTTTTTGGATAAAAAATCATTAAAGTCTTCATAATAAGATACATCAAGATCTTTCCAATAATCAAGGCCGGCTCTTTTTACGGCTTTGTCACTTACATCAAAACCAAGAGGCTTTATAAGATGAAGCTTTGTTCCTGTAACAACGCAGGTTCTGCCGATATTTCCCGTATTAAGCGGTATTTCCGGCTCAAGAAGAACAATATTCATAATAAATGCCTCCAACTGTTTATTCATTAAGCCATATATTTATTTCAAACAGTTTGCCGTCGGTAAGGTTTATCGGCACACAAAGAAGCTTATCTTCACTGGCTTTTGAAAAATCTTCTTTAAAAACAGGCGGTCTTATGTCTATTAAAATATTCATTTGGGAAAAAGAAGTAGCCACAGAACCGGATATCATATTTGACAATTCGCATAAAGCGCTTTTTGACATATCATCAAGCGCCGCAACAGGCATTCCCATCATCATTTTTGAAGCTATGCCGCATGCCGTCTTATTGTCCATACTGTAATAAACAAAGCCCTTTAAATTGCCGGTTATTTCAATTGAAATATTGATTGAAGGCTGAAAGGGGCTGTTCTTAATATATATCTTGCCTAAAGACAAACTTTCGGCACAGACAGTTTTTAAAACATTTTCAGCGCTTTGAATAAATGGATTTACAAATTCAGCTTTCATAATATCATAACCTCATATAAATAAATTTAAATTTTCATACAAAAACATAACATAGTTAATGATATTCGTACTCCGCTACGCTAAGTATACACTGCCTAAGAAACGTGGACTTACTTAGTCGATTAAAATATCTGACAGAATTTTCAGTATAATCAGATGGATAAGAGCTTTGCTGTATAAACTTTCAATCCTTAAGCAAATAAATTTTCTTCTACCGATCAAAATTGCGCTGTGCTTTCCGAATACACCTCTTAACTGTCACGCTATAAATGCTTTGCCTTGTAAAATCGCTTATAATTGACAGCTTTAACAAAAATAAGCTTTACCTGAAGCATGAGTTTTAGTATGAAAAAGTTGACAGATTTGCAAAAAATTATTTTTTATAAAACCATAATTTCTTTATAAGTTTATGTTATCACAATAATAGTTTCAAAACAACCCAAATTTTAAGTTTTAATAATAATATGTTAATAATTTATCTTTAATCATCAAAATTGTCAAGAATAATTTGCATTTTTTTCCAAAATTTGATTATAACAATTTGTATTAAGCTTACGATTTTACGCCATGCGCTTAAAGCTTTAAAATGCTTAAGAATATTTATTTTTTTAAAGGATAAACTTATTATAGAATGTCAATGATATTCGTACTCATAACCAACGGTAAGCCCACTGCCTAACAGGCTTTTACTTATCGGTTAAAATCATCTTAAATGAAACTTTGGGAGGAAATTTATGAACAAAAATCACAGAATAAAAAGAACCGCTTGTCTTAACTACAAACCACTGTCAGATCTTCCTTATGCTCAAAGCTATAATTATCCTTCGTGCAGCCATTGCATATATTTTTCGTCAAAAAACTGCCATAAATCATCAAGAGATGATTTGGATACGGATTTTGATATAATTTAGTAAAAGAGCCTCTTAAAACGTTATGCAGTCAATCCCCATCGGCTGCATAACATTTTTTGGAAAAAATAAGAAATTACGATAAAATATTATTATTTTTTCTTATTTTTGTTGAAGCTTCCAATTCTGTTGTGATATAATAAGGTAAATGTATACAAATAAAATTGTTTGCGGAGGAGGATTTATTATGCTCTTTGTTAAAGTTGATGATTTAAAAGCCGGTATGAGGCTTGCAAGACCTGTCTATAATCGAAATGGTGCATTGATATATGAAAGAAATGCCAAATTGCCTCCTCAAGGCATATACAGTATTAAAAATTTCGGATTAATCGGATTATACATACTTGAGCCGGCTGAGCCTCTTCCGCCTATGACGCCGGAGGATATAGAATTTGAAAGATTCCAAACTATGTCTGTCTTTACCATAAAAGATGACTTTAAAGATGTAATGATAAGAAAAAAAGAGCCTTCTGCAACCGAAAAGCTTGTTATAAACATTATAAAACAATATGGCAACTTAGATCATAAAATAAATTTCTTCCAAAATTTAAGAAGCAAGGAAGATTATGTTTATAAACATGCTCTCAGCTCAGCCATTTTATGCGCCCTGATAAGCAACAAAATGAAAATTTCAAGAAAAGATCAAATAAATCTTATTAAAGCGGCTATTTTCCACAGGATAGGTGAAGTGCTTCTTCCTTTAAGCATTAAAAACAAAACCGAGCTTAATGATGAAGATGTGGAAGTTATTAAAAAATGCATAGAAGATGGACTTAGTACCCTTAAAGTCAGCGATGATATAAAAAATATTATAAAACAAGCCAATAACCCTCATACCCAAAACGATTGTGCAAAAATTTTAAAAGTCGCTTCGGATTATGACAGTATGACCGCTATGAACTTTATGCAGGAGCCTATGTCAGAAATAACAGCTCTTAATAAGCTTGGAAATGAAAAAAAATATGACAAAAAAGTTGTTGATGCATTGATAAAAAGTATAAATATTTTACAAGCAGGAGTTTGCGTAGAGTTATCAAACAACGAAAAGGGTCTTGTTATAAAACAAAACAACGATAATATCTTAAGACCTGTGGTTTTATCATTTAATAAAAACAAAATTTATGATTTATCAATTGACAGCGTATTTGTAGAAATTCAAATTAAAGATATTATGAAAACCATGGACAACAGAGCTATTATAGATCAAAAAAGACTTTCCGAATATTCATAATTTATGATTTATAAAATCAATTTGTGTGAATAATTTAATCAAGGCTTTGACAAAGTTTGGTAAATATAGTATTATAATATTATTAAGCAACAATACTTTAATTTAAAATGGAGGTTATGATTATGAGCTTTATTGACAAATTTTCTCTCGAGGGTAAAATTGCATTAGTTACAGGCGCTTCTTACGGAATAGGCTTTGCTATAGCTTCAGCTTATGCAAAAGCAGGCGCTACTATCGTTTTTAACGATATTAAGCAAGAGCTTGTTGATAAGGGTATCGCAGCTTATAAAGAAATCGGCATCGATGCTCACGGTTATGTTTGTGATGTTACCAACGAAGATGCAGTTAAGGATTTGGTTGCAAAGGTAAGAGAAGATGTCGGCATAATTGATATTCTTGTAAACAATGCCGGCATTATCAAGCGTATACCTATGCTTGAAATGTCTGCCGCTGATTTCAGACAAGTTATAGACGTTGACTTAAACGCACCGTTTATTGTTTCTAAGGCTGTTATTCCCGGTATGATCGAAAAGGGACACGGCAAAATTGTTAACATATGCTCTATGATGAGTGAATTAGGACGTGAAACAGTTTCAGCTTATGCTGCTGCTAAGGGCGGTCTTAAGATGCTTACAAGAAACATTTGCTCTGAATATGGCGAGCATAACATTCAGTGCAACGGTATTGGACCCGGCTATATAGCAACACCTCAAACAGCTCCTTTAAGACAGCCGGGCGTACCATTCAACGATTTTATTATTTCAAAAACTCCTGCCGCTCGTTGGGGAACTCCGGAGGATTTACAAGGTCCTGCTGTATTCCTTGCTTCAGAGGCATCTGATTTTGTAAACGGTCATATATTATATGTTGATGGCGGTATTCTTGCATATATCGGCAAGCAGCCACAATAATATATTAAAAAAGTCCCTCTTAAATGAGGGGCTTTTTCAATTAATAATCTTTATTCAACTATTTTGATAATTCCTGTTTTTAAAGGCTCTTTTTTTATGCCCTCTTTAGGATATCCCAATGCGGCGAAGCCATATACAATGTGATTATCCGGTATGCCAAAATCTTTCAAAATATCTCTTATTTCTTTTTCATCACATATATCCTGAAGCTGATTAATCCATACAGAGCCTATTCCAAAGGAATGAGCCGCAAGAAATATATTTTCAAGCGCACAGGCATTATCTTCTTTTCCCCATATACTTTCCCTTTCGTTTGAAGGAATTATAATAACCTCCGGATTATACAAATTATAATTTTCTCTTGAGAGCTTTTTAGCTATAGCTTTCGCAAGCTTTTGAATTTTTTCTCTGTTTGTTACAGCGGTAAATTGCCACGTTTGTCTGTTCATTCCGCTTGGAGCATATGATGCCGCCTTTAATATCTCGTTAAGCTCTTCTCTTTTAATAGGCTTTTCAATAAATTCTCTTACGCTTCTTCTTGTTAAAATATTGTTGATAATCTCATTCATTTTTTAATTCCTCCATTTTTAATTTTATTCGGTAAAGTTTTCATCGCTTCTTTTATATCCTTCTATTTTCCAAAAACCATTATCATCCCTTTTTACATAATATTTCCAATAATATTTGTTTCCTGCGCTGTCTTCAAGAATTACTCTTACATAACCTTTATTTAAATCATTTTCATAAAAAATTATAGGCTTTGTAGAACATTCAACAATAAAAACATTAGATTCTTTAAGGGTTTTAATATCTTTTTTTATATTTTCTTCCTGCTGTTCCAGGCTTGTAGAATCTAAAATCTCTTGCGTATAAAAAAGTCTTTGACTCCTTAAAATAGAAGAAATGACAGTTTCGTCCTCAATCATATCGCCATAAAGTATTCTTGTTCCTTTAAGGTAATCTATAACAACTTCTTCGGGAGCCTGTGGATAATTTTCCTCATTTATTTCAGTCAGTTCCGAATACAGCTTCTGAGCCGCCGATTTTTTCATGGGATTAAAATAACCGTCCTCAGGCGAAGTTTTGCTTAAAGAAAAAATAAGTACCGCCGCAAAAATACTTATGCCTATCAAAACAATTAAAATTGCCATAACATTATTATTTTTGCTTTTCATATCATCACTCCTTAATTTCAGCTTCTATAACTTCCCAAAGCTCATCTTTTCCCTCCTTTGTTTTGCTTGAAAAAGCAATTACAATATCATCGCTATCAAGAGCAAAGGCCTTAATAATCTCTTGCTTATGTTTATTTAACTGACTTCTTTTAAGCTTATCGCTCTTTGTAGCCGCTATAATTATTTTATGCCCATAATACTTAAGCCAATTATACATCATAAAATCATTTTCACCGGGGCCATGCCTTATATCAACAAGTAGAATAATTGCCTTTAATGTGCTTCTTTTTAAAAGATAAGACTCTATCATTGTTCCCCATTTTTTTACCTCAGATTTAGATGCTTTAGCATAACCATAACCGGGCAAATCTACAAAATAAAGCATATCTTCAATCCTATAAAAATTTATTGTTCTTGTTTTTCCGGGGCTTTGGCTTGTTCTTGCGAGAGAATTTCTGTTTATCATAGCATTTATAAGAGATGATTTGCCGACATTCGATTTTCCGGCAAACGCTACTTCAGGCATTCCGCTGTCGGGATACTGCCCTTGTTTTACGGCAACAGCCTCAAGACTGACTTTATTTACATTCATATTATTTCTCCTTATAAAAATTTAAACCTTTTGCCAAACTTATATTACAAAAGAATTTTTTATTACCGTATCTATATTTTTTGCCAAAATAAATTCAAGCCCCTTTTTTACATAATCCTCAAGCTCTTCAAGCTCCGGCCTGTTGTCTATAGGTATAATTATTTTTTTAATTCCCGCCTTTTTTGCCGCAAGCACTTTTTCTTTTAAGCCTCCTATGGGCAAAACCTCTCCTCTTATTGTTATTTCTCCGGTCATGGCAACATCACATCTTACCGGAATGTTTTTAAGCGCAGAAATTATTGCGGTTGTCATAGTAATTCCTGCCGAAGGACCATCTTTAGGCACAGCGCCCTCCGGAATATGTATATGTATATCTGTTTTTTTATAAAAATCCGGCTGAATATAAAGCTTATCACAGTTTGCCCTTATATAACTAAGCGCCGCCTTTGCCGATTCATCCATAACCTTGCCTATATTGCCTGTAATATTAAATTTACCGCTTCCTTTCATTATATTTACTTCTACTTTAAGAGTTGTTCCTCCTACACTTGTCCAAGCAAGACCACACACACAGCCTATTTCATTTTTATTTGAAATAATATCAGGCTTAAATTTTCTTTTGCCCAAAAAGTCGCTTATATTATTTTTTGTAATGCTTACAGATTTAATATCGCCGCTCATAATACGTTTAACGGTTTTTCTGCAAATTTTTTCTATTTGGCGTTCTAATTCTCTTACTCCGGCTTCTCTGGTATAAAATGATATAATCTCCTTTAAAGCGCCTTCATTTATTTTAAGCTCATTCTTTTTTAAGCTATGCTTTTTAAGCTGTTTATCAATTAAAAAATCAGATGCTATACTGAGTTTTTCTTTATCCGTATAGCTTGAAAGCTCAATCACCTCAAATCTATCCCTTAAGGCAGGCTCTATATTTGAGATATCATTTGCCGTACACATAAACAAAACATCAGATAAATCAAACGCAAGCTCAAGATAATTATCTCTAAATGAAAAATTTTGCTCACTGTCCAAAACCTCTAAAAGCGCCGCACATGGATCCCCTCTAAAATCCTTTGATATTTTATCAATCTCATCAAGAAGAATCAAAGGATTATTTGCCTTGCAATTTTTAAGAGCGGTTATTATTCTTCCGGGCATTGCTCCTATATATGTTTTTCTATGCCCCCTTATTTCAGCTTCATCTCTCATTCCGCCAAGACTCATCCTAACATAAGGGCGGTTTAATGCCTTTGCAACAGATTTTGCTATTGAGGTTTTTCCCACGCCGGGCGGCCCGACAAGACAAATTATAGGTGAATTTTTACCTTCTGTTTTTTTCCTTACAGCTAAAAATTCAATAATCCTTTCCTTTACATCATAAAGACCAAAATGTTCTTTATCAAGTATCTTTTCTGCATATGAAATATCCTTTGATTCCGGTGATTTTATATTCCATGGCAGAGAAAGAACCAACTCTATATAATCCACAGCAATACTGCTTTCGCTTGATGAAAACGGCAATCTTTTAAGTCTTTCTATTTCCTTTTTAAGTTTATCCTCAGCTTCTGCGGAAATTTTAATTTCTTTAAGCTTTTTTTCATATTCTTCGATATTATAAGATGAAGATGGGCTGTCACCCAATTCACCTTGAATCGCTTTGATTTGTTCTTTCAAATAATAATTTTTTTGAGATTTGCTGATTTTTTCTCTTACTTTATTATTAATATCCCGTTGTATTTTTAAAATTTCAATTTCATAATTTAGCTTTTTTAAAAACAAACTTACTTTATCCTTAAAGTTGCTTTCTTCAAGGATAGCCTGCTTATCTTTATATTTAAAATTTAATCTACAGCTTAAAAAATTAACAAGCTGACTTGAATTATCAATAGAAACAAATTCTTTTATAAAATCAGGAGAAATTTTATCACATAAATATATATACTGTTCAAAAGTATCGTTTATCGTAGTATATAAAGCTTCTTCTTCTATATCTGTCAGTGTATTTTCTTCATTCAACATCCTTACACAGGCATAAAAGAAAGGCTCTTTTTCGACAATTTCTATAAGCTCCGCTCTTTTAATTCCCATTGCTATAACTCTTATTATACCGCCCGGAAGGCTAATTTTATGCCTAATTACAGCTATAGTGCCTATTTTATAAAGATTATCTTCGTCAAATTCTTCTGCTGAAATGTCAATCTGAGAAACTAAAAAAACCTTATCGATATTTTCGGTTATATTATTAATAGCATCTATAGATTCCGAGCTTGACAAATCAAAGCTTGTTTCCGAATCCGGAAAGACTACGCTTCCTCTTAGTGAAATAAGCGGAAACTTAATAAAATTATTATCCATAAAATCACCTGTCTGTGCTTAGCATTATAAGCTGTTCATTAATAATTTTAAAACCGAACAGTCTTTTTATTATTTTATTATACATAAAACAGAAAAAAATAACAATATCTTATTGCTTCAAAATCACGGAAATCAACAGTAATTATCCATAGCGTAAAAGGATATAGCTTACTTGTTGTTTAAAGTATAAAAACCGCTGATCTGCTTGTATTTTATACAAGAAAATCAGCGGAATATTTTACAAAAACAATTTAAGCAGCATCCTGCTCATTAATAACTTTATCTGTTACAGTATCATAAAGGTTAGACATAAGCACTGCCATCTGTGCCCTTGTTATATCAGCCAAAGGAGAAACAGTTGAATCACTTGTTCCGTTTACAAGGCCGTTTTCAATAAGGAAAGCAACATAAGGCTTAGCATAATCTGAAATACTTCCGGCATCTGCATATGAATTAAGAACAGATACATCTGCACTGCTTACATCATAGCCTACGGCTTCAAGCGCTCTGGCTGAAATAACCATCATATCCTGACGTGTAATAGACTGCTCTGGATTAAATTTGTTATCGCCCATTCCGTTTGCAAGCCCAAGATCCTTGGCAAGATTAACGGCATTTGCATAATAACTGTTTGATGCTACATCAGAAAAGCTTGACTTAGGCGTTCCGCTTATGCCTAAAACCTTAGTAAGCATAACCATAAAATCTCCTCTTTTGCTTTTTGCATCCGGAGCAAATTTACCGTCTCCAACTCCATTTATAACGCCCATTGAAGATAATTTATCAATAGCAGCCTGCGCCCAACTGCGTGATGAAGTATCGCTAAAGCTGCTTGATGAAACTAAGCTTGAATTATTAAGGCTTGAGCCTGCAACAATCTGACCGCTTGAATTTTTCAAGGCAGGAGGATTAATTGTAAATCCACCCTCAGTTACAAAAGAACCTGCCTCTGAAACGCTTACTTTGTCTGTTGTATTTGAAGAAAAGCTGTTTGAATCACTTGAACTTTCAGAGCTTGAAGGAGCTTTGCTTTCTGCGCTGCTGTTTTTATCGGAACTTTCGGAACTTCCGCTTTCAGAGCTTGAAGAAGATGAAGAATTTCCTGAAGCTTTTTTGGAAGATGAACCATTACTTCTTGAAGAGCTGCCGCCTCCTGAAGAACTTCCTCCGCTTGAAGAGCTGCCGCCGTTTGAACTTGAAGAACTTTCAGAACTGCTTTCCGTTGAGCTGCTGTCGCTTTCTGTGCTATTTTCCGTTGAACTGCTGTCGCTCTCTGTTCCACTTTCCGTTGAGCTGTTTGATTCGCTCTCTGTTCCACTCTCCGTTGAGCTGTTTGATTCGCTCTCTGTTCCATTTTCTGTTGAGCTGCTTGACCCGCTTTCTGTTCCACTTTCCGTTGAGCTGTTTGATTCACTTCCTGTACCACTCTCTGTAGAACTATCCTCTGTTGTATTATCTGAAGAGCTTTCAGAGCTGCTTTCTGATGAACTTGGTGTATTGATATCGGCATCTGTATTTATACCTAAATCTGTAAAAATTAACTCCTCTTCGGTATATTCCGTACCTTCTGAATTATATGCCTTTCCTGAAAGCTTAATTGCAACATCTCCTCTTTTAACAAGCTTAAGAGGAACACTGAAAAGAGTACTTTCTTCAGATGTAACGCTTGGGTTAAATTCTGCGCTGAGTGTAATGGTATGCTTTGTGCCATCATTTGTCTGAGCTGCAACGGCATTGGCATAATTATCTGCGGTTATAACAAAATTATTATTCTTATCAACAATATCCTTGCTTGTAACAGGGGTTACTTCTTGTGAATCGTAAGTAAGGTTCAATTCAACTTTACCTATTCCCTTATTATTTACAACATTAACATCAACGTTAAATTCCTGATCCGCCTGTATTGCTCCTGCGTCGCCGTCATAATTCAAGAACAATCTGAATGCGCTCGGATCTATTTCACCGCTTTCAAATTCCTTTGTTCTTGGGTCAACATTGGCATCTTCTCCAAAATAAGTTGCAAGCGACTCAAAAGCATTGCCGTAGTCATGAGTTTCATCTGTAAGCATAGGAGTTATTGAAGACTCGGATTCTGCATTTACTCCATAGTTAATCTCTTTTCCCTGTATAGCCTGAGCCATAAAATAAGCTATCATTCTTGCGCCTGTTGCGTTTACATGAGTATTGTCTATGCTTCCGTCAACCTTAATCGCATGATTTACAGCATAGCCGCTTGTTCCGTCATCGGCTCCTGCGCCCAAGGCGATACATTCGCTGTATGTATAATAGGTGTTGTCCAATACCGAAAGATTGAACTTTTTACCAAGATCTATAACTGTTTGTCTGTAATCACCAAAGCCTTTGCTTGTCAGATCATGCACATTTGAGCCTGACGGTCCGTTTGCGCTTGTGCTTCTTCTGACAATAGAGGTTGCAAGAATAGGTGTAACACCTTTCTTTACGGCAGGAAGAATATAATTTGAATAAAGAGAATAAGCAAACTGTCCTGTCCAGTTATAGCCCTCCGCCCCTTTTGAAGCATTAGTAAATCTTGCTGGTTCTTCTTTTTGGTCATTATGACCAAAGGCTAAAATAAGATAATCACCCTCCTGCCAATTTTCTGTAAGTGTTTTATAATTGGCATTGCTTAAAAAGCTAAGTGAGCTTATTCCCGATATAGCCAAATTTTTTACCTCTATATTGGGGTTATCAAAAATTTTATACTGCGCCTCATATCCGTTTGCGCTGTCATCGCCTAAAGCCATACCAAAGCCGTTTCTTGGTATTGAATATCCGCTGTCGGCGCCATAATAACATGCTGTTGAATCGCCAAGCACCCAAATTGTATGCTTCTTGCCATCACTTGCCTTTGAAGGCGCTGTTCTGGCTATATCGTTAATATTTTCAATATTTGTTTCTTCTTCTGTTGTTGTTTCTGTTTCGGATTCTGACTCTGTTATAGGCTCATTGCCCGGCTCAAATGTAATTTCTGATATTTTTGCATTTGTTCCTTTATAACAAATATAATATATGCTGCCTGCTTCAAGGAATCCCACCATTGTTGCCGGTGATTTATCATCATACAATAAAATATCATATGTTCCGTCTGTTCCTGTATCCTTAAGAATATAACCCTGTTTGCCGCTTGCTGCGTTTGATTTTACTGTAATATTTCCTGTTACGGCAGGCTCAACCTTAAACACAATTCGACAACTGATTGTTTCACCCGATGGAGTTTGATAATTTGAATTGGTTGAACTTCCCTGAACATATGTTCCGTCACCTGTCAATTTCTGCATTACTGTTATGTTAAGATTCTCTGTACCAAAATCAATAGCATCTCCTATTTCATATAAAGGATTAAGAGAAGATGCAATAGGCATAGGCTCATCGGCTTCTGCGCTTAATAAAGATATACCCTGCTCGGAGTCATCTTCTTTATCTTCTTCAGCCGGAGTTTCGTTTTCGTCATTTTGTAAGATTTGATCTTCACTTTGTAAAGCTTGATCTTCGTTTTCTTCGGCTTGGAGAATTTCGTCCTCTTCACTCTGTAAAGCTTGATCTTCATTTTCTTCAGCCTGAATTTCATCTTCTTCATTTGCAGTTTCGTCCAAAACAGTATATTCTTCTGCTTCAGAATCGGAAGAGATTAAATTTTCGTCCAAGCCGTAAACAAGTGTAGAAAAGATCAAAGTAAAAACAAGAATAAAGGCTAAAAATCTTTGATTTTCCCTCTTCATTTTTATTATCTCCTTATTAATATTTTAGGTTATAAAGACAACCTATAATCTTTAAACAAGCCCATTGTCTAAAGGCTAAAAACCTCCTGCCCTATCACCCTGCCGCCTAAGACTTTACAGGCATAAATCCGAACAATATTTTATTCGAATCAGATTTAAATATTATATCACAAATATCGTAATTTAGCAACTTTAATCAAAATAATTTATATATAATTTTCAGCAAAGATACATAATCAATTCAACATAATTAGAAATTATTCTCTTCAATTTATTATTAATTTTATATTGCTATGATAGAGAATTATTTTAGATCGAGTCTTTCAAAAACAAGTGTTGCCTGTATTTTATCGCCGCCTAAAAAACCTTTTGAACCTGAGGATGTCGTTGTGATGGTATGAAGTCTGTAACCTTTTGCTGCCTGTTCATTGATCACGTTTTGCAAATTTGTAAGACTTGCTGTGCCTGATCCGGTACCCAGAAATTTTTCTGTAAGAACTACTTGAAGTACAATATATGCCTCCTGTCCCTGTGATACGGCGCTTCCATGACTTGAATCAAATCCAAATCCTGCCATAATAATTTTCATCTCCATTTTCATAAATTACATATTTTAAAAATTGATTTATTTGAAACAAAATAAGCTTGTTTTATCTTACCAGCCAGCCGCCGTCAACAGCCAATACATGACCGTTAATATAATCAGAAGCAGGGCTTGAAAGGAAAATAGCAGCTCCCATCATATCAGCCGGAACAGCCCATCTTCCTGCCGGTATTCTGGCGAGAATTTCTTTTTCTCTCTGCTCGTCATTTCTTATCTGCTTGGTGTTATCTGTAGCAACATAACCCGGCGCAATTGCGTTAATCTGTATATTTTTTTCTGCAAGCTCATTTGCAAATGCTTTTGTTATTCCCACAACGCCATGCTTTGACGCCGTGTATGGAGGAACAAATTTGCCGCCCTGGAAAGAAAGCATAGAAGCAATATTTATAATTTTTCCGCTTCCCTGCTCCGCCATATATTTTGCAGCGGCATGGCACATATAATATACAGAGTTTAAATTTACATCTATAACAGCTTTCCAATCTTCGTCTTTATAATCAAGCAAAGGGCTTCTTCTTATTGTACCTGCATTATTAACCAAAATATCAATTTTGCCGTATGCCTTAACAGCGCTTTCAATGGCGTTGTCAATATCTGCTTTATTTTCAAGATTAGCTTGACAAAATTCAACTTTTCTTCCCTCAGCTTCAATAAGTTCTTTAGCCTCGCCCCAATTTGTGCCGTGAGTTACAATAAATAAATCGGCTCCCGCTTTTGCCAAACCTACGGCTATACCTAAGCCTATTCCTTTATTTCCTCCGGTTACAACTGCTGTTTTGCCATCGAGCCTAAAAAAATCCATCGTAAAATCTGAAATATTTTTAATCATTTTTATCCTCCAAATATTTTAAAAATAAAAGGCTAATAGCCTAAAAACAAGGTTATCAGCCCAAAATCAGCGAGCTGTTACCTCAACTCGTCTGTTTTACAGTGATCCATATCGTCAAATTCTTGATTTTCACCAACCATGCCCCAAATAAAGGTATAAGCCTTAGTTCCTACACCTGAATGTATTGACCAGCTTGGAGAAATAACAGCGTCCTCATTTTTCATAACAATATGTCTTGTTTCATCAGGTCTGCCCATCATATGGAACACAACATTGTCAGCTTCAACATCAAAATATAAATAAACCTCCATCCTTCTTTCGTGAGTATGGCAGGGCATTGTATTCCAATTTGAACCCGGCTCAAGCTTTGTAAAGCCCATAGCCAACTGACAGCTTCCTCCTTCGGGATCAAGTCTTTTTAATACCTCGGGGTGAACATATTGATTAATAGTTCTTTTGTTGCAGTCCTCAAGAGAACCCATCGGTCTGTGATTGGCATCATTAAATGTAATAAGTAAAGTTGGATAAGTTTTATGGGCTGTTGCGCTGTTCATATAAAATTTTGGAGGATCATTTGCGTCCTTTGCCGAAAAACTAATCTCTTTAGCGCCCATACCAACATAAATTCCGTCACTGTTGTTAAGCTCATAAACCTTTCCGTCAACAGTAATGCAGCCTGCTCCGCCAATGTTTATAACTCCAAGCTCTCTTCTCTGAAGGAAATAATCGCTTGCAAGCTCTTTGCTGCCCTCAAGCTTAAGCTCATTATCGGTAGGCATAATTCCGCCAAAAATAATTCTGTCATTATGACTGTATACAAGCTTCATTTCACCCGGAACAAAAACCTTTTCAACCAAAAAATGCTCTCTGAGCTGCTCGGTTGTATAATGCTTAACATCATCAAAATGGTTTGAATATCTTGTTTCAAGCTTCATAAATTTCACCAATCCAATCCTATATATTTTATTCTCTTTAAAATTTTAAAAACAAAGTTAAAAATAGAGCTGTTTTTGATATTCAAAAACAGCCGATTAATTGCTTGTCGGGCAAAATAACAGCAGGCTCACCCTGCAAAAATAGCAATGTGAGCAAGCTGTAAATTAATTATAAGATTATCTTTGAACACGGCCTGAACCGTCGCCGCCTGCCAAAGCGTCAACATCTGCACGTGTAACAAGGTTAAAGTCGCCTGGGATAGTATGCTTCAAAGCTGAAGCTGCAACAGCGTACTCTATAGCGCCTTTCATATCTTTACCGTCCATCAAGCCGCAGATAAGACCGCCGGCAAAAGAATCTCCGCCGCCTACTCTGTCAACAATAGGATTGATCTCATATCTTCTTGAACGGTAAAATTCTCTTGTCTTTCCGTCCATTATACAAGCTGACCAACCATTGTGAGAAGCAGAGAAGCTTTCACGAAGAGAGCTTATTACATATTTGAAATTAAATTTATCGCACATCTGATTGAAGATATCCTTGTAGCCTTCCATCTCGAGCTCACCGCTGGTAACATCGGTTTCACCGGGCTTAAAGCCAAGAACCTTTTCTGCATCTTCTTCGTTTCCGATGCAGACATCAACATACTGCATAAGGTTTGTCATAATCTTTTGAGCCTTTTCGGAAGACCATAATTTCTTTCTGAAATTAAGATCGCAAGAAACTGTTACGCCTTTAGCCTTAGCAGCTTTAAGAGCAGCCTCAGTAACTTCGGCAGCGATATCTGAAACAGCCGGAGTGATGCCTGTGAAATGGAACCAGTCAGCGCCCTCAAAAATCGCATCAAAATCGAACTGATCTGCTGTAGCTGTGGATATTGAAGAATGAGCTCTGTCATAAACTACGTTTGATGCTCTCATAGAAGCGCCTGTTTCAAGATAATAAATACCAAGTCTTTCTCCGCTTTTAACGATATGCTTAGTTTCAACGCCGTATTTTCTAAGTGCGGCAACAGCACATTCACCAATCGGGTTATCGGGAACAGCCGTAACAAACTCAGCATCATGACCGTAATTAGCTAAAGAAACGGCAACATTAGCCTCTCCGCCGCCATAATTAATATCGAACTCATCAGCCTGGATAAATTTTTCGTTATTTGGTGTAGATAATCTTAACATAATCTCACCCATTGTTACAATCTTGCCCATTGAAATAAATCCTCCTTAGTCAAAAATTTTGTAATTATGCACAACACATAATTTATTATAGTTAAATTATACCATAAAATTTTTTAAATATCAACCTATATTTTACAATTTTGTTACAATAAAAAATGTTGAATAATGCAAAGTGCTGTAAAATATTTTTTTATGATTCATCCATTTGGGCAACCTTAAGCATAATTGCACATTCTATTCTCTTTTTTTGAAGCTCACAGCCTATTTCATATGGCTCAAGGAAATTTCCGTTCATGTTGTAAGAATTTGCGCAGCATCCCCCGCTGCAATAAAATTTAGCCCAACATTTTTTACAGGCAGGCTTTGTATAAATATTAAGGTTTTCAAATTTTTCTCTTATTTCAGGCTTAACTATTCCGTTATCAACATCGCCAAGCTTAAAATCCTCCATACCCACAAACTGATGACACGGATAAAGCTCACCCGTTGGCGTAACGGCAAGATATTCAGTACCTGAGCCGCATCCGACAAGTCTTTTTGAAACACATGGCCCGCCTGTCAGATCAATCATAAAATGAAAGAAATTAAATTCTTTATTTTCCTTTTTCATTTCAAGCATCTTTTTTGCCAGCTTTTCATATTCCTCAAAAAGCTGAGGAAGATCCTCTTTTTTAATGGAATATTCTTTTTCAGGCTCACACACCACAGGCTCAACGCTTATTTGCTTAAAACCCAGCTCAGCCATATGTATTACATCTTCGCTGAAATCCTTATTATAGCCTGTAAAAGTTCCTCTTACATAATAATTTTTTTGATTTCTGCTTTGGGCTGTTTTTAAAAATCTCGGCACAATTTTATCATAACTTCCATTTCCCCCCATATCCGGGCGCATTTTGTCATTAACCTCTTTTCGTCCGTCAAGGCTTAAAACAACATTATGCATATTTTCATTTATAAAATTCAAAATTTTTTCATTTAAAAGCATACCGTTTGTTGTTATTGTAAATCTAAAATTTTTATTTTTTTCTTTTTCAATGCTTTTTGCATATTCAACAATTTGCTTTACAACATCAAAATTCATTAAAGGTTCTCCGCCAAAAAAATCAATCTCAAGGTTTTTGCGTGCTTTAGAGCTTTTTATTAAAAAATCAATCGCCTTTTTACCTACCTCAAAGCTCATAAGAGAACGCCTGCCGTGGTATTCTCCCTCTTGGGCAAAGCAATAACCGCATTTTAAATTGCAGTCATGAGCAACGTGAAGACAAAGCGCTTTTACAATTGGATTTCTGTTTTTCACTTGATCAATCAAAGGTTCATATATATCCTCCGAAAAAAGAAGCTTATCATTTTTAAGGCTTTCAATTTCCGAAAAAGCTTCTTCTAAAGTATTTTTGTTAAATTTATCCTTTAATTTTTTAAATATATCATCTTTGGAAAAATTTTCATAATAATCAAGTATTGAATAAACAGCATCGTCAACAACATGAACCGCACCGCTGTTAATATCCAAAACTATATTATATCCATTCATATTATATTTATGTATCATTAGGTTGACTTCTCCTTTGCAGTTTTTTATGAAGCGCAAATATTCATCGGCTTCTTTTGATTTTATATAAAAACTAAAAGGCTGCAAATAAAAATATCCGCAGCCTCCGACAAAAGCATAATAAATCCGTTTCAAGGCGCCGATAATTTTTCGGCTCTTGATGCAGAAACCTGCTCAGCAGGATAAAATCAATTTAAAATTATTTTATGCTTTCACAAAATTGATTGGCAACCGTACAAGAAGTTTTGCACGCTGACTGACATGATGTTTGACATTCTCCGCAGCCGCCTTTAGTCATAGTATTTTGAAGCAGTTTAACATTTAATGATTTGATATGTTTCATTTATGAAGCCTCCGTATTAAAAATTTAAAAATGCAAGTCAATGATATTCGTACTTCGCTTATGCTGCGTACTCATATTCGACGGCTTCTGTTGAAGCCTTTATTATCGGTGAAATTTGTGCTTTCACTAATAATAACAGCAAGTATTCATTCTCCAAAAGACATCAGCCTTGCTTGTCGATAAACCATGATAATTATTTTAACATATTTTCAAATAAATGCAATACTATTTTTTTATATTGATTCCGATAATTCCTCCCAAACCTCCGCCTGCCAAAGATAAAACCGCAAGCATAAATGTTTTTGAGCCTAATTTTACGGTTGGGGATATAATTACGCCAATCATAATCATTATAACAACATATAAAAAACCGCTGAGCATTCCATAAAGCCATCCTCTTTTTTCAGCCCCCGACGCCGTTGTTATTCCTGCCGCCAAAACAGAAATTGTAGTTGTTAGCATAACTATAATATGAATATTTTTTTCTGTCATTTGTGTGTATGTAATTAAACAGGCATAAATAATAAAAATAGCTGCTGTTATTGCATAACCTATTCCCAATCCTTTTATTATTCCTGAAAATACACTTATATTTTCAATTTTTATATTTTTCTTATTTTTTTTGTCATCTTTCAAAAAATCACCTCCGATTTTTAATAATGTTTTAATACTATTTTACTGCTTTCAATCTTAATTTATGATATTATAAAAACACAAAAATATAATAAAAAAAGTTCTCCGAAAATTATATTAAGGAGAACTTTTTTTACATCATTATACAGACATTTTTTATTTAAATAATCCGTATATTATTTAACATTAAAGTAATTTACAGCATTGCCAAAACAAATATCTTTAACCAGCTTGCCTGCAAATTCAATATCATCCGCATACTCGCCGTCTTCAATCCACTGACCTATAATATTGCATAAAATTCTTCTGAAATATTCATGCCTTGGATAAGAAAGGAAGCTTCTTGAATCCGTAAGCATTCCGATAAACTTGCCAAGAACGCCAAGATTTCCGAGAGCCTTAATTTGAGCCTCCATACCATCTTTGTTGTCATTAAACCACCAAGCTGTACCAAACTGTATTTTAGACGGAGCATCGCTTGACTGGAAGCAGCCCAAAATAGTTCCGAAAACCTGATTATCGGCAGGATTTCCCGCAAATATAATAGTTTTTGGAAGATTATCGTTATATGCCAATGCATCAAGTAGATTTGTAAGGCCTTCTGCGCTTGACCAGTCTGAAATACAATCAAAGCCTGTATCAGGGCCCATCTTTTCAAACATCTTAGTATTGTTATCCCTCTTGATATTCATATGCATTTCCATAGCCCATCCTCTTTTAGCGTACTGAGCGCCTAAGAAAAGCATAAGCGCTGTTTTGTATTTGTCTATTTCATCAACACAAACAGCCTCGCCATTAAGAGCCTTTGCAAGAATAGAATCAATCTCAGCTTCACTTGCTTTAACGCATGGAACATAAGTAAAAGCATGATCGGATGCACAGCAGCCCATTTCACCAAACAGATCCATTCTTGATTCCAAAACAGAAGTCAAATCTGCAAATGTTTTAATTTCTTTTCCGCCTGCTTCACCAAGGGTTTTAATATAATCAGCAAATGTTTTTGCATCGATATTCAAAGCCTTATCCGGTCTGAATGCAGGAAATACCTTAAATCCGAGATCCTTTTCTTCTCTAAGGAGCTTATGCCATTCAAGCGTATCGGCAGGATCATCGGTAGTATTAATAAATTTTACATTTGATTTTTTAATAAGCTCGCAAACCTTAAAATCATCTCTTGAAAGAAGAGAATTAATTTTATCATAAATTCTTCTTGCGCTCTCTTTCGTCAGCGGCTCATAAATATCAAAAAATCTTTGAAGCTCAAGATGAGTCCAATGATATAACGGATTTCCTATAGCATATTGAATTGTTTCAGCCCATTTTTCAAATTTTTCAAAGCTGTCTGCATCTTTGCCTGTAATTATGCTCTCATCAATGCCTAAAGAACGCATAGCTCTCCATTTATAATGATCTCCGCCAAGCCAAACTTCTGTTATATCGGAAAAATTTTTATTTTCATAAATTTCTTTCGGACTTAAATGGCAGTGAAAATCAAAAATAGGTTCAGATTTTGCATATTCATGGAACAGTTTTTTAGCCGTTTCTGATTTTAATAAAAAATCTTCATTGATAAAATTCATTTTTTAGCCTCCAAATTCTATTTTATATTAACGATATCTTAAAGTGTTACGCCATCTTTAAATATTGAAATTTCTCTGTAATTATGAATTTCGTTTTTAGTTCTTATTTCTTTAGATGCAACCTTAAGTATAAATTCAAAGAATTCTTCAGACAGTTCATCCATAGTTTTACCCTCAAGAAGCTGACCTGCATTAAAGTCGATCCAATCTTTCTTTTTATTTGCAAGCTCTGAGTTCGTTGAAATTTTAATTGTAGGAACAGGCGCTCCCACCGGTGTTCCTCTTCCTGTTGTAAAAAGGATAATATGGCAGCCTGAAGCCATCAAACCGGTTATCGCAACAATATCATTTCCGGGTCCTCTTAAAAGATTAAGACCATGAACGGTCGCTTTTTGCGCATAATCAAGAACAGCCTTTACATTACTTGTTCCGCCCTTTTGAGTGCAGCCCAATGATTTATCTTCAAGAGTTGAGATTCCGCCTTTTTTATTTCCGGGTGATGGATTTTCATAAACTTCTTGATTATATCTCATAAAGTAGGATTTAAAATTGTTGATAAGCGCTACCGTCTGATCAAAAAGCTCCGGAGTTTCACATCTGTTCATAAGAATAGTTTCAGCGCCGAACATTTCGGGAACCTCGGATAAAACAGTCGTGCCGTTATGCGCAACAAGCATATCAGAGATACGGCCGACAAGAGGATTTGCCGTAATGCCTGAAAAACCGTCTGAACCGCCGCACTTCAAGCCTATAACAAGCTTTGATGCATCGATTTCCTCCTGCTTAAAGCTTTCGGCATATTCAACAAGCTCTTCAATTATTTTAAGAGCCTCTCCAACCTCATCTTCATAATCCTGAGCAATCAAAAACTTAACTCTTTGCTCATCATATTCACCCAAAACTTTTTTAAATTCATTTATATTATTGTTTTCGCAGCCAAGGCTCAAAACAAGGACAGCCGCTGCATTAGGATGCCTTACCATACCTGCCAGCAGCTTCTGTGTATTTTCGTGATCCTCACTGAGCTGTGAACATCCGAAAGGATGAACAAAATTAAAAATACCGTCTGTTCTGCCTGCAAATTTTTCGTTGGCAAGCTGAGCAATTCTTTCAGAAACTTTGTTTACACAACCAACAGTGTTTACAATCCAGATTTCATTCCTTATGCCGACAGAGCCGTCTTTTCTGTTATATCCCATAAATGTAGCTTTTTTATCTGCTTTAATAGGATTAAGCTTAGGCTCATATGTATATTCAAGAAGACCCTTAAGGTTTGTCTTAAGATTATGAGTGTGAATCCACTCGCCTTTTTTAATATCTTTGGTGGCATGACCGATTGGATAACCATATTTTACAATATTTTCTCCTTCTTTAATATCAATCAATGCCATTTTATGACCTCTGTCAATATTTTCGGCAGCCTTAACGCCTGCAACATCTTCTCCTGCCTGAATATTACGCAAAGCCACTACAACATTATCATTATCATTAATTCTGATTGCATTATTTGTCTGCATTTTGACCTCCCGTATAGTTAAGAAGTTTTTATTTCCAATGTGGCGGATACTCCGCAAAATATACGGAGCATCCATATTTTATCTAAAGCAGACGGAAAATTCATTCCATCACACAAAAACTATGCCAATACCTTATCAACTTCAGCCTCAACGCCGTCGTTAAGTATTGCAAACAAGTGATCTGTTACAGTCTGAGCAAAGCCTTCAAGCTTGTTCAAATCGCCAAACCACATTTTTTCATTTGCGCATACCTTTTTAACAAGTGCAGCAACGCTTGCCTTATCGGAGATATCTGTTTCAGCCCAAGCTGCTTTGTAAAATTCAAGCACATCGGCATCGTCCTTAATAGGATATTCAGCTGAATTTCTGGTACCAATCAAAGCGCCGTCAACAATTTTATCTCCACGATAAAATGCTATGTAAGCCGCAAAGGAGAATGTAAGTATCTTAGGCAGAGATTTATTTTTCTCGATATACTCCTGAATAGTATGAAGAACACGAGCCTCAAATTTTGATGTAGAGTTAAGTGAAATGCTTAAAAGCTCATGTCTTATAAATGGATTTTTAAATCTGTCAAACACAGCATCGGCAAATGATTTAAGATCTTCATAGGAAAGATCCGGGCCTTGTATTGTAGGTATAATCTCATTATTTAATACCTTTTCAAGATAAGTATAAAATTTGCTGTCATCCATCAGTTCTCCGACAGTATCTTTTCCTGCAAGAAATGCAGCAAGAACAGAGCAGGTATGTGCGCCGTTTAAAATTCTTACCTTACGTTTTTTATAAGGCTTAACATCCGGAGTGTAAATAACCTTAAGGCCTGCTTTAGGGAAAGGAAGCTCTTTTTCAAGCTCTGCAGGACCTTCTATAACCCAAGTATGGAATATTTCACTTGTATCTATAGCATTGTCCTCATAGCCAAACTGCTCGCATAAATCCTTAGCCTCGGCACGTGGATAACCTGTAACTATTCTGTCAACGAGAGTAGATGTGAATACACAGGCATTTTCGATCCAGTTTTTAAAATCATCTCCAAGCTTCCAATTTTCAGCGTGCTGCAAAACATATTTTTTAAGCATCTTTCCGTTATCATCGATAAGCTCGCAAGGAAGAAATACAAGGCCTTTATCCTCTGCGCCGTTAAATTCTTTAAATCTTAAATAAAGGAAATTGCAAACCTTAGCCGGGAAAGAATCCTGAGGAACATCTGTAACCATAGCTTCTTCTTTCCAAGTGATGCCTGCTTCGGTTGTATTTGAAACAACAAATCTAAGCTCCGGATTTTTTGCGCAGCTGTTATAAGTTTCAAAATCGGAATAAGGATTAATGCACCTGTTTACGCAGGTAATAAGGGTTTTGTCCGTTACTTTTTCACCGTTTTCACGTCCTCTTGCTATAAGGGTATAAAGTCCCTCCTGCTCATTAAGAACATTTCTTAAAAAATCGCCTCCGGCAATAGGCTGAACAAGTGTAATTCCGCCTGTAAACAAATCCTGTGCGTTGATTTCGTTAAACATATAATCAACGAAAGCTCTTAAGAAGTTACCCTCTCCGAACTGAATAACTCTTTCAGGCATTTCCTTGGTAGAGCCTATTTTTAAATCATCGTTAAATTTAAAACCGTTTGATAAAAGACTTCTGTTTAATTTTTCCATGTAGATTTCGCCCTCCGATTTTCATTAAAAATAGTTTTAATAAACTCGACCGAAATCAAATATGTCTCTGAAGCATATTTAAAGCCGACCGAAATGGATAACTCTGTACTTTTTACAAAATTATTCATTGATATTATTGCTTGTATATATGTTACACCAATTTCACAGAAAAATCAATTAATTTTTAAAAACTTTACCTAAAATTTTAACTGTAAATGTACAAAATGCATAAAAGACAGCATTTTATAAATTCTTTTTTCATCAATTGCATTTTAACGATAAAAAATTTATTGCTTTTTTATTTCAACTGTCAAAAAACATTGTTTTGCGATAAAACATAAACGTTAATTAGTTGTACCAATAAAGAAGTTATCAACAAAAAATAGCTTATATATTTATGCAATAATGTTATAAACAATCCAATTATTTTATGGTATAATTTAATTAGCAGGTACTTACTGTTAATTATGAGTACGTAAAAAAACGGCTTTACTAATTTTTATATATTTTTTTAAGAGGTGTATTCTATGAAAAAAAAGAAAATTGCTTTTAAATTTGCAGCTTTTGTTCTGACAGCTTCGATTTTAACATCAACAGGAGTTAATTTTTGCTTTGCAAAAAATTTTGAAAATTCAAATTTGTCTTATAAAACCAATACAGATTTAAAAAACAGCAAAAATGAATATTCCTTTAATTTTGAAAAGCAAGAAAAAAAAGACTGCATTAATGTAAACTCTGTAAACGGCAAAGCTCCCATTTATTCCGATGAAATCGGCTGGGGTTTTGTTTCGCAAAGCTGCGCCATGCCGCCAAGAAGAGTCAATCCGTCAAGAATACAGCAATCTGACGACGGCTTTTATATAGAGGAAAAAGATTCCTCAAGATTTAATCTTGTTGACGAAAACGGAAATGAAATAGATTTAAGCAAATCTACAACCCATAATTTTGGCGGTATGATCTTTAGAATAAAAGCGCCTGCAGGAGGATATAAAATTGAAGTTGAAACCACATCAGGTTCAAAAAATACCATTGTTTCAGTTTCCGCAATGCAGTCTACCCGAATAGAAAAGGGTGGAGCTTGGGATGCGGCAGGTTTGGTTGAAATAAAAAATTACGCCAAATGGGACGGCAATACTTGGAGCTATAATTATGCCAACGGATTGGATTTCATAGATATCGAAATAGAACCCAAAAAAGCATATAAAGAAGTTGGAATTAAGAATATAAAATTGACTCCAATCGAAATTTATGAACGCTCTTCTTCAGAAAAGCCAACAATATTTACAGTTGGAGATTCCACCGTAAAAACTTATACATATAACGAAGCGCCAATGTGCGGCTGGGGACAGGTTTTTGATGATTTATTCGACAGCAGCAGGGTAAATGTGATAAATTATTCAATGGGAGGACGCTCTCTTAAACAAATGTACACCGAGGGCAGATTGAATGATATACTTATGACAGGCAAAAGAGGAGATTTTGTCTTTATTCAATCCGGTCACAATGACGAAAGGAACGGAACAAAAATAGGAACTGCGGACGGAGAAAACGCAAGATTCGGCGGCGGCTCCACAGAAGAAATGTATAAAAAATTTTTAACTGACATTTATCTTCCTGCCTGCTATGCCAGAGGGATAATACCTGTTCTTGTAACGCCTATGTCAAGAGTCAATACCAATATTAAGCCAGGCGAAGAATTTAAAGACAGTTTTACCGACAGAAAATTTCCCGATGTTATGAGGGAAGTTGTTAAACAGGAAAATGTGACATTTGTTGATTTAAATAAAAAAAGCGTTGAATATTACAACGAGCTTGGCGCAGAATCATTATTCAATATAGTTATGAGCCTTGAAGCCGGTGAAACTCCGGGCAAAACAAATTCAGGAAGCTATGCAAACGGTCACCCTGACAATAAGATAGACGGAACTCATTTTAAAGAAGCTCTCGCAAAACAATTTACAAGAATGATTGCAGAGGAAATATATGACGGCAGCTTAACGGGAGATAAAAACGCCAAAGAAATCTTTTCATATTTAAGCGATACTGTTCAAGAAGCTCTTGAAAAAGATGATTGGTCTGAAGTTTATCCCGAGATTTGCAGCGATACAATAACAGGCGAAGGCTCCTATTATAGAAACCAGATAGAAAAAATGGTTAAACTTGGCATTATGAAAAAAGATTCACAGGGCAATTTTAATCCTGATGATGAAATGGATACACAAGATTTTATAACTGCCGTAGGAAAAATATGGGATATCAATACCGGAGAATTTGAAAGCAACTATGCTGACTGCGGCAAGCTTACAAGAGAGATTATGGCATCTGTTTTATATGATGCATATATGCTTAGATTTGGAAAAAACGATGATAGCTATGTTAAGCCGGAATATATGACAGAATACAACGGAACAACCGTAACTCCGGATGATCCCAATTATGATCCGAATCTTGTCGGCGAAGAAGCCCAATATTATCCTCTTGTAGGATATGGAGCACTTTTAGATACAAATGAGATTGATGAAAAATATGCTCAAAAGGTTGAACAGGCTTATAATCTTGGTCTTATAAGAAGTGAAGACGGCATTAAAAGAGGCTCAATGCAAAACGGAAATCTTCTCGAGCCTAAGAAAACAGTAACAAGAGCCAAAGCCGCTAAAGAGCTTTACTTTATATATGTTTTGGATAAGCCGATATTAGATGAAAACAATATTTAAACAAACAAAAAGTCTGCCGCATATTATGACGGCGGACTTTTTTACAGTTGTCTGCGCTTTAAAATCTATTTCTAATTTTCTGATATAACAGATAAAATTTCATATCCTTTATTTTTTAATTCATTTATCACAGAATCGGATTTATTTGTTTCCAGTTTTATTACAGTTTCTGTGTAAGATTTATTATTAAAGCTTGAAATATGAAGTATATTTATATTATGTACAGAAATTATATTTACAATATCAGAAATATCGGAACTTCCATGCTTTGTTTTTATGGTAAGCCTTGTTCCTTTTGCTTTAATACCCATCATTTCTATAAATGCTTTAAAAATATCCATCCTTGTAATTACTCCTGCAAGTATTTCATTTTCATCTGTAACAGGAAGCATACCTATTTGATTTTCTTTCATAATAACAGCAGCCTCTTCTATGAGCCTATTTTTGTTTATTTTAAAAATACCCGTTTTCATAACATCCTTAACCTTTGTCTTGCTCAAAAGATAATTTATTTCATAAAAGTTAAGCGAAATTGCTTTTGAAGGATTAACCTCCGCCAAAAGCTTTTCGGTTATAAGCCCCAAAAGTCTGCCGTTTGAATCAACAACAGGAAGCCTTGAATGCTTTGTGTTTGTCATAATCTGAAATGCTTTTGAAACGGAAAAATCAGGATCGGCTGTTACAGCGTTGCCGTTCATTCTTTCATATACATACATATAGATACCCCCTGCTAATTATATTAACTTATATATTTTAAATTTTATCAAAAAATTGCGTTGTTTACTTAATTAAGCTTACGATCTACTTGTCGGTTAAATTATACCATATAAATAAAAAAATTAAAAGAGCTTAACTAACAAGTAAGCCTTGCAATAGCAATTCGAGTAAGCTTGTAAAGCAAATTAATTTATGATAAAATAAATCTTATATTTCATAAATTTTTTAATAATAAGGGTGATAAAAATGCTTGCTTTTAAGATAGAAGATGCCGATATAAAAGATTTTATGGATAAGCTTTTCAGAGGAAACAGCTTTGACGGGCTTGAAGTAAGAAGCATTGAATTAGAAACTATCGTTAGATATGAGATAAACGGAGGAATAAACAAACAGTATCTTAAAGATAACGAAGAAAGATATTTTGCAAAATGGTCAGAGCTTAAAGGAATTATATTTCAGCTTATAAAAGGAAAGAAAAAGCCAAAACTTATGAAAATTATTTTTTCTCTTGATGAAAATGCCGTTAAAAATATAGATCCTAATGCTGCCGCTGCATTTTTAAATATCAGCTATGAAAATAATGCCATTATGGGAACAACAGGAACAAGTCAAAAAAATTTTTCGTTAGATAAAAGCTTTGATATAAAATGGGAAGACATAATAAAAAAATTTTTCAAGAAAAATAATATTTTCATCAAAGAATTATAAACAAAATTATCCAAAATATTAAACCTCTAAATAATAAGCAATTTCTGAACTTATGATTTCGCAAGCACTCGCCACCTTAAAAGGCGGGAGTCTTGCTTATCGGCAGTTAATTATTTTTTGTTTTCTTCACTTAATTTAACTTCTTTTATAAGCTTATTGTCTATATCATATTTAATATCTGAAACAGCATCTTCAATACTTTTAGTTCCCAAATCTTCTCCTCTGCTCTTAACGGAAACCATATTGCTTTGGGCTTCCTTTTCACCAACAACAAGAAGATATGGTATCCTGCTGTGTCTTGCCTCACGTATTTTATATCCTATTTTTTCTGCTCTCAAATCTGCTTCTGCTCTTATAGATGCAGCCTTAAGCATCTCTGTAACCTTTTTTGAATAATCATTGTATTTTTCGGATATCGGCAAAACTATTGCCTGTACAGGAGCAAGCCATGTAGGGAAGTTGCCTGCAAAATGCTCTGTAAGTATACCGATAAATCTTTCAATAGAGCCAAAAACAACCCTATGAATCATAATAGGTCTGTGTTTTTCATTGTCTGAGCCTACATATTCAGCCTCAAAGCGCATAGGAAGCTGAAAATCAAGCTGTATTGTTCCACACTGCCATGTTCTTCCAAGGCAGTCTTCAAGATGAAAATCTATTTTAGGACCATAAAATGCACCGTCGCCTTCATTTATTACATATTTCATGCCAAGTTCATCAAGTGCGGATTTAAGACCGTTTGTAGCCAATTCCCAATCTTCGTCGCTTCCCATGCTGTCTTCCGGCCTTGTTGAAAGCTCTACATGATATTTAAATCCGAAAAGACTGTAAACTTCGTCTATTATATGAACAACACCCTTTATTTCATCCTTTATTTGTTCCGGAGTCATAAATATATGCGCATCATCCTGTGTAAAGCATCTTACCCTCATAAGCCCGTGAAGCTGCCCGGATTTTTCATGACGATGAACAAGACCAAGCTCTCCCATTCTAAGCGGCAGATCTCTGTATGAATGTTGGCTTGATTTATAAACAAGCAGACCGCCGGGACAGTTCATTGGCTTTATAGCAAAATCTTCATCATCTATAACCGTTGTATACATATTATTTTTGTAATGTCCCCAATGTCCTGATGTTTCCCAAAGCTTTCTGTTTAACATCATAGGTGTTGAAATTTCAACATAGCCCTCTTTTTCATGTATTTCACGCCAGAAATTTATAAGAGTATTTTTAAGCACCATGCCCTTAGGAAGAAAGAAAGGAAATCCCGGTCCTTCCTCCATAAATGTGAAAAGCCCAAGCTCTTTGCCTATTTTTCTGTGATCACGTTTTTTGGCTTCTTCAATTCTTTCAAGATACTGCTTAAGATCTTCACTTTTTGTAAAAGCAGTTCCGTAAATTCTTGTAAGCATTTTATTTTTTTCGCTGCCTCTCCAGTATGCCCCCGCAACAGAGGTAAGCTTAAATGCTTTAACAGGCTTTGTTGACATAAGATGAGGCCCTGCGCATAAGTCTGTAAATTCACCCTGCTTATAAAATGATATAACAGCATCCTCCGGAAGGTCATTTATAAGCTCTACCTTATATGGCTCGTCTGCATCACTCATCAATTTTAAGGCTTCGGCTCTGGGAAGTTCAAACCTTTCTATTTTTATATTTTCTTTTACTATTTTTTTCATTTCCTTTTCTATGCTTTCAAGCTCATCAGGCGTAAAAGGATCTCTGTCAAAATCATAATAAAATCCGTCTGCCGTTGCAGGACCTATTGCAAGCTTTGTTTCGGGATAAAGCCTTTTAACCGCCTGAGCAAGAATATGTGAAGCGCTGTGACGCAATGCTCTTTTGCCCTCGTCAGAATCAAATGTTAAAATATTTAATTCACAGTCTTGATCCAACTTTGTCCTTAAATCGGCTGTTTTTCCGTTAAGTATTCCCACACAGGCATTTCTTGCCAAGCCCTCGCTTAAGCTTTGTGCAGCCTCAAAAATTGTAATCCCGCTTTCAAACTCCTTAAATGAGCCGTCTTTTAATTTAATTTTAATCATATTTTTTCCTCCTATATTTATTCTTTGCTTTAAGTGAGCGCTTATACTCCCGCAAAGCAACAGTAAGAATCCAACGCCTAAGATGCGCAGGGCTTACTTGTTTTTCAAATAAAAAGTCCCTTTAAACAGCAAAAAGCTGTAAAAAGGGACGAGATAATAAAATCCCGCGGTTCCACCCAAATTGTAAAAACCACTCGATTAATGCAAAAATTAATTGCTTAACCATTTAACGTCGGTTAAACGGGCTGTATTAAAGCCACTCAGAGTTGGTTTTCATCTGCAGCAAATGAATGCTTTCACCAAACGCATATCTCTCTGAAAATTTAAACTGCAAACTACTCTTCTCGTCAACGTATTAAAGCATTATCAATAAAGACATTATAACATCTTTAATTTTAAAGTCAAGGAAATTAAAAATATTTTTATAAAAATCATTTTTTAGACTAAATTCTTTCGATTATAGCTTCGGCGCATTTTATTCCGTCAACAGCGGCGGAAACTATCCCTCCGGCATATCCGCAGCCCTCACCGCATGGATAAAGACCTTTTACAGCCGAGCACAACTCATCGTTTCTTTCTATTCTTACAGGAGAGGAACTCCTGCTTTCAACAGCCGTTAAAACAGCGCCGCCATAAGCAAAGCCGTTTATTTTTTTATCCATTTCTGCTATACCCATTTTAAGCGATTCATAAATATAATCCGGAAATATTTCTCTCATATCGGAAAAAGCTGTATTTGGTCTGTATGTAGGCTTTATATCGTAAAATTTACTGCTTTTTCTGTCATTTAATATATCATCTACCATCTGCACAGGAGCGCAGTATCCTCCTCCGCCCGCAATGTAGGCTTTGTTTTCCAGTTTTCTTTGAAAGCTAACCCCTCCCAAAGGATCATCTGATAAAAAGTCGGATGGATAAACTCCTACAAGCAGCGCCGAGTTTGCATTAACTCCATCTCTTAAATAAAAGCTCATGCCGTTTGTAACAAGGCAATTTTTTTCAGATACAGCGGCAACCACATAACCGCCCGGACACATACAAAAGGTATAAACACTTCTTCCGTTTTTAAGATGTACGGCAAGCTTATAATCCGCCGCCGGAAGATATTGGTCAAAATCTCCATATTGGCTTTTGTTTATCATCTGCTGATTGTGTTCAATCCTCACCCCAACCGAAAACGGCTTTGGAGATATAACGACAGGCTTTTTCAAAAGCATTTCAAATGTATCCCTTGCGCTGTGTCCTATTGCCAAAACTGCATAATCGGCGCATATCGAAAAAATCTCATTATTATTTTTTATAACAAGCTGTGATAGCTTTCCGTTTTTAATTATAATATCCTCAAGCTTATGCTCAAAGAAAATTTCTCCTCCCAATTCTTCAATTTGTTTTCTTATGTTTTTAACCATAGGAATAAGTTTGTCGGTTCCTATATGAGGTTTTGCAAGGTATAATATTTCTTTAGGAGCTCCTGCTTTTACAAATTCCGATAAAACATAGCTTTGGCGCTTATCCTTTGTTCCCGTTGTAAGCTTTCCGTCTGAAAAAGTGCCGGCGCCGCCCTCGCCAAACTGAACATTTGAGTTTGTGTTTAAAATTCCTGTTTTAAAAAAGCTTTCAATATCTTTCTGCCTTTTTTCAACTTTGCCTCCTCTTTCAAAAACAATGGGCTTAAGCCCTGCCTTTGACAAAACAAGAGCGCAAAGCATACCGGCAGGCCCAAAGCCTATAACGACAGGTCTTGAAGAAGAGCTTTTTTTAACAACTTCATAATTTGTATATTTAATTTCCGATACATTTTTCAGAGCAAGGCAGCGCTTCTCAAGATTTTTTTCAAAAAGCTCAGCATCAACGCTTAAAACATACAAAACAGCTTTTTTATCTCTGGAATCTATCGACTTTTTTGAAACAGAAACATTTTTAATTTTATCCGGAGAAAGCTTTAATATTTTAGCCGCTTTTTTTATTAAAATATTTTGGGTTATCTCTGTATTAACAGGAATCTTTATGTTTGTTAAACGAAGCATATTTATCCTCCTCTACAAATTAACTGCGCTTTCGGCGGCTAAAAAGGCGGATGAAAATGCCCACTGCAAATTAAATCCTCCGCAGTCGCCCCAAATATCATAAATTTCACCTGTACAATAAAGTCCCTTTATCAGCTTTGACTGCATTGTCTTATCATCAAATTCGCTGCATAATACTCCTCCGGCGGTAACCTGTGCATTTTCAAATCCTTTTGTGCCTGAAATATTAAAAACCGTTTGCTTTATCAAAGCTGCCATTTTCTTTATATTTTCATCGGAAATATCTTTTACAGGCAGAGAGAGCTTTTCTATTCCTGATTTTTTTGCTGTCATACAGCCTATTTTATTATTTATCAAGCCATTAAAAAAATTTTCGCTCCTAAGATGAGAAAGTTGTTTTCTTCTTGATATAAGAATCTCATATACTTCCTTATAACTGTATTCCGGCATAAAATCAAGTTTTATTTTAATATTGTCTTTCAAAGCCGTTAAAACGGAAAGCTGAAATATAGGAATACCCGATAAGCCGTAATCGGTAAAAAGAATTTCTCCTGTTTGATCTGCTATTTTTTTATCATTTACATAGGCTGATGCTTTGCCGATAAATTTTATTCCCTTTAAAGACCTAACCTCCTTTTCCTCGGTTTTAAGCTGAACAAGCGCCGGCGAAAGCTTTGTTACTTTATGTGAAAGTTTCCTTAAAAGCTCGAAACCGGATCCGTCAGAGCCTAAGTTTGGAGATGCGCAGCCTCCTGCCGCAATAATTATTCTTTGGGCGGATAAAGAAGGGTTATTTTTTGATATAAGCTTAAAGCCCGATTTATCGGCTATAATTTCATTTATTTTAAAAGATGTTCTTATCTCAACGCCAAGCCTGTCAAGCTCAAAGCGAAGAGCATCCAAAACAGAAGACGCCCTGTCACAATAGGGATAGATTCTTCCGTCCTGCTCCTGTTTGGATAAGACTCCAATTGAGGCAAAAAAATCAATTGTGGAAAGCGGATTAAATTTTGACAAAGCATATGATGTAAACTCAGGGCTTTTGCCGTGATAATTTTTACAGTCCGCAAAAATATTTGAAAAGTTGCATCTTCCGTTTCCCGTGGCAAGAATTTTTTTGCCGACTCTGTCCATTTTTTCCAAAATTATTATTTTTATTTTTCCTTTACTTTTTCTTGCGGCAAAAATAGCGGCGGTCATTCCGGAAGCGCCGCCGCCTATTATTGCCAAAATAGGCTTATTTTTCATATATAAATCCTCTTTTGTTTTTTATCAAAAGGTTTTATTCATCGTCCTCTGTTTTTGGGATATCTTCGGTTTCATCAGTTCCGAGAACAATTAAAATATCACAGTCTTTTAGGCTTGAATCCTTTATTATTTCAGCATCAATAAAATATTTTTTAAGATCTTGTCCTTGATCATCTTTTTTTGTATATATTCTTGTGTTTTTTGCTTTTTTGCCCAAATAATCTCCTATCTGAGAAACATTGTATCCAAGCTCTTCAAGCATATCCTGCTTTTTGCCTGCCAAGCCTGAGGTATATCCGCCGTTTAAGATCTGTATATCCTTATCAAAGCTTTCCTCATAATCTTCCTGCTCTTCATCTTCGCTTTTCATATCGGCAGGTTTTTTAAATATATCGTATACAAGCTTTTCTGTTTCTTCGGTATCGACAATATAATATGAGCCTCCGTTTATATCCGTAGCCTCTCCGGGAAGAGTATAACCCTTTATATCGGAAGGCGAAATATCAGAAACATATTTAATATATTTAACGGCATCGGATATTCCCAAATTTGTATCAACATATTTAATAATAGTATTTAAATATGCCGTAGGATTTGACATAATATTCTTTTTATCCAAAACTGTTGCCGCAAAAACCTTTAAAAAATCCTGCTGTGTTTCAATTCTGTCAAGGTCCTGCCTTGGATATCCATAACGGAAACGCACAAGCTGCTCAGCCTTGTCACCATCAAGTACCTGAAGACCTGGCTTAAGATCTATATAAAGTTCTTTTCCCTTTGTGGTATCTATATGGTACATTCTCATAGGAACATCATATTCTATTCCGCCTATAGAATCAACAATATAACGAAATGCCTCGCAGTTTACTCTTGCATAATAATGAATATCTATATCAAGAAGTTCTTCAAGCTGGAGCTTTAAAAATTCTATTCCGTTTTCCTCTCCTCCGTAGCCGTGAATGGCATTTATTTTTGTTTCACGGCTTGAATTTTTGCTTAAAGCCGAAACATTTTCGCACATAATCTGCCAACGGTCTTCCGGAACCGTAACAAGAGTATCCCTCGGTATTGAAACTATGCTTACTTCTTTTGCGACAGAGTTAAAAGATGCTACCATAATTGTATCCGTTCTTGTAAGGTCGGCATCAACGCCCATAATCAATACATTTGTTCTTTCGGGTACTTTAGGAATTATATTCAAATTAGTAGGAAAGAGATTTTTATTAACATCGAAATAATTATCTCCTTCGTCCGAATTAAGATAGGTATAGCCTACATAAGCCCCTAAAGCCAAAACATATATAAATAAAATTATAAATACAACCGTAAAAAATTTAGCTATAAGACTTTTCTTTTTCCTTGGTTTTCTGGATCTATGCATACAAAACCTCCGATTACTCAGCCGATATCGGCTTAAAAGAGCTTTTTAAGGATACTATCCTATTAAATACAAGATGATCTTTTTTACAATATTTGCTGTCCGCAACAAAATAACCGTTTCTCATAAACTGGAATCTGTCCATAGGCTCGGTATTTTTTAAATATGGCTCAACAAAACCATTTGCAGTACTTTTTGAATCAGGGTTAAGACGGTATCCCGTTTCACTTTTTTCATCCGGCAAAACCAAACTTTCGTATAAATTAAATTCAGCCGGCAAAGCACTTTTTGCATCGACCCAATGTATTGTTCCCTTAACTTTTCTTGCCGTAAAATTAAGGCCGCTTTTTGTCGCAGGATCATAAGTGCAGTGAATTTCTTTAATTTCGCCGTTATCATCCTTAATAACATCTGTGCAGGTTATAAAATAAGCTCCTTTAAGCCTTACTTCATTTCCCGGGAAAAGTCTGAAATATTTTTTTATAGGATTTTCCATAAAATCTTCTTTCTCAATATAAATTTCTCTTGAGAAAGGAACTTCTCTTTTTCCAAGGCTTTCATTTTCGGGACTGTTTTCAATTTCAAGCATTTCCGTTTGAGAATCCGGATAATTAGTTATAATAACCTTAATAGGATTTATAACAGCCATAACAACCGGCACCTTTGGCTTTAAATCCTCTCTTATACAGTATTCCAACTGAGCTGTATCTACAACGGAGTTTGCCTTTGAAACGCCTATCATATCACAAAAATTTCTTATTGACTCGGGGGTATATCCTCTTCTTCTTATGCCTGATATGGTAATAAGCCTCGGATCATCCCACCCGTCAACCTGGTTTGTCTCGACAAGGTTTCTTAAAAATCTTTTTCCCATAATTGTATTTGAAAGATTCAGTTTTGCAAACTCTATCTGACGGGGCTTTATTTCAAAATCGATTGAATTTATTACCCAATCGTAAAGAGGACGATGATCCTCAAATTCCATTGTGCATATTGAATGTGTTATTCCCTCTATGGCGTCCTCTATAGGATGAGCAAAATCATACATAGGATATATACACCATTTATCACCGGAGGCATGATGAGTCATATGAGCTATCCTGTAAATAACCGGATCTCTCATATTTATATTTGGAGAGGACATATCTATTTTCGCTCTTAAAGTCTTTTCTCCGTCCGCAAACTCTCCATTTTTCATTCTTTCAAACAAATCAAGATTTTCTTCAATGCTTCTGTTCCTAAACGGGCTTTCTGTACCCGGCTCGGTAAGGCTTCCTCTTGACTGCTTTATCTGCTGTGCCGACATATCGCATACAAAAGCAAGACCTTTTTTAATAAGTTCAACAGCATATTCATACATTTTATCAAAATAACTTGAAGCGAAAAACAGCCTGTCCTCCCAATCAAAGCCAAGCCATTTAATATCGTTTTTAATTGAATTTACAAACTCTTCATCTTCTTTAGATGGGTTTGTATCATCAAAACGGAGATTGCATTTTCCTCCGTAATATTTAGCCAAACCGAAATTAAGACATATACTTTTTGCATGACCTATATGAAGATAGCCGTTAGGCTCGGGAGGAAAACGAGTGTGAAGCTTATTAAGCTCTCCTTTTAAGTCTTCGTTTATATAGCTATGTATAAAATTGCCTGTAGAGCCTAAATTATTTGATGAGTTCATTTTTTTAAATCCTCCAAGGTTAAAATCTTTTTGAAATAAAATCATAATGATAAAAACAGGTTTTGCATCCGCCGCAAATCCCAAAGCGCAAAGCTTTATCGGTTTCATCATTAATCAATGTGTAATCGAGTTTTACTTTTGTATTATTCCCCAATACCGGACAATTATGATTTTCATAATAAAAATTTTTTGTTTCACTGTAATTTTTAACATTCTCTCCAAACTCTTTAAGAAGAGAAATATATTCCATTAAGCATACCTCCAATTCAAACACCTGCTCGACTAATCAGATTATATTATATTATATTATTTTATAAACGTCAATTTTAAGATGTAAATTTTGTCATAAAATAAAAAATAAATCCTGTTAATATAACAGTTTTGTCGGCAACATCTTTAAATATAAATTTTTTACGGACAGACAATAATTTTTATCATCAGCATAATATAAAATATAAACTTTAATTCCGGAGGGAATAAAATGAACAATGGCAACTGCTCAACAAACTGTGTAGGCTTTGGCAACAATTCGATTTTATGGATTTTAATTATCTTGCTCTTTATGCCCGGCATATTTGGCGGCGGCTGTGGCTGCGGCAGTAACAATGATTTATTTATCATTATCATTCTTCTTTTATTATTTACAGGCGGTTCCAATATTTTCAATTCAAACTGATAACAAAAAAATTGCTTTTGGTCTGTACAAATGCTTTGTCGGATCAAAAGCATTTTTTTATTGACAAGTAACTTCAGCTTAAAAGACTGAAATCAATTTTAAAAAAACATAAAAAAATAAAAATTATTGGTAAAATATAAAGATGGATAAAATGAATAAATTAATAAAATTTTTTAAGAATTGGAAACGACAAAAGTTTACTAAAGGTTATATATGAAAATTGATTTCTGTGTATAAATTGCAAAACATATTGACGCTTTTATGTATTTAATGATATAATTACCGAATGTCATAAATTAATATAAATTAAAATTTCGGGAGATGAAAAATTTGAATAAAAAATCAATTATGCTCATTGTATATGTACTGATGTGTTTTTGCTTTCTTTATTTCTTTAACAAAAACTCGTACTATGACAATATATACTTTAAGCATTTCGAAAATAAAGATTTTACCCCAAAATTTGAAAATACCTATGAAATACAGCAAAATGATTATTCTGATTATTCCGGAGTTTTTACATACGGCCCTTATATAGGTCTGCCTAAGGGAGAATATAATATTACAATTAACTATAACACAAATGATGATAATAACTATATAGATATATATTCAAATGGAAAGCTTATTTCAAAAGACATGGATGTAAGTCTTGATAAAAATGAAAATTTCAAAACCGTTAATCTTAAGCTTGATGAAAATATTGAAGATCTTGAAATACGCACATATTACGGCGGATATGGATATTTTAAATTTAACGGCATTGATATAGAATCCACAGACATAATATATAATGATTCTTTGTTTATATCTGCTTTAATTTTTTTGGCGCTTGTGGTTTTGGGCATAAAGCTTTTTGGCTTTGATTCTCAATTAAGCCGTTTAAAAATATTTAAAAATAACAACAAATTTAAGCTCGATTACAAAATTCTTTTTGTTCTTGCGGTATTTACTGTATTTATCAGCTATCCTCTTTTTAACACAATGATAATTTCAGGCCACGATACACGTATTCATGTAGCAAGAATAGAGGGAATAATGTCAGGTTTGCTTGCCGGGCAGTTTCCTGTAAGGATCCATCCAAATTCAATATATGGTTATGGATATGGCTCTTCATGTATGTATCCCGAATTATTTTTATATATTCCTGCTGTTTTGCGTATTATGGGCATATCCATGCCTCTTGCCTACAACAGTTTTCTTGTACTTATAAATATATTTACAGTATTTATTTCTTATATATCTTTCAGCAGGCTGTTTAAAGAAAAATATATTGGTCTTTTGGCATCAATACTCTATTCCGGAGGTATATACAGGCTTTGCAACATCTATACCAGAGGTGATTTAGGCGAAGCGCTTAGTTTTATTTTCCTGCCCCTTGTAATGTACGGCTTATATGAAATAATAATTGGAGAAAGTAAAAATTGGGGCTGTTTCGCTGTCGGAATCACAGGTGTTATGCAAAGTCATATTCTATCCGCCTTCATGGTGGTTATATCTTCCGTTGTGTTTTTAGTTGCTTTTATCGGCAGGCTTAAAGAAAAGCAAAGGATTTTAAGCCTTATAAAAGCCGGCATTGTTATTGTGCTTGTAAATCTTTGGTTTATAGTGCCTTTTCTGCAGTTTAACACCCAGCAGTTAAATGTAAAATATATGCAGAAAGAATTGTGTGAACACAGCACTCAAATAACTCACCTGCTTCAGATTTTCCCAAAAGCCGGCGGCATAGGCACAAATATCCACAACAGAACACTTTCAGGCTTGATGGCGCTTACAGTAGGTTTTCCGATTATGTTTTCTTCACTTTTATGCCTTTATTCTTTTATGTTTTATAAAAAGGATGAAAATTATAAAAATGTTCTGTGCCTTTTATCGTTTGGTCTTTTTCTTATTTTTGTTTCAACGGATTTTTTCCCATGGCATTACATATATGAATCGGAAAAAATCGGAAAGTATGCAGCTATGTTTCAATTTCCTTGGAGAGTTTTATCATTGGCATCCTTATTCCTCTCCGGAGCGGGAGCTTACGGATTATATAAAGTAATAGGCGGCAAAAATGCAAAATACTGTATTTTATCCACTGTTTTGGTTTCTGTTGTATTTTCGGGATATTATCTTACTTACTACACTTATAACGGCGTAAATCTTACTAAAACTGATATCGTTACAACAGTACAAAAAGACGGCGGCGAATATTTTCCTTTAGATACGGATTATAATTATATAAAAGGCCAAGTTAGGGTAGACTCTAATGCAAAGCCATCTGCGGGTATAGTAATTGATGAATACGAAAAAAATTTATCCGGCATAAATTTAACATATCATACAAGCAATATTGATGACAACGGATATATTGATGTGCCTCTTTTAAGCTATACAGGCTACAAAGCAACAGATGAAAACGGAAATAATCTAAAAACAGAAAAAAATGAACACAATACTATCCGTGTATTTGTAGGCAGCAACAAAAGCGGAAATATATCTGTATTTTATAAAGAAAGTATTTTATGGAGAATATGCACTTTAATTTCTGTCCTTAGCTTAATTGTTATTATCATCACTCATATAAACAGAAAAAAATTCAAAAAATGACATCTAAAGCCTGCCGTTAAAAACGGCAGGCTTTGAATGTCGAAAAAGTCCCTGCGGGACTTTTTCGAGAGAAAACAGATGTATAAACAGCTCATTCCATCGGGATTAAAAATCCCTTGAAACTCGCTGTTTTCCTCGGCGGAAGTAAATTCCGCCTGCGGATTATAAGTCTGCGACGCTTTAAGTTACTTGTTCAAAGTAGGTTTTTTTGACAGTCTGAGCCTGCCGTTAAAAACGGCAGGCTTTAATTTTAACCATTTAACCATAAAAATGAATACAAAAATATAAGGACGTACATAATAAAACATAAAGCCTTAGTTAAGCTTACAATAATATTTGTACTCCGCTTATGTTATTTATTAATAATCAAATAAATTTACTTCAAAGCTCTCCTCTCAATATGTGTTATTTAACCAATAAACAATTATCAGTTTTTTAATGCAATAAGTGCTGTTAATTATAATCGCTTATTGTAAACAGAGTGCGAATATAATTTATTACATTAAATTCCATTATATGTATATTTTTTATAAAACAAACCATTTTAAGCTGATATTAAGATGGTTTTATATTTAAAAAACAAAAAAATGTAACAATCTATAACAACTGTTACATTTTTGCCTTACACCTAATATATCGTCATTATAGAAAGAAACTTAACCCCTAATTTTAAATTTTTTAAAAATTTTTTTTTGCACACAAACAAAGCACCTATTTATGCTATAAATTCAGCATCATAAAAACCTTATCCTTTTCATCTTGGTCTATGCATAAATACCGCCTTGTGATAGCATATGATGAATGGTTAAAAAGCTCCATAATAACAGCAGCGGGAACTCCCTTTTTAAAAGCAATATAGCCAAAAGTTTTTCTTAAAGAATGGCAAGAAATATTTCCCTCTATTTTTAAAAATTTTGCTGCCTGCTTCAAGATTCTGTACATCTGGATTCTGCTTATAGCCCTGTTTTTTCCCTTTTGGCTTCTAAACAAAACCCCACCTTTTTCTATATTTCCATAATATCTTTTAAGTCTTCTAAGGCATAGAGCAACAGCTTTATTTATTTTTATTTTAATTAATTTTTGTGTTTTCTTTTCAATTATGCAGATATGAGTTTTAATTTTTTTTGTATCAAATTCATATACATCTTCCCATTTTAAATTAAGTATATCACTGCATCTCAATCCGGTGTTTACGCTTATCACAACCAGCGCAAAATCACGCATATTTCCTTTTTCCTCAAAATAAAGCTTAAGTTTTTCCAAATCTTTTTTATTCTTTATAGGTTCTGTTTTCATTTTAGGTTCCTCCTTGAACAAATGTAACAGTTGTTATAGATTGTTACATTTTTAATAGACAAGTAAGTCCCCGCCTTTTAAGCGGCGGTACTTACCATTAATAAGTAAAGGCATAAGCTTTAACTTAAAGTCTTTAAAATCCATCAGCTGCAAATATGCAGCGCAAACGGAGTATGAATATCCTTATACTCCCATATACTATATTTCGACATTTTTAAAAATTTTTCAAGGAGGAATTTTTATGCTTACAGTAACTGTCAAGGAAGGTGAATATATAAAAATCGGCAATGACATTTTTGTAAAATACACAAGCAGCTTAAGAGCCGACAGCATAAGCCTTTCCATACAAGCGCCCAAAGAAATACCGATAGCCCGCTCAAAGGTTTATGAAAAAAATCTTGAGCAAAAGGCAAAAAGCGACTCTTCCGCCGTAAGCGAGCTTGAAAAAGCAAGGAAAATGAAAGGCAGATATAAAAAACCAAAACTTAAAAAGGCGGAGGAAATTTAAATTCAGTTAATAATCCTTGTCTTTACAAGGTTATTAAAATAAAAAAACAAAACCACAAACGGATTTGTGGAAAATTTAATCAACGGAGGGATTTATTATGAGTAGTTCAACAGTTATCAACACAAACGTAAGGGCATTAAATTCACACAGAAACTTAACAGGCGTAGGCGGAAAACAGGATAAGGCAAGCAAAAGATTATCAAGCGGAAAGAAAATCAACTCCGCCGCAGATGACGCAGCAGGCTTGGCTATCAGCACAAAGATGAAAGCTCAGATTAGAGGTCTTGATATGGCTTACAAAAACTCACAGGACGCTACATCACTTATTCAAACGGCTGAGGGTTCTCTTTCAGAGATTAACAACATGGTTCAGAGAATAAGAGAGCTTACCGTTCAGGCATCAACCGATACCAACACAGGCGGCACAGCGAGCGACCGTTCCAAAATGGCTGATGAAATTGATCAGCTCCTTGAGGAAATCACAAACATGGCAGGAAGAACAGAGTTTAACACAAAGGTTCTTGCTACAGGTAAATATACATTAGGTTCAAACCTCATTAAATATAGTGATGGTTCAAAAATAACTGCTGCTACAGGTGTAAAAAATGTTAATGTTGAAGATTTTACACTTTATGCTGCCGATGGTTCTGAGAGTGGCTATGTTAAAGGAGGTAAAGCTGTTTCATTTGATAATGGCGATAATTACTATATCAAGAAAATAACAAATACTGGAGATGAAACAATAGAGAAAATTTCGGCAGCTAATTTATATAAACTTGTTGATTCAGATACTACAAAAAATACAGAATTGAAGGATAAGCTTACTGTTTCAGTTCTCTCAGCAGATGATTTAAAAACATCAAAACAAGGAGTTCTTTATTTTGAAACAAGCAAAGGACAAAAATATGCATTAAAGAATGATCTTGCCCTTGCAGATGCAGCTGCAGATTTAACCGATGAGGCAATGAAAACTGCAATTATAGATAAAAGTGCATTGACATTCCAAATTGGAGCAAACAACAAATCTGATGATGCAAGCAAAACAAGACAATCTATAACATTAAATATTTCATCTGTTACAGCAGATGAGCTTTTCCAGAAAGTGACAAAAGAGGGCGTAAAAAATGCGCAAGCTGTAATCTCTGATGTTGTTCGTAGCGAAAATTCAACAGCCGATGATATTGCCGCTGTTCTCGATGCTATCGATGCCGGTCTTGATGTTGTGACATCTCAAGTGTCTAAACTTGGTGCCGTTCAAAACAGGCTTGAATACACAGCAAACAATCTTCAGGTTTCAAGCGAAAACTTAAGTCAAGCTAACTCAAGAATTGAAGACGCAGATATGGCTAAGGAAATGACTAACCTTACCGCCGCAAATGTTATCAATCAGGCTGCGGTTTCTATGCTTGCTCAGGCTAATCAGGCTCCTCAGAATATTTTACAGTTATTAGGATAATATTTATATCTTTATCAGAGCCACCGCTTTAGCGGTGGTTCTTCTTTAACAAAAGCTATGGTCAGTTTTGAAAAACTAATATCACTGCTAAAATTTTTATTCATAATTTATGTAAGTATCTTCAAACCAATATTTAAAATCACTGCCCAAAACAATTTTTCCGTCTTTTATCCTGCCCTTATGCATTCCGACAGGCGCTCCGGAACATTCTATAAATTCACCAAAACCAATGTATACCCCTGCATGGCCCTCTGAGCATAAAACAAGCCCCTCTTTATTAGGCATATCGGAAATAAGGCCTTTAACCCTTGCGGCTTCAAATGCCATATATTGGTTTCTGTCCTGAGAAGGATTATATATCACATTTCCATTGTTCCACCATAAATATGCTTTTACCAAGCCATAGCAGTCACTTACTCGATTTCCTATAAATTTTTTAAGATAATTTCTGTGTTCATAATTATATTCTCCCGTATGCCCCGGCATAGAAATCATTGTATCATAAATATCTTTGCTAAGAATTTGACCATAACCTCCCAAACAAAATCCCCAGTTTTGTATTAAAGCAAGTTTTGCCAAATCGGCAAGACCTTTTCCTGTTTTCACGCAAAAATCCTCCTAAAATATTTTTTGATTCTTTTCAAATTTTAAAGCTTTTTCTGTTTTTCAGCGAATATATATCATTTCTTAACCTCGAAAAAGTCCCCTTGGGACTTTTTCGAATCAGACTGTCAATAAACCCTATTTTAACGAAATAGCTTAAAGCGTCGCAGACTTTTAATCCGCAGCAGGAATTCATTTCCTGCGAGGAAAAAGGTGAGTTTCAAGGGA
>CANRHR010000012.1 GCA_947630475.1 uncultured Clostridia bacterium | reverse complement strand
GGGGTGAAGTCGTAACAAGGTAGCCGTATCGGAAGGTGCGGCTGGATCACCTCCTTTCTAAGGAAAAAAAAGGGGAGAATTATATTTGATTATTCGATTTTGAGCGTCTTAAATCATTTTAAATCATATTTGGATGGGTTCCCGAGTGGCCAAAGGGGGCAGACTGTAAATCTGTTAGCTCAGCTTTCGAAGGTTCGAATCCTTCCCCATCCATATTCCATAATATGTACGCGTAGCTCAGCTGGATAGAGCGTCTGACTACGGATCAGAAGGTCGCGTGTTCGAATCATGTCGCGTACGTTATAAAAAAGTCGATAGAATTTTTCTGTCGGCTTTTTTCTGTTTATAAATTTTAATTATTGACTAAAATTTCTGTTTGTTTTATAATCAAGTTTGTAAGTATTTATTTATAAAGGAGGGAAATTTAAATGCAGAAATACAAGCGATTTTTGAGCCTGCTCTTATCTGTGGCTATGTTGGTGACAACATTTGCTGTTCCTAATTTGGCTTATGCAGACTCAAATGACAGCGCTTTGGAGATTTCTGAAAATTCTGATGCACTTGAAACTGCCCCTGAAATTGAGCAGCAAGATAATCAAGAGCCATTAGAAGTTTTGGAATCTGACGAAAGCTCTGAAGAAAATGTGGAAGAGAAAGCTCAAGAGCTTTCTGAGCTTGAAAGCTCAAATGAAAATGCTTTGGAAGAAGATTCTTCCGATAATTCAGAAAATCCCACAGAAGCTGTATCAGAAACGGAGAAAGCTTCTGTAAATGAGGAAGTTTCCGAAAATGAAGAAAGTTCCGAAGCTGCAGACACTGAAGAATCCACCGTGGAAAATTCAGAATTAGGTGTTGATTCTGACGAGGCTGGTTCTAATGACGAAAGCAATATTTTAGATGGTGCTATCAATGCACTTCAAACATTATCTGAGGTTCTTCCTATAACGGCGGCTCCATCAGGCTCAGGCCCTATAAAGGTTTGGGATTTTGGCGGTGTGCTTCAGGAGGGAGATCTTTACACCAACTATATAACAAAAGATTTTTGGAATGAATATGAAAAGCTGTATACTGCTGAGGAAGTTGAAGAAGCTAAGAAAGTAGATCCAGGAAGTAAAGCTGCAAAAGGTACATTTAAAGAAGCTGTACTTATGGAAATAACAAACGGCTTGTCATTTATCCCTAATGCAAACGACAGAATGTATTACGGCGATGGAGAAGATATTCGCAGCGCAGGTACATACGGAAATGCAAAAAAAGAATTTGATGACGGCTATACTTCCGATGGCTGCTGGTATTTAAACGGCACAGGCGGAAGTACCAAAAGATATCTTACAATAGATAATGTTGCAGAGGGAAGCGAAATAAAGGTTTATGCTGCATCATCAAATTCTATAAATTTAGTTACACATATTGATTACGCCGGAGAGGGCGGCACCCAAGAATACAAAAGTGAAGAAATGGCTTTGGGAATTATAAATATAATTGCCGAGCACACAGGTCAGTATAAAATTTGGTTTGACACAGACCCCGCAGCAAAGCCTATGGTTTACAGGGTTGTTGTTATACCGCCTCTTACAGTAAATATTTCAGTAAATACGGGAAGTTTCGCAGCTCAGCTTGCCGGAGGTTATGAGATTAAATTAAGAAATGATTCAACAGGCGCAGAAATTTCAAAGCCGACAGAATCAGATAAAGTTTCTCTTCCGTTAACACCTGGATATTCTTATACAGCATCACTTTCCGGTGTGCAGGGAGTTGGATTTACAAATGCTACAAGAAAATTCAATCTTGAACTTAATGATTTGCTTTCAGCAAGCAAGGATTTGACATTTGATGTTGAAGCAAAATCAACCTATACGGCAACCGGTAAAATAGAAGGCTTTGCAGAGGGTTACGATACTTCCAAGCTTAAGGTGATTTTCAATCCCGAGGAAGGCTCAGGCTCAGATCCTTCAGAAGCTAAGCTTGAAGGAATGAATTATACAGTAACACTCGATCCCGATGTTAAGTATACGGTTTCTATTTCCGGCGCAAATGATTATGAGATAACAGAGGGAGGAACTATTTCCGGCACAGAAGATCCTAATCAGACAATAAAGGTTGCTCTTAAAGCTATGTACAAGGCTTCCGGAAATATTGTAGGCGGCGCATCTGTTACAAAGCTTCAATTTAAAAACGTTGAAGATGGCTATATTTATGACGGAACTGTTGAAGGCTCTTCTTATACGGTTGATTTGAGAACAGGCGCATATGAAGTATCTGCCGAAGCAGAAGGCTTTGTAACTCATGGTCACGTTGTTGTTGAAGATAAAGATACCCAAAAGGATATTTTATTTGTTCCTAAAGAAGAAACTCCTCCTACGGTTGATACAAGTGTAAGAGATATCTATGTAGGTGTTGAGGGCAAAACAAATAATTTTGCTACAATGACAGAGGCGCTTAAAGCGGCGGCTGTTATGAATCCTACTTCAGAGGACCAGAGAGTAACAATTAACATTGCTCCCGGAGTGTACAGAGAGCAGCTTAAAGTTGCAACTCCTTATCTTACATTCAAGCCATACGGCAAAGGAGAAGTTAAACTTACTTGGTATTACGGAATTGGCTATGAGTATTATTCAGCCGATGAAAAAGGATTTTATAATTACGAAAAGGCATTTGATAAGTATGACAAGCATATAGCTGAAAAATGGGGCGTAGGCACTTATATCCAAAGCACGGCCGTTGGCTTTAAGGCTGAAGATATAGTATTTGAGGCTTCATTTAATAAATATATCACAGATGAAGAGATTGCCGATGGAGCAGTTAAGAGCGAAGGAGCGGAAAATGGAAATCTTCCGCAGGTAAGAAACTATTCTGTCGATCCCGAATCTAAGGCTGCAACCGAAAGATCAACTGCCATTGCTGTTGAAGGCGATAAGGCTGAATTTAAAAACTGTATTTTCAACAGCTCTCAGGATACATTATATATGGGAGATAATACCCATACATACTATAAAAATTGTCAGATAGAGGGTTGTACAGATTATATCTTCGGAAGCGGCAACGCTTTGTTTGATGGCTGTGAGCTTCGTTTCTGCGGTTACAGCGATACCGCTATGGGCGGTTATATAACAGCAGCAAGACTTGGCGGAATTGCAGATTGCAAGGGCTATTTGTTTAGAGCCTGCACAGTTACAAATAAAGAGGGCAATAAACATACAGCCGGCTACTTTGGAAGACCATGGGGAGCTGATGCTACGGTAACCTTCTTAAATACAATTTTGGAAAACGCAGATGCAATTGAACCGTCAGGCTGGTATGAAATGTCAGGAAATAAGCCCGAAAATGCAAACTTTAAGGAGTTTGGAACAACAACAGTTGACGGAACCGCAGTTGATACTTCACGAAGAGTAGCTGGTACAGTTCTCAGCGAAGCTCCGAGTTATGACGCAAAGGCGGAATATCTTGGCTGGGATGCAACCTACTATACAGAAGGCTCCGATACCGTTTCATTTTCACAAGAACCGTATTTTATAACAGGTGGCGATGTTCTTCGTCCTGTAACCGGAGATACATTTATTGTAGGCTATTCATTGGGTGATAATGATGCCAATGATGCTTCTGTAATTGTATATAGCCTTATAGATGCAGAGGGAACCGAAACAGTTGTTAAAACAACAACTGCAATTGCAGATACAGGCGTTAAGCTTGTACCTTTGATGAAAGGAAGCAAGCTTAAGGTAACTGTAACACCAAAAACAATTTTTGGCGCTGTTGGTGAACCGGCTTCTGTTATAACAGAAAATGCTATTGAAATAGGTTCAGGCTCTGTTGATACTGAAAGACCAAGCGGAAAAGCTGTTGTATTCCTTGCGGGTGATTCAACTGTTATGGATTACTCAGCAGGAGCGATAAACAACTCAGGAAAACAAAGAAATGAAGGCTCTTGGGGAGAGTTCCTTAAATATTTTATAAATGACAATAATTATGAGGTAATGGATTACGGCAGAGGCGGAAGAAGCTCAAGAACATTTATGGACGGAACCGCTTCAAACAATTACAGTGATGCAGATCTTCAAAAGATAGTTGATCAAATGATGGCGGGAGATTATCTGTTTATACAGTTTGGTCATAACGACTGTTATATTGAAGATGCTGAAAGATATGTTCCATTGGGAGAAGCCGATGCAAACGGTATTTATCCTTATACCGCTCCTTCAGCTCCTAGGGCAGCAGACGGCACATATAAATATTATCTTAAGCAGTATGTTGATGCAGCCAAAGCAGTTGGCGCAACTCCTGTTTTGGTAACTCCTGTTACAAGAAAGTATATTAATTCTGATGGTACTATAAGGCCTCATCATGGCACAAATAATGATGACAACTATGTAACTGCAATGCAGCAGGTTGCTCAGGAAAATGATGTTCTTATAATTGATTTTTATTCTCATACAAAGGAAATGATTGAAGGCGCATATAAAATTGACGGCCAAAACGGCAGCAGCGTACTTGCGGATAGAGCATATGTTCACGGTGACAAAACTCACCAATCTAAGCTTGGCGGTTTTGCTTTTGCTGCGGATCTTGCCGAAATAATCCAAGGTATGAATACGCCTCTTGCAAAGGCTATTAAAGCTCCGGATAAACCTTTACTCATTACGGATTCAAGTGATTATCCTGAATTTATTGTAGATACAAGCGGATATTTTACAGGCTATGGCGAAAATGCAGAGGGTCAATATGATGATTCTGTTGCCTGTGAATATTGGACAAAATACATTAATGATACAATTAAGCGTATAGCTGATAATATGAACTCCGGAAGCGATGAACCTGCAACAGAGAGTACAAGTGAATCTACAACAGAGAGTACAAGTGAATCTACAACAGAGAGTACAAGTGAAGCTTCAACAGATAACACAGATGAATCTACAACAGAGAGTACAAGCGAAACTTCATCAGAAAGTGCAAGCGAGTCATCTTCTGAAAGCAGCTCAAGCAGCTCATCAGGAAGTTCATCAGGCGGCGGAAGCAGCTCGTCAAGCGGCGGAAGCTCATCAAGAAAGGCTTCATCTTCTTCATCGGCTTCATCAGGCTCTGAAAACAATGCCGGAAGTACAAATACAGGAAATACAGAAAATACCGGCTCCGAAAGTTCTTCAGACAACAACAGTTCTTCTTCGCCGGATAAAGGCGCAGAAGTAGCAAGCACAGGAGATTTTGTAACTAAAAATGGCTTTACTATTAATCCTCCTGCTTTGAAAAATTCAAGCGGTCAGGTTGTAGCAGGTTCAAGCTTAAATAATTCGAGCTTAGTTCCTTCTGCCAATTTTAATGATACATCAAACCGAAGCTGGGCTAACAATGCTATTAATAAGTTGGCTTCTATGGGCGTTATAAACGGAGTAGGAGAAGGAAAATTTGCTCCGGATGAAAAGAGCAAGAGAGGCGACTTTATGGTTATGCTTACAAAAGTTCTCGGTATAACGGGTACTCCTAAATCAAGCTTTTCTGATGTGCCAAGCGGCTCATATTATGCCAATGCCGTTAATATTGCAAAAGATCTCGGCCTTGCAAGCGGAACGGGAGATAATAAGTTTAATCCTGAAGCACCTATTACTCGTCAAGATATGATGGTTCTTGCCGCAAGAGCGCTTGATGCTGTCGGCTATGATGTAAGCAGTGCAGATGTTTCTGTTCTTAATTCATATGTCGATGCCGGAAGTATTGCAGATTATGCTAAGCCATATGTTGCATTCCTTATTCAAAACGGTCTTGTAAACGGTACAAGCGATACTACTGTTACACCTACGGCTGATATGACAAGAGCTCAAATGGCAGTTCTTATGTCTAATCTTTATGATGCTGTAACAGATAAGGTTACTCAGCAAGCCGCATAATGTTTTAATAATTTAAAAAAGGGCTGTACACTAATCACTTAGTGTGCAGCTCCTTTTTTCATTCCGTTAAAGTTAAAAAACCACAGTTGTAGTTGTTGTCTATATTAAAAACATCTTTAAAATCACATTTAATGCCGTTTTTTTCTATGCTTTTTTTGTTTATTAAAGAGGTATTGAATACTTCATACAGCTTATCGGCATTATCTCCAAAAAATAAATTTTTATCTGTTTTGTAATCGGCTGTCGATTTGGAACCTATGTTTATAAAAGCAATTTCTGTTTTTTCTATAACCGAATTTTTTATGGTGTATATAATTTCAAACGGCAGATTTTCACATTCAAAGCTTAGGTCGGGATAGCTGTATGAATATATAATAGCCGGCATATCATTGTTTAAAATCAGATCCATTTCTGCATTTCTGAAAATAAGCTTATCATATTCGCCAAATGCTGCGCTTTTATAAAAAAGAGGGGTTTCCGATTCAATTTTATTTATTAAATCAAGGTATTTTTTAGGCTTCTCTTTATCGTTTATATAAAATTGATAGTTTGAGCCGTCGTTTAAAATATAAAATCCTTTTTTAGCAGAATCGGAGTAGATTTTAACAGGATGCTCGCCATCAGCTCTCAATACCGATATTTTTATATTGTCTATTTTGTTCATAGTTGAGATATATTCTTTTGGATTTAAAAGCATTAAATTATCTCCAAATTTTTTGGTTCCGTTTTTACTTAAAAGATCTGTATAAAAATTTGAATATTTAAAATTGAGATATTTATAAAGCTCTTTGTAGAAATAGGCTTTTTCATCAGCTTGCACAAAATCTTCAGAGTTGTATATATTATATGGGGCTTCATAAAATTCCATTTTATCAGTATTTAAAGACAATAATTGAATAATCAAAATGCAGGCAAAAAATATAACTATTGAAATAATAAACAGACCTTTTACAATTTTTGTCATTTTACTTTCCCCCTTTTGTATGCTGCTCTGCTGATTAAGACAGAGATTATTCCAATTAAAACCGAGAGCAAAATTATTATAATTTTTTTAAAAACTGTACATTCATAAAAATTAAAGCTGCCGGCTATAAGATAAAATACAATTATGCCTGAATCTGCAAAAATAAAAAACTCTCCCAATTTTGTTTTGGCAAATATGTTCTTTATGTCGGAATCCGTTTTTTTGAAAAGAGAAAACGCAAGTATAAAAGAAATAATTGATGCCGAAACAAAGAATGTTAAAATTAAAAATTCCAATAATACGCCTATCTGATGTGATGAATAAATTACTTTAAGATCTTTTAATATAATGTAAAATGAATAATCAAACCAATCAAATAAATTAAAAAAACAAAATATGCTTGAAGAAATAATCGATGAAGATATATTAAAACCGAGATTCCAAAAAAACCAAAAAACACAGCCGATAATAGGATTTTTAAATGCAAATATAAATATTATCACTGAAAGATAAACAAGGAGCATTTCTAAAAACAGAATAAAAACGTTAATTGTAAGATCAAAAAAGCTGTAATTATATATATGATTAACTTCATTTAAAGAGCTTAAAACAAATGAATATCTCATGTATTCAAAGCCCGTCACAGCCCAGTAAAATACGGCGGCAGCGGCTATTATTGTAATGCCTGCCGATACAACCGATAAAAATAGGCGGCTTTTGGTAAAAGGAAGATTTCCTCTTTGGTTTAGATCGTAACTGAAAAATTGAAAAATAGCCATTAAAATTATCCAAATTATATTTAAAATTGAAATATAATTATGAATTTCGGTATAATTGCCTTGAATATAACTTAAAAAAGCGTTGTTTAAATCTTGATTAAATGTAAGCACATCAAAAAGATATATAATAAAAATAGTGGCAAACAGTATAAAAAATATTTTTTTCAGCTCAAATTTATAAATTGCAAAAAATTTCATAATATCGCCTCCTTTTGCTATTCAAGGGTATCAATCAGTTTTTTAATAATGAAAAAAGCCATAAATGCACCGAAAATAACAATAATAATACTTGTTAACATATTAATTTTTGGAATGTGGCTCAATATTTTTAAATTAATCATAGCAAAAAATGAGAATCCGCCAAAAAAGCTGCCCAATGCATAGCATAAATATCTTAAAGGATAAAACATAAAGAACCCTTGTCTGTTTTCGTTTTTTTCTTTTTTGTAGAGAAATGCTCCGGCTATGGTAAAAAATATTGTAAGTAAAATTAAGCTTATAGGGCTTAAAGAGTAATTTTCAATATCGGAACAGAACGTATAAAACGCATTTTTATTAAATAAAGAAAAATAATCGGCAAAAATCGCTATGCCTTTAAAACCTGCCAAAGTTACAAAAAAACTTATAAAGCCTAATATAAACACTAAGCGTGGTTTTGAAAAAATTGTATTTAAAAATGACAGAAATCCTGCGCCTGCAACTATCAGCAAAGAACGATGAACAAAATCTGCAGCAAATCTTTTTATTCCATAAAAATCATTTATCCAATTAAAATCAATTTTAGAAATTTTACTCATAACAGCAAGTTGGATATATTGATTATATCTAAAGAAATAAAGTACGATAACCGCAATAATAATATCCAAAATTATTGCTACCGCAAGTGTAGATAGAGCACGCAATAAATAAATATTTTGCTTTTTTATTGGCAGTACGTTTATAAATTCTCTGTTTTCATCGCTGAAAAGATTAATATTAAGGCAAAGCAGCATTATAACAACAGCGCCTAAGCATTTTGAATATAAATCTAATGCGTTATAAAAATAATTTCTGCAATTAAAATAAATATATTGATTATCGGATTTATCCAGGCAGTTGATCGCATCATCTGTTATTTTTATTTCGGTATAATTTTGTTTATTTGCTATGAAGTTGTCAGCAAACTTATCAAAGCTTTTATTGTATTCCAATGATAATTTAAACTCGGCTGCCGAAAAAAATAAAATTATTACTATGCCCGCCAAAATATACCAAATAGATATATTAAAATATCTTTTAAATAAAGGATGAATTGTCATATTTTATTCCTCCTTTGATGAGTATAGATAAATATTTCCTCAAGGTTCATTCCTATTTCTTCGATAAATTCGGCGCCCAAGCTGTAAAGTGTATCTTCAAGCCCCTTATCAAAGCTGTCTGTTGTGATATAATAAATGCTTCCTATTTTTTCGATTTCAATTTTGTCTTTAACAGAACTTAAATCGGGGTTGTTTTTAAAAAGCACCTGAAATCTTCTAACTTGCTGCTTAATAGAATCAATGCTGCTTTGATAGGTTATTCGCCCGTTGTTTATTATGCTTATCTCGTCACACAGCCTTTCAAGCTCGCTTAAATGATGAGAAGAAATAAAAACGGTCATTTGTCTTTTTTCTACTTCATCTGTAAGCATATTTAAAAGCTGCCTTTTTGCAATGGGATCCAAACCGCTTGTCGGTTCGTCCAGAACAAATACTTCCGGCAAAATGCTGAGATTAAGCATAAAAGAAATTCTCATTTTTTGCCCTTTTGACATTCTGCCTATCTTTTTTTTGGTATCTATATTAAAAACATTGTTAAGCTCATCAAATTTTTCTTTTGAAAAGGTTTTATAAATGCCGCTATAAAATTTAATCATGCTTAAAAGATTATAATCGTTAAAAAAACTGCCGCCATCCGAAACATAGCCTATTTTTTCTTTAACCGTCGGATTTTCGTAAACTTCGTTTGCGTCAATTAAAATTTTGCCCTTATCCGGCTTATAAATACCGGTAAGGCATTTTATTACAGTTGTTTTGCCTGCCCCGTTTTCACCTATTATGCCGTGTATTGTGCCTTTTTTAACATTTATGCTTACATTGTCAACAGCTATATAGCCGTTAAAGCTTTTGGTGATATTTTTTATTTCAATCATTATTGTTCCCTCCTATATCGATTAATAGGGTTTTTATTTGATTTAAAATTTCGTCATCGCTCAACCCCTTGTATTTAAGCTCGGTTAAAATAGGCTGTATTTTTTTCAGCTCATTTTTAATATCATTTTTTTTAATAACATTTTCTTCGCTGTTTATAAATGTGCCTCTTCCTCTGACAGTTACTATAACTCCTTGTCTTTCAAGCTCATTATATGCCTTTGCCACAGTGTTGGGGTTAATATTAAGCATTGAAGAAAGCTTTCTTACCGATGGAAGAATATCGTCATGTTTTAGATATCCTTTAACAACGGCTGATTTTATTTTATTTGTTATTTGCTCATAAATAGGCGTGCTGCTTTTAATGTCAATATCAAACATATATTCACCTCCTTTAAACTGTATCAACTGTAATAACTGTACTACTTATGATAGTATACTATACACGCAATAAAGTCAACACTTTTTTTACAAAAATTAATTTATGTGAATAATTTTCATTTTAGCTTTTTAATATTATTATTTTATGTTAAAATATTAAAAATAACGCAGACTGTCAATAAACCTAACCTTTGTTGATTTTATAAGTTTTTAAGGGCGCCGCAGGCATCAAATCCGCAGGCGGAAATTGTATTTTCGACACTCTGACGGTTGTAAGTTATTGTTAATAATTGTAATAAGGGGTAAAGCTATGAAAAAATTTATTTTTTTGTTTTTGATTTTAATATTTTTGCCGACGGCTTCTGTTTGTGCATTTGGTGCTGTTGTTATCACTTCGCCCATAGACAGCAGACCTATATCAACCGATTATCTTGGTAATCTTGCCGATATGGCAGGGGATACTCTGCTTTATCCGTCAAAGGATAATATGGATTATTTTTCATCATCGGATGAAGAAAATCATTTTGCAGACAGCGCTTTGATAAGAGAAGAAATAAGACGTTTGGTTTCGGAAAATAATAACAGTGATACGACGGTAATAATAAATACATCTACATATTTTACAAAAGGTCTTGTAGGCAGCCGATGCGGAATAAATTATAAAGATGTTAAAAAATCTATGAAGGAGCTTGAAGAGCTTTTGACGGATTATCCGGAGCCTAAATATTATATAAATCTTTCTATGCCGAGAACCTTGCCGGAAACAAGATTTAATAAGGTATGGTTTAACGAAAAGAGCTTAAACGGGTTAGGTTATTACTATCTTAAGCTTAATCCTAAAAGTGAAAATAAGCAATACATAAAGCAAAACCTTAAAACCGTAACTCCCATACAGTTTCTTATGGAATACAGCTATCTTATAAATAAAAAGAGTGAACTGGGAGAAGCCTATATGAAAGATTACGAAAAAGCTTTTTTGGAAGATTTTGAAAGGCTTAAAAATAAAGAGCCATACAGATCATATATATATGAATATAAGCTGCCTTATTTTACTGTAGCGGATATGTTTTCAACGCTTTTAAGATATCATCAAAATGGTCTTATCGATGAAATAATAATAAGCAATGATGATTTTCAGCTTCCAAATTCAATAGTTTATTTTGATTCGCTCGAGGGAAGCGACATACCAAGAGAGAATAATTCGGCAATTAAATTCAGCTTTGCAAGGACTTATATGTCAACAGGGGTTTATTCTATAGTTAAACAGTTAAAATCTGAAATGGGAGAGGACTATACTGCCAAGGCGCTGAAAGGAAAAAATAAAGCCGTAAATTTTATTTTTGGAACAGATGAGCTTCCTCAGCTTATATACGCAAGGGCTTTATCGGAAAGGACAGGCAAAACAACTGATTTTAAGCTTATATCGGACAACAGCGACAGGGTAGAAACATTTGATGTTGTTTCTGTAAACGAGCTTCTTAAAAATGCTGTAAATTTTGTAAGAGCCGACGGTGCGAAAGCAATAGACAAAACTGATTTTTATCTTTACGATTACAATAATCACAATGACAGTAAGCTTGAATATACGCTTGAGCAGATAAAAAAATCAATATCCGAAAATAAAAATACAGGCGTTGTTGAAATTTATTCAAACGAAGTTTTAAATACGGGTGACAACAAGCTTTTTAAAGCTATGCTTGAAAGCGGGGATATTTCTGATTTGGCTTTTTACAGCGCATGGAACACAAATGCAAACGCAATAGGCTTGGGTGCGGCGCACGCTCAGGTTTATGCCGTTTCAAAAAATATAACTCAGGATGATAAGGCTATGCTCGGCGCTCAAATAAAAATGCTTTGTCAGCATTTTACAGAGGACGGAATTTATACCTGCAACACAAAAAGGATTTTGTCAAATGAAGGATATATTCCGACAAATGACGATAAAACCAAAAGCCAAAAGCTTATATCTGTTTTGGATTATGAGAATGTTTTAAACTCTTTTAAAAATAAAAATTTAACTTTAAATGACAAAAAATATAATATATCGGATATAGCTTTAACCGAATATTCTTTTCCATGGGGCAGAACTTTTGAGTGTTTTCTTGATTTTGATGTTAGCTTAAATGATAACTGTTGAAAAAATTTATAGTATGAGTTAAAATTAAAATATAAAAAGGAGGCGAAAAAATGATTGATTATTATATTTCAGACAATCGGGGAATAAAAAAAACAGATGAAATTGTTGACGGTGTGTGGATTAATATGATAAATCCAAATGAAGATGAAATTTCTCTTATAAGCAAAAGTCTTAATCTTGATCCGGATTTTTTAAAAGCGGCTTTGGACGAAGAGGAGCGCTCACGTATAGAGATAGACAGCGATACACAGCATCGTCTTATTTTGGTGGATATTCCCATTGCCTCAGAGGAAAGAAACTCTAAAATATACGAAACAATGCCATTGGCAATAATTTCAACAGATATTGCCATTGTTACAGTTTGCCTTAAAGAAAATGTTATAGTAAGTGACTTTATAAATAATGCAGTTAAAACATTTTATACGTTTAAAAAATCGAGATTTATTCTTCAGCTTTTGTACCGCAACGCATCTTATTATTTGATGTATCTTAAGCAGATAGATAAGCACAGCAGCGCTATTGAAAACGAACTTCATAAGTCTATGAAAAATAAAGAGCTGATTGAGCTTTTAAGTGTTGAAAAAAGTTTGGTTTATTTTTCCACATCTTTAAAAGCTAACGAACTTGTTATGGAAAAGCTTATGAGATACAATTTTATTCATAAATATGAAGAAGATACAGAGCTTTTGGAAGATACTATTATTGAAAACAGACAGGCTATGGAGATGGCAAAAATTTACTCTGATATTCTTTCCGGCACAATGGATGCATTTGCTTCGGTTATTTCCAATAATTTAAATATAGTTATGAAAGTTCTTGCATCTATAACCATAGTTATGGGTATTCCTACAATAGTGGCAAGCTTTTTCGGAATGAATGTGCCTGTGCCTTTTGCACAAAATCCGTTTGCATTTTATTGGCTTATTGTAGGCACAGCCGTAATATGTTTTGTTATCGCAAAATTTATGAGTAGGAAAAATTTGTTTTGACAGTTCTTTTAATCAATAAGCAAGTACCCGTTTCCTAGGAGGCGGGTACTTACTTTTAGTAAAAGAGAAAGTTCTGACTGATAATATAAATTTTTATAAATTCTTTTCTCCAAATGCTTTTTCAATTTCAACTATAATAATCGGCATAATGCACATAGCGCATACTATAAGCCATTGGCATGGACTTAAGCAGCATACCTTAAAAATATCGGCAAACGGTTTATACATAATTACGCCTGCCTGCAAAATTATGCCTATTATAAGTGAAGCAACAAGAAAACCGTTGTCTGTAAGTTTGTGGGCAAATATTGTTTTGTCGCTTTTCATATTAAAGGCGTGTACAAGCTGAGATATGCTTAAAACAGCAAATGCCATTGTGCTGCCTGTGGTTTCGTCAAAAAACACACTGCCTATGGCGTAGCTTAAAAGTGAAAGCATACCTATCATTATTCCTTCAAGACCTATCCTTATCCAAATGTCCTTTGTAAAAAGACCTTTTTCATTAAGAACTTTCCTGCCCGACATAATATCATCGTCAGCAGGCTCAAGCCCCAAGGCTATCGCCGGAAGAGAATCTGTAACAAGATTTATCCATAAAAGCTGAATAGGAGCAAGAGGTGTTTTAAAGCCTATTAAAAGAGCCGCAAGTATGCTAAGTATTTCTCCTATATTGCTTGATAAAAGAAAGTGTACGGATTTTTTTATATTTGCATAGATGCATCTTCCCTCCTTAACGGCGGATACAATGGTTGCAAAATTATCATCGGATAAAATCATATCGGAAGCATTCTTTGCAACATCCGTACCGGTAATGCCCATGGCACAGCCTATATCGGCGGCTTTAAGGGCAGGCGCATCATTTACTCCATCTCCTGTCATAGCCACTATATTTCCTTTTTGTTTTAAGGCTTTAACTATCCTAACCTTATTTTCGGGAGATACTCTTGCAAAAACATCATATTTTGAACATCTTTCATAAAAATCTTCATCACTTAGGCTGTCTATTTCTCTGCCTGTCATAACTGATACGCCGTGTTCGTTAAGCTTAAGCTTTTCTGCTATAGCCCTTGCGGTTACGGCATGATCGCCTGTTATCATCACTGTTTTTATTCCGGCTTTTTTACAGGTTTCAATTGCTTTTGGAGCCTGAGCCCTAGGAGGATCTATCATTGCCGCAAAGCCGCAGAATATAAGGCTGTTTTCGGTATTAAGGCTGTTGTTTTTTCTTCCAAGTTCGGATTTTTCTCTGTAGCCTGCCGCCATAACTCTAAGAGCTTTTTCAGCCATTTTTTCGGCTTCTTTTTTTAGAGCGTTTCTTTTAAGAGAATCCATTTCATGAATATTTCCTTTTTCATCTTCATAGCTTGTACATTTTTCAAGAACAACTTCATAAGCCCCTTTTGTAATTATCATATAACCATTGTCTGTTTTATGTATAGTTGTCATAAGTTTTCTTTTTGAATCAAACGGTATTTCGTCTATTCTTCTGTATTTTTTTTCTTCTTGCGCCTTATGTATGCCGTTTTCTTCGGCGGCATAAAGAAGAGCGGCTTCAGTAGGCTCGCCGATTATTTTTAAGTTTTTTCCGTTTATCTGAGCATTGTTGCAAAGGCACATAAGCTTAAGAAGTTTATCTTTATTTCCTTGTTTTATTTCCACTACTTTCATTTTGTTTTGTGTAAGAGTGCCTGTTTTGTCGGAGCATATAACCGTTGCGCATCCAAGAGCCTCAACAGCGGGAAGTTTTCTTATTATTGCATTTTTGCCTGCCATTCTTTCAACTCCGAGAGCAAGCATAATTGTGACAATGGCGGGCAGTCCTTCGGGTATAGCGGCTACGGCAAGGCTTACCGATGTCATAAACATATCAAAAACAGGAATATGTCTTAAAAGCCCCAATATAAAAATAATAAAGCAGATAGCCATAGCTCCTATGCCCAACAGTCTGCCTGTTTCATCAAGCTTTATCTGAAGAGGAGTAGGCTCGGGTTTTTCAGACATTATCATTTTAGCTATTTTTCCCATTTGAGTGTTCATTGCGGTTTCGCATACTATGCCCAGCCCTCTGCCGCTTGTTATTGTGCTGCCGGCAAAAAGCATATTTACTCTTTCGCCTATTGATGCGTCCTGCTCGCAGATTGTTGATGAATCTTTAAAAACAGCTTCGCTTTCTCCGCTTAAAAATGCTTCATCGGCTTTTAAAGCCTTTGCTTCGATAAGCCTTAAATCTGCGGGAACATAATCTCCACATTCAAGCTTTATTATATCGCCGGCAACCAAATCTTGCGTCTGTGTTTCTTTCCATAAATTATCTCTGAGCACTCTGGCTTTTGGCGCTGACATTTTCTCTAGAGCTTCAAGAGCCTTTTCTGCTTTATTTTCCTGTATAAAGCCTAAAAGAGCATTTAAAAAAACAATAACCATTATAATAATCGAATCCAAAAAATCTTTCTCACCGCTGTAATATGATACAAAAAGGGAAACTGCCGCCGCAATAATTAATACAATAACCATAAAGTCATTAAACTGAGCTAAAAATTTAATAATTGGGTTTGTTTTCTTTTTTTGAGCCAATATATTTTTGCCCTTTAAAAGCCTTTTTTCAGCCTCCTTTGTTTCCAGTCCGTTTTTTGAGGAATTTAAATTTTTAAATACTTCTTCAAGCTTTAAGCTGTGCCAATTCATTGGTTTATCACTCCATTTTTAATATAGTTTGTCCTTAATGTTTATTTATAATATATTTTTCACCGTTTAAAATTATTCTCATATATTAAAAATAGAGTATGAAAATAACGGGGTGTATAAAATGACAGCCTTAATTTTACTTGCCATGTCACTTAGCATAGATTCCTTTGGGATAGGGATATCTTATGGCATAAGAAAAATAAGCATAACATTTTGTTCGATGCTGACAATGAGCTTTGTTTCTCTTTTTATATGCGCCGCATCGGCTTTTTTCGGCTCTATGCTCCCGCTGATTTTTACAAAACGAGTTTCTCATATTATAGGTTCTGTAATGCTGTTTTTAATAGGCGCTTTTATAATTCGTCAAACGCTTACAGACGATAAGCCTTATATCTGTAAGCATAAGGATAAAGCTGAGTTAAAAAACAGCTTTTCATTTTTTATAAAATTTTTGGGTATAACAATAAATATAATAAAAAGTCCCGAGCAGGGAGATATTGATAAATCAAATTCTATAGAACCAAAAGAGGCGTTTTATCTCGGAACGGCGCTTTCAATAGATTCTGTGGGTGCGGCGGTAGGCGTGGGGGCTGTTGGTCTTAATCCTTTTTTGTTTGCGGCAATAAGCTGTGCGGCGCAGATTTTATTTTTAATTTTGGGCATTATGCTTGGAGGAAAAATAAATTTTAAATCCTCAAAAAAGAATATTCCTGCTTTATTTTCGGGTATTGTTCTTATTGTTTTGGCGATAAGTCAGCTTTTCGGCTTTTGTTAAATAATTTTAGCCAAAATTAAAGTCTGAATATTTTATGCGGCCGTATAATTGGTTTCGGCATAAGCATATATTTTTTTTCATAAAATAAAATAAAAACATTGGAGAGAATATATGCTTATATTTATGACAACAAAAAAAAGACTTGCTGTCTGTTTCAGCTTTTTTATGGCAGGAATATTTGTCGCAACGGCAGCAAAGACTTTTAATCGAAGAGCCATAGCCGCAATGGGAGAAAACAAGCCTTGTTATGTGGCAATTATTATTGATGACTTTGGCAATAATTCAAAGGGAACCGAGCAGATGATTTCTCTTCCCATAAAATTTACAGGGGCCGTTATGCCTTCGCTTCCCAACAGCAGACAAGAGGCGGAGCTTTTGCATAATGCCGGCAAGGATGTAATACTTCATCAGCCTATGGAGGCTCATACAGGCAAAAGAAGCTGGCTTGGTGAAACTCCCATACTTAATGATGATACAAGACAAAAGGCGGCAGCTACGTTGGAGAATAATTTAAAACAGATACCGTATTGCATAGGCGTTAATAATCATATGGGCTCTAAGGTTACGGAAAACAGAGCATTGATAGAAGAGGTTTTTACTCAGCTTAAAAGCAAAAATTTAATTTATATAGACAGTATGACAACAGGCAAATCGGTAACCGAAGAGGTTGCCGAGGAGCTTAATCTGGATTTGATTAAAAGAGATGTTTTTTTGGATTCTACTCAGGATTTGTCTGCGGTTGAGAAAAATGTTTTAAAAACAGGAGAAATAGCGTTAAAAAAGGGTTATGCCGTAGCAATAGGCCATGTTGGCGCAGAGGGAGGTACAGTTACTTACCAGGCAATAAGCAATACATACAAACAGCTTGAGAGCAAAGGAATAAATTTTGTTGGAATAGGGGAGCTTAACGAGATTTTAGCCGACAACAATTAATATGTGTAATTTTGTTATTATTACATAGTAAGCAAATATGAATATCATCAACTTTTTTGGGGAATAATTATAAAAAAGCCCAATAAAAGGCAAAAAGTGATTATATGTGAAAAAGTGTGCATTCTTGACTATTTTATAAAGAGTGATATAATATTTTTATAAAACATAAAATGGAGGGTATACAAATGAGAATTATGAAAAAAACTGCTCTGGCGGCAGCGGCGGCTTTGCTTTTGGTTACGGGCTGCTCATCGGGCAGTGTCGGAGAAAATCCGCCTAAGGTTTCTTCAAATATACTTACAGAAAAATATACATTTAAAGATAACGAAAAAACCTTTAAAATTGTATATTCCGACCCATGGAGAGCCGTAAGTGATGACGGCGGCGAAGGCTATGCCGTGGCTTTAATCCCCGGTGAAGATGAAAAAAATGCCGATATAAAGCTTTTTATAAAATCTGAAGATATAGGCGAAAAAGACGAAGATTTAAAAACCGCCATAGATTACTATTCGGCTTATGCAGGTACGGGAATCGTTCAGCCGGTTGAGTTTAAGGTTAAGGATGCAGATGGATGTTGGCTTGAGCTTACGCCTGTTGAAAACAGCAACTTAAATGTAGAGGGCTTAGATACGGAGCCAACAGAGGAATTTTCCGAATTGGGCTTTGTTTTAAAGGATTCCAGAGCATATGTATTTAAAATAACTGCTAAAGACTACCAAACTTATAATGATAATGAAGATTCGGTATTTGAGCTTCTTGAAGGTTTTGATTTTATTTAAAGGTTGTTATTTTTTATTTGACATATTCTTCATTTAAGGGTATGATAAATATATATATATTTAAGTAAGAGCGGATTTAATTATATCTGTAAGCTTAAGTTTTTATATGGCTTTTTAATTATTTTATATAAAATAATTATGCATATAAAATTTAAATCTTATTTGATATGTTTTGATCACAGCCTGCTTAATAGAATTTTTAAATAAGGAGGATAAATTATGAAGTCTGTCAATGTAAGCTTAAACACTATTGACAAGGTTAAAAAATTTGTTAATTTAATTAACACCTTTGAGGGTGATTTTGATCTTGTTACAGAAAGATATGTAATAGATGCAAAATCAATTATGGGTATTTTTAGCCTTGATATCAGCAATGTTCTTCGTCTTGATATTCATGATAATGCTTCTATGAGCGACCCTGAAACTGTACTTAAAGAGTTTATTGTATAATATCAAATCATCTGCTACGTTAAAAAAAGCTTTCCTGCTGTTAAATCGGAAAGCTTTTTTATCTTAATCCGGATTAATAAATAAGTTTTAAATTTATATAATTAAGCTGAAAGGAGATTTTTATGCCGAATAATACAGCGGCAATTTATATAAGGCTTTCTGTTGAGGATGAGGATAAAAAGGATGAAAGCGAAAGCATTAAAAACCAAAGGGCGATTCTTGTGGATTATGCCCAAAAAAGGGGCTGGAGAATTTTTAATATATACTGCGATGAGGATTTTTCAGGGCTTGACAGTGAAAGACCTGCATTTAAAAAACTTATAGAAGATGCCGAAAGAGGTTTGTTTAATATAATTTTATGCAAAAGCCAATCACGTTTTACCAGAGATATAGAGGCGGCGGAAAAATATATAAACAGGCTCTTTTTTTTGTGGAACATAAGATTTATAAGCCTTACAGACGGTATAGACAGCTTTAATAAAAGCGGTAAAAAGGCGAGGCAAATCAATTCTCTTATAAACGAGTGGTATTGTGAAGATTTATCGGAAAGCGTAAATGCAGTTTTTAAAAGCAAAATGCAAAGAGGAGAATTTATAGGAAGCTTTGCTCCTTACGGATACAAAAAGATGGAAGATAATAAAAGCAGACTTGAAGCAGATGAATATGCGGCATCAATAGTAAAAGAAATTTTTAGGCTTTATATAGAGGGCAACGGAATGAAAAAAATTGCAGCTATACTAACCGACAGAGGTATTTTAACTCCGACAGAATACAAAAAATTAAACGGAGAAAAATTTTATAATCCTAACTTTGGGCTTGTCGGTTCTGATATATGGTCTGCAAGCACAATAAGGAATATACTGAAAAATCCTGTATATATAGGAGATATGGTTCAAGGCAAAACAAAAAAAATAAGTTATAAAAGCAAAAAAGTTATTACTGTAAAAAACGAAGACAGAATAAGGGCGTTTAAAACCCACAAAGGCATTATAGATATTGAAAGCTTTGAAAAAGCGGCACAAATTATGTCACAAAGGAGCCTAAGTGATGCAAAAAGCGGACTAAAAAGCGTGTTGTCCGGCATAATTAAATGCGGTAAATGCGGCTGCCGTTTCCAAAGAGGAAGCCTTAACAGAGAAAAAAACGGTTTTTATTACAGATGCTCTCTTAAGTATAAAAGCTCATCAAAAAGCTGCAGCAATGAGGGAATATTAAATAATGATATTGAGAATGAAATTTTTCTTAAAATAAAAGATATGAAAAATAAATATATAGGAGAAGAACAGCCGGAGCATTATGAAGATAATTCGGAAAAAATAAAAAAATCGGAAATGAAAATATTGGAATATGATAATAGGCTTTTAAAGCTTTATGATGATTTCAGCAGCTCAATTTTAAATAAAGATGAATTTTTTATAATTAAAAAAAGAATAGCAGAAGAAAAGCTTAAGGAAGAAAAGGCTCTTAAGCTTTTAAAGGAAAAGGATTTTAAAGACTTAAGATTTGATAATCTGCTTAATGAAAAAAGCCTGCCGTTTATTTTGGCGCAGAGCTTTCTGGAAGAAATAATAGTGGGTGAAACAACAGAAAATAACCAAAGGAAAATTTTGCTTAAATGGAAAATATAATTATTTAAAAAAGTCTTTAAATCGGCGGATAATTACTTAATAAATTTAGCGGATTATGAGCAGGAGGAGCAAGCAGAGTGCAATACAGTTGTCTGTTTTTTATTTTATGTTATTTTTGAATATGATTAAGGAAAAATTTAGCTTGAATTTGTTTAAAATAAATAGTATCATATAACATATAAGGCAGTAAAGGTGTAAATATTATTATCTTTTATGCCATATTGGTACGATTTTTTATATTTTTTGCTTGTCCCTACACACAAATACGGTTTAAAGGAGGTTTTAAGAATGGGATTAAAGGTTTTGTTTGTTTCATCGGAGGTTTCTCCGTATGCAAAAAGCGGAGGACTCGGAGATGTTGCAGGCTCGCTGCCGAAAGCTCTTAAAGCGGCAGGAGTTGATGTAAAGGTTGTTTTTCCAAAATATAAAAACATTAAAGAAAAATATTTAAGCGATGCTGTTAATGTTGGCTCTCTTACCGTTAATCTTGGCTGGAGAAAGCAATATACAACAGTATATAAATTAAACTGTGATGTTGATACCTATATGCTTGGCAACGACTATTATTTTGAGCGTGACGGCTATTATGGATATGGTGATGACAATGAGAGATTCTCTTATTTTTCAAAAGCCGTTATTGAATTTTTGGACGTTATAGATTTTATCCCCGATGTTATACACTGCAATGACTGGCAGAGTGGCCCTGTTTGTGTATACTTAAAGGATATTTATAAAAAAATCGTAAGTTTTTCAAAAATAAAAACTCTTTTTACCGTTCATAATTTACAGTATCAGGGCATTTTTGGAAAAGAAACCCTTGGTATGATGGACTTAAACGATGGCTATTTTACGAATGATAAGCTTGAATTTAACGGTATGGTAAGCTTTATGAAAGCAGGTTTATTGTATTCTGATGCAGTAAGCACGGTAAGCAAAACTTATTCATATGAAATCCAAACAGGGCAGTATGGATACGGCCTTGACGGGGTTTTAAGGTGCAGAAACAATGTTCTTTACGGTATAGTAAACGGTATAGATTACGATGAAAACAATCCGGCTACAAGCAAAAAGATTTTTGCAAATTTCAGCGCTGAGGATATTTCAGGCAAAAAGGAAAACAAAAGACGTCTTCAAGAAGAGCTTGGGCTTCCTCAGAAAGATGTGCCTATGATAAGTGTGGTATCAAGACTTGCAGATCAGAAGGGCATTAATCTTATTATAGAGGCTATGTATGATTTGGTTGGCCGTGATGTTCAGGTTGTTATTTTAGGCACCGGTGAGGGAAGATATGAGCATCTTTTCAGAGAGTTTTCATACAGATATCCTGATAAGGTAAGTGCAAATATTTTGTTTGATGATGTTCTTGCCCAAAAAATTTATGCAGGTTCTGATATATTCCTTATGCCAAGTCTTTTTGAGCCATGCGGCTTAGGGCAGCTTTTTGCTATGAGCTATGGCACTGTGCCTGTTGCAAGAACAACCGGCGGCCTTGTTGATACCGTTAAGCATTTTGACAGCGAGAGTGGAGAGGGAAATGGCTTCTTATTCCACGATTATGTGTCAAGCGGATTATTATGGGCTATAAATGAAGCTCTTAATGTTTATTATAACCCTGAAGGAAAATGGGAAAAGGTAGTAAAAAATGCTATAAACACAAGATTTAGCTGGGATCATTCAGCGCAGGAATATATTAAGATTTATGAAAAGCTGAAAGATGAGGCTTAGTATAATTTTGCTGCAATAATTGATAATATTAGATTATATTTGTTAATATTCGGTGACTTACTCTCACCGATAAATTAAGTAAGCGCTCCTCCTTAATAGGAGAGGGCGCTTTTATTGTATTAGTTGTTGTCAACCTTTGAGGCAATAATATTTCTTACGGTTTCGTGAAGTCTGCTTATTTCTTCCTTTGAAAGCTTATCGGTATAGATTGGTTCATGAATATAAACATCAACCTTAGCTGCACGAATCCTGTTTTTATTGCCCTCCATAAGTTTGTATGAGCCGTTTAGCGATACGGGAACAATAGGAACTTTTGATTTTAACGCCAATTTAAAGCTTCCCGCTTTAAATTCGCCCATTTTATCACCTCGGCTTCTTGTGCCTTCGGGAAAAACAACAAGACTTTTGCCTTTTTTTAGAAGGGCTATGCCGTCTAAAATTGTCTGCATAGATTGTTTTAAATCATCTCTGTCCATAAATATGCAGTGTATATTTTTCATCCATTGATTAAGGAAGGGAACTTTTCCAAGCTCGATTTTAGCTACAAAGCCCGTATCCTTTTTTATTTTAGCCATAAAAATCAATATATCAAAGTTGCTTTGATGATTGCTCACAAACAGAACATTTTTATCTTTGGGTATTCTTTCGCTGTTATGTACTATTATTTCGCCTGCGCAGTCTTTAAGCCTGTTTTCAGCCCATTTAGTGGTTGTTTCGTATGAAAATTTGTCAAATTCCTCTTCGGATCCGTTTTCTTTCAAATTTTGGGCTTTTTTTAAAGCGCTTTTTGAAAATATAAGTGAAAAGGCAAATTTTGTATACCAATAAATACTTCTAAACATAAACTTCCTCCATAAATTTAATTTGTTAAAGATTAATAAATTCTTTTAAAAAAAACATAATTATGTTATTATAAGATATCGGCAATGAGCACGGAAAGCCGACAGGTCTGTAGGTTTATTATAATATTATTGCAGCGGTTTTAAAAGTAAAATTTAAATTATTACAACAAAAATATAAATATGCATGATAAAATGATGTTTAATAAATGGAGGGATACATATGAAAACAGTCGTTTTGGCGCAGGTGCTGTCAAATAAGGCTATAAGCGGCGATATAGGCGATATATATGATATGACGGTTAAAGCGCCTCAGATTGCAGATAATGCTGTTGCAGGCCAATTTGTGGGTATTTATGCCGATAGGGATTCTTTGCTTTTGCCAAGGCCTATAAGTATTTGTGAAATTGAAGCCGATAAAGGCATACTTAGATTTGTTTATCAAAAGATAGGAAAAGGAACCGAGTATTTTTCAAAGCTTAAAGCCTGTGACAGCATAAAAATTTTGGGTCCGTCCGGTAACGGATATATGTTGAATGATAATATTTCAGAGCATATCATTGTTGGAGGTGGAATAGGAATACCTCCTCTTCTGGAGCTTACAAAGCGTTTGAAAGGGAAAAAAAGTGCAGTGCTTGGCTTTAGAAGTTCAAGCTTTCTTGTTGATGAATTTAAAAAATATGCCGATGATGTATATATTGCATCGGATGATGGCAGCGTCGGATTTAAGGGCAATGCGGTTGAGCTTTTAAAAAGCCTTAAAATTAAAGGAAAAATGATTTATTCATGCGGCCCGAGAGCTATGCTTAGGAGTTTAAGCATTTATGCACATCAGGAGGGTATTCCTTGTCAGGTTTCAATGGAAGAAAGAATGGCATGTACGATAGGGGCTTGTGTCGGCTGCAGTATTAAGATTAAAAATGATGATGATTGGATATATAAAAAGGTTTGCAAGGACGGCCCTGTTTTTGATTCCGAGGAGGTGATTTGGGAATGAGCAAAAAAAATACAAAAATAAAAATAGCTTCCGTAGAGCTTAAAAATCCGGTTATGACCGCTTCGGGCACATTCGGAAGCGGAAGAGAATACAGCGATTTTGTTGATCTTAACAGGCTTGGGGCGATTGTTGTAAAGGGGGTTGCCGATAAGCCTTGGAAAGGAAATCCTTCCCCAAGAATTGCCGAGGTATATGGAGGAATGATTAACAGCGTAGGGCTTCAAAACCCGGGGGTCGAGCATTTTATAAAAGAGGATATTCCTTTTTTAAGACAATTTGACACAAAAATAATAGTGAATGTATGCGGTCATTCTGTTGAGGAATATATTAATGTGGTTAAAAGGCTTAGAGGAGAAGATATAGATTTAATTGAGCTTAATATATCCTGCCCTAATGTAAGCGAAGGCGGCATGGCGTTTGGAACCGACAAAAATATGGTTAATATGGTTGTAGGAGAGGTAAAAAAATATGCCGATAAGCCGTTGATAGTAAAGCTGAGCCCAAATGTTACGGATATAACGGAGATTGCAAAAGCTGCCGTGGACGGAGGAGCCGATGCACTGTCGCTTATAAACACTTTAAGCGCAATGAAGATTGATATTTACAGGAGAAAGCCTGTTTTGGAAAGAAAAATAGGCGGTATGAGCGGCCCTGCAATTAAGCCTATTGCGGTAAGAATGGTTTATCAGGTTTGTAAATGCGTTGATGTGCCTGTTATAGGTATGGGAGGAATATCAAACAGCGAAGATGCCATCGAATTTATTATGGCAGGGGCAACTGGAGTAAGTATAGGAACAGCCAATTTTAACAATCCATATGTAACTATGGAGGTTATAGACGGCATTGAAGAATATATGGATAAATATGATATACAAGATTTAAGCAGCATAAGAGGGATTATTGATTAAAATATAGCTTAAGGACGAGCTAAGCTTTTAAAAAGTTTTAAAAGGCTGAAAACTCGTCCTTATTTTTTAATTTTTGATATGAGATTTTGGTATTCAAAGCTTGAATTAAAAGCTCTGATTGATATCTCGTTTTTGAGTAGCCAATTTATAAAAAATACATTTTTATTTTTGTAAAGTCTTTTTCACAATATCGCCTACTGTTTTGTTGTCTGCACGCCCCTTTACTTTTGGTAAAACGGCAGCCATAACCTTGCCCATATCCTTTATGGAATGAGCTTCTGTTTTAATAACTGCTTCAGCTATAACAGCTTTAAGTTCGTCCTCTGTCAACTGTTCGGGAAGGTATGATTTAAGAATTTCACATCTTTTGGTAAGCTCGTCAATCAGATCAGTTCTGCCGCTTTTTTTGTAATCAGGAAGCACATCACAGCATTTTTTAAGCTCTTTAGCTACTACTTCAATAACACCGTCATCATCAAGTTCAATTTTATTATCCTTTTCAATTTGAAGAATTCCGGCACGAACCATTTGAACGGTATCCTTGAGGATATTATCTTTTTGCTTCATAGCCTCCTTCAAATCAGCGAAAAGCTGTTCTTTTAATGACATATACATCATCCCTTTAATTAGTTATATTTGCGTTTTCTGGCAGCTTCAGATTTTTTCTTGCGTTTTACGCTAGGCTTGTCATAAGCTTCTCTTTTACGAACCTCACCCATGATGCCGGCCTTTGCGCAGCTTCTTTTAAAACGGCGAAGAGCGCTGTCTAAAGATTCGTTTTCTTTTACCTTTACCTCTGACATTGATTTCCCTCCCTCCAGTTACCTTTTCAATGCATAAATGCACCATAAAATTATACAAAAAAAACATTATTAAGTCAAGTGCGATTAATTATTTTTTATAAAAATTTTTTAACCGTAAGCGGAATACGATATCCCTAACAAGCTATCGATTATGAACAGGCAGAGTATCATTGAAATTGAATTAATTTTACAATTTTTATAAATTATATTATAAAGATAAAAATAATTTGTTGAAAAATTCCTAGAAATATGATAGAATAATTAAAACATAATATAGGAAAATTATAAGAAAAGAGGCTTTGTTATGAAGAAATTTATACAAAATATTCCGATTAAATCAAAAATTATGTTTGTTGCCACTGTTATATTTGTTTTAATGCTTTTAGTTTCGATTTTTGAAATAGTAGGTGTATTTGTTATAAGCTCGAGTTACAATGATTATTTTGAAACAAGTGATTCGAGATACGATATGATTTTTGAATCTCTTTATGCTCTGCAGGATATAGACAGAGATATATCGGATATGATCATATATGCAGATGACGCAAATGCTTTAGATGAATATTACGATAACATAAATTCAAACATAGATACTCTGTATGATTATATAGATCAGTTCAGAGAAAATTTGGAGATTAAGCCTGCCATATCGGGTTCTGCAATAAGCGATGATGTTAAAGCGGAGCTTTATACACGTACGGATAACGCTGAGGTAAAAATAACCGATGATTTGACAGCCGTTGTCGATGAAATATATGCAAATGTACAGGGATTGGATGAAAAAGAAATATTTGACCTTCTTGAAAGGGTAGATTCTGTTTATTCCGAAATAGAGAGCGAATATAATACTATGCTTAATTATGCGGATGAGCATAATACATCAACGCAGGAGTTTGTAAGCTCGGTTGTAAAAAAGGATGTGGTAAGCGTAATAATTCTTTTTGTTTTGATAGCTGTTATTTCTGTATTTATTTCTCAAACCGTAGCTTCAAGCGTATCAAAAAGAATCAAAAATCTTACGGAAATTTCTTCCGAAATTGCAAACGGCAATTTAAATAATATTTGCGCAAGCAATGACAGAGATGAAATCGGCGAGCTTACCAATAATTTTGGAAAGCTTGAAGATATAATCAAAAAGATAATGAGTGAAATGAAAACCTGTTCCAATGATGCCATAGAGGGAAATACAGACGCAAGAATAGATGAATCGGCCTTTAAAGGGGCATATAAAGAAGTTGCTTCTCTTTTTAACAAATTTATGGAAGAAAGCAATACTCAGCTTTTTTCTTTGGCTGATGGAATAAACAATTACGCAAACGGAAGTTTTGATTATGTATTCCCAAGATGTCCGGGAAAAAAGGCTGTTCTTCACGAAACTATGGATAAAGTTAAGAAAAATCTTAATGATACAATCGATGACGTTAACCTTTTGATAGAAAATATCACAAAGGGAAATCTCGACTTTAGGCTTTCAGATGGAGAATATCAAGGAAGCTGGGGAAAGCTTGTCGAAAATATGAATCTGCTTGTTGAAAGGATTAAGGCGCCGTTTGACGATGTAAGCAATGCTTGCATGAATCTTGCTCAGGGCAAGCTTGATATTAAAACAGATAATTATTATGAGGGAGAATTTGCCGTTGTTGTGAAAAATATTCAAGATGTTGCCGATAGCCTTAAAAAATATATATCAGAGATAAGCTCCGTTTTAACGAAAATGTCTCAAAAGAATTTGAATATTGAAATTGTTCAAAACTATAAAGGTGATTTTTCCGGTATAAAAACCGCTCTTGAAATGATTATAAATAATTTTAACGAATTGATTATGGAGATAAAGAAATCTTCCGAGCAAATAACAATAGGCTCAAATCATATTGCGCAATCAAGTATTTCTCTTTCAGACGGTGTGTCAAAACAGGCGTCTACTGTTGAAGAAATTAATGCATCTGTCGAAAGTGTATCAGAACAATCAAGGCAGAATGTTGATATTGTAGAAAACGTAGATATTAGAGCCAAGAGCGCCAAGGAAAATGTGGAAAGCGGCAGAGAAGAAATGAAAAAAATGCTTGCTTCCATAGAAGAAATAAACGAAGCCTCAAACAATATTTCAAATGTTATACAGGTTATTGATGACATAGCTTTCCAAACAAATATACTTGCTCTTAATGCTGCTGTTGAGGCGGCAAGAGCAGGACAGCATGGCAAGGGCTTTGCAGTTGTTGCCGATGAGGTAAGGAGCCTTGCAAACAGAAGCGGCGAGGCTGTAAGAGAAACCTCCACACTTATTCAAAATTCAATTAACAGGGTTGAAGAAGGAACTCTGTTGGCAAGCTCAGCGGCAAAAGCTTTGGAAAAGATTGTAAATGAAGTTATAGAGATATCTAACCTTGCTTCTAAAGTTTCAGAAAATGAAAAAATGCAGGTTGAAGCCTTTGAGCAGATAGCAGCAGCTATTACTCAAATATCGGATGTTGTAAACGATAATTCAAATTCAAGCCAAGAGTCAGCTTCAGCCGCCGAACAGCTTGCAAGTCAGGCGGAATTGTTTAACGGTATGGTAAAAGAATTTGTTTTAAAGAGCAATTAAAATAAGATTTACTTCGATAAATAAGTACCATAAGGAATCGGGTCTTACTATTGATGAAAGTTTTGACAAAACTGTATAGTATAAACGAGGATAACCGAAATTTTGTATAAGATATGCTATTGACAATATTTTATAAATATATATACTTATAATTATACTTACAATAGTGTCATTTGCATTAATTGCAGTTATATTTATATTATAAAGTGAACATTATGATTACCCAATAATTAAGCTTCCCTTTTTAGGCATTGGAAGCTTAATTATGTTTTAGAGGTAAAACAAATTTTAACTGAAAATACATAATTTTGCAATACATACAGAGAGCAAATCTATTGATTTTATGCGTTGTTTTGCTTATTGCCGGCAGGAATACAGGCTTTTTAACACAAGCGGTTTGTTAAAAGGTTAAAGTATAAGCAAATGAAAATAAAGGTTTGTATTTAAAAAAACCGACTATCAAAAAATAAGTGAGGGTGTAAAAAGTGAATATTAAAAAAAGTTTGTTTATCATCATTGCTTTTTTAATGATGATAGTTTCCCCGTCTGCTGCCTTTGCGGATGAAGTTTATTCAGATCAATCAAATACTTCAAATGGGAGCCAGACATCTGTTCCTCTCGATAAAAATGGTGTTGCTTTGGAAGGAAAGGCATTAAAGGTATATAACATAGTTAACAATACTGCCAATTATAATCAAGCATTTTTGCCATCTCAAAGAGAAAACAGCAGCCAAACCGACGAAAATCTTGTTAGCCTTAAAGAATATTTGTTTGAAAACGGCGATTATTATTGGATGAAAAGGATCGAATATAAAGCAGATAAGGACGAGCCTTATTTAACTTCTTTTACAATTCCCGGAGATTATATAGAAATAAGATATATTTCTGAAAGTGATAAGCAGTGGGTTAATACTTCTGTTATAGAAGATCTTCCCAAAACTATGCTTTTTATCGATACAGATCAATACCATATGGTTATAAGTGTTGCGGCTGTTTACAATAATTCATTTGAAGCCAATACTCTTCAAATAATGAAAGATTTAGAAAAACCTATTAAAATTGAAAAATTAGACGGAGAATATAAAATAATTGCCGAATTTGCTCAAAAAACAAATCTGATAGGCGAAATATGGGCTATACAATCTGTAAATAGCCTTGTTGATTGGAGTAAGGCTTCTTCATTTACCGATTTAATAGATCATGATTTATCCATAGAAAGACGATGGTCTTGGGATGGATATTATTTTCCTATTCCTTATAATTATATTCCCAACGGAGAAAATTTTTTATACAGAAATCCGGCAAATTACACAGGCGCATCTTGGACAAAAAATGGCTCTAATCTTCTTATGAAGGATATGGGATATGTTATGACCCAAATTTGCATGAAAAATCAAAATCCTGATGGATATTGGGCAACAGGGCCTAAATCTCTTTGGCTTGAAGAGGACTTTGGGATTGGAGCCGGCTTTTATGATACAAGATTTAATACAGATTTTGCTGTAAGTCTTTTAGCTGCATATAAAAGCTATGCCGATAAGGAATTTTTAACATCTGCGGTAAATTATGCCGAATATTTTATGGATTTTTCCGCTAAAAACCATTATGAAACCGAAAACGGAGGCTGGCTTGTTGAGGATTATGCAGGAAGTGATGTTTATACAAGAACTCATGTTTCTCTTAATCACCAGCTTGCGGAAATAAATTTCCTTTATGAACTTTATAATATTACAGGTGAAGAAAGCTACAAGCAAAGAGGAGATTTAATGCTTTCAGGTATAGAGGATACGAAAGATCAATGGGTTTTAGAGGATAATAATCTTGCTTATGCAATTATGTATACGGGCACGGCAAATATTATGGTTGATTATCCTTATCTTACTTATAATGATCTTTACAAAACAAAAGATATATTATATAAATATTTTAACAGATCAAGCGATACCATAAACTATCTTATGGACTGCAAAAAACAGTGGATGGACAACAATAATGTTGTTGGATACTATGGTTATATAAAATAAGATGCTAAGTTTGTTCTCTGCCTTTAAGGGGCGGAGAACTGCTTATATAATTACATTAAAGGAGGGCATAATAACAAAAAGTAAACCATATTAAAGGAGATGATACAAAAATGAAAAAGAAATTAATCTTAGCAGCAGCTTTGGCAATGTTATTCAGCGTAAATACATTTGCGGCGGCTGCGGCGGATAAAGAAGCAAATACTACAAACAATGTAATTAACAATACTATCGCAAACTTTTTGCCGAATCTTCAAAAAGCGGATTCACCTGCATATTATATCTATCTTAATGAAGACGGTACATACAGTGTTATAACAGCAAACGGTAGGCATTGTGTTCAATTAAATGAAAATCATCACATCGAAGGAGAATGCATCAATGAAAAAGAAATTAATTTTAGCGGCGGTTGTGGCAATGTTATTCAGCACAAACACGTTTGCGGCGGCTGCGGCAGATAAAAAAGTAAATACTGTAAGCGATACGGCAAATGATACTGTAAAATTTTCATCAAATCTTCAAAAAACAGATTCGCCTTCATATATCTATCTTAATGAAGACGGTACATACAGCGTTATAACAGCAAGCGACAGGCTTTATGTTCAGGTTAGATCAGCCGATTTTAAGCCTGTTTCTCAAGCATCTTTCTTTATTTCCGGCTCTAAATTTGCGGGATATTATTATGACGGAAAAAATCATTATATTATCTCCGCCAATGACAGAGAAAGCGACAGGACACAGCTTTATATAATTGATAAATACAACGAGCAGGGAAAGAAAAAAGGAAAATCAACAATAATTACCGCAGCAAAAAATAATGTTGACAAAACCGTAGTTTCGGGCGGGCTTGAAATAGTACGAAACGGAAACATTCTTTCAATGCTGGATTCTGTAGATTTTAAAAAAGAAAGCAATCTGGGAACGCAGGGCTGTATAATAATAAATTATGATATACAGCATATGACAGCTTCAATATTAAATGAGAAACATAGAATAAGATTTGAAGATCATAAAACTGACAATTCATTGAAATCATATTTGGCATATGGTCAGGAAAACTTTCTTGCTCGCTGCTACAGAGATCTTAACAGTATAGTTATGAAAGGCGTTGATTTTACAAACGAAGAAAAGGCCGGCGAAGCTTATATGTTTAAAACATTTGAATCAAAAAAGAGCGCAGACAACGGTATAACTCTTGATGGTTTTGATGCTTCAAAAACAAATTATATTGTTGCCGGAACATCGGTTACACAAGATGCGAATTTTGAAAAAAATAAAGATAAAAACGTGTTTATTTCAACAGTAAGCAAAACACAGATACAAAGCAATCTTGTAAGAACAAAATTTATAACGGAATACAAAGAGGCTGATGGAGTTGATATCACAAATCAACAGCTTGTTAAAGTGGATGATGATAATTTTATTCTGCTTTGGCAGGAAAAAAGAGGAACAAATACAACCGTTAAATATGTATCAATTTCAGGAAATGCAGATGTAGGAAAAGTAAAAGAATATAAAAATGGAGTTCTTTCAAACTGCAAGCCTATATACAATGAGGGTAAACTTGTTTGGTTCAGTGTTGATAAAAACGGAAATGCGCCTAAGTTTTATGAGATAAATTTAAGCGGAAAATAAAATTTTAACTGATAGGCAAGCCTTGCTTTAGATGGCAGGGTTTGCTTAAGCAATTATGAAAGAGGAAAACAGTTATGAATGGAAAATATATTCGCACTGCATTGATAGGCATAGGTGTGATGGGCAAAAAATATGCTAAGATGATATGTGACGGAGAAGTTAAAGGAATTATGCTTACGGCGGTTGTATGCAGAAATTCCGATGCGGCAAAGTGGGTAAAAGCTCTTGGCAGGGATATAAAAATATTTGAAAGCGCTGAAAAGCTTTTTGAAAATCCGGATTATTACGACGCCGTTATAATAGCAACGCCTCATAAAAGCCACCCACAGCTTGCAAATAATGCCTTTGAGCTTGGCAAACACGTTATGTGCGATAAACCTGCGGGTATTTCTGTTTCGGATGCGGTTAAAATGAGTAAAGCTGCCGAAAAATCAAACAAAATATATGCTATGATGTTTCACCAAAGGCTATATCCTAAGCATATAAAAATTAAAGAAATTTTAAATGAAGGCAGGCTTGGTGATTTAAAGAGGATTATGCTTGTAAATTCACGATATTTAAGGACATCCCATTACCATAAATCCGGAAGCTGGAGAAGCAGCTGGAGCGGAGAGGGCGGAGGTGCGCTTATTAATCAAGGTCAGCATATTTTGGATATATGGCAGTGGCTTTTTGATATGCCGCAAAGCCTTTATGCAGATATTTGCTTTGGCAAGTATAATGACTTTAAGGTTGATGATGAGCTTACCATACAGATGAGATACAAAAATAATCTTACGGCTGTTTTTATGCTTACAACAGGTGAGGCTGTTCATCAGGAAAGGCTTGAGATTGTGGGCAATAAAGGCAAAATTTTGCTTGAGGACGATACTCTTCATATATACAGCTACAGTGAAAACTGTGATGATTATATAAAAACGGCAAAAGTAAATTCAAGAGAAAATTTAAGCATTAACGAAGAAATAATTAAATTTGACAAAATTGAAGAACCGTATGCACAAATGCTTGAAAATTTTGCAGGCGCAGTTTTTGGGGAAAATACTCTTATTGCCGATGGAAGAAATGCCGTTAATCCGATTATGCTTACAAATGCGGCTTATTACTCAGCCTGGAAAGGTGAAGCCGTTAAGCTTCCTATTGATGCGGATGAATATGACAGAATGTTGGCTGCTCACTGTGAGCAGGAATGAAGAAGATAAGCGGGCTTTTATGAAAAAATAAATTTAAGCTCGCTTTTTTGTTGTTTTGACGTTTATGCAGGAAATACTTAAAAGTCAATTAAGTCATAAACAAACTACGAATATCTCTGTAAAATTTTATCCTGTTATGTTGACAAGCTTTTTATATTGGATTATAATAGCTTTAAATTAATATTTTGTTATATGCGGGAGCATAGATGTGTTTTACATAGGTATCAACCTCAAAGGGAAGACAGGTGAAATTCCTGCACAAGGCCGTTACTGTGAGCAGTATTTGCTGTAAGTCAGATTGCTTTGCTGTGCTTTTAGTTTTAAACTCTGCGGACATACCGGAGGATATCACGACAGGATATAACAATAAGCTTATTTTTGATATTTAACAAAATAGGCTTTTGTTTGTTTGCCTAATATCATCCTGTGTTTGGATGATTTTTTTTGTTTTTGGGTGGGAGGTATTTAGATATATATAAAAAATTGAATGAAGATAAAATAAAAATATTTTTTCTTTTTCTTATTTTAATGTTTTTTCTTTTTATAACAATTTTTGCAAGCTTAAATATGGGCGCAATGAAAATAAGCTTTTTACAAATATTAAAAATTGTTATTGGAAAAATTTTTTCAAAGCAGGAGCTTCTGTCCGAAATTAAGAGCAATGTAACGGCAGTTGTTTGGGAAATAAGACTGCCCAGAATACTCTGCTCGATTTTGGTTGGAGCCGGATTGGCAACAAGCGGAGTGATTTTTCAGGCTATACTGCAAAATCCTCTTGCGGATCCATATACTGTAGGGGTATCAACGGGCGCATCGTTCGGAGCAAGCCTTATAATATTTTTGAACATAAGCTATGGTCTGTGTCTTCCTATAAGCCTTGGAGCAATGATCTTTGCGGGGCTGACTCTTGCGGCGGTTATAATAATTGCAGGAAGAGGAGTATCGTGGGAAAGCTCTGATTTGATTATGGCAGGCATTATAGTAAGCTCATTTTTTTCATCGGGCATAAGTCTTCTTAAGCTGTTAAGCGGCGAAAACGTGAGCGCTATAGTTTTTTGGCTGATGGGAAGCTTTTCATCAAAAAGCTGGAAGGATGTTTTTTTTATATCGCCTATGATTTTTTTTGGTATTGCTTTAACTATGTTTAACGCTCAAAGCTTAAATATAATGACGCTTGGTGATGATAATGCAAAGGCTCTTGGCGTTAATGCTTCGTTAACAAGGTTGATATGCCTTATAATAGGCTCGCTTTTAAGCGCTTTTTGTGTATGTGTATGCGGAATAATAGGCTTTGTGGGGCTTATTGTACCACACCTTTTAAGATATCGGTTAAGCGCCGACAACAAAATATTAATTCCATTTTCCGCTTTATCGGGAGCTTTGCTTTTGTGTATTGCGGATAATATTACAAGAACATTAGCTTCAGGAGAAATTCCTGTAGGTATTTTGACTACCCTTATAGGAGGCCCGTTTTTTGTGTATATTTTTATTAAACGAAAAAAGACCGGAGGGGTCAGTATATGAATGATATTGTTTTAAGGGCGGAGGGTATAAGCTTTTCTTATGATAAAGCTCCTTTTATAGATGATTTAAGCTTTTGCATTAAAAAAGGCGAAATGATAAGTATTTTAGGAGAAAACGGCAGTGGAAAAACTACTCTTATGCATATCTTAAGCGGCGCTCTTAAGCCTAAAGGCGGGCGGGTTTTATTTGAAGAAAAGGATATTTTCGGTATTTCTTTAAAGCAAAGAGCAAAAAAAATAGCGGCGGTTTATCAAAATACCAAAACAAATTTCCCATTTAGCTGCTTTGAAATAGTTTCTATGGGTATATATCCTCATAAAGCGCCGTTTGAAAGAATGAACAGGGCTGATGTGGATTTTATAACAAAAATAATGAAGCTTACCAGAACCTATTGTTTTTGTAATAAAAAAATAACAGAATTAAGCGGAGGTGAACGCCAAAGAGTTATTTTGGCAAAGGCTCTTGTTCAAAAGCCGGAGCTGTTGTTTTTGGACGAGGCTGTTTCAAATTTGGATATAGCCTCAAGAATAAGATTTATAAGTTTGCTGAAGAAAATTTGTGAAGAAAACAATATGACTGTTATTATGATAGTTCATGATTTGTCTTCTGCTTTTGAATACAGCCATAAAATAATGGCCATGAAAAATGGGCGTATGTTGTATTTTGATGAAAGCAAAAAACTTATAAATGAGGAGTTTTTTAAATCGGTTTTTGGGGTAAAAGCCGATATTTACAGCAATGATCGATTTTTTATTCACAGCATATGTTAAAATACTGAAAAATGGAGGTAATAAAATGAAAAAATTGCTGATGTTTTTAACCGTTGGTTTATTCGTTTTTGCGATGGCGGGCTGCACAAACAGCCAAAGTGTATCCGAGAGCAACAGCAAAGGTGAGCAAGAGGTATCCGAAAACAAAGACAGCGGTGAGGATTCAGATAAAGTTAATACCGATGAAAGCAAAAAAGCTATTCTTGTAGTAAGCTTTGGAACAAGCTATAACGACTCCAGAGAAAAGACAATTGGCGCCGTTGAAAATAAAATAACGGAAGCATTTCCTGATTATGAGGTAAGAAGAGCTTTTACAAGCGGCATGATTATAAATAAGCTTAAAGATAGAGATGGCCTTGAGATTGATAACGTTGAGCAGGCTATGCAAAAGTTATATGATGAGGGATTCGGCAAGGTTGTGGTTCAGCCTACACATATTATGAACGGCTACGAGTATGACGAAATGAAAGAAGCTGTAAAGCCGTTTGAAGCTAAATTCTCTTCACTTAGCTATGGCACGCCGCTTCTTAATGACGATAAAGATTATGAAGAGGCAATAAAAGCGGTAATGAGCGAAATTCCGGAGACCGAAGATAAAGACAGCGCAGTAGTCTTTATGGGGCATGGAACAGATCACCCGGCAAATTCAGCCTATGCTAAGCTTAACGATAAGCTTAAAGAAATGGGCTATGACAATGTATTTGTAGGCACTGTTGAGAGCACGCCTGATTTTGATGATGTGCTTGAGGAAGTAAACAATTCCGGCGCAAAAAAAGTTGTTTTATACCCGTTTATGATAGTTGCGGGAGATCATGCCAATAACGATATGGCAGGAGATGAAGAGGATTCTTGGAAAACAATGTTTAAAAAAGAAGGTTATGAAACAATTCCTGTTATAAAGGGACTTGGAGAATATGAAGGCATAAGAAATCTTTTTGTTGAGCATACAAGGGCTGCTTTGGAGGGCTGATAATTGAATTTTAAATGCAAGATTTTATTTTTAATATTTTTGGTTTTACTAAGCTTTTCAGGCTGCGGAAAATTAGATGAAAGCGTTTCGCAATCAAATAACGCAAAGATACAATTTATCGATGATGACGGGAAAGAAATTTCTCTTGAAAAGCCTGCGCAAAGAATTATATCCATGTATTCAGCCCATACGGAAAATATTTATTATTTGGGCGCCGGAGATAAGCTTATAGGAGGATACAACTGTATATATCCACCGGAAGCCGCATTTTTGGATGAATACGATTATAAGGGAGATCCCGAGCAGGTAATTGCCGCTCAGCCTGATTTGCTGCTTATAAGGCCTTTTATAAGACAAAAGGCTCCGGATTACATAAAAACTATCGAAAATGCAGGCATACCTGTTGTTTCATTGTATCCGTCAAGCTTTGATGAATTTGACGAATATATAAACAAGCTGGCTTTATTAACTGCAACAGAGCAAAATGCCAAAAAGCTTCTTGATGACTTTCATAATGAAATAAACACAATTAAAGAATTAACATCAAAACAACAAGATAAGAAAAATGTTTTTTTTGAATCAACAGATATTAATATTAGGACAGTAACACCTGATTCTATGGCAGGGCTTGCAATTGAGACTGCCGGAGGAATAAATTTGGCAAAGGATGCAAAGCCCATCGATCAGGGCAGCACTATAGCGCCTTTCGGCGAAGAAAAGATACTTGAAAATGCCGATAAAATAGATGTTTATATCTCTCAGAGAGGCTCTATGAATTCCGGCGGAGATTTGATATCAATATCGCAAAGACCAGGCTTTGATACAATTAAGGCGGTAAAGGAAGGCAAGGTTTTTGTAATTAACGAAAAAATCATATCATCACCAAGCTTTAGGTATGTAAAGGGAGTCAGAGAGGCTGCAAGGTTTTTGTATCCCGATTTGATGGATAATATTGATGAATATAAAAATGACAACATCGCAACAAGGCGTGATTTTGCAATTATGGCGGTAAAGTATAAACATATTCCTATATTTATTCCAAGCTCATCAAGCTATTATTCAACCGAGCATAAAGGACATACATTTGGACTTTTTGAGGATATAGATTGGAATGATAAAGATTTTGATTATATAGAAACGGCTGTTGAAAATGGATATGTGTCATGGGATAAAGGAGAAGGCGGCAAAGAATATTTTAACGCAGATAAAAATGTAAGCCGTGATGAGCTTGCACAGTGGCTGTTTGTTATGGGTGATTTTAAGAATGTCGATGTTAATATACCTATTGACGATTTGGAAAAAAGCTCTCATAAAAGAATAGTTCAAATTCTTGTTGATAATCATATTTTTGAGCTTAATAACGGCTGCTTTGAGCCTGAAAGATATGTAACAAACAATGAAATAATCAAGGCTTTAAGCTGTCTTGATGTTCATTAATAATTTTTAAAATCTCTTAACATCGCATATTTGTTAAGAGATTTTTTATTGTAAATTGCATAAAAGAATCTTATTTGATATAATTATCTCAACAAAACCTTAAGGAGTGTGTTTATGAAAAGATTAAAGCCGGAAAAGAAAAGACTGATTTTAAGTATTACAGCCGCTATACTTATAGTTGTGATGCTGATTGGCGCTGCGCTTCCGTTTATAATACCTGTTGCCGGCGCTGAGCCTAGTGGCTCCGATGATATTGCTGTTGAGGCTGAAATAGGCTTCAACGGCAATATTAAGGTTGTGGAAAACAAGTACTGTTGTTTAACGGAATTTAAAATAAAAGTGAAAAACAACTCAGATAAGGTTTTTGAAGGAAATGTCAGTATAGCTTTAAATTTAAACTCCGAAAGCTATAAAAGGCTTAAAGCCTATGTTGAGATAAATCCCAAAAGCGAAGAGAGCGTATATTTTGAAGAGCCTGTAGGTTCAATCTCAAAGAGTATTAGCGTTGAGGTTAACGACAAAAATAATGAAACCATAAAAACAGAAGAATTTCCTGTTGTATGCCACAGCCAATCTGATAAATGGACGGCAATGCTCACTAATGCCAATGAAACTGAAAACAGTAAAGTTTTAAGCTTAATTAAATATTACACCGGATATGATGAATACATTAATAAAACACTTTTTAAGTTTGATGAAAATAATTTTCCAAAATCAAGATATGTTTTGTATAATTTTAATCTGATTATTATAGATGATTTTGAATTTGACAGCTTAAATGAAGATCAAAAGACCGCTATTGAAGATTGGATATATAACGGAGGAATTTTAATTGCCTCAAGCTCATTCAGCTCTGAATTTGAAAAGCTTAAGTCTTTGTCCAATACACTAGGCAATACAATAAAGTATGAAAATTTTATTGAAACCGAATATGAGGCTGCCTATGAAACAGAAAAGGAAATACAAAATAATATAACGGTTTTAAGCTATGGATCGGGTAAAATTTATTACAATAATTTTTATTTTAATGATTCATTTACAAATTCTTTGAGCTTTTCAAATGAAATAGTAAGTTTATCCAATGATCTTATTCAAAGCGATAATTTTGCGAATGACTTCAGTGAAACGGCGATGTATTTTAACGACCGCCGTCCGATTTATTTTAATGATATTACAATAAAGATTATATTTATTATCATTTTATTATATTTTATTTTTATAGGTTTCATTTTGTATTTTATTTTGAAAAAAAAGGATAAGCTTAAACTCAGTATATTTATAATTCCTTTGTCTTCTTTGGTTGTCATACTTATAATACAATTATTCAGTATTGAAACTGTATATAAAAGACCTATTATAAATATGATTACATATTTTGAGCAGGACAGTCATTTTTATACAACCGGAAACTTTATGCCTGTTGCCTGTGTAAGCGTTTCTTCTCCCATTAAGGGCGATATTAAAATAGATTTTGCAAATGATTTGTCTGTTTTGTTTTTTAGAAATGATATTTTAAATGACATAACTTATGAGGATGCTTCTTTTGATTCGGAATCATTAAAAAATAAAGACATTAAAGCAGAAAAAATTTTGGGAGAAAAAAACAGTGTTACATCCTTTGATATGCCTAAGTGGGAGCAAATTAATTTTGCCGCCGTAAAAAAGGCTGAAGGCAATGTTGGAGGAATAAATATTGATGTTAAAATAACGGCGGATAATGTGTTTAGCGGAAATATTTCCAATAATACAGGCTATGATCTTTATGATGTTATTATAGCTTCACGTATAAGCGGCAGTTATTTTGTTGTTGATAAATTAGAAAACGGAGAAACTATTGCATTGGCTGGTTTAGATGATTTTATCAGCCTTGATGATAGCGAGAATATTTTGAGCCGCACAGCGGACAAAAATGATGAACAAAGGATTTACGAAACTCGATTGAGAGATGATATTTTTAATGCTGTTTATGAAAATAAAACCGATGCGGCGTTTATGGTTTTGGGCTTTAACAATGAAGAAATAATTGGAGGCTTTGAGGTAAACGGAAAATATCCAAATATTTTTACAACAAATATTTTTTATGCCGAAAACAGAATAAATAACAGCAGTTTTGAAAATAATTGTATTCCTTACGGTTTTGTAAGCCCTCATGCGGAGGGCAGCGGGGCATATATTAAAGATGATGAGCTTTATACAGTAGGCTATGAAGAAATACCCGAATATGAATTTTATGACCCTGATAATGCTGACTTAACCTTTGCGGCGCCAAAAGGTGTAAATATAAAAAGTTTTGCGCTTGATTTGGATACAAACGAATGCAGTTATTTAATTTATAATTTCCGTGATGGAATATGGCAGAATTATTATGACGGAATTTTGGCATCTAAAAGCCTTGATTATATAAGCGATTCAAATGAAGTAAAGCTTGTTGTAAAAACAAACAGAAAGAGTGTAAATATTCCTAAAATAAGCTTTAATGTTTCGGGAGAATAAAACATGATTAAAATAGAAAATTTAGTAAAAACATTTGGGAAAATTAATGCTGTTGACGGATTAAATCTGACAATTGAAAAAGGCTCTGTTTTTGGATTTGTAGGCCCAAACGGTGCGGGAAAAACCACAACAATGAAAATTATGGCAGGGCTTATGAGGGCAAGCCTTGGCAGTATATTTATTGATGATGTTGATATAGTAAAAAATCCATCGATAATTAAAGAAAAGATAGGATATATGCCTGATTTTTTTGGAGTATATGACAACCTTAAGGTAAGCGAATATATGGATTTTTATGCGGATGCATATTATATACCTACAAATGAAAGGAAAGATCTTATAAATAATCTTTTGGAAACAGTTAATTTGTCACAAAAGATTGACAGCTATGTCGACAGCCTTTCAAGGGGTATGAAGCAAAGGCTTTGCTTGGCGAGAAGCCTTATAAACGACCCCGATATATTGATATTGGATGAGCCTGCATCGGGTTTGGATCCAATGGCAAGAGCCGAAATGAAAGATATTTTAAAACAGCTTAAACAGCTTGACAAAACGATAATAATAAGCTCTCATATTTTGCCTGAACTTCATCAAATGTGCAGTGAAATCGGAATAATAGATCATGGCAGACTGATAGACTGCGGCAGTATTAATGATATTATGATTAGAGGCTCAAAATACAGAAATATTTATGTTAAATATCTGAATAACGGCGAAAAGCTTTTGCTGATTCTTAAGGAATATAAAGAAGTTTTTGAAATAAAAGAGGGTATTGGTGAGATTAATTTCAGCTTTAACGGTGATGATTTGATTTTATCTCAGATTTTAACTCAGGCGGTTAAAAAAGATGTATCTGTTGTCAGCTTCGGTGAAAAAGAGGGAGATCTCGAAGATTTATTTATAAAGCTGACACAAGACGCACAAACTGAAGAAACAGAGGTGAAGCAATGAAAAATCCTGTTTTTAAACGAGAAATAAATACAATGTTCAGAAGCTTCAGAACTTTTATTGCAATAGGAGCTTATGGCTTGGGAATGCTTGGAATAACGGCGCTTATTTTATTTGATGTAATATTGGATAATAGTCGCTTTAACGGTTTTGATCCCAAGGTGACAATAGAGCTGTTTTGCTGTATGCTTGCTCTTCAGACAATGGTTGTTTTTTTGGCTGTTCCGGCTTTTTCGGCATCGGCAATAAGCGGAGAAAGAGAAAGGCAGACTTTTGATCTTATGCTTTTAACTAAGATGAGTACATCGGATATTATTTGGGGAAAGCTTTTAAGCTCGCTTCTGTTTGTTTTTATTATGATAACAGCCGCTCTGCCTGTATATTCGGTGGTGTTTTATTACGGAGGGGTTTCTATACCGGATTTAATTTTGGTATATTTTTTCGATCTTACATATGCAGCTTCAATAGGCTCAATTTCAATATTTTTTTCATCGTTATTTAAAAGGACTGTAATCTCAACGGTTTTAAGCTATTTAACGCTTGTTTTTTATCCTATTATTATAACTGTATTAACATTATTGATTTATGCCGGCGATTATAATATAACTGATTCTTCTTGGCTTTTTAAAATTATTATGTCTGTAAATCCAATTGCAGCCTGTTTGTCTATTATAGCGTATTTTTCCGGAACAGATATTATGATGTTTTTATTTGGCAGAGGAAATGCCGAAAACGGAATAAAAATATGGCAGATGGCAATTTTTTTTAATATTATAATTTCCTGTTTTTTTGCAAAGCTTTCTGCCAGTATTATAGATCCTATAGGAAAAAACAAATACCGATAATTTTTTTGAGGGTGATTTTGTGGAAAGGATAAAGGCGGCTCTAAAAAATTTAAGAATTTTGATGATGGCTGAAAATGCCGCAAATATATTTATATTTGCATTGGCTTTGTGTTTTGCTGCCGATTTGGGCATAATATTTATATCAAAGCTTTTTTATATTAACAAAATTTTCCGTCTTATTATGTTTGTTCATTTGGCAGGCTTTGTTGCTTCGTTTTTTGTTTTTATAATTTTGCTGCCCAAAACCAAGGCTGTGGTTTTGAAAGCTGACAGCCTTGGTTTTAAGGAGAGATTTATAACGGCATTTGAATTGAGCGCAAAAGCCGAACAAACAGAGATTCAAAAACTTGCGATTGAAGATGCGATATCAACAGCCGAAAAAAGTAATTTTATAAAGATATATAAATTTAATATTAATAAAAATGCTGCTGTGTTTGGTATTTTTCTTTTAATTTTAAGTTTTATGCTTTATTTTGTACCATCTCCGTTTTTGGCTGACCTTGAGCGGCAAAGAAAAGCTTTTATAAAAACAGAGCAGGCGGCGGAGAAAATAGGCGAAGCTAAAGATATGATTAATGCTGAGAATTTGTATAATTATGAAGATAAGAAAAATTTGCTGAAAAAACTTGAAAAAGAAATTAAATTTGAAAGAAATGAAAAATCGGTATCGGAAAAAATAAAAAATTCGGAAATAGAGTTTAAAAAAACAGCAGATTCAGAAAGCAAGGATATAAAGGCTTTGGCGGAAATATTCAAAGAAAATGAAAGCCTTGAAAGCATAGGTTATGCACTGGAAAATAATGATGTAAGGCAGGCAGAAATTGGAGTTGATAATTTAAATCGCAATCTTGATAATTTAAGCTTAAAAGATGCCGAAGCTATAGGAGATGCCTTAAAAAAAGCAGAAAAAAGCCTTGATTCAAATGAAAATGAAGAGCTTAAAAAAGTTTTAAACAACTGTTCGGAAGAAATGTCGGCTATTTCAAACGGAAAGACGGATTTAAGTAAAGCTGAAAATTTAAACAATGCTCTTAAAGAGGAATTGACCGATACAATTAAAAAAAATATTCTTAATGAAGAAGAAAATTTAAAAATATCAAAGGTTTTGACGGAAACTCGTGAAAATTTTGAAAAAACAATGGATAATACATCTCAGAGTAATGCCGGAAGCGGACATATTGAAAATAACGGCAGTGATAAAAATGAAAAATTAAATAAAAATGAAACCGCTAAAAAAATCGATTCTGTTGAGGGTAATCAAAATTATGAGGCTGAAATTAAAAAAGTATATGTTGAAGCAGATAAAAATGATGAGATTTCTTATAAAAATAAGGTTTCTGAATATAAGAGCGCTGCCTTAAAAAATATTGAGGATTATAATCTTTCAAATGAAGATAAACAGGTCGTTAAAGAATATTTTTCCGATTTGCGTTAGGGTGATTTTATGAGCTTTAATAATATAAACGGGTTGTGGTTTATTGCTTTTATACCCGTTGTGATTTTATTTCATCTTTACAAAAATAAAAATAAACAAAAATCCGTTCCAAGCCTTTTTATTTGGAATAAGATTTCAGAAAATGAAAACGTTAAAAAGAAAGCATTAAACAAGCTTAAAAAAAATTTGCTTTTGCTTTTGCAAATTTTATCGATATTTGGATTTTCTTTTTTTATAGCTGAGCCTTATATAAATTCGGATAAAAAGAGTGAGGATATAATTTTAATTGCCGATTGTTCAATTTCCATGCTGGCAGATAACGGCTCTGTATCTTTTCTTGATAAAGCAAAGGATGAAATGAGCAAATTATTAAAAAATATTGATGACGGCTGCATTGTATCTGTTATAAAAACAGATAAAAATGCCGAAATTTTAACAAACAGAAGCAATAAGTCCGATGCACTTAAGGCTGTTAATTCTCTTAAAGCTTCATATTTGTATGCGGATTTGGATAATACGCTGGAGCTTGCAAATAAGATTTCGGGTGAAAACACCGAAATATATATTTTTTCAACAAGAACAATAAAAACAGATAACAATAGGATACATAATTTTATTGTGGGAGAAATTTCGGATAATACAGCTGTTATTTCTGCTTTTGGTGATTTTGAAAACAATTATATAAAGGCGGAGATAAAAAATTATTCCGATAATTCTCTTAACAGAACAGTAATGCTTTACGGTGAAAATAATCTTATCGATTTTAAAGATGTAAATATTGATAAAAATAGCATAAGCACAATAAGTTTTGATAATATCGACAATAAATATTCATATTATAAAGTCTGTACAAAGCAGGAAGAGCAGCTTAAAGAGGATGATGTAAGATATTTGGCGGGGAATAATGCAAAATCTTCAAAGCTTATCGTTTGCGGCAGCGAAAACTATTATTTAAATAAAGCTTTGAAAGCAGCGTTTAAAGGAGATATTTATAAAATTGAGGATTTTGACAATTTAGATACACAGCAGTATCAGATATATGTATTTAATGGAAAGCTTCCAAAAACTTTGCCCAAAACAGGCAACATAGTGATTTTTAATCCCCTTAACGGTACAGATTTATTTGATATAAAAGGCTATGCCAAAGCGAATAAGTTAGAGTTTAAGAATATAAAAGGCTTTGAATATTTAAATGGGCTTGATTTTAAGCTTATACAAAGCAGGATTGTTGAAAGCAGAGATTCTTCGCTTAAAGCTGCCGTTACAAGTGAAAATAATCCTGTTATATATGCAGCGCAGATAAATGGACAAAAGATAATTGTATTTTCATTTGATCTGTATGATTCAGACATTGTTTTAAAGGTTGATTTTCCGATTTTGATAAAAAATGTTATAAATGATTTTTCCGCAATGAGCATAACAGAAAATAATGATGTTAATCAGGGTGAGAGCATTAAGCTAAATTTATCATCAGATTCTTTGCTTATAAAGCCGAATAATGAAACAGAGCGGATAAATGGGGATTCATTGTCGATTGGAAGCTGTGATGAAAGCGGAATTTATAAGATATTAAATAACGAAAGAGAATATTATTTTGCCGTAAACCCTAATTTGGATGAACATGAAGAAAATAGTATTATGCCGGCAAATATTACGGCAAATAAAGTAAAAACAAATCAAAGTATGAAATATTTATTAGGCATATTAATTTTTATTTTGCTTCTGACAGAATGGCTGGTGTATAATAATGGAAATTAAATTTTTAAATTATTGGGTTTTGTTTTTAATTCCGTTTGCGGCAGCTATTATTTTTGCGATAGGCATGATTGATTTTAAATCAAAAAAAATCATAAAAAATAAATTCAGTTGTTTTTTAACTTTATTTAGAATGATAATAATAACTTTGATTATGCTTTCACTTAGTGAACCTCAGATTAATTTGATTAATTTTAAAACACAGACTATGTTTATTGCAGATAATTCATACAGCGTCGGCAAATCGGATGAAATTTTAGGCTTTATCAATGATAAGCTTAAGGCCAAGCCTGCCGATGAAGAAGTTGGATTTATGATTTTTGGTGAAAATTCTGCAATTGAAAAAATGCCTGAAAAAGAAAACAATCATTTTGAAATTAAATCTGATATAAATAAAGAGGGCAGCAACATAGAGCAGGCACTGCATAATGCTGTTTCCGTTATGGATAAAGACAAAAGCAAAAGGATTGTTTTAATATCTGATGGAGGAGAAAATATCGGCAGCGCTTTAAATGAGGCTGAAAATATAGTTAAAAGCGGCGCAGAGGTTGATACACTGTTTATTGAAAATAATTTGAAAAACGAGATACAACTTTCGCAATTAAATGCTGATACAAGAGTAAACAAAAATGCTTTATATGAAATAGAAGCGGTTATTTACAGTGTTTCAGATAATACAGCAAGTATTGCACTTTATAAAAATAACAACTTGATTTGCGAACGTAATATTGAGCTTCAAAAAGGAGAAAATAAATTTTTGTTTTCGGATACAGCCGATGATGGCGGAGGAATCACTTTAAAGGCTGAAATTTCATCTCAAAATGATACTTTTAAAGATAACAATGTTGGCTTCTGCTATGTATATGTTGATGATGCTCCTCAAATTTTGATTATAGAAAATGACAGCGGCAGCGGCAAAGAGATTTATTCAGCCTTAAGCCAAAATGGATTTAATGGCTCAATAGTTAAGGCAGGGAATGAATATGATTTGGCATCATTGGTTAAATATGATGAAATTATAATTGCAGACTGTAGTTATGACGATTTGGGAGAAAAAACTATAGATAATATCGAAAATTATGTAAAAAACAGTGGCGGAGGATTGTTTGTTACCGGAGGAAAATATTCTTTTGGCATGGGAGGATATGAAAATACTGCGCTTGAAAAAATTCTTCCTGTTAATATGAAGCCTGTTGATGATGCAAAAGAATATGATCTTTCTATGGTGATTGTATTGGATCGCTCAGCAAGTATGTCGGCGGTTCATTATGGCGTTTCGGCTCTTTCAATTGCTAAAGAAGCGGCATCAGCCTCTCTTGATGCATTGAAAGACAAAGACAGCCTTGCAGTTATAGCCTTTGACAGTTTCCCCGAAACAGTGGTTAATCTTGAAAAAGTAGGGGAGAACAGAAAAAGCATAAAAGATAATATTAACTCTATAAGCGTAGGTATGGGAACAAGTATTTTGCCGGCGCTTGATGATGCCGTTTCAAGGCTTGAGGCTTCTAAAAGCCGATATAAGCATATTATATTAATGACAGACGGACAGGCTGAAACAAGCGGTTATTCTTATCTTATAAATCGAATAAACAATGGCGGAATAACGCTGTCATGTGTGGGTGTAGGCTCCGATGCCGACACACAGCTTCTTCAAAACCTTGCGCAGGCAGGAAACGGCAGATATTATTATACGGATGAATTTACAGATCTTCCTAAAATTTTTGCAGATGAAACAAAATCAGCGGGAAAGGAATTTTTAAATGAAATTGATTTTTATCCTGAAGCGGCAGGAGATTCGCCTATAATTTCAAATATTGACAATATTCCGATGCTTAACGGTTATATAGCATCATCATTTAAGCCGAATGTCGAAGCGGTTTTAAAAACTCAAAAAAATGAGCCTGTTTTGGCATTTATGAGGTATGGCCTTGGCAAAACAGGGGTTTTTGCAACAGACACGTCGAATTGGTGTTCAGAGTGGTTTTCGTCAAATGAAGGAATGGAGATTTTTATAGCTTCTGTTTCAAAAGTGCTTAAAAATAATGATTCGGCGGGTATGGAGGCTGAAATAAAGGCTGAAAACGGAAAAAATTATGTATATGTTAAAACATATGACAGCTCAATTATTATAAATTCAGGCAAAATTACAGGAACAGAGAGTGAAGTAAATCTGGAGTTTAAAGCGGTATCTTCAAATATCTATAGGGCTGAAACTAAAAACTTGGATAAAGGATTTTATACAATAAATATAGAATATCAAGATGAAAATGCCAAAAAAGCCGATTTTACAGCATATGATTTTGTGAGCTGGGCAAGGGAGTATGATTTTTCGGGCTTGGAAAAAAACAAAGAATTTTTAGAGGAGCTGGCATATGCCTGCGCAGGAAAGGTTATAGATTATAAAAGCAATATTTTTGATAAAATCGAACCAAAGGCATATAAAAATAAAAATTTATCTAATATTTTAATGACAATTTCTTTATTTTTGTTTATAATAGATATTGGAATGAGAAAATTTAAAGAATTTTTATACTATGCTTTTGTGAAATATTTCCTTAAAGAAAATAAGGCTATTAAAAAAATTAAAGAAAATGAAATAAATGAAGCGGAAAATTCCTTAAAAGATAAAAATATTATCGATAAAGAGCCGGACAAAAAACTTAAAACAGCCGAAATTTTAGCCCGCAATAAGAAAAAAAGAAATGGAAGGTGATTTTTATGGTCTTTGAAAAATTAAAAAATATATTTAATAAAAAAAACAAATCGGATAATAATTCAGATCTTGAGGATTTGTTTGAAACAAAAGAAGATGATAAACAGCCTGATGAACACCCTGACAATGAGCAAGCTCAAGATCAAAATCAAGAACAGACTCAGACTGAAAATTCAGATACTCCATCATCGGAAAACCCTCAGCCCGAAGCTGCCGAGCAGGAAAAGCCGGTTAATCTGAATGCCGAAATTAACGAGCTTTTAAGAGAAGATGCCGAAACAGATCTTGTAGAAGTAAATTATGATTATATTAATGATGTTTCTGTATACGATACCGTAAGGAACGAAAAAAGCGATGTTACAAACGAAGAAGAAGAAACTAAGATTGAAAAACAAACAGAAGCTATACCAAAAATATTTATAATAATTATGTGCGCTTTGTTGTTTATGGTTTTGGCTTCCGCTGTTGCGCTTTTTGTTGTCATTAACATAAATAAGCACCTTCTTAATCCGCCTGTTGATGAAAATTCACCTCCGCCTAAAAAAATGTATATGGCTGAACAAACTGATTTTACATCAAACAGCTCCAATTATATATATTTAAAGCAGGTTGAGTATCTTGGCGATAAAGAGATAAAGCTTTCAAGAATGATTGCTGATCCGGTAGCGACAATTTTTTATTTTGAAACAGATTTGGATACTCAAAAATATAGTTTTGTTTTAACTGATAATAATGAAAAGCTCTATTCAATGGATTTGTATTTTGCGGAAAACAACAGCTCTGATAATTTGTCTTCCACAGTTATACGATTTGAGCCTTTAACTCCAAGCGCAAAAAGTATAAATTTAAATATAAGAGAAAATTATCCCGAAAACCCCGGAGATGAATTAAAGAGCGCAGATTTTAAAATAGGATTTAACGAGAAGCTGCAAATGAGCGAGGTAAGATATTTAAAAAAGCCTGTTGAAGTAAAGAATGATGATTTTTCGGCAGAAATTACAGATGTTATACTATCTTCAAGCGGAACTATTGTTGAATACTGTATTAACAATATCGGCAATAAAAATTATAAGGTAATACAAAGCTTTAAAAATAACAGTACATACCTTGAATTTGAGGAAGGCTCAGCCAATTTGGTTGCCAAAAAATCGATCCCAGAAATGTATTCATTTGATAATAATGAAAAAATGCTTGGCAGAATGGACTTTGGTCATGTAAGAAGCCTTAACGGAAATTATTATATAACAATGACGGATTTGTACAAAAGATATGATGTAAATGAAAATGTTTTGGCTTCATCTGTATCGGCAGGAGGGGAGAATAAAACTCAAACTATCGATATAGATGGATATCGTTTTATTTTTGAGGGTTTGGCTTCATTTAACGACAGGATTGCTCTGGTATTTCATGCAGAGGATAAAAATAAAGTTTATGACCCTAAAAATCCTCTTGATAACAGAGTTGAAGCAATAATTGACGCTCAGCTTGTGGGAACAACCGATACAGGCATGGAAGTTATTTTGGATGGAACATGCAGCGCCGCTCAAAGAGGAACAGATATGATTTTTCCCGTTGATGAATCTGCAAGAAACTTTATTTACGCAGTGAGCAGAGATAATCTGAGGGTAAATATAAAAGCCTTTATGATAAAAATGGATGATGTAAAAATACATCTTAATTATAATCAATTTTCGGAAAATCAGAATCTTTCTATTGAAACATTTAATGAAACTGTAACAACGGCATTTGAATCAAGATTAAAATATAAATCTCAAAGAGGAAGCTTCGCATCGATAATAGGCTTTGAGGAATCTGTTTTGGAAGATTCCGCCTTAATGAGCAATTATGAACCCATAGAAACGCAGCAGAAGCCAAATTACGGAGCCAGTGTTTTATGCTCAAGAATAGATAATGACTCTGCCGTTGCGGTTGTTCAGGATACATGGGTTGGAGTAAAAGGCTCTGAAGAAATTCAATTTTACAGAAAACATAAAATAAAAGCCCAAAAAACAAAGCTTGGCTGGACAATAACCGAAGATAAAATTATGCAGTAGCAATAGCAGGCTGCCAATAGGCATTTGGCAGCCTGTTTTGTATGTAGGGGTTATAACAAGCATTAATTATCAAAAGTCGGCCTTTTACATGTATTTGCAAAGTAATACTGCACAAAAATTTATCTCTAAAATATTTAAAATTTATGTTGAAATTAACTGAAAATGTGATAGAATAAATCTTAACTGCTTTTTATGTTATATTTTTGGATATGTTTGATTTTTTTAAGCAGTATAATATACAGAACGGATGCGATATTGTGGCTGTACTGCAATATTTAAGGTGAAAAAAATGGATTTGGAGCTTCAAAAAAATACGCCTATATATTCGGCTTTGATTAAATACAGAAAAAGCAATATAACTCATTTTGATGTACCGGGGCATAAAAAAAATAAAAACACATTTATTGCAAAAGCTTTGGGAGAAGATATAATAGCTCTTGATGCCAATTCAACAAAGGAGCTTGATATGCTTTCTCATCCTGTTGGAATAATAGCCGAAGCAGAGCGTCTTCTTGCCGATGCTTACGGAGCTGACAACGCTTTTATGCTTGTAAACGGTTCAACTTTTGGGGTTCAGGCGATGATATTAAGCGTGTGTTCGCCAAAGGATAAGATTATAGTTCCAAGGAATGTACATAAATCTGTTATTAATGCTATAATTCTTTCAGGAGCTAAGCCGGTTTTTATAAATCCTGAGATTGACTATAATTATGGCATAGCAAATGGAGTAAAGGTAGATACCGTAAAACAGGTAATAAAGCAAAATCCTGATGCGAAGGCAATTTTTATAATAAATCCGACTTATTTTGGAGTTGCATCCGATTTAAGAAAAATAATAAAAATATGTCACAGACATAATATAGCCGTTATAGTTGACGAAGCGCATGGCGCTCATCTTCCTTTTCATCCTTATCTGCCGGATTGCGCAATGAAGCTTGGCGCCGATTTGTCTACGGCAAGTCTTCACAAAACCGTTGGTTCTTTAACCCAAAGCTCGGCGCTTTTTCATAACGAAGGGCTTGTGGATTTGGATAAGGTAAGATCGACAATAAATCTTATGCAGACAACAAGCGCCTCATATCTTCTGCTTGCAAGCATGGATCTTGCCCGCTCAAATCTTGCTTTAAAAGGAAAGAAAATATTTTCACGGCTTTTAAAAAAATGTGCGGAGGCAAAGGCAAGACTTGCAAAAGTACCCGGTCTTTCCGTTATTTCCGAAGATTATATAGATGAAAAGGATGAGCATGGTATTTATGATTTTGACGATACAAAATTTATTATAAAAGTAAATGAGCTTGGCTTATCCGGCTTTGAGGTTTACGATATAATGAAGAAAGAATACAACATACAGCTTGAGCTTGCAGAGAGCTATGTTGTGCTTGCGGTTGTGGGTATAGGCGATACTGATGAATCTATTAATAAGCTTGTAGAGGCTTTTGAGGATATAGCAAAGAGGTTTTATGGGAAAAAAGAGCCGTTTAAAATTGAAATCGCCGATTTTTTTGAAAAGCCAAAAACAATAGTATTGCCAAGAGATGCTTATTTCAGCCCTAAAAGTACTGTTAAAATAGATGATGCTTTAGGGCAGGTATGTGGTGAGTCAATTATGATTTATCCTCCGGGCATACCTCTTATTGTTCCGGGAGAATTAATAACAAAAAAAATTATCACAAATTATAAATATTATATGCAGCAAAATTGCGTATTTATGAGTGATGACAGCCAGATGGGGCTTATAAAGGTTCTCGGAGAACAGCAATAAAGGAGTTATGTTTTATGAAAAAAATAGCGATATTTATATTAATAGGGATATACTTGGGTGTTTTTGCCCAAAATATAATTGCTGATACAGATAAAAATTATGTTTTCAGCAGCTTTAAGATTTTAGATACAAACCATTTTAACACACACATAGAATTATCAAATTCTCAGCCATATGGGAAAGCGTATTACACCAATAACGGAACAAAGGATGTTTCGCTTTATGTTAAGGGGCAAGGCACTGTTACAGTTAAGCCAAATAAAAGCGAGGGCATTACTTGGAAAAAATCTTTTTTTAAAAAATATTATAAGGTCGATATTCATTGTTCGTCAGAAAATTTAAACGGTTTGTTTTCTTTGGCAGGCTCCGATAAAGAATTTTAACCAACAAGCAAGTCCCCATATCTTAGCGGATACTTCGCCAAAAACCGTTGATTGTGAGCATAAGCAGAGTACGAATATCATTGACGATAACAAATAGCTTTATATTTTTTAAAGACCGCCGATAAAAATCGACGGTCTTTGTTGTTTATGCTTCGGATGTATTAAGCTTATTTTTATTTAAAATAGCTCTAAATTCATCACCTGTAATTTTTTCTTTTTCTATAAGAAGTTTTGCGGTTTCGTGAAGCACATCAATATTTTCGGTTAATATCCTTTTTGCTTCTGAATAAGCGTGTGAGATAATATCTGTAATTTCGTTGTCAATTTTTGTTGCTATATCTTCACCATAATTTCTTGCGTGACCTATATCTCTGCCAAGAAAGACCTCTTGATTGTCATCCCCAAATTGGATTGGCCCTAAAGCTTTGCTCATACCGTAACGCATAACCATATTTCTTGCAATTGCTGTGGCTCTTTCAATATCATTTGAAGCCCCTGTAGTAATGTCATTAAGTATAAGTTCTTCTGCCGCACGGCCGCCAAAAAGAGAGATTATATCCTGCTCCATATAGCTCTTTGACTGATAGCCCTTATCGCTTGGCAGAGGCATAGTATATCCCCCCGCCAAACCTGTAGGTATAATCGAAACAATATGAACAGGATCCAAATCAGGCAGCACCTCAAATATTATAGCATGACCTGCCTCATGATAAGCTGTAATTTTCTTTTCTTTTTCGGTAACTACTCTGCTTTTCTTTTCTGTTCCGATGCCGACTTTAACAAAAGCTTTTCTTAAATCGTCAGCTTCCAGATATTTTTTATTTTCTCTTGCCGCAAGAAGAGCAGCTTCATTAAGGAGATTCTCCAAATCTGCCCCGGTAAAGCCGGATGTTGTTTTTGCAACCTCTTCGAGGTCAACATCTTTTGCTATTTTTTTACCCTTTGCATGGACATTAAGTATTTCTTCTCTTCCTTTTACATCAGGCTTATTTACAACTATTTGTCTGTCAAATCTGCCGGGCCTTAAAAGCGCCGGATCTAAAATATCAGGTCTGTTTGTTGCAGCAAGAACTATCACACCTTCATTTACACCAAAGCCGTCCATCTCGACCAAAAGTTGATTAAGAGTTTGTTCTCTTTCATCATGACCGCCGCCAAGCCCTGCTCCTCTTTTTCTTCCGACAGCATCGATTTCATCTATAAAAACAAGACAGGGAGTATTTTTTTTCGCTTCTTCAAATAAATCTCTTACTCTGGAGGCGCCTACGCCTACAAACATTTCAACAAAATCAGAGCCTGAGATACTGAAAAAAGGAACTCCCGCTTCTCCGGCAACAGCCTTGGCAAGCAGTGTCTTTCCTGTTCCGGGAGGGCCTACAAGAAGCACCCCTTTTGGGATCCTTGCGCCTATGTCTATAAATTTTTTTGGTTCTTTTAAAAATTCAACGATTTCTTCAAGATCAGCCTTTTCTTCCTGAAGACCGGCAACATCATTGAAAGTGATTTTGTTTTTATCACTATTAACAAGCCTTGCACGGCTTTTGCCGAAATTCATCACTTTATTTCCGCCGCCGCCCTGCATTTGCTGAAATATAAACATAAAAATTACTATCACAACAACAGCAAGTATTATAAACGGAACAAAAGTCATAAAAATCCCTGTTTTTGAAGGCTCAAGGATTCTTACATTTAGATTGTTTTCGGTAATTGCCTCGTCAACGCTGTCCATAAATTTTGATATGCTTACAATATTTATTTTGGGTGATTTGCTTCCGTCGATATAATTAACGACAGCTTCACCGGCATCGTTTATTTCAGAATCCCTTTTTATTTCCAACGAACTGATTTTATTTACATCTTCAGATGATTTTACCTGCTGAAGAAGCTCTGTATAAGTCAGATCTTTACTTTTGTTTGGAACTAAAAAATTTATGTTATTTGATGCAATCATAACTATGATAATAAGAATTGTAATGATTATATACATACCATAGCCGTTAAGATTGTTATTTTTCAAACCTGTTCCTCCTTTTTTGTTATTATTACCATCTTTTTATGTTAACATATTATATATTATTTTTCAATGTTTTAATTCAAAGATTATTTAATTAAAAATTATTTTTCAATGGATAAAGTGCCTATATACGGCAAATTTCTGTATTTTTGAGCATAATCCAATCCATAGCCGACAACGAATTTATCGGGAATATCAAATCCAATGAAATCAGCTTTAATATCAAACTTTCTTTGTTGTTCTTTATTAAGCAGTGTGCATATTTTAACAGACTTTGGCATTTCACGCTTAAGCCTGTTAACAAGGAAATCCATAGTTCTGCCGGAATCGATTATATCTTCAACAATTAAAACGTTTTTCCCTTTTATTGGAACGGAGATGTCTTTTTTTACCGTAACCTTCCCAACAGATTCCATAGAATCGCCATAGCTTGAAAGCTCTACAAAATCAAGCTCTACGCTTTTTTTCATATGCCTTATTAAATCAATCGCCAAAACAACGCCGCCTTTTAACACACATATAACGGTTAAAGGCTCGTAATTAAAGCTTTTTTCGATTTCATCGGCAAGTTTGGATATTCTTTTTTTAATTTCTTCTTCAGAAATAAGAGCAGTTATTGTTTCTTTCAATTTTATTTTCCTCCCAAAGCTGCATATATATAGCGTTACAATTTTCGCAGCTTAAATATAAAGCAGAATTTTTAATGCCAATAACAGAAATAATTTCTTTTTCATTGGCGAGCAGGGGAATTAAGGATCTTTTTGTCTGAGGAATTTTTAAATCAATAAAAAGAGTTTTAAGTCTTTTGTATCCGTTAATTCCTTTAAGATATATCTTATCACCCGTTTGTCTTGTTCTTATAAACAAATCACCGTTTATTTTATCATAATTTAGGCTTACGGTACAGATATTTAAATAATTTTCAAACGATATTTTCTTTTTTTTTGAAAGGGTTACATATTGACGAATTTCTTTTATAAATATAGGCTGCTCCTCTTTTATCAAATAACAATAGCCGTTATTAATTTTTTCTTTTAATATTAATATTGAATCAGATGCTTTTTGTATGCATATATTATTGGGGAGATTTAATTTTTTGCCTGTTTGTTTATCTAAAAGCTCGATAATTTTTTCAATATGCTCAAAGCTTATGTTGTGAAGCTCTTTGTTGTAACTGCGGCAGGCTGTTCTTAAGACTCTTCTTAATATAACCTTATCAAGCTCTTTAAGCTTTTTACAGCTTAATCTTATGCAGTCATCTTTAATTATACATTGCTCATAACTTTTTTGAGCAAGCTCATCAAGATAAGAATTTTCTTCTTTTATTATAGAAGAGCTTTTTGAAAGAGCTTTTATAACAGAGGGATTTATATTTTCTTTTATCCAAGGAATAAGCTTAAGCCTGATGCGATTTCTGGTATATTTTAGGCTTTTGTTTGTCGAATCTGTTTTAAACGGTATTTTAAGTTCATTAAGGCATTGTTCAACTTCGCTGCGGCTCATTTCAATAAGAGGCCTTATTATATTATCTCTTAAAGGGCTTATGCCGCATAAGCCGCTTATTCCGGTTCCTCTGCATAAATTCATGAGCATTGTTTCGGCATTGTCATTCATTGTATGCGCAACGGCTATTTTATCTGCTTTAAAATTTTTTACAGCATTGTAAAATATTTCATATCTTACGCTTCTTCCGGATTCTTCCTCTGTCATATTTCTTTTTTTTGCCTCTTCACATAAATTGATATGATAAGCTAAAAATTCAATATTAAGCTTAAGGCAAAGTTCTTTTGAAAACATTTCGTCATCATCGGCTTCGCTGCCCCTTAAGCCATGATTTATATGTATAGCCAACAGCTTTAAATCACGGCTTTTCGCAAGGGTATAAAGAAAATAAAGAAGACATACGGAATCCGCACCCCCCGAAAGCCCTATGATAATTTTTTCACCGTTATTTATAAGATTATATTTTTCTGTTGTTTCAACAGCTTTTTCAAACATAAAAATATCTCCTGTTTTAGCCTTAAGTATATAAAAAATTGCTTGAATAAATATAAAGCAAATTCACAGATTAATTTTATAACGAAAAATAGCTTATGTAAAGAAAAATTATGATTTTATTGATAAACAGAAATGCTTATAAAGCGGAATTTACTTTATATTTGGAAGCAGCAAATTTATAAAATTTATAAAAATTGCTTATTTTTATATGAAATAAGTTATTAATCTTGACAAAATAAAAATTAAAGCCCATAATAATACTATACCCCCGTGGGGTAAATGCCTATAATCGAGGTGATTACATGAAAGAAATGTTTAACATAACAGGAATGACTTGCTCCGCTTGTTCAAGCCATATAGAAAAAGCAATAAAAAAGCTTAGCGGCATAAATTCTGTAAATGTAAACCTTCTTCAAAATAATATGTACGTTGATTTTGACGAAAATATCATTTCATCGGAAGCAATAATATCTGCTGTTGAAAAAAGCGGTTATTCAGCTTCTTTAAGAAACAATAAAAACAAAGCTTCATCAGACAAGCCAAACGAAGCCATAAAAAAAGAGCTTAAAGATAAAAAATTAAAAATTATATTATCTTTTATATTTTTAATTCCTCTTTTTTATGTTTCAATGGGTTCTATGCTGGGTCTGCCGCTTCCGAGTATAATTTCCGAAGATGAAAATATACTTATTTACGGATTGGTCCAGATGCTTTTGACAATACCTGTTATGATAATAAACGGACATTATTATAAAAATGGATTTAAATCACTTTTTCATTTATCTCCAAATATGGATTCTCTTATAGCTATAGGTTCTTCGGCTGCTTTTATTTACAGCCTTTATTCTGTTTTTTCAATGGCATATTACATGGGAAGAGGGGATTTGAGTAATGCCCATTCGGCATCAATGAACCTTTACTTTGAATCTGCAGCTATGATTTTAACATTGATAAGCGTTGGAAAGCTTTTAGAGCTTCACTCTAAAGGAAAAACTTCTCAAGCAATAACAAAGCTTATTGATCTTGCTCCCAAAACAGCGTTGGTTTTAAGAAATGGTGAACAAATCAGCGTGGGGATTGAAGAGGTTGTGCCGGGAGATATTGTAATAGTTAAGCAGGGGGCTTCTGTTCCTGTTGACGGTACAATTATAGAAGGCGGCGCCTACGTTGACGAATCTCTTATAACCGGAGAGAGTATGCCTATTGAAAAAACTGTAAATGACAAGGTCATATGTGCATCCGTAAATAAAGGAGGCTTTATTAAAATAAAAGCCGAAAAGGTGGGTGCGGATACCACACTTTCTCAGATTATAAGACTTGTTGAGCAAGCCGCTTCTTCTAAGGCGCCTATTGCAAAGCTTGCCGACAAAGTCAGCGCAGTGTTTGTGCCTGCTGTTATTTCTATAGCCTTGATTACTGCAGTTGTATGGCTTATTTTGGGGCAAAGCGCAGGCTTTAGTTTGTCTGTTGCCGTGGCTGTTCTTGTTATTTCATGCCCATGTGCTTTGGGTCTGGCAACACCTACGGCTATAATGGTAGGAACGGGAAAGGGAGCCGAAAACGCAGTATTGATAAAATCAGCCCAAAGCCTTGAAACGGCACATCTTATTAATACCGTTGTTTTGGATAAAACAGGGACAATAACGGAGGGCAAGCCGTTTGTTACCGATATTGTAACAGCGGAGGATACAGATAAGCAGAGATTAATGGAATTTGCGTTTTCAATTGAAAAATTTTCGGAACATCCTTTAGCATTGGCTGTTATGGAGTATGCCGAACAAAACAATATAAAATCAATTCCGCTTAAAAATTTTAAAGCTGTTGCAGGAGGAGGAATAAGCGCAGAAACGGATGATGGAATTATTTTTGGAGGCAATATGGCATTTATGGAAAAAAATAATATAGCCATAGAATTTTTTAAAAATAAAATAAATGAACTTTCAAACGATGGGAAAACGGTATTGATGTTTGCTTTCAATAAAAAGCCTTTGGGTATTATAGCTCTTGCCGATAAAATAAAGCCTACGAGTGTTTCTGCCGTATCCAAGTTTAAAGAAATGAATATTGATGTTATAATGCTTACAGGCGATAATAAAATTACAGCCAATGCCATTAAAAATAAAATAGGAATAACAAAGGTTGCAGCGGAGCTTCTTCCGTCGGATAAAGAAAATGAAATAAAGAAGTTGCAGGCAGAAGGCAAAAAAGTTGCAATGATAGGCGACGGTATAAATGATGCTCCTGCTTTGGCAAGGGCGGATGTAGGCATAGCTATAGGGGCGGGAACAGATATAGCAATAGAATCGGCGGATATTGTGCTTATAAAAAATTCTTTGCTTGATGCCGTTTATGCTATAGAATTAAGCAGAGCTGTAATAAAAAATATAAAACAGAATTTGTTTTGGGCATTTTTTTACAACTGTATAGGAATACCGCTTGCGGCGGGAGTGTTTTATAATTTTTTCGGCTGGCTTCTCAATCCGATGTTTGCCGCTGCCGCTATGAGTTTAAGCTCGTTTTTTGTCGTTACAAATGCATTAAGACTTAAGCTTTTTAAGCCGTCATTTAATTATGAAGAAGTAAATGCGGTTTATATAAAAAATAATAAAAAAAATAATAAAATTGAAGAAAAGGAGAATTACAAAATGAAAAAAACAATTAAAATTGAAGGAATGATGTGCGCACACTGCACAGGGAGAGTTGAAAAAGCTTTAAATGAAATTGAAGGAGTAAAAGTAAATGTAAGCCTTGAGGATAAAGCTGCATATGTAGATCTTTTAAAGGAAGTATCTGACGAAGAGCTTAAAAACGTTGTTGCCCAAGCCGGTTATGAAGTTGTTGATATTATTAATCAATAAGTAAGTCCACGCCTTTCGCTTTGCGAAAGGCAATATTATGGAGGTTTTTTATGAAAGCTGACAAAAAGCAAATTGAACGACTCATAAAAACAGCGAGAGGACAACTTGACGGAATACTTAAAATGATAGATGAGGATCGTTACTGTATAGATATTTCCACTCAGCTTTTGGCTGCCCAAGCAGTTATAAAAAAGGCAAATAATGAAATTTTAAAGGCACACATAAAAAATTGTGTAAAAGCTGCGGCACAGGATAATTCAATAGATGAAAAGGCAGATGAGCTTATTGGCTTAATCGATAAACTTTTTAAATAATTTTTATCCGGCTATAATGACATATATAAAATTATTTGCGTTTGTGACGAAGTTGCAATAAAAGCCCCGCCTCTTAGGAGGTGGGTTTTGACAGGCTTTATATTTTTTTCTTAAATTCCTCTTTTTCTTCATCGGATAATGATTGATACATGGTAAATACCATTTCAACTTTATCTGAACTGAAAGATTTTTCTTCAATTGGATGAAGAAAAAAAGATGTGATTGAAGATGTCAGTGATCCGATAAGCCCGATTCCAACAAGCATCAGCAGTGAGGCAACAATTCTTCCCGCATTGGTGGAAGGCGATAAATCACCATAACCAACTGTTGCGGCAGTCACAAATGACCACCACAGAGCATCAGAAAAATTCATTTGTTCAAAATACATCATTGCAAAAGTTCCTGCAAGAATTGATGTTCCTGAAAGTATTAATATGTATTTGAATCCATTGGTGTTTAGAAATCTTCTTGCTTTTGTTAAGAACCTTGCAAATACAGAGCCTATTCTTAACAGCTTTGTGAATTTTGCAAGTCTTAAAAGTTTTGAAAATTTTAAAATTCTGAAAATTCTAAATGCAGAATTGAATGGAATTATTGCAATAAGATCAAAAACGTTTTCTTTGAAGAATTTCTTTTTTTGGCCGGCAATCATAAATCTTACTATATAATCAACCACAAATATTATGTATATTATATTATCAATCCAAATTTGCAGGGGTGTAAGACCTTTACTGAAATCAAGGATTGCGAATGTAACTGATACAATACACAGAATACAGACTGTGATTTTGTATATTTTTTGTTTCATACAAGCTTCCCCTTAATCAATCGTTTTTCAATAATAGTAATAATTTTATCAAAAATATTTTGATTGTTCACGTTTGGTTTTAAATCCTAATTATGCAAGATAAGGCAATTGATTTAGTGGCCTCGTGGTTTTTGTTCAATATCCTCATTTGACAAATCAGCGTGGGCAAGAAATATAAAAATAACAACCATTGGTAACAAAGCAAGCCATATTGAGCGTTCCTTCATTATTTTGCAGATTACTGCCATAAAAATACCGCCGCCAAAAAAGAAAAGGATCATTCTTAAATGTTTCATGGCTCTAACTAAAAATTTGACATCTTTCTTTGTCAGCAATTCTGATATTCCTATTCCAAACTGTCTTATGTGATTTGTAACAAATGTCGTAGCCATGGGTATGCCTTCGGCTTGGCGAAAAGTATTATATTGCATAGAGCAAATAAAATTGATTAGAACTTGTGCTATTTGCTGAGGATAGCTTAACGGTATCCAGCCGATAATAAAAATTACTATCATTTCAAATCCTATTAAATATGTATCCCAACGCAAGAAATGTATATGTCTTACCTTTTTGGGCAGATATTCGGATAGTATCGATCCTGCGGTATATGCTGATATTGGAATTAAATAATATAATCCTTTGGTAAAGTTGCCGCTTCCTAATTCAACCGCCATAAGAGCAACATTTGCCGTTTGAGCATTGCAAAAGACACCGCCTCTAAGATTAAGCGTATAAGCTCCAAGCATACCAGCTACCATAATAAGCAATTCGTATATATAATAGCGTTCGCAAGTTAAATACACATTATGATTAAGTTTGCTCTCCAATATAATCCCCCTAAATAGCGCAAAATATAAATGCACTTTGTAATATCTTTTTTGATAAAATGAAAAATTTATTTTTTATATAATTTGTCAATTATTCAAGTTTATTTTTTGTTTTATAATTATATTATAGCATACTCTTTAGAGTATATCAAGCTTTTTTTGTTATTAGCTTAAAAACAGGCAGCTGTAAATTTATCACATTGGCCATTTAAGCGGCTTTTTTATAATATAGTTTTTTTAAAGTTATCTGCCAATCAATCCGGAAAGTCAGTCATCATACAAAATAAAAAAATTTCACACCAAAAATTTAGCAATTCACGCTATATTTTCCCCAATCGCCTTAAAATTTGCCGATATATATAACAAATAAAAATCTTTTTTGGATAAAGAAACAAAATGTTCAAGAGAAAGGAAGTTTGAATTTATGAAGATTGCAGTATGCGATGATGATAAAATGGCAAGGGAGCATATTGTTTCACTGATAAGAGAGCAGGAATCCGGCGCAGAGATTACAACCTTTGCAAGCGGAGAAGAAATATTGAAGGCTAATGGAGATTTTGATATTACTTTTCTTGATGTGGAAATGAAAGAAGTATCAGGACTTGATGTGGCAAGGCAGATTAGAAAGTATCAGGAGAAAGCCGGAAAATTAAAGAATATTATCATTTTTGTAACAGGTTATGACAAGTATGTTTATGATGCATTTGATGTTTCGGCATTTCAATACTTGGTAAAACCGCTGAATAAAGAAAAATTTGCTTCTGTTTTCGGGCGGGCATGGAAAGAGGCATATGCAATGCAGGAGCATGGAAAACAATATATTTTTGTTAAAAATGCCGGTGTGCAGACAAAATTGTATTTAAAAGATATTTTTTACATTGAAAGCGCAAATAAAAAGGTTATTATTCACACAAAAACGGGCATTATGGAAACTTATGGAAAAATGGAAGAATGGGAAAGGGCGGCAGGCGGCAGTTTTTACCGCTGCCACAGATGCTACCTTGTGAATATGGAAAAGATAGTTTCCTATGGTACAGATATGATTGAGGTTGTTAATAGGGATAGGCTGATCCTTGCTCATAAAAAATATGCCGATTTTGTTAAGCGGTATATGGATTATGCTAAAAACGGGGGTATTGTCAATGTTTGAATGGGGGCTTTCTTTTGGTCTTTATTTTATAAACAGTATAGCAGGAAGCATTTATGCAGATAAATTCCTGAAAGCCAAAACATCAAGAAAAACCGCCCTGATTGCTTGGGCGTTTCTTTATTTTGTTTTTAAAAGCCTGATAGGGAAATTGGTCGGCGGCATATATCCTTTTGGCAATATTTTAAAGGTTGCTGTCGATATGGTTATAGTACTGTTTTTGCAAATGGTTTTATATCAAAAAAATTTATCCAAACAGTTTTTTGTAGCAGTCAGTTTTATAGGCGGAAAAGAGATTATTATTTATATTATAATAGTTTTATCTATCGGTTTAAATTATGTGCGTTGGAAAATTTCTTATATTTTTTTGGAAAAAGAAGTAATTAACAGCATAGATAAAGCAAAAAGCTGGACAGCAGTTTCCAATGGAATATTAGGAACAATGATTATTTTATTGTATGCATTAATGATTATTGTATATTTTACTGTTTTGGCAACTAAATTTGTAAAAAAGGATTATTATCTTCAAAAACATGAAAATGCGTTTTTAATTCTTCCAAGTATTGCAGCATTGTGTATTGCTATTACGCTGCGAATGATGATACTGCCGGCAGAAAATGAAGTGACCTCTATGATGTTTGACAGGGTTCCCGCTACACTGTTTTGGGTGCCGCTTATCTGTATTTTGCTGTTGGGGGTTAATGTATCTTCCGTGATTCTTTTTCAAAAAATGGTACAGCTTAATGAAGAAGAACGGAAACACTCTATACTGGAAAACCAGATGGTGCAGATGCAGCGTGAAATTAAAGAGATACAGGATATTTATGCCGATATGAGAGGATTAAAGCACGATATGAAAAGCCACTTGGAAAGCATAGCGGCAGTTGTAGGCAGAACAGACGGTAAAGAGCGGCAAGAGCTTGACAGTTACATTGGAAAGATGGAAGAAACAGTAGGAAGACTTGACTTTTATTATCAGACGGGAAATCCTATTATTGATGTGATTCTTCATCAAAAAAAGCAGGAAGCGGAGAAACAAAACATCAATTTTATATCGGATTTTATTTATCCCGATAAAAATCAGATAGATGTATATGATATAGGGATTGTGTTAAATAATGCACTGGAAAACGCAGTTGAAGCTGCCCGAAAAACAGCAGGAAACAAAAAAATCATCGTGCGGTCTTATCAAAAAGGCAGCCTGTTTTTTATTGAGGTTGAGAATGATTTTGAAGACATCCTGATTATAGATACGGAAACAGGATTGCCGGTCAGCAGCAAAGAGGACAGGCGGCTTCACGGTTTCGGAATGGAGAACATACAGAGATGCGCAAGAAAATACAAGGGGGATATTGACATTACAGTGAAAGAAACAGAGAAAGGAAAAAATTTTATTTTGACTGTTATGATGTATGAAAAGACATTCACACCAAAAATGCCGTAATTCACACCATGTTTATGAATTTTATGGCAGAAAATACGATAAAAAAAGTAGGAACTGTTAATTTAGATTTATTTTTGGGGGTATGATATTATGTCAATGGAAATTATAAACAATTACAGTAATTATACGGCAGGAAGTGCAAAAAAAAGTAATGTTATAACAAGTACGGTTGAGTTGAAAACTTCAACTCCCGGAAAAACAAGAACAGAGCAAATTAATACAGGATACAGCAATGTAAATGATTATTCCAGATATTTACAGGATAAATACAGCTATATGAATACAGGTACTACCTCCATGGAGGGTGTTCCGACAACTGTATCGGTATCGAGCGCATTTTTAAAAAAGTGTATGAATGATCCGGAAAAAGCTAAATATTTAGAAGAAAATCTTGCTGCTATTCCGGATTGCGTAGCTTATGCGACATCTCATTCTTTGGGAACTCTTACGAGCCTTTCAGTTGAAATAGATTCAAATGGAAATATTACGATGATTAGTTCAGGTACAAATGATCCTGACGGAAGAATTGCCAGAGAAAATGCTAAACGAAAAGCAAAAGAGCAAAAAGAAAAATTAGAAAAACTTGAAAAGAAAAAAGCCGATAAAAAAGAAAATGAAAAACGCCTTGCAAAAATGAGTGCAAAGAGAAAAGAAGAGAGCGAAGCTCTTCAATCACATGAAATAAAGGTTAAAGGCAGCAACATACAGGATTTAACGGAAAAAATGATTGAAGCAGTATCAAATCTTAATAATACATCAATAGCTGAAACAGCAGGTCTTGACTTTAAAATTTGATATAGCTTTAAAATAATGCAATTCCATTGATTTATAAAATCAATCAAAATGAAATGGAGGAATTTATTATGGCATTAACAGGGATTGAAAGTAATTATAACGCGTATGCTATGCAGAAAAATAGAACGGCTAATAAAACGGAAGCTAAAGAGCAACAGACACCTGCCAATCGGACAGCATCTGATTACAATTTGTATCTGCAAAAGACCTATGATTGTGTAAAAAATGGCAATGTGTCCATTTCCGGCGCATATTTAGGAAAGTGTGCAAATGATCCTGAAGAAGCTAAAAAGCTGGAGGAAAATCTATCTTTATTTAAGGATATTTACGCTCGTGGCTATAAAAGCGCACAGAGGGCGGCAGCAGCTAACGGAGGGACACTTACGTATTATTCCGAAACTTGGAGTATAGACGATAACGGAAATATTTCTGCGGTAGTTCATACTACATCAAAAAGCCCGAATAAGAGTAAAGAAAGCGGACAGGCAGATTGGCTGAAGAAGTTACAGGAAAAGAAAAAAGAGGAACAGCTTGCGGAAAAGAAAAAAACAGAAAAGAAGCAGGCAAAGCGTGAACAGGAAGAACACCTTGCAAAAATGAGGGCAAAGAGAAAAGAAGAGAGCAAAGCTTTTCAATCACATGAAATAAAGGTTAAAGGCAGCAATATACAGGATTTGACGGAAAAAATAATTAAAGCAGTATCAAATCTTGATAATACACCAATAACTGAAATGGCAGGTCTTGACATTAAAATTTGATGTATCTTTAAGATAAGGAAATCACATTGATTGGACTATAGCCAAAAAAGTGAACAGCTAAATGAAAAATATACCTAACGGGGTCAAGCGCCTGTGTGCTTGCTGGGGCTTGGGGCGGGTAGCCCCAAGATTTTTACATCTTATTGTTTTAAACTTTTAATACAGAACTTATCTTTTTGATTTGGAGAGAGAATATTATTTGCAGAATATTTTTCTGTTTATTTCTTCTAATTTTAAATAACGGCATTGTCATATGGATAGCCTTTGGCTGAAAATGACTGTATTACATTGTACTTATCCAAAAGTTTTCTAAA